>NZ_LAVA02000017.1 GCF_000974985.2 Streptomyces mangrovisoli | reverse complement strand
ATATCCGCAGGGGGCGTCATGTCGCCTTCCATCTGCACGCTCACTTGGTGTTCGTCACCAAGTACCGGAAGGGGATCTTCGATGACGCCATGCTCCAGCGGTGCGAAGAGATCATGCGGGAGGTGTGCGACAAGTTCGAGGTGGAGCTGCGGGAGTTCAACGGCGAGGCCGACCACGTGCATCTCCTGGTGCACTACCCGTCCAAGCTCGCACTCTCCAAGCTGGTCAACAGCCTTAAAGGGGTCAGCTCCCGGTACCTGCGCGCCGAGTACACCGGCCGCGTCAACCGGACTGGTACGGGCTCGGCGGCCTTCTGGTCACGCTCGTACTTCGCGGCCTCCTGTGGCGGAGCGCCGCTGTCGATCGTCCGTCAGTACATCGAGGAACAGCGTCGCCCTTTGTCCTGACATCACCGAACAACGGTGCTCCGCACCGTTCCGTTTTCCCGCCCCGGCTGAAGCCGGGGATACCCAACGGAAGCCCTGATGGGTGTCGAGATCGCCCCCGCACGGTACGGACGCGGCGACCTGCTCCTCGGTGACCAGCTGGGACGCCTGCTCGAAGTGGCGCGGGGTGGGCAGGACCTGCGGGAGTTCGCCGGGCAACTGCTCGTTGGCCCACAGCCGGTGCGCCGTCCGGACCGCCTCCCGTTCGTCGGTGCCCCAGCACACCTTGAGCCCGCCGTACACCGGGTTCGTACCGCCGCCACCGCGCCGGAACCGCTCCACCACGGACTCGTCCGGCGCCATCGTGATCAGCCCGTCGCCGATCCGCGCGGCGAGTTCGGCGGCCTGCGGGCCGAAGGCCGAGACGTCGATCGGCACCGGCTCGTCGGGCACCGTGTACAGGCGGGCGTTCTCCACCGTGTAGTGCCGGCCCCGATGGCTGATCTGCTCACCGGTGAACAGCCGCCGGATGATCTGCAGCGCCTCCTCCAGCATCTCCAGACGCACCGGTGCCTCGGGCCAGACGGTACCGAGGATGTGCTCGTTCAGCCCCTCGCCCGTGCCCACACCCAGCCGGAAGCGCCCCTCCAGCTGGACCGCGGCGGTGGCGGCCGCCTGGGCGACCACCGCGGGGTGCATGCGTATCAACGGGCAGGTCACGGCCGTCTGTACGGGCAGCGAGACCGCCTGCGAGAGGGCGCCGATCACGGACCACACGAACGGGCTCTGGCCCTGCGCGTCGTTCCACGGGTGGTAGTGGTCGGAGATCCACAGGGAGTCGAATCCGGCCTGCTCCGCCATCCTTGCCTGCTCGACGAGTTCCGCCGGGCCGTGCTCCTCGCACGCGAGGAAGTATCCGAAGTTCGACATCGTGCCTCCTGAACCGTGTCCGTACGGGTGACCGCTGCCGAGTACCCGATGGCGGCGGGACCGTGCACGGTGTCGCGCACAGCAGGAAGGGCACCGGGGTCGTACGCCATCGCGGGTGCGAAGGCCCAGGCCGTCCTGATCCCACGGAGGCGCCCATGGCGCTGCGCGCACTGCCCTGGAGGACCCGGAAGACCCTGCGGGGCTGGCGGCGAGGCGACGATCTGCGGATCGCGGCCCGCTCGACCGACGCCGAGGACGCGAGCCGCCGCTTCCTGCTCTACGGCGCGCTCTCGCTGTGGGTGCTGCCCGGCCTCGCCGACTGGTGGATGCACCGGCGGACCCGGATCGAGCACAGGAGCGGGACCAAGGAGTCGGCGGTCCATGCGCTGATGATGACCGAGGCCGGGATCCCCGTGGCCATGGGCCTGCTGGCCCGCGTCAACCCGCTGGTGCTCAGCGTCATGGGCGGCGCCGCACTCGCCCACGGAGCGACCGCCCTGTACGACGTGTCGCTCGCGGTCGGCGAGCGCGAGGTCCGGTGGGACGAGCCGTAATGACGGCCGCGCACGCCATCTCGGCCCCGGCAACGAAATTGGCACCGCGCCCAGAAATCACCGGGCTTAAATGCGCTGCCAGGGGCACACGGGTTTCTGCGGCACCGAAATGTGCCACTCCCCAGGGGAAAGGAAAACCTGTGTACATAGGGCTGGGCACCGTCGTCCTCATCATCGTCATCGTCGCCGTCGTCATGATGTTGCGCCGCTGACCCGTACCTCTCGCGTCGCACACCCACCCCGCCGGGGCTGTGAGGGGAAGCGGCGCGGCTGTTTCGACGTCCGCGGGACGGAACCGAATTCCACGTGTGGAATGGGTTCTTCGGGAATCCACACTACAAGGGGAAGCTTTTCCTTGGCGGACAACAGTGGGGGTACCGAACCGGCTCGGATGCCGGGGGGTCCGACCGTCACTCCGCCACACACCGGGGCGGGCACCGGCATCTCGCCGACGCCCGCCCCCAAGGCGTGTCCGGGCCGTCGAGTTCGAGACCGCAGTGGAGCGGCGCACCTCCGGCGGTCGCCTGCCGCGTCGCGCCGCGATGATATGGGCGGCGCGTCCGCGGCGCGGGTCTGACGAGCTGTGCGTGCTTCCCAGCGTCCGAACCCAGGGGGTCACGATGACCGCAGAGTCTGCAACCCCGGAAGGTTCGGAGCCGACTGAGCCCGAGGCGCCCGCCCTGGGCCCCGACAGCGATGGCAACCACGACCTGAAGCGCAAGTTCCGGGAAGCCCTGGAACGTAAGAGGGGCGCGCGGGCGGACTCCGGCGACGTGTCCGCGGGCGGCGACGCGCCGAAGGTACGCAGGACGAACGGCCCGGCCGCGAGCCGGCGGGCCTTGCGGCGCAAGGCCGGCGGCTGACCGAATCCGACCGAAGAGGACGGGTGTCCGGCCGGACCGGCTCGGCCGGACACCCGCACACCCAGGACGCGGCCAGGACCCCTCCGCGCGAAAGCACCAATCCGCGGGGGTCCTTCTTCGGGACCGGCAGCCGCTTGAACGACCGGAGCGCGAGCGGCTTCTGGCTATTGTTGGCGGGCCCGTTCGTGACACCGACGTCGTGGCGCCCTTGAAGGCCGAGGCCGTGGCGGAGGCGAACCGCACGCCGAGCCGGCCCAGGATCTCCCCGACGGGTGAAGCGGCGCTGTAGATCCAGTGGTTGCGGCTCTCGAAGCCGCCTTCCACGCGTGGCTGTGGGCGGCTTGGGTGCGCGGCCGGGGCGAATCGCCCACCGCCCGGCTCCAGTCGGTGCGGTCGAGATCGTGGTGTGCCACGACGAAACGGACCTTTTCGCGTGTGGCACGAACGCCACGGGGCACCCAGCCCGCACCCCCGCAGGGACGAGCACGAGGAGCGAACCCATGGCTGAGGACCCCACGACCAAGCACCCCCGCCCCGAGTTCCCGGACCAGGACCAGCAGCACCCCGGTTGGACCGGCCCCATGGACCCGCCCCCCGACCAACGAGGGCAGCGGGCTCCTGTACGACCGCAAGGCCGTCGTGACCGGCGGCGACTCCGGTATCGGACGGGCCGTCGCCCTGGCCTATGCCCGTGAGGGCGCGGACGTGCTGTTCACCTATCTTCCCCAGGAGAAGGAGGACGCGGACCGCACCGAGGCACTCGTCCGCGACGCGGGCCGCCAGGCGGTGGGAGCGGCGTGTGACATCCGGCAGGAGGAGCAGTGCCGGGAGCTGGTCGGGCGCGCGGTCGACGAGTTCGGCCGCATCGACATCCTCGTCAACAACGCCGCCTACCAGATGTCACAGCCCGAGGGCATCCAGGACATCACGACCGAGCAGTTCGACCGGGTGGTGCGCACCAACCTCTACGGCATGTTCTGGCTGTGCAAGATGGCGCTGCCGCACATGCCGTCCGGCTCCTGCATCGTCAACTCGGCCTCCGTGCAGGCGTACCAGCCCAGTCCGCATCTGCTGGACTACGCGATGACCAAGGGTGCGATCGTGACGTTCACCCAGGGGCTCGCGCAGATGGTGGCCGGCGACGGTGTCCGCGTCAACGCCGTGGCCCCGGGGCCGGTGTGGACTCCGCTGATCCCGGCGACGCTGCCGGACACGGCGCACTTCGGCAAGCAGTCGCCCCTCGGCCGGCCCGCCCAGCCCGCCGAGATGGCGCCGGCCTACGTCTTCCTCGCCTCACCCGCAGCGAGCTTCATCACCGCGGAGATCCTCAACGCCACCGGCGGGACACCGCTTCCCTAGACGGCGGGCACTCACCGCCGGGTGCGGGTGCGGGTGCCAATGCGGGTTGGGGTGCTGGTCCGGATGCCGCGCGCTTGCGGTGGGAGATGCGCGGTTTGCTGTCGCGATGGCGGGGCACCTGCCACTTCGGTGCTTCGGACCGGAGGCGCAGGCCGAGCGGGCTCCGCCTGCCGCCGGGAACGCCCTGCGGTTGCACGGATGTCCGTACGGCGGAAACGGCCACTTGTCGGCGCCGTGCCGGAGCTTCTTCGCTCATGCACGGTGCGACGGCCCTGGCGAAGGAGTTGCCCTGATGCTGATGCCCCTGCCCGTCACCTTGCGCCGAATGGTGACGGACTACGAGTCGCTCCTCGCGGAGGCGCCGGATGCGACGATCCCGTCCGGTCAGAGCCTGCGCGACGCCGCTTACACCCTGTGTGTGTCGACCGGCACCCGCGACGTCGACCATGCCCTCGACGTCGCCCGTGCCTACCTGGCCACGTCGACGTGAGCGGACGGTCCGTCACCTTACGTCCGTTGCTCCCGCGCGGAGACGAAGGTCCAGGCCGGCGTCGGGCCGTGCGGCAAAGGAGGTCGGTCCGGCTGTCGAATGACGGGCTGCGGAGATCGGGGCGCGCGTGCATCCGCGCCGGAACTCTTTCCGGCCCTGTAGCGACCGAGTATCTTCCGGGTGTGCAACAAGTTGCAGCAATTTTCCGAGATTGCTTTTAGGTCGGGAGTCCGTTGCTCGCCATGGTCCTGCGGCGCCTCAGGGCACCACGGCGGGGATCCACACGGGACGGACGCCGGTCGAGCGGGTCCCGCACGCCGGACACCGCGGCCACCGGCCGCGGAGCACCCTTTGGGGATTCCGCAATGAGACGCACCCCAGCCGGGCGACTCCGGCGCCCAGGGGCGGCATCGGCTGCCGCGGCGGTCATGCTCAGCCTTTTGTCGGCGCTGCCCGAGGCCGGCCGTACCCAGAGCGCGGCACCGGCCGCCGCCGAGGCGCCGCGGGCAAGGTCGGCACCGACGGCCCGTACCTGAAGTGGTCCGCCGCGCCCGGGCGGGCCCCGTGGGCGCGGGACCGGCCGGTGCTCCGCTCCGGAGCTTCGCCCGCGGCGGGCACCGGGCGGGCGTCAGCGGGCGACCGATATCGCGAAAGGCGCGAATCCGCCGGACCGGATCACGTGCGGCACGAACAGTACGGCGGCCTCCGTGGCGCGGGCGGTCCGGATCCCGCCGAGATCGGTGATCCACTCCTCACGCCAGCCGAGGTCGGTCAGCAGGGCGCGGACGGTCTGCTTGGCCTGCGGGTCCTCGCCGGACAGGAAGGCGTCAGGCGCCTGGGCGAGTGTCGCGGGGGCGGTCATCACCGTGAACAGCATGGTGTTGAGCGTCTTGACGACGTGTGTCCGGGGGAGTGCCTCGTGGAGCCGCTCGGCGAGGCTGGAGCCGGGGTAGAGCAGGTCGGCGGGGAGTCCGTCGGGGCCGTCCACGGTGGCGTTGGAGACGTCGACAAGGATCTTGTCGCGCAGTTCCTCGCGCAGGGCGACGAGCCGCTCCAGGGAGCCGGCGCCCGGGGTGGCGTTGATGACGATGGGGGCCGTCCGGGCGGCGTCGGCGGCGGCGCCCGGCGTGCGGTCCGCCACGGTCACCTCATGCCCCGCCCGGACGAGGGCCGCGGCCAGGTTGCTTCCGACGCGGCCGTTTCCGAGAACAGCGATCGTGGTCATGGCGAACTGGTCCTTCCATGTGTGCAGAGTGAGCAGAGTGTGCGGTGCGTGCGGTGTGTGCGCGGTCAGCGCGAGAGCGTGGCGACGGCTGCGGCGTGGACGCCGGGCGCGGCGGCCAGGAAGCTCCCGCTCTCGGGGGTCCAGGGGCGTCCCTCGGCGTCGGAGATCCGTCCGCCCGCCTCGGTGACGAGCAACGCCCCGGGCAGCAGGTCCGCGCGGGCACCGGCGAACTGCCAGAAGGCGTCGATCCGGCCCGCGGCCACGTTCGCCAGGTGCAGGGTCGCTGGTACGGCGGTGCGGACCACGAGCGCGTCGAAGAGCATCGCCGTGATCGACGAGCCGACGCGCCGTACCACCGCCTCGTCCTCGTCCGGCCTGGCCTGGCTGGTGGCGACGATGCCCAGGCCGAGGTCCGCGGCCTGGGAGACGTGCAGCGGCAGGCCGTCGAGGTGGGCGCCGGCGCCGGTGCGAGCGGTGTAGGTCTCGCCGGTCAACGGCAGGTGGACCGCGGTGAGCACCGGCTGGTTCTCCCGCACGAGGGTGGCCGTCACGGCCCATTCCGGCAGGGCGTGCAGGTGGTTGACGTTGCCTTCGGCCGGATCCACCACCCACCATTCGCCGGGCGGCAGCGCCCCGCCGTCCAACTCGTCCTCCACCCAGCCGGCGTCGGGGCGAAGGCCCGCCAGCAGGGGGCGGAGGATGTCGAGGACCGAGTCGTCGTTGGCGGCCAGTGCGCGCATCAGCTCTTCGCGAGTCCGGTGGCGGACCACTTCGCCGAACCGCTCGCGCAACGCCGAACCGGCGGTGCGGACGGCGGACGCGGTCCGGTCGAGCAGATCGGCGTCGAAGGCGGCGACGTCCGTGGTCCGAAGCGTTTCGGGCATGGCGGAACTCCCTTGCGGAGAGGGGGCGATGAGAGTGGTCGGGACGAGCCGTGCGGTGCCTCGTCCGCTCTCGTCTCGAAGGTATGGGGCCTCTTTGTTAACTTCAAATGCATGTCAGGCACGCCTAGGATTACTCGCATGCAATTAGATCTGAACCTGCTCACCGCGCTCGACGCGCTGCTGGAGGAGGGAAGCGTGGCCGGAGCCGCCGCGCGCCTGCATGTCACCGCCCCCGCGATGAGCCGGAGCCTGGGCCGAATCCGGCGCACGACCGGGGACCAGATCCTGGTGCGGACCGGCCGCACGATGACCCCGACGCCGTACGCGATCGCCGTCCGGCAGCAGGTGCACGAGCTGCTGCACCAGGTCGAGGGAGTGCTGGCACCGAGCCGTGAGATCGATCTCGCAACGCTGGAGCGCACTTTCACGCTCCGCTGGCACGATTCCCTGATCGCCTTGAGCGGCCCCGCACTGCTCGCGGCCGTACGCGGGCAGGCGCCTGGAGTGCGGTTGCGCTTCGTCGCGGAAACGAGCGGCGACACCCCCGAGCTGCGGCGCGGCGAGGTCGACCTGGAGGCGAACTCCAACCGGCCGGGCGCACCGGACATCCGTGCCGAGCACGTGGGCGAGAGCAGCCTCGTCATCGTCGTCAGGCGGGGACACCCCCTCACCCGCGTCAGGACCCTCACCGCCAAGCGGTACGCCGACGCCGAGCACATCAACGTCTCGCGACGCGGAAACCTCGGCAACGCTCTCGACACCGCCCTCGCCGGGCTCGGGGTCAGCCGCCGCGTGGTGGCGACCGTGCCGACGGAGGCAGCCGCCCTGGAGTTCGCCCGCGGCTCCGATCTCCTGGTGAGCGTCCCCGAAGCCACCGCGAGGCCGGCCGTCGCCGACACCGGCCTGGCCGTGCTCCCCCTCCCGCTCGAACTGCCCTTGGCGCCGGTGTACCTGTCCTGGCATCAGCGTTACGACACCGACCACGCCCACGCCTGGCTGCGCGGGCTGGCGCGAACCGCCCTCGCCCGGTGCGAAGCACCTTAGAGCTCCGAACAAGAGTGGAGCCGGCGGGCGGCGCCCGGCGCCCGGCGCGCACGCTCGCCGCTGCCGTCATCGGCGTGGAGCCGGCGGTCGCGGTGCGTTGGTACCGCCCATGTGGTGGCATGCGACCGTTCGACTGGAAGCCGTCCTCGGGCAGGTACCTGTCGTTTTCCGAGCGAGAGGAGATCGCGCTCCTCAGGGCCCGGGGCAAAGACGTGCGCGAGATCGCTCGAGACATCGATCCGAGCCGGAACCGAGGGGGTGGCGGGCCGGCAGGGTGCGGACACGCGCGGGCACCGCCGGGCATGAGGCATTACGCCGCTTTCGCCTGCGTCGCCAGGACGTCCGTGGTTGCGCTCCGGCTCGCCGGGTACAGCGATGGGCAAGGGGGTTCCCGCGGCCCCGGTCCCACTGAAAGCGATGTATTTGTGATGGTTCCCGGCGGCGCCGACGATCGCGCCGGCGGCTCGGGGGACGTTCCGACCGCCGACGCGCGTGAGATCGCGGATGCCGTGGACTGCCTGGTGCACCTGTGGTCCACGGCCGCGCAAGAGGCGACGGTGCGGCTGTCCCCGCACCAGCTGCGGGCGTTGCGGGTCCTGGAGACGGCGCCCGAACTGAACCTGACGGGCCTGGCGGAGCGGATGGATCTGGGGATGCCCACCGCCAGCCGGCTGTGCGACCGGCTGGAGGCGGCGGGCATGATGGAGCGGGCTGTGCACCCGCAGAGGCGTCGTGAGGTGCAGCTCCGACTCACCGCCCACGGGCGCCGTGTGCTGCGGGACGTGGCCCATCGGCGTGCCCAGGCGCTGGCCGAGGTGCTGCGGGGCATGGAACCCGCGGAGCGGGCGGCGCTGACCCGGGGGATGAAGGCCTTCTTCGCGGCTCAGGGCGGATCGACCGGTCGGCACCCGTAGACGGACTCCGACGGACGTTGACGGATGGGGACGGACGCAGAAGGGCGCCGTGGGGTCACTGGGCGATGCGTCCGGTCCAGTCGAGGCACACGACGGCCGCGTCCGACTCCAGTTCCGCGCTGTCGACGTGCTCGATCAGACCGGCGACGACGGCGCGAGCGGCTTCCTGGGGCGCCGTCTGCCGCGTCGCCCGCAGGATCTGGCGCAGGACGCCCTCGCCGAAGGTCTCACCCGTCCGTGAGCGGGTGCCGTGGACGCCGGTGCTGATGGCCAGCAGGCGGTCACCCTTCTCGACCTGGAAGGTCTGCTCCTCGTAGAGGGTCTCCTCCATCATGCCGAGCGGCAGCTGGGCCTCGAATTCGACGCGTTCGACGGTGTTCCCGCGCTGGCGGTAGAGGCGGGGTGACCCGGCGTCGACGGCGTGCGCGGTGCCGGTGGCCAGGTCGAGGCGCAGCAGCAGGGTGGAGGCGTACATCTTGCCTCCGTATCGGCTGTAGACGGCCTGGTCGGCGAGGCATGCCTGGTCGGCGAGGCCGAGGCCGGCGCGGCGGGCGTTGCGCAGTGCCCCGATGGTGAGCCCGGCGAGCAGGGCGGCGTCGATTCCCTCGCCCATGCCGTCGGTGACGGTGAGCGTGAGGTCGTCGGCGCCGGCGGACCAGTCGAAGGTGTCGCCGCCGATGGAGTAGGCGGGTTCGAGGTGGGCGCCGAGGACACACTCCTCGCAGGCGTAGGCGCGGCCCGGCAGGAGCTGCCACTGCATCTCGGCGGCGAGGGTGAGGCGCCGGGTCCGGCGGGCCTGGAGATACAGATCCGTGTGCCGGCCGGCGGCCGCGATCTCGTGTCCCAACGCGGTGGCGAAGTCGGCCAGTTGCAGCACCGTGTCCGGTTCGGCGGACGGTGTGGGCACCCGGACGGACAGCACGCCGAGGCGGTCGCCGCGGACGGTGACCGGCAGGTGCACCATACGGGTGGCCGGGTCGGCCGTGACCTCCAGGACGGGGTGCTGGGTGGTGAAGGCGGTTCCGGCGGGCCCCTCGTGGGCGGAGACCGTGTCGCCGGTGTACGGCAGGTGGGTGACGGGCTGGAGGACGGCCAGGCCGTAGTCGGCGAGGAGGAGCGTCAGGTCCAGGGCGCCGACGCGCTCCGCCAGCAGGCGGCGCGCGGTGGGCACCAGGGCGTGCGGCGGAGCTGCGCGCAGCTGGGCTTCCGCGGACGGGCCCGGATCGGAGGCGTTCACCGTGTCTCCATACCCTCCACTCGGGTCCTGCACGCGCACGCCGTCGAGGCGCGTCGAGTCGTCAGCCCTGAGCGGCCTCCTCCCGGGGACGCGGCAGCGCGCCGCCCGAGTCGAGGTGCGGCAGCGTGTCGTCCGGGTCGGGACGCGGGAGCGTGCCGCCGGGATCGGGGCACGGGAGCGCGTCGTCCAAGTCGGGACGCGGCGGCTCGCCGCCCGATCCGGGATGCGCGGCGGGCGCAGCGTCGCGTTGCGCTCGCCGGTCCGCGGACGGAAGGGTGCGGCACAGCAGGAGACACACGTCGTCGTCGCGTTCGGAGTCGTGCACCAAAGGCTTGAGCAGCGTCTCGGCGCACCCGTCCAGGTCCTCCAGGTCGGCTGTGCTCAGCGCGGCCAGACCGTGCCCGAGCAGCTTGATGCCCGGGTCGATGCCCTGGGACCGCCGTTCGACCAGTCCGTCGGTGTACAGGGCCAGCGTCGAGCCGGGCGGCAGGTCGGCCGTGTGGTTGCGGTACTCGAAGGGCAGGGGGACTCCGAGCATCAGGCCGGGACGGGTGTCCAGCACGCTGACGGTGCCGTCGGGGGAGCGGACCATCGCCGGCGGGTGTCCGGCGGCGGCCCAGACGACCTGGGGATCGCCCGGTCTGAAGCGGGCGATCACGGCGGTCGCGTAGAGGTTGGGCTGCTGGTGGCGCAGCATGCGGTGCAGGCGGGTGAGGATGTGCGCGGGACTGCCGTCCTCGACGGCGTAGGCGCGCAGGGCGGTGCGCAACTGCCCCATGATCACGGCGGCGCGCAGACCGTGCCCGGTGACGTCTCCGACCACGGTCATGAGGCTGCCGTCGGGCTGCTGGAAGGCGTCGTACCAGTCACCGCCGATGTTGAGCCCGCGCGTGGCCGGAAGATAGCGGGCGGCCAGGTGTATCCCGTCGGTGGGGATCAGGTCGGTGAGCAGGGCGCGCTGGAGGGCCTCGGCCGTGGTGCGGTGCTGTTCGTAGCGTCGGGCGTTGTCCAGCGCGATGGCGGTCCGGTGGGCCAGTTCCACCAGCATCACGGTGGTGTCCTCGTCGAAGCGGTCTCCGGGTGCGGTGAGGGACAGCACTCCCGAGGTGTGGCGCACGGCGAGCGGCAGACAGAGCAGGGGCCGGTCGGGGGAGAGGGCGGAGGGCGGCAGATCGTCCACCCCGGGGAGGCCTCCGGGACGCGGTCCGGCGTGCTGGGGGCGTTCGCGACGGGCGGCCGCGACCGCGGCGGCGGAGCGGGCGTCGTGGGAATCCGCCGGTTCGTCGAAGAGCCATACGTCGACGTGGCTCGCGTAGTCGGGGACGAGGAGTTCGGGCAGACACCGCAGGATGTCCTCCTGGTCCAGGGACGCGCTCACCGCGTTGCTGGCGTCGCCGAGGAACGTGAGCAGCCGACGTGCCTTCTCCGCCTGGCCGCGGGCGGCCCGTTCGGCGTCCAGCAGGTCGCGCTGGGTGCGCGCGGCGGTGTCGAGTTCGGCGTGCAGCGCGAGTACGTCCTGGTTGGTCTGGTACAGCTCCTCGCGGTGCAGTCGTAGCTGCCGCTCTGTCTCGTCCAGCTGGCGCAGGACGGCCGCGGACTCCTCGTCCGCCGCCAGGACCGCTTCCGCGTGGAGGGCGTCGTCAGTGCTGTGCGTCCGAGGCGGATGCGCCGGTACGGCGCCGGGGCAGCTGATGGCGAGTTCCTGCGGCGGCGGACTGTGCGGCCCCTGTACGAGGGGTGTCGAGACCGCGTGCAGGAGCACGGTGCCGTCGGAGGCGGGCGGCCGGATGTCCAGGGTGAGTCGTGCACCGCCCCGGCCGAGGTGCTCGCGCAGGCCTTCCGTGAGCGCCGTGAGGAAGCGGGCCCTGTCCACAGCGGGCGCTCCCAGGGCGGACGTCAGATGCGCGGCGAAGATGCGGGCGCGGGCCGCCTCGCAGACCGAGGTGACCTCGCGGACCTCCGGCGGCGTCACGGTCGTACCGCCGGGGGGAGCACGGGCGGTACGGCCGCAGAGATGCCGTCGCCGACGGGACCTCGTGCGCCATGAGAGGGACTCGTCGCCGCGGCGACGGAGGCGCCGGCCGCCCTGGGACCTGGCGCGCCACGGGAGGGGCCCGCTGCGCCGCGGGCCCGATCTGGCGCGCCGCGTCCACTGCTGATCAAGCGTCCCGCAAGGCGTCCCGCGACCGCGGTGAGGCGGGCGCCGAGGCGTGTCGCCGGTCCCGCCGCCTGCTCCGACACGTACATCGTCTCCCTCTGGGCACCTGGCCGCCGTGCCGGGACCGGCACCACCTCTGCGGCAATTATTGCCGCATGACAAGTATCATGGCTGCGTGTCCGGCGGCAGCGACACAGGATCGACACATCCGCCTCCGCCCGCGGGGTGTCGGCTCATCGTCCCCGCCAGTCGAGGCAGACCACGAGGGCGTCGTCCTTGGGGAGCGACTGGCCGCGATGTCCGGTCAGCTCGCGCAGGATGGCGCGCGGTACCTCCGCCGCGGGCAGCAGGCGGGTGGACATGATCGCCCTGGTCAGGGCCGTGTCGCCGTACGCCTCGCCCTTCGGCGAGGCGACCGAGTACACCCCGTCGCTGACGAAGACGAGCCGGTCGCCGGGTTCGACGGAGAAGTCCTGGGCGACGTAGTCGGTCTCCTCGAACATGCCCAGCGGAAGCTGTGCCTCGAACGTCACGCGCTCGACAGCGCCGGCGCGCAGGCGCAGCATCTGGGGGGAGCCCGCGTCGACGACCTTCACCCGGCCCGTGGCCAGTTCGAAGTCGAACATCAGCACCGACAGGAAGCAGCGCCCCTGGTAGTGGGCGTACACGGCCTGGTCCGCCAGGGCCGCCTGGTCGTCGATGGAGATCCCGGCCCGTCGGGCGTTGCGCAGCGCGTTGATGGCGAGGTTCGTCAGCAGGGAGGCCTCTATGCCCTCTCCCATGCCGTTGGTGACGTACAGCTGGAGGTGGTCGGCCGTCGCGGACCAGTCGAAATTGTCACCGAAGATCGCGTACGCCGGTTCGAGCTGCGCGCCGACTTCGTACTCCGGCGCGCTGCAGGAGCGGCCGGGCAGGAGCTGCCACTGCATCTCGGCGGCGAGGGTCAGCCGGTCCTTGCGCCTGGCCTGGAGATACACGTCCGTGTCGCGCTCGGCCACGATGACCTCGTGCCCGAGCACCTGGGCGATGTCCGCGAGCTCGCCGAGAAGCTCGCGGACGCTCTCCTTCTCCGGCAGGGTCACCGTGAGCACGCCAAGACGGTCACCTCGCACGGTGACCGGGAGATGGACGCGCACGGAGCCCTCGGGACCGCTCTCGAGGCAGGGCTCCTGGGCGCCGAAGGCGCGCCCGGCCGGGCTGCTGTGCACCGGCACCGGCACGGCGGTCTGGGGCAGCTCGGACACCGCCTGCAGGACGGTGAGGCCGTAGTCGGCCATCAACAACTCGACGGACCGTGCCCCGTACTCCTCCACGAGGACGCGGCGCACGGCGTCGAGCAACTCGTGCGGGGCCGCCGCGCGCAGAGCGCGCTCGGCGGTAACAAATCTGTGCATGATCGTGAATACACCCATCCTTCGCCGGACGCGTACGAACCTCATCCGGACGAGGCCGCGCCCGAACCGGGTCCTGTCAGGTCGTCCGAACCATCTCTTGCCGCTACCGGCACCTAGTACGCTGGCAGCCGTCCCAGGTGCCTGCGAGAGTGTGACGGTGACTGTCTTCCGCCCCCGCCCCGAGCCGGTCGAGGTCGCGCGTGTGACCTTGACCGCCGTGGAGTTGCTGGAAGTCCTGTGGGGCCGCGCGTCGACGGCACCCGCCTCTCCGTCCCAGATGCGCGTCCTGCTGATGCTGGAACACCAGGACGGCATCAACCTGCGCACCCTCGCGGACAGTCTTGCCTCGACGCCACCGTCCACCAGCAGGCTCTGCGACCGCCTGGTGGCCGCAGGCTTCGTCGACCGTGTGGTCAGCCCCGCCGACCGGCGTGAGGTGCGGCTGCACCTCAGCGATCGCGGCCGCACCTTCCTCGACGGCCTGCGTGAGCGTCGGGAGCGCGAGCTCCAGGCGGTGCTGGAGCAGATGCCTCCCGCCAAGCGGGCGGCGCTCCTCGAGGGGCTGGAGTCGTTCTGCGACACGGCGGCCGTACAGATTCACGACACGACCCCGCGGGCCGGTACGGCCTGATCGCCGGGCCGGGCCGCCCGTTGCCCCGAAGCTCCGGGCCCTTGACGGCCGGCGCACGGAGCGACCTCCGCCCTCCGGAACATTGCAGACCCTTCCCCGTGCAGTGCGACACCGCCACTTTCTTGCCTCCTGACCATAGTTGTCAAACGACAACAGTCGATCCTGCCTCCGTCTCCGTTCCGGGAGGCGCTCGTCCGTGGTCCGAGACGCCTTCGTCTCTGATCCGAATACCCCGAAACCGCCTCCGTCGGATGTGGGGTACGCCTCTCGTCGGAGCCTGGACATGCCGACGGCTCCCGTCCTGTGTGTCAGGGGGAGCCGTTCAGCTGGTACGAGCGTGTGTACGGGCGTGCGCCTCGCCGGTCAGGCGTGGCGGTGGGAATGCCGGTTGCCCGTCACGAGCCGGTAGAGAACGAGCAGGATGAGGGAACCGACGATCGCGGCGATCCAGGTCGAGAGGTCGAAGAACCCGTCGACGGAGTCAACGCCGAAGATGACCTTGCCCAGCCAGCCTCCGAGCAGGCCGCCGACGATGCCGATGAGCATGGTGACGATGATGCCGCCCGGGTCCTTGCCCGGCATCAGGGCCTTGGCGATGGCGCCGGCGAGCAGGCCGATGATGATCCACGCGATGATGCCCATGTGTGTCTCCGCTCTCGAATAGAGGTGGTGTCAGCTCTTCGTGTGTACCGATGGAGACCGAACAAACGTCCCATCCGGATAAAGGCTCTTTGACGGTTCTCGACGTGGTGGCCAGTGCTCGGCGGGATCGGTGGGATCGGTGGGACCGGTGGGACCGGTGGGCCGCTTCCAGTCCCAGCCTCTGGCGTGCGGGGGCCGATCTCCCCGGCGGTGACGATTCCGTCGGCGGTCCGGGCCCTGCCGCCAGGGCATGTCGCACCCCCAGCCCGCCGGGTCGATCAGACCTTGCGCCAGCGGGCGTTGGCCCAGGAGAAGACTCCGAAGGCGATGAGTCCGACGGCTATCAGTGCCAACAGCCAGGGGCCCGCAGGGGTGTCGGCGAACGTACGCAAGGTGTTGTCCATGCCCTTGGCCTTGCCCGGCTTGTGCTGGACGGCCGCCGTGATGGCGAAACCGCCCGCCGTGGCGAAGATGATGCCGCGGGCCGTACCGCCGAACACGCCGAAGAAGGAGACGACTTGACGAGTCCTCCGGGACATCTCCGTCGTCTTGAGATGTTTCTCGAACTTGCGCAGGAGAGCCCGGATCGCGATCCATACTCCGGCCGCGACCACCCCGGCACCGGCGACGGCGACGATCCACTGCCCGCCGGGCCACTCCAGCGCCTTCGCCGTGACGTCCTGGGAGTTCTGGTCGGAACTGCCGCTGCCGCTGCTCTTGTGCCCGGCCGCGTAGGACAGCACGGAGTACGCGACGAAGCCGTAGAAGACACAACGCCCCGCGGACATCACCCTCTTGCTCGGCTTGTCGCCGTCGGGTCCCGCCTGCCCGAAGGCGGCCTCGGACAGCCGCCACAGGGCCATCCCGGCCAGGGCGATCCCGAGCAGCCACAACAGTGCGGTGCCGAAGGGCTTTTGGGCGATCTCGGCGATCGCGCCGCCCCGGTCGGCCTGCTCGCCCCCACCGGAGAAGGCGATCCGAAGGGAGAGGACTCCGACCAGTGCGTAGATGACACCGCGGGCGACGAAGCCGGCGCGGGCCGCTGCCGCGACCGCCTTGCTGTTCGCCGCACGTCTTGCCTGACCGTGTGCTGTTGCGGATCCAGTAGCCATGGCTCACCGGATGCCCCGGAAGCGCGAAGGCATCCCGGGCCGGATTCGCTCGGTCCTGCTGCCCGCGGCCCGGCAGGGCGCAGCCATGGCGCGCGTGCCGAGCGCACCGACTGGGCGCGGAAGGCCATCGCGCGGGCCCGCCGCCCCCCGACACGCCTGCCGCGCACGCCCCTCCAGATGTCCCCAGATACCCGCAAACGCTCCCAGACGCCCGCCGGCGCAGGAGAGTCCGAGTCTGCCCCCGGGCCGAACGAGGCCCGCACGATGGAGCAGATAGAACGGCCGCTGCCTGGGAAGACGCGAATTGATCTTCGTTGACGTCCCAGGGGGAGGAAACATCACCATGGCCGTTCCCGCACGCGACCGGCGCACCACGCGCCGCCCCCGCCGCTTCGAACTCCGCGCGACGGCCCTCTACTTCACCCTGCTCGCCGTGATCCTGGCCCTGGTGGGCGCGGCCGCTCGCACGGCCTTCGCGGCCGCGGTGCACCGTCCCGCCTGGGCTGTGGCGCTGGTCCTGATGGGCGTCAGCGCCGTCATGGCCGGCTGCCGCGAGAAGCGCCGGAAATCGGCGGCGAGGATCGCGCGCCGCTCGGCCCAGGCCCTGGAGGACGCCACCCAGACGGCGGTCGAAGCGCTCGACGCGGCGTCACCGGCTGCCGCCGTCGCTCTGGCCCCCGCCGGGGCCGGTGCGGAGGCTACTGTGCTGCTTCCCGAGACCGTGCCCGAGGTGCCCGAGGTGCCCGAGGTGCCCGAGGTGCTCGAGGTGCCCGAGGTGCCCGAGGTGCTCGAGGTGCTCGAGGTGCCCGAGGTGCTCGAGGTGCCCGCCGCCCCGGTGGAGATCGCCTACGAGGCCCTGGACCCTGACGAGTTCGAGCAGGCGGTGGCCGAACTGTGCCGCCGCGACGGCTGTCTCGACGTGGACGTCGTGGGCGGGGCCGGCGACCTGGGCGCCGACGTGGTGGCGAGGACGCCCGAGGGGCGCCTGGTCGTCATCCAGTGCAAGCGGTACTGCGACGACAACCGCGTCGGATCGCAGGACCTCCAGCGTTTCGGAGGCACCTGCTTCACCGTTCACGGGGCCGACGTCGCCGTCGTGGTCACCACCAGCGACTTCACGGCCCCCGCACTCGACTACGCGGAGCAGTGCGGCATCGTGTGCGTCGACGGCCCGCAACTGCAGCGCTGGCAGGAGGGCACGGGACCGCGGCCCTGGGAGGGGCAGCCGTGGCAGGCCGAGGGCACGCCGTGAGCAGCGATGTGTCTGGGCCCAGTTGCCTTGTTACCGTGCCATCCCGCTCTACGAGTCCGCGATCGCCGCACCCACCACGGCGCTCGGCCCCGACCACCCCGCCCCCCGGACCGTCTCCGGCTACTTCGCCGAGATGCGTACCCCGTGACCGCTGTGGCTTGGACCCAGCCGGACATCGGAAACGGTCGGCCCGCTCCCGCCGGGACGGTAACCGTCGGCGGGCGGCCTCACCCGGCTTTCTGGCGGAGCCTGGCCGCGACCCCGACGCCCGCGAGGGAGAGCGCGGCCAGCGGGATGAAGATGGCGGTGAAGGCACCCTTCGCCCCGCCGAGGGCGGCGAAGACCGTGCCCGCGGAGGCTACGAGGACGACGCTGGACAGGGCGTCGGAAACCTGCAGGGCAGCCGAGTTGGCGCCGGCTTCGGAGGGCGGCGAGAGCTTGAAGAGGATGACGCTCAGAGAGGAGATGACCAGGCCCGCGCCCAGGCCGCCCACGGCCCACGCCGCGGCCGCGCTCCAGCTGGGGGCGGCGTCCAGAAGCGGCAGGGCGGCGCCGGCGATGGCGGCGGCCATGAGCAATGTGCCGAGGGCGACCAGGCGCTCGCGGTGGGGCTCGAACCGGGGGCGGCCCTGGATCCAGGAGCCGACGCCCCAGGTGACGCCACCGCCTGCCAGGGAGAGCCCGGCGAGGGTCGGGGACATGTGCCGCTGCGTGACGAGCATCAGCGGGACGAAGCTCTCGGCGCCCAGGAACGTACCGGAGGCAACGCCTCGCAGCAGCACCACGGACGGCAGCCCGCGGGCCGCGCGGAAGGTGCCGCGGGGCAGCAGTCCCAGCGCGGCCGGTACGACGAGCGCGGCGCCCGCCGCCGCGAAGACCAGCGACAGCGGACGCAGGTCCTGCCCGGCGTACTGGAGCAGCCCCGCCCCCGCGGAGACGGCGAGCGCCAGGCCCAGTCGCCGCCGGTCGGGGGCGGTGCGGTCGTCCGCGTGCCGCTGCAGGGACGTACGGCGCAGTGCGGGCAGGCCGATGAGGAGGGGGAGCACGACGAGCACGGGGATGGCAAGGAAGACCCAGCGCCAGCCGAACTGTTCGGTGACCGTGCCGGCCACGAGCGGGCCGACGATGGAGGGCAGCACCCAGGACGCGGCGAAAGCGGCCATGACGGAGGGGCGCAGGCGTTCGGGGTAGGCCAGGCCGACGAGGACGTACAGGGCGACGATGACGAGCCCGCCGCCGACGCCCTGTACCGCGCGGCCCAGCACGAACGGCCACATGGACTGGGCGGTGCCGGAGACGACCAGGCCGGCCGCGAAGGCGCCGATGCCGGTGATCAGCGGGGCCAGCGGGCCGGTGCGGTCGCACCACTGGCCGCTGACGACCATCGCGAAGAGCGAGGTGGTGAAGTACCCGGAGAAGGCGAAGGCGTACAGCGGCAGGCCGTCCAGCTCACGTGCGGCGATGGGCATGGCCGTGCCGACGGCGGTGGCCTCGAAGGCGATGAGCAGGATGACCGAGACCATCGCGAGGGTCAGCGCGCGGTAGCGGCTGCCCAGGAGGGTGTCGGTGTCGGTGCCCGGCGTGGCGAGGGGCATGCCTCCATGGCCGGATACCGGCTCGATGTCTACGGTGGTCACCACGAAAGGGTAAGGGGTCAATCACGGCCTTGCTCCTGGCAGCCCTGCCGCTCTTCCGGGGGCCGGAGATGCGGTCCCCGGCAGGGAGCGCATGGGTCACGCCGCACCCCACGGCGAGCGTGGCCGGTGGGCCGTGAGGACGCGACCGGCTGCCAGGCCGCCTTCGGGCGCCGTCGCGCCCGACAGGCGGCACTCGGCGCCGCCGGCGCCGCCGGGTTGGGCGGCATCAGCCTGCTCGTGTGGTGGCTGCGAAGCCGTTACTGAGGTTCCGTGCGTGGTGTCGCCGACGGCAGGTCGCTGACCTGCGCTCCTGGCGTGCCAGCGCGCGACACCACGCAAAGATCATCTGTAGGCGCGAGTTCGGGCGACACCGGGGCTCGCAGCGCGGGTTCAGCGAGATGCAGCTCGCGGCGCGGAACCTCGGTGTACCCGCGGCCGACGACCCCGCCCAGCCGCGACGCACAGAACCTGCGGGAGCCCGCGGACGCGCTGGTCGCCGCGCGGCACGGTCAGGCGCCGACCGACCCGGACCGGGGAGTCCGTCGACCCTGGTGCGCCGCCGGCAGGCTGACGTGCCGTGCCCGGTGTGCCCGCGTCTGCATCCGCCCGGCGGCCGGCCGGCGAACCGGACGCGTAGTGCCAGGTGGGCGGGCGCGGCACGGGACGGGAGGCTGGGCATGGACCTGCGAGGTGCACGGATTCTGGTGCCGGGTGCCACCGGGGAGATCGGGGTGGCGCTCGCCGTACGGCTGCACGCCCACGGTGCCCGCACGGCACTGGCCGGACGTGACCGTGAGGCCCTGACCCGTGTCTCGGCGGCGTGCGGGCACGCTCCCGCCCGCCTCTTCGACGCCTGGGACGCCGATTCCTGTGCGAAGACCGTCGACTGGGCGGCGGCCCAGCTGGGCGGCCTGGACGGTGTCGTCGTATGCGTCGGAGTCGCGGCCTTCGGGCCGGCCGGGGAGGTGGAGGACGCGGTGTCCGAACACCTGATGGCGGTGAACGCGCTGGCCCCCATGGCGTTCCTGAGGGCCGCCGGGGACCGGTTGCCCGCGGGTGGCGTTCTCGCGGCTGTCACCGGGATCGTCGCCGAGGCGGCACCGGCCCGGATGGCGGACTACGCCGCTGCCAAGGCCGCTCTGGCCACCTGGCTGACGGCGGTCCGCCGCGAGCGGCGACGCCAGGGTGTGACCGTGCTGGAGATCAACCTGCCTCACATGGACACGGGCTTCGCCGGGCGCGCCGTCGCGGGCCAAGCGCCGCCGCTGCCGCGGGGACTGCCCGTTCCGGAAGCAGTGGACGTGATCGTGCGGGCGCTCGGCGAGGGGGCGAGACTCGTGCGTCCCGGCAGCGGTGCGGCGCTCGAAGTGGTGCGGTAGGGCGGACATGCCTAGCTAGGAGATCCTCACCCGGCGCGGACGGCAACGCAGCGCCCAAGCCGTCGGCCTGGTCGTCGCCGCCACGGCTGACTGCAGGCTCTGACCCTCCTGCGGCGTGACCGGGATTTCGAATGCATCGGCGCCGTCACCGGTCAGGCCCTGCAGTGTACGGCTCGCAGACCGGTCAGGTGGGCGGTCCGGTCGGTGTCCGGCAGGTGGGCCAGACACGCGGTGTCGCGGGAAACGGGGATGCCGTGGCAGCCGGCCGGGTCGGTGGCCGGGTCCGCGCCATGCCCGGAGTGCGGCCAGGGGGCGGTAAGGGGGGCTCATGGTGCGGGGGCTCCAGGGGCGCGTGCTGGATGCCGGTATGGACGCTCTGCGGGCCTTTGCCGGTTCAGGGACAGCAGTGCCGGGGCCAAGGCTCGCACGCCGTGAGTGATCTCCACGGCGATGTATGCCCCGTCATCGATGCGACGCTCACCGCGCGGCCGGGGGCCGGCGAGGTCCACGGGGAGGTTCGGCGGCCCCGACGAGAAGCTGTCGCTGGCGGTCACCGGCGTACCAACCGTCCCTCTGGCCGAAGAACTACGGATCACGGAAGAGGGTTGGGACGCCGCTCAGACGTGCAGGAAGATGGCCGGAGGCCTGCGGCTCGCTGCCTGCCCGGCACCCGGAGGGAACCGCGGACCGCCATGCATTCCTCGAAGCGGCCGCGGTGGCAGGAGCGGTGTGATTCGCGTTCCGGGTCGCGGCTGCCCTACGAATTTCGGCCGGCCTCTTCCGATGTGGCTGGAACGTGGTGCATCGTGAGCACGCGGCCCCCGCGCTTCGCTCACGCGACGGGCCGCACCAGGTTCCTCGTGGAGCCTGCCGCTCCTCCCGCTCCTCCCCACGGGAGGACATGCGGCTGCCCGCGTGCAGCCCGCTCCTCTGCCCGCAGCCTGATCATGCTCGGGGCTGCGACGCAGGCCATCCACGGCCCGGAACGGTCTGGTCTGGCGTGATCTCATGCGGCCTGGTCACTTCTGTGAACCTTGGAGCCGGTCCGTCGGTTTGTCCCGAAGCCTTTGACCCGTGGCTCTCTGAAACCGCATCGGTGATGCCGCAGGCGTCGCAGCGAGATGTCCCGGAGGGCGTGGGCCGCTTCGCCTGCCGCCTCGGTACTGTGACTTCGCATGAGCGGCACCGAGATCGAGATCACCGCAGACCTGGTTCGTGACCTGCTGCAGGAGCAGCATCCAGACCTTGCAGGGCTGGCCGTCCGCGAGGTGGCGGGCGGCTGGGGCAACCAGATGTGGCGCCTCGGAGACGATTTGGCGGTGCGCATGCAGCGCATGGACCCCACCCCCAAGCGCCAGCTCAAGGAGCGGCGGTGGCTACCCGTGCTGGCTCCGCGCCTTCCGCTCCCGGTGCCGGCTCCGGTGCGGTTCGGCGAACCGTCCGAGCGCTTTCCCAGGCACTCGACGGTGATGACGTGGGTTCACGGCGAGCCGCTGGACCACGGCTCGATCAGCCGGGGCGCCCACGCGGCCGACACGCTGGCGGGCTTTCTGCGGGCGCTCCATGTGGAGGCGCCCGCCGGGGCGCGTGGAGGCCACCGTGCCGCCCCCCGTCCACTACCGGCTCACCGAGCTCGGCCTGTCCCTCGAGGAACCGCTCTCCGCCCTGCGGGTCTGGGCCGAGACGCACATGCCGGAGATCGACCACAGCAACCGGCTCGCCGACGCGTCACCCCGATCAGCCGTGGATCACAGGTGCTGGTGACGGGAGTTCGTCGATGGCCGAGGCAAGGACGATCGCCTCTGACCTCTGACCTCTGAGCAGAGCGTCGACCTGTCGTACGGCGTGGCCACGGACGTCATGCCTGTCCCCGCGGGTACCAGTATCGGCGGGATCTGGAACGGGCGGTCGTGCGCGGTGATCCTGTCGTCATGGCACACGTACTCGTCACTGGTGGGACCGGCTTCCTGGGCTCCCACACCATCGCGCGGCTCCTGGCGTCGGGACACAAGGTCACGACCACGCTGCGCTCGCTGAAGCGGCAGCCCGACGTCGAAAAGATGCTCGCCGTGGCCGGGGCGCCGGGGCGGGAGGGAGTCTCCTACGTCGAGGCGGACCTGACCTCCGACGCCGGGTGGGACCGCGCCGTAGCCGGGGCCGACCATGTCCTGCACATCGCTTCGCCGTTCCCCGGCTCCCGCCCGAAGGACGAGAACGAACTGATCGTCCCGGCCCGCGACGGTGCGTTGCGAGTGCTGCGGGCCGCGCGGGACGCCGGCGTCAGGCGGGTCGTGCTGACGTCCTCGTTCGCCGCGGTGGGCTACGGCCACGGCCCGACGGACCGGGTCTTCACCGAAGCCGACTGGACGAACCTGGACGGGCCCGGCGTGACCCCGTACGTCAAGTCGAAGGCCGTCGCCGAGCGTGCCGCCTGGGATTTCGTCGCCGCCGAGGGCAACGGTCTGGAACTCACCACGATCAACCCGGTCGGAATCTTCGGTCCGGTACTCGGTCCCGACTACGCCGGCTCCGTCCGCATCATCCACTCCATGCTCACCGGGGCCATGCGTGCGGCACCGCCGATCCGGACCAACACCGTCGACGTCCGGGACGTCGCCGAACTGCACATCAAGGCGATGACCTCGCCGGCTGCCGCCGGACAGCGATACCTGGCGCTGGCAGGCGAGCCGATCTCCTTCCAGCAGATCGCGCTCGCCCTGCGCTCCCAGCTGGGCGAGGCGGCCGCGAAGGCCCCCACCCGGTCGGCCCCCGCCTGGCTGCTGCGGCTGCTGTCCATCGCCAGCCCGCAGCTGCGCGAGACGGTGCCCCAGCTGGGCGTGGTCCGCCGGGCCGACAACGCCAAGGCCCGTGAGCAGCTGGACTGGGCACCGCGCTCCAACGAGGAGAGTGTCCTCGCGAGCGCACGCAGTCTGGTGCGGCTCGGCCTGCTCGCCGACTAACGTCGAAGGATGAACGACATGGCGGACACCCTCGGCCACTTCCTGCGGGCGCGGCGCGAACAGCTCAGCCCCCAGGAGGCCGGCCTGCCCGCCGGAGCGCGCCGCCGTGTACCAGGGCTGCGCCGAGAGGAGGTCGCCCACCTCGCCGGCATCAGCCCGGAGTACTACCTGCGCCTGGAACAGGGCCGCAACCGGCACCCCTCCGACCAGATCCTCGAAAGCCTGGCCGCCGCACTGCGACTCGACGACGACGCCGTCGCCTACCTGCACCGCCTCGCCCACCCCACACCCCCGGCCCGGCGACGCCGTCGCCGCTCCCCGACGGGCCAAGCCGACCTCCAGCCCCTGCTCGACAGCTGGCCCCGCACACCCGCCTACGCCCAGGGGACAGCCGGCCGCGTCGTCGCCGCCAACCGCCTGGCCGTGGCCCTGTGCCCGTTCTTCGCCGTGGGGAGCAACCCCTTGCGAGCCGTGTTCCTCGAACCCGAGATGCGCGGCCTCTATCCCGAATGGGACGACGTGACCGCCAAAGCCGTTTCCGGACTCCGCGCGACCCTCGGCATCGACGACGCCGATCCCGAACTCCTGGAAACCATCGGCGAATTGACGGTAGCCAGCGATCGCTTCCGCGCGCTGTGGGCCAAACGGGAAGTACGCCGACGCGCCGCCGGTCACACGCGGTTCGACCATCCCCTGGTCGGGCAGCTCGAACTGCGCTACGAGAAGTTCCTCAGGCCAGAGGCACGGCAACTGCTCGTCGTCTACCACGCCGACCAGGACTCACCCAGCGCGGAACGCCTGCAACTCCTCGCCAGCTTCTGAACCCCCGGGCACCGACAGCACACCCCGTCCGGGGGCCGGCCAACGCGATGGCCGAGGCCCTGAACGGCACCTTCAAAGCGGAGTTGATCGAGATGCAGGGCCCCTGGAGGGACGTCGACCAGGTCGAGCGGGCGATCCTCCCGTGGATCGCGTGGTACAGCGAAGAGCGCCTCCACTCCGCACTCGACTACGTGCCACCGGCCGAGTACGAAGACGACTTCTGGCAGAGCCGGGAGCAAGCCCCGCAGTCCGCCTGAACCATCACGATCGGACTCCACGAAACTCGGGGCAACTCACACCCCCTGGGCGCGGTGGTACTGGACGGGGGTGGGCACCGTCCCTCCCAGCGCCGCGGCCGCGTGCCGGGGCCAGTACGGGTCGCGCAGCAGCGCCCGGCCGAGAAGGATTGCGTCGGCCTTGTCGGAAGCGAGAATCGCCTGAGCCTGGTCGGGCTCGGTGATCAGACCTACGGCGGCGACAGACATGTCGGCCTCCGTGCGGACGCGGCTGGCGTAGGGCACCTGGTAGTCGGGGGCGACCGGGATCTTCGCGTCGGGCACGTTTCCGCCGGTGGAGACATCGAGGAGGTCGACGCCGCGGGCGCGGAGTTCCTTCGCCAGGCGTACGGTGTCGTCCGCGGTCCATCCTTCGCGGTCGGCGTCGCCGGTCTCCTGGAGCCAGTCAGTGGCCGAGACTCGGAAAAGGACAGGCAGGTCAGCAGGCCAGACGGCGCGGACGGCGTCAACGACCTCCAGAGCGAAACGGGTGCGGCCGGCGAAGTCGGCGCCGTAGGCGTCGGTGCGGTGGTTGCTGTGCGGGGAGAGGAACTGGTGGATCAAGTAGCCGTGCGCACCGTGGATCTCTGCCACCTGGAATCCGGCGTCCCGGGCTCGCTGCGCGGCCTGCGCGAAGGCCTCCACGATGCGGCTGATCTCCTTAACCGAGAGCTCCTCGGGCGTGGTGGACGCCGTCCCGAACGGGGCGGCACTCGGGCCCACCGGGGTCCAACCGTGTTCCTCGCTCGGGGGGATCGGGGCGCCACGGTCGATCCAGGTCCGCTCGGTGGAGGCCTTGCGGCCTGCATGAGCGAGCTGGATACCCGGCACTGTGCCCTGGGACTTCAGGAACGCGGTGATCCGTCGGAAGCCCTCGGCCTGGGTGTCGTTCCAAATGCCGAGGTCGTAGGGACTGATGCGGCCTTCGGGGCTGACCGCGGCGGCCTCGGTAATGATCAGCCCGGCGCCCCCGGTGGCACGCGCCGCGAGGTGCGTGAAATGCCAGTCGTTCGGCACACCCGCCTGGTCACCGTCCGGAGCGGCGCTGTACTGGCACATGGCGGCCATCCAGATCCGGTTCGGGATCGTCAGCGACCGAAGGGTAAGTGGCTCGAAGAGCGTGCTCACGAAGGTGTCTCCTCAACGCGTGACCAGGTGTTTTACGGAGTGAGCGCCTGCTGCGGGAAGCTGCCGGCTTGTCCGCAGTTTCGCCGCTTGCAAACGCTGCATACCCGCGCTCGTATTCCCACCGGTCCGAGGAGCCGCCGTGTCCTCAACCGAGGCAGGTGATCATCACGGCGCATTGCGCAGGGCCGGGCAGGTGCCCGACTGGCGTCCTGGATCATTGCTTGCGTCCGCCCGACCTCGCCTACAACCAGCCGAGGGCCATGGGCGCCTTGGCGTACACCGACTCCGTCGTGCACAGCGACTGGTTGAACCTGGGCCGTTTCCTCCAGCCGCTTTGTGCGCTGGTCGGCTGACAGAGTTGTGGCGGGGAGCAGCCTCGGCTGGTCGCGTCCATGGACGAGGTCCCGCGTTGGCTCAGGCGAGGGGGCTGACACCGCTGGCTGCTCTACCCGGCGCAGAGGGCCGGTACGTCCGGCTGACCGGTGACGAGGTCAGCGCAGCCGACTTCATCGGCCTCGTCGGCAAGTGCAGCGCGCGGCTGTTGTACTTCTGCACCGAGACGTTCACGGCGGAGACGTTCGCCGTCTTGGACGACGACGAGTTCGAAGCCGAGGACCAGCTGAGTGCCGATGCCCGAGACGAGCTGAACCGGCTACCGCCCGCCCACACGACGGGGGGCCGTGGCGATTTGCTTCATGGCCGAGGGCCTGCCCCACTGCTGGACCGAGGAAGCCGCCTCGCCGCAATTCCTGGACCGCTGGCGTGAGCGGTCGTGAGCGGTCGTGGCACGCGTCAGCTGACCCGAAGACCGACCGCCAGCGTCAGTTCAAGGACCCGGTGTGGTGATGTGAGATCCGGATACAGTTCCCGCAGCTGCGACATCCGGTACCGGACTGTCTGGGGATGGACGAACAGCGCCGCCGCCACCTCGTCCCGCCTGCCCTGGTGCAGCAGCCACTCCCGCAACGTCTCCTCCAACCGCGCTGCCGTCGCGACAGGCAAGGCCCGCAACGGTGCGAGGGCTCGGGCCCGCAGATCTGCGAACGCGTCCACGTCGGCGCTCAGCACCAGCTCGGCCAGGTGCTCCTCGGTGTCGCGAATATCAGGGGAGAGGGAGCGCGCGCGTACGGCTCGCGCGTACGAGGCGGACGCACGGGTCCATGGCCGGGCCGGACCGACCACGGCGGCACGGTCGGTCAGGTGCCGCAAGAGATGTGGCCGGTCGACATCGGGGACGAGCAGCACACCGGTGGCGTCCGGAAGATCGTCGAGGACGAGGGTGCCCGGGTCGAGCGCGCGGTAGGCAGGCCGGGCCTGGGCGGCGGGCAGCAGGACCGCGGTGAGTGAAAGCGGAGGCTGCCACCCGGCCCGTTGGGCGGAGGCCAGCAGCACGTCCGGGCTCGCGCCGGCGAGGAGGTCGCGGGCCAGGTGTTCGAGGTGGCGTTCGTGGGCCCTGCCCCGGGCGGCCAGTTCGTCGGCGTGGCCCGCGGCGCTCGCGGCGGAGAGCTCGTCGATGTAGGCGAAGGTCAGCTCGGCGAACTTGGCGACCTCGGCGGCGGGCAGACCCGCGGGTACGGCACCCGCTGCCAGGCATCGCCAGGCCACGCGGGCGCCGACGCGGTAGGCGCTGAGCAGGGCGTCCATCGAACGGCCGTCGCGGACCTCGCCGCGGCCCAGCTCGTAGGCGGCGTCGCCGCCGTCGCCGCCCGTGGCGTTCCCGCTCGCGAGGTCCAGGTAGTGCCCCAGGGCGGTGCGTACGGCCCGGCGGATGGTGGCGCCCATGTGGCCCGACAGGGCGTTGGCGTAGGAGGGGACTTCGTCGATGATCGCCTGGACGACCTCGTCGGCGGTGGTCTTCAGCGCGGCCCGAAGTGCGGTGACCGTCGTCTCGTCCAGGGCCAGCTCGCTGGCCCTCCGGATTGCATGGCTCACGTTTTTATTCCCTGCGAACAATTCCACCCACCAGATTCACGTCCTGCGGTCAGGACTTTACGCCCTGAGACGCAGCAAGCTGGGGCCATGACGAGTACAGCCCTCCGCAGCAGGGCGTGGAAACTGCTGGAGATGGTCACGACGCCGCTGCTGCCGTCGGACTACCTCGACCTGGTCAGCCCGCTGCGCGCGGGCGCCGACCTGCGGGGGCGCATCGAGGCCGTGCACCCCGAGACGGGGGACGCCGCGACCATCGTGATCAGACCGGGACGGGGCTGGCGCGGCCACACAGCCGGCCAGTACGTGCGGGTCGGGGTCGACGTCGACGGGGTGCGCCTGTGGCGCGCCTACTCCATCACCTCGCCGACGAACCGCGAGGACGGCCGCGTCACGATCACCGTGAAGGCGATCCCGGACGGCAAGGTCAGCAACCACCTGGTCCGCGGCGCGCTGCCGGGCACACTGATCCAGCTCGACCAGCCGACCGGCGACTTCGTACTGCCGCGTGCCAAGCCCGCCAAGGTGCTCTACCTGACGGCCGGCAGCGGCATCACGCCCGTGATGGGCATGCTGCGCGACACCGAGTTCGACGACGTCGTCATGGTCCATTGCGCGCCACGGCCGCAGGACGTGATCTTCCGCAACGAACTGCATGACCTGGTCGCGGACAAGAAGCTGCGGCTCACCGAGGTGCACACCGACACGGACGGCATGCTCGACATCGCCCGTCTCGACGAACTCGTGCCCGACTGGGCCGAGCGCGAGACCTGGGCCTGCGGGCCCGCGGGACTGCTCGACGCCGCCGAGAAGCACTGGGCCGAGCACGGCGTGCACGAGCGCCTGCACACCGAACGCTTCCGCCCCGGCATCGTCGTCACCGGCGACGGCGGCACGGTCACCTTCAGCGCCACCGGCAGGACCGCCGACGCGGACGGCGCCACGCCGTTGCTGGACGTCGGCGAGGAGGCCGGCGTGCTCATGCCCTCCGGGTGCCGCATGGGCATCTGCTTCGGCTGCGTCACGCCGCTCAAGGCGGGCGCCGTCCGCGACCTGCGCACCGGCGAGATCACCGAGGCCGAGCCAGGCGTCCTCATCCAGACCTGCGTGTCCGCCGCCGCGGGCCCCTGCGACATCGAACGGTAGGAGCACCTTGACCGCCATCGACCCCACCGCCCACCTGACCGCGGAGCAGATCGAGGAGCTCGGCCGCGAGCTGGACGCGATCCGCGACGAGGTGATCGCCAGCCGGGGGGAGAAGGACGCCGCCTACATCCGCAAGGTCATCTCGGCGCAGCGCAAGCTCGAGATGGCCAGCAGGGGCGTACTGCTGTTCTCGCTCTTCCCGCCGGCCTGGCTGCTCGGCACCGCCGGACTGTCCGTGGCGAAGATCATGGACAACATGGAGATCGGCCACAACATCCTGCACGGCCAGTGGGATTGGATGCGGGACCCGAAGATCCACTCCACCACCTGGGAATGGGACCACGTCTCGCCGGCCGACCAGTGGAAGCACTCGCACAACGAGCTGCACCACACGTACACCAACGTGATCGGCAAGGACAACGACCTCGGCTACGGCATCATGCGCGTCGACGAGGACCAGAAGTGGCACCCGTTCCACCTCGGCCAGCCGCTGTGGAACTTCCTCAACGCCTGCTTCTTCGAGTACGGCATCGCAGCCTACGACCTGGAGCTCGGCAGGAACCTGCACAAGCGCCGCCGCAACAACCCGGAGTTCCGCGCGCGGGCCAGGGCCGTGGGCCGCAAGATCCGCAAGCAGGTCCTCAAGGACTACGTGATCCACCCGCTGCTGTCGGGCCCGTCCTTCCTCCCCACGCTCGCCGCCACGTTCACCGCGAACCTGGTCCGCAACATCTGGTCCCACTCGGTCATCATGTGCGGGCACTTCCCCGAGGGCGTGCAGGTCTTCGAGCGCCGGTCGATCAAGGGCGAGACACGCGGCCAGTGGTACCTGCGCCAGATGATGGGCTCGGCGAACATCAGCGGCAGCAGGGCCATGCACTTCATGACCGGCAACCTCTCGCACCAGATCGAGCACCACCTGTTCCCGGACCTGCCGAGCAACCGGTACGCCGAGGTCGCGGTGAAGGTGCGCGCCCTGTTCGAAAAGTACGAGCTGGAGTACGTCACCGGGCCGCTGCCCAAGCAGGTGTTCTCCGCGTGGCACAAGGTCTTCCGGCTCTCGCTGCCGAACAAGAAGCCCAAGGTCAAGACGCCGGACCACGAGCAGGAGCTCGTCGCGGCCTGATCCTTGGTACTGGTTCAGATCTTTCGGCCGTACTGTGGGCGATCATGTAATTCGGCTCTGTCGGCGATCTTGTGACGCTGCCGGTCATGGGCTGTGCAGGATGCGTCTGCGGAGCAGGTCGAGTCTGGGCCCAGCGTGTCTACTCCGGCTCCTTCGACGACTCCCTCGCGGTGACCGCCCACCTGTTCCGGGCGGAGATCCCCAAGACCGGTGACGTCCGCGTCACCGTGGTGGGCCGCCGCGTGTGTGCCCAGCAGATCGCCGCGCCGGACGGCGCGCTGAACTGGCGCCGCGGTGACTGGGGCCGGCTGCTGCACGCTCCCATCGCCGTCCCGGCCGCCGTCGAATCCGCACTGCACAGCTATCTGACCGCATTCTCCCTGGTCTTCGGCTGCTTCGACTTCGCCCTGACCGGCGACGGCGAAGCAGCCCAGCACTGGGTGTTCATCGAGTGCAACCCGAACGGCCAGTGGGGCTGGCTGCCCGACGCAGGCGACATCACGGCCGCGTTCGCCGACATCCTGAGCACGAGCGTGGAAGGAGGCGGAGCGCGATGATGGCCGCCAGCCTGGAAACCGACGCGGAGCGGCTGCGGCAGGCGATGGCAACGGCCCTCGCCGGCGACGGCGTCCTTGCCGACCCCGGCTGGCGGGCGGCCGTCGAGCGGGTGCCCCGCCACGCCTTCGTGCCGGGCTTCTACCTGCCCGCCGACGAGCCCGACAGACAGGGTCTGACTGTGTGGGAGCCGGTCACCGCCGCGTTCGACTACGGACGGTGGCTGTCCTCCGCGTACTGCGACACGACCCTGATCACCCGGTTCCACGGCGACGAACCGGATTGGAAGGCACCCAGGGCGCGCCACGGCGGGGCACCGACCTCGTCGTCCACGCTGCCCTCGCTGGTGGTGCGGATGTGGGCCGACGCGGACGTGCAGGAGGGGCACTCGGTGCTGGAGATCGGCACCGGCACCGGCTACTCCACCGCGCTGGCCTGCGAACGTCTCGGCTCCGCCGACGTCACGAGCATCGAGGTCGACCCTCGCCGGCTGGAGCAGGCAGCGCCCTGTACGGCTGCGGCTACACGCCGACCCTGGCGGTGGCGGACGGGCTGTACGGGTACTGGCCAGAGGCCCCCTTCGACAGGATCGTGGCCGCCTGCTCCTTCCGCTCCATCCCCCCTGCATGCTGGCACAGGCCAGATCCGGCGGGAAAATCCTGCTCACCCTGTCCGGCTGGCTCTACGGCTACGCCCGCGTCCTGCTCACCGTCGGCCCCGACGGCACTGCCGCGGGCTGGCTGCTGGGCGGCACCGTGTCTTTCATGTCCGCCCGCACCCAGGCCGCGCCTATGTTCGGCAACCCCGCCCACTGGGCCGCGGGGCTTCCGGAGTCCGGGCGGGCCGCCCGGCACGGCCCCGAACGGATCACCTCCTCGACCGAAGAGGCGTTCCACTTGCGGTTCCTCGCCCAGTGCGCTGTGCCGGACGCGCAGATGACGACCGTCAAGGACGCTGTGCACCTCGTTGACGTCGTCACCGGCTCCGCCGCCACCCTCCCTCCCGGGGAGAATCGGTGGGAGGTGCGTGAGGGCGGCCCGCTGAAGCTGTGGGAACGGATCGCGGGTGCTGTCGGCCTGCGACGAGGCAGACCGGCCGGGACCGGAAACCTTCACCCTGCCCGTCCGCCACGATCGACAGAACCTGCGGCACCCGCACGTTCCTGACCTATCTCTGCCAGGGATCTGAGCAGTAGTGCCTGTTCCTGATCCGGCCGTGTCAGGGACACCGCCTGAAAGGGGGGATGAATGCGTTGTGGTCCAACGGGCTCTCATCCCGTAGCCGCTGCGCCGGGAGCTCCGTTCACCCGCCCAGGATTTTGCTGCTATCCCTTTCGGCCCGTGTCCCGGCCTCCTGCCGCCTCCGGCGACGGGCCGCGGGAGGAAGAACGTGTCTTCGGCGGTCTGAAGCAGGCCATCGCCGGGCAGTTGAAGTGTCAGCGGGATCGGGACAGTCCGCGGGAAAGTGGGCTCCCGGCACGGTTTCGGGGACGTCTGGGAGGAGAACTTCTATCGCTGGCTGCGCAGTATTTGCTCAATCAGGTCGGGACGCTGCTGCGCGAGCTTTGCCGCCTCCCGGATGTCCCTTTGGCCGATGGGTGCTTCGCTGAGATGGAAGTTGAAGCGGCCGGCGGACACGGCCATGTTCTTCATCCGGTTCTGCCGGATCTGGTGGGCGATGGTAATGATCACCGCCGCGGCTGCCGCATCGCCGACGAGCAGCACGGCCGCCCCGGCAGCTACGTGGCCCCCGGCGGCCAGAGCGATAGCGCTGAAGCTGGTCATGGTATCCCTCCTTGCGATCTGGTCACTCACGACACGGGCATCGCAACCCGATTACATGAGTGGAGAGTTGAGGCCCGCACGTACGGGCCAGGTGCTGGAATAACGGCTGTCACCAGCCAGACGTCGCTGCACATGGAATTACCGGTGGCAGGGGACTGCGGCGATCGTTCCTCGTGCCCACGGACGCGTTCTCGATGTGAACTCCCCCGAACGCTGCGTGCGGCCGGGGAAGTTCCGGAGGAATGCTGTCCGACCACCCCGGTTCGGGAGTGTAAATCTAACGGCCCTGTCTCACTTTCGGTGGTGACGGAGCGTGCTGCTATCCGAGGAGGATGCGGTGGCGAAGCAGGGTGAAGCCTGCTCGTCCATGCATCTGGCGCGCGATCCGCTTGGTCTTGGTGTTCACACCCTCGGTGGGGCCGTTGCTGTAGGGAAGTGTGAGGGCGGTGTTTACGGCTTCACGGTCTCGTTCCAGACCTCCAGTGAAGGCATGCAGGTGGGGCAGGTCGGCGCCGCGGACCTGGACGATCCAGCGCGAGAGGGCGTCGGCATTGTCGGCGTGAGGTGCAAGGAGCGGGGCGAAGTCACGGATGCCTGCGGCCAGTTGGGTCATCTCGGGGCAGGCGGCGGTGAGCTTGGCCAGGAGCTCGTGTTGCTCCGCCTTGAGGTTGTCGGGCCTGGTCAGCAGCATCCGGGCGAGCCTGCGCGGGGAGATGTGGCTGCGGTCGGCGTCCGCACGGCCCTGGTTGATGTACTTGTGCAGGAGGTTCAGGCAGCCCGTGAAGCCGAGTGCTTTGATCTCGTCGAAGAGGTGCTTGACGGGGACGCCGGGATCCTCGGCCCGGCGTTTGCGCAGGTGCTCGTGGTAGGGGTCGACGAGGCTGGCACGGTACTTGGGGACGCGGAGCATCCGCTCGGGCCGGTCGGCGCGGGCATAGCGTTTGACGGTGTTCAGGGCCAGTTCCAGGCGGCGGGCGCATTCGAGCAGGCCCACGCCCTGGTCGAGCAGGTCGTGGACCTGGTGCCAGCGCTCCAGGGTGGTCTGGGCGCGGGGCCCGTTGTAGATCGGCGCGTCCAGTACGGCGGCCCAGCAGGCGCTGTGCGCCTTGACCTCGCTCAGAGCGGCTTCGCACAGGTTGTGCCACAGATGCCACCGATCACCGACCTGCGTCGCACGGGGCAGGGCGCGGCGGATGGCCTCGGCGTAGGTCGCGGAGCCGTCACGGCACACGATCTCGATGTCCGGATGCTCGCGCAGCCATGCTTCCAGGGTGTCGGCCGTGCGATCGGCCAGCACGTCGATCCGCTCGTGGGTCTCGGCATCGATGATCACGGTGGCGTAGCGGTGCCGCCGGCGCAGCGCGAAGTCGTCGACGCCGATCACGCGGGGCACCCGCCCGGTGGGCAGCGGGATCCGCAGCAGGGCGCGCAGAGCAGTGTGACGCGAGACGCCCGCCGCGAGTATCGCCAGCAAACGTGCCCCCGCCCGGCCCGCTAACTCCTTGACCACCGCCTTGACCTGCCTGGTCAGCCGGGTAGTGCGTCGCTGGTATCGGTCCAGGACTCCGGGAACCTGCTCGCGGAAGGTATGTCGGCAGCCGCGGGTGGGGCACACCAGACGTCGCATCCGCACACGGACCACCACCCGCCGGCCGTCGACCGGCACGTCAGCCACCGTCCGCCAGTGATAGCCGTGCACCCGCCCCGACGACACCCCGCACACCGGGCAGGCCGCAGTGTCCTGCGGAGTCCGTGCCCGCACCACGACTCGCACGCCCTCGTCGACCACATCCTCGATGACCAGCGGGGACAGCCCTGAAAACACCGTCTGCACAAGCTCGTTGACATCCTTCACATGGATACCAACGACACCTCACCACTCTGCGTCACCACCGAATATGAGACAGGGCCGTTAAGTTGACACACCCGGTCTCGTTGCTGGCGGCTCAGGCTAGGGGGTGAGCGCGGGTGCGGGCTCCCCTTGGGCTGAGTCGTCGTCCGCCGACTGCCGGGGCGTGGCGCCGGTGGGTCCGTAGTCGGAGCGGCGGGCGCCGGCGTGCGCGTCGCCGCGGGTGTGCCAGCCCCAGTGTCGGATACGCACCACGGCCCAGTATTTGGCCGGGTAGAGCAGCAGGAGGGTGACCAGGCCTTCGGCGGGGGTGGCCCACAGCAGACGCCACAGGCGGGCAGGCAGGGTCATGCCCGGGCGCTGCATGACGTACTGGGAGGTCTCCATGTAGCGCATGAGCAGGTATGAACAGCCGATGGTCCACAGGTACAGCGAGGGCGCTCCGGAGAACGCCCCGGTGATCACTATCGCTGCCAGGGCCGGCAGGAACAGCCACTTCACCGAACCTGCCAGGGGGGCGATCAGCTGGCGCCACGCGAGGTTGGTGACGGCGAAGGGCAGCGCGGCCCAGGCGGATTTCCCCCAGCGCACTCGCTGCTGGAAGGTTGCGCGGATGGTGGTGGGCATCGCGGAGTGCACGCGTGCGTCGTGGACGGCGATGACCTGGCCACGCAGGAGGGCGTACATGGTCAACCGTCGGTCGTCGCCGGCGGTCCCCGAATTCACATAGTCACGGACGTTGTCGAAGAGGATCGGCGCCCGGTACAGCGACAGGGCCCCTGACGTGGTTTCGACCACGCCGAAAACCGATCGCGACGCCCGGTCGATGAGACAGGACGTGCCGACGTTGAGGTCCATGAGGCGGGTGAGCAGGTTGTGGTCGTGGTTGCGGGTCATCACCAGCCCGGTGGCGGCCATCACCCGTGGCTGAGACATCGCCCGCAGCAGGTGCTCCAGGGCGGTGTCCTCGACGACGGAGTCGGAGTCCACCGTCATGACGAAGTCCCAGTCCTCGGGGCGCAACCGGGCCAGAACGTGGGCTTGGGCGCGGCGTTTGCCGGCGTTGTTCTGGCGGTGAAGGACGACGCGGGGATCGTCGAAGGGGCGCACCGGGTGGCGCACCGATCCGTCGTCGACGACATGGATCTCATCGACCGGGCGGGTCTGGCGGAGCAGGGCCGCGATCGTGGCTTCCAGGAGCTCGGGCTCCTCCTCGTAGACGGGCACGATGGCGACGACCCGTCCCGGCGCGACGGGGCCGCGACCGTGGCGCCGGTTGATCTGCGAGGCGGCCACGAAGTAGGTGACCAGCGCGGCGTTGACCAGATAGACGGCTGTGAGGAACGGGCGCTCGTGGGGGTTGATGACCAGCCAGCACCGGGCCGCCCAGCCGAGCAGTCCGATCACGCCCAGCACGCAGACGACCAGAGCGCTGCGGCTCGCGGCGTTACGGTGCATAGCGGTTGTGTCGATTGGCGTAGCGGTAGAGCACCGCACCGCCGAAGACGAGGACGAGAATGACGGCCAGCACCCACTCGTAGGCGATCGACACCCCGAGCATCGTGATGCCGGCGCCGGTTTGGGCAAGGCTTTCTCTTCCGTACATGCAACACCTCCGCCCTGAGCATCCACCGGAGCCTGTCAAGCCACGACCCGTAGGAGCCTTGTGGGGTGCGGGACCGCTTCTTTTTCACTGTCCTGGCCGTATCGGTGGCGCGGTGACGCCGGTCGCTTGCCGTCGTGTCGTAGCGTCGTCATCGCATGCCTTCATGAAGGCATTTCCACCGGGATGGCGGCCAGCTCTCTTTCCGCACCGTCGTTGACGTCGCCAGAGCTCAGCGCTGGCAGCAATGGGCTCTGGAGTCAGGCGGGGACCGGTCTTTCGCTACTCGGCCAATCCGAAAGGGCACGTCATGCGTTGCGACCTTGTGGTCATCGGCCTCGGCTATGTCGGTCTGCCACTCGCGGTGGAAGCTGGTCGTTCGGGGCTGAGCGTGACGGGTCTGGACTGCGACGCTCGCGTCGTGGCACGGCTTAACCACGGTAAGTCGCATGTCGACGACGTTGACGACGCGGCGATGGCCGACCTGCGCGCTGCGGGTTTCACCGCGACCACGGACGAGCGGGTGATCGCCGAGGCCGATTCCGTGGTCATCTGCGTCCCCACTCCCCTGTCGGATCACGGCGGTCCGGACCTGGGCATGGTCGAGGACGCCTGCGCGATGGTCAGTCGCAGGCTGCGCCCGGGCACCCTGGTGGTGCTGGAGTCGACCAGCTATCCGGGAACCACCGACGAGGTGGTCCTGCCCATCCTCGAGCAGTCTGGGCTTCGCGCCGGCAGCGGCTTCTACCTGGCCTTCTCCCCGGAACGGGTGGACCCGGGGAACAAGGTCTACGGAGTCCGTAACACTCCCAAAGTCGTCGGGGGCTATTCGGATGCCTGCACCACGACTGCGGCGATCTTCTACAGGAAGTTCGTCGATCACGTCGTGGAGGCCGCCGGCACCCGAGAAGCCGAAATGGCCAAACTCATCGAGAATACCTACCGGCACGTCAACATCGCCCTGGTCAACGAAATGGCAATCTTCTCCCACGAACTGGGCATCGACCTGTGGGACGCCATCTCCTGCGCCGCCACCAAACCCTTCGGCTACCAAGCGTTCCGCCCAGGACCGGGAGTCGGCGGCCACTGCATCCCCGTCGACCCCAACTACCTGGCCCACAAAGTCCGCACGCTCGGGTACCCGTTCCGCATGGTCGAACTGGCGCGGGAGATCAACGCCCGGATGCCGGGCTATGTCGTCGAACGCGCCCGCCAGCTCCTGGACAACCACGGCAGCACACTCAGCGGCGCGAACGTTCTCCTGCTCGGTGTCACCTACAAAGCTGACATCGCCGACCAGCGCGAAACCGCCGCAACGGATGTCGCCAGAGGACTGCGCGCACACGGCGCCCGCGTCACCTACTACGACCCCTACGTCAGCAACTGGGAGGTCGACCGAGAACCCGTAGCCCACGGCACCTGCCTGACGACCGCTCTGAAGCAGACAGACCTGGCAATCCTCCTGCAGCATCACACGGCATTCAACATGAACGAGATCGAAACCCTCGCCCCGCTCCTCCTCGATACCCGCGGCACCACCCACCCTCACTCACACATCGTCCGCCTTTGAACGCACCGCACTATGACTGGATCCGCCGCACGCGGATCCGTCCAGCTCCGAGTGCTGGCAGTCCGCCGGGCCGGCACCCATGGGTGCAGTTGCTGGTCGCCCGATTCGGCTGCGGCTCGGGCGCCACCTACGAACCAGGGGCGGGACTCGCGGCGCCGCCGTGGCCCAGCCGACCCCACAGCACCGCGGGCCAGGAGGTTTCGAGCATCAGCACGAACGTCCCATGGCCGGTGTTCGTCCCGCGGGCCCCTTCAAGGCCCTCCGTCGGGATCGAACTCGGTGAAGAGCAGGACGAGGCGACCGCGCATGGCGGACCACTCGGCCTCCAGTTCCCCGTCGCCCAGGCCGAGCGCACGGGCGGTGAGCAGGAGGCCGCGCATGGCGTGGATGGTGGTGGTGAGGCTCGACTCGAAGCCCGGTTGCTCGGTGCGTGTGCCGGCCAGTTGGTGGACCGCTTCGGACAGCGCCGTGTGCAGGTTGTCTTCGAACGTGCGCAGGGCACGACGCATCTCCGGGTCGCGCCGCACTCCCGCCATGAGTTCCAGGCAGGCCTGGTACTCACGCGTCCGCTTCAGGCTCCACAAGGTGTCGAGTGCCCGAACCAGTCGGCCCTCCGTCGGACCCTCGGTGATGAGCCGCAGATGCAGAGGGATGTGGGCCCGGTAGAGCTCGACGAGGTGGTCGAGGGTGGCTTCGACGAGCGCGAGCTTGGTCGGGAAGTGGTGGACGAGCCGGCCTCGGGTGACACCCGCGGCCTCTCCGACGGCGTTCGTGGAGAATCCCGCGTAGCCCTGATCGACCAGGACGTCGACCGTGGTGTCGAGCAGCAGCTCCCGGGTGTTCAGGGCGCGTTGCTGAACGCGCCGGGTACGAGTCGGGCGGGAGGGCTGTGACATGCGGAAAGTCTACGGGTCGGCGGCGGATGGCTGCTGTGCGCGATGCAGGGAGGCAGCCATCCGCTCAAGCGGAACTCAGTCGTTGGTGAGCATGACGCGCAGGGCTTCGCCCGTGCGCATCAGGTCGAGGGCGTCGTTCACCTGGGCCAGAGGCAGGCGGTGGGTGACAAGGGCTTCGAGATCGATGCGGCCGGCTCGCAGCAGGCCGATGATGCGGTCGTAGGTGCGGGTCACGTCGTCGCCGCCGTACACGGAGGGGACGATGCGCTTGGCGCTGACGAAGAGTTCGAGCAGGTTGACCGGCAGCATGTCCTCGAAGCCGCCGACTCCGACGAGGCACATGGTCCCGCCGCGGCGGGCGGCTTCGTAGGCGGAGCGGACGGTGCCGGGCCGACCGACGGCTTCGATGACATGATCGAAGCCGAGGCCGCCGGTGAGGTCGGCCACGGCGCCGGCCAGTTCGTCGGGGGCGACGGCGGTGGTGGCGCCGAAGTCGCGCGCCCAGTCCCGGCGGCGGGCGACCGGGTCGACGGCGACGATCTGCGCGGCGCCCGCGGCCTTCGCGCCCATCACGGCGCTGATCCCGACACCACCGCATCCGATGACTGCCACGTTCTCCCCCGGCTTGACGCCGCTGGAGTTGATCGCTGCGCCGATCCCGGTGGTGACACCGCAGCCGATGAGGGCTGCTGCCTCGTAGGAGACGTCGTCGGGCAGCGGGACGGCGAATCCGGCGTCGAGGACGACCTCCTCGGCGAAGGTGCCGGCGCCCATGAAGCGGTACAGGTCCGTGCCTCGGGAGGTGAACGCCGGTACCCGCATGGCTTGCGAGCCGCTGTCGCACAGATTTGACTCGCCGATCCGGCAGTGCGGGCAACGGCCGCAGGCCGGACGCCAGTTGACGATGACCCTGTCGCCGGGCCGGACATGGGTGACGCCGTCGCCGACCTCCAGGACCTGGCCGGCTCCCTCGTGGCCGAGGACGAGGGGGGCGGGGCCGGGGATCTTGCCGGACATGCCGGAGAGGTCGGAGTGGCACAGCCCGGTGGCCTTGATGGCGACGCGGACCTTGCCGGGCCCGAAGCCAGTGGCTTCGACGGCGTCGCGTATCTCCAGCTTGTCCTGGCCGGGCGCGGTGATGAGGGCGGCGAGCATGATGACTCCTCAGGGTGGCAGCGCTGCCACGAGTGGGTGATGAGAGTGGGGGAGTGGACCCCGGCCGGATGGTCCGCGAAAGGATCGCCCGGCCGGGGCCCGGATTCCGGACTCGCGGGTTGAGCGCCGAGCCGGGAGGCGGGGCGGACCGTTCAGGTCGCGGGCAGCGCAATCGCCTTCTGTTCCAGATAGGCCGTCAGGCCCGCAGTACCGAACTCGCGGCCGATTCCGGAGTTCTTGAAGCCCCCGAAGGGTGCGGTCAGGTCGATGGAGAAGCCGTTGACGGTGAAGGTGCCGGTGCGTATCCGGCGGGCGATGTCCAGACCGCGTTCGGTGTCGGCGGTGACGACGGCACCGGAGAGGCCGTAGTCGGAGGCGTCGGCGATACGTACGGCCTCGTCCTCGTCGTCGTACGGCATGAGGCAGACGACGGGGCCGAAGATCTCCTCGCGGGCGACGCGCATGTCGTTGGTGACGTCACCGAGGAGGGTGGGCCGGACGTAGGCGCCCGCCTCCAGGCCCTCCGGCACCCCGCCGCCGGTCAGGAGGGTTGCTCCCTCTTCCACACCGATGCGGATGTAGTCGAGGTTGCGTGCCTGCTGGCGCTTGGTGACGAGAGGGCCCACCTCGGTGGTGAGGTCCAGTGGATCGCCGACCGTGAGGGCTGCCACCGCCTCGGTCAGGCGGACGGACAGCTCCTCATACCGCGTGCGCGGCAGCAGAACGCGGGTCAGGGCCACGCAGGCCTGGCCGTTGTTGAGGAAGGAGCCGGTCAGGACGGTGCGTACGACCACGTCGGGGTCGGCGTCCGGCAGCACGATCAGGGCGGACTTGCCGCCGAGTTCGAGGGTGACGCGGGTGAGGTTGCGGGCGGCGACCTCCATCACGCGCCTGCCGGCGGCGACGGAGCCGGTGAACGCCACCTTGTCGACGCCGGGGTGGGCGACGAGGTACTCGCTCACCTCACGGTCGGCCGGCAGCACCGACAGCACGCCCTCGGGCAGACCGGCCTCGGCGGCGACCTCGGCGAGGAGGTAGGCGTCCAGCGGTGTCTCCGGCGACGGCTTGAGGACCACGGTGCAGCCGGCGGCCAGCGCGGGGGCGAGCTTGGAGGCCGCGGTGAACTGCGGCACGTTCCAGGGAACCACGGCCGCGACGACGCCCACGGGTTCGCGGCGTACCACCAGCGGCGAGCGCATGCCCTGACGCTGCTCCTCCATCGGGAGGGCGGCGGCGGCCTGGGCGGTGACGGCGAAGTGTCCGACGGCTCCGAGCACCTGGTTGGTGACGCTCCAGCCGATGGGAGAGCCGTTCTGGCGGGAGATCAGGGCCGCGAACTCCTGCGCGCGGGCCGCCATGAGTTTCTGCAGCCGCTCAAGGATCGTCAGGCGCTCTTCCATGGTCATCCGAGGCCATGGGCCGTCGTCGAATGCCGTACGGGCGGCGGTGACCGCGCGGTCCACGTCCTCGCGGGTCGCGTGCGGGACCCGGCCGACGAGACCGCCGTCGTGGGGTGAGAGCACGTCGATCACGTCTGTGCCGGAGGGTTCGACCCAGCGGCCACCGATGAAGAGCGTGCGGTACTCCGGCACGTCGGCGGACATGGCTACTCCTTGCTGTTTCGCCCCTGCGGTGGAGCGTCGGCTGCGCCGACGTCCGCGCCGGCCGCCATTAAACGTACAGTACTGACTGTTTAGCGGAAAGGATTATGAGTCAGTGCTGACTGTTTTTGTTGACTCCCTCCGAACACGTGAAGTCAGGCGTTCCCGGGCGGGAGAGGTGTGGTGGCGTGAACGCGTGGTCCCGGTGCGGGAGTGTCGATGCCCTCCCACGTCGCAAGGCGGACCGGGTGCGCGGTGGATCACAGTGGGCGGAGGGTGGACAGGGGCGCTGTCGCCTCGTAGCTTAACGAATGTTCGACAAAGGCGGTGATCGTCCTTCGTGATCAGAGCAGGGAGCCAAGCATGTCCGACGCAGTACTTGCCGAATTCCGCGACGACGGGATCACCGTCATCACCCTGAACCGCCCCGAGGCCCGCAACGCGGTGAACCGCGCCGTCGCCGAAGGCGTCGCCGCCGCGCTCGACGAGCTCGACCGCAGAGACGACCAGGCCGTCGGTGTCATCACCGGAGCCGGTGGCACGTTCTGCTCGGGCATGGACCTCAAGGCGTTTCTCGCCGGGGAGCGGCCGGTCGTCGAGGGGCGCGGGCTCGCGGGGATCACGGAGGCGCCGCCCCGCAAGCCGATGATCGCCGCCGTCGAGGGGTACGCCCTGGCCGGCGGCTGCGAGATCGTACTCGCCTGCGACATGGTCGTCGCCGCCTCCGACGCAAGTTTCGGGATACCCGAGGTCAAGCGTGGTCTCGTGGCTGCCGCAGGCGGACTGCTGCGCCTGCCGCGCCGCATCCCGCAGCAGATCGCCATGGAGATCGCCCTGACCGGCGACTTCCTCGACGCGGTCCGCGCCCACGACTTCGGGCTCGTCAACCGGCTCACGGGACCCGGTCGTGCCCTGCACGAGGCACTCGACCTGGCGCGGGCCGTCGCAGCCAATGGCCCTCTCGCCGTACGCGCCACCAAGCAGATCCTCACCGAGGCCCGCACCTGGTCGGCCGACGAGGAGTGGGCGCGCATGCGGGAGATCACCACCCCCGTGTTCGGTTCCGACGACGCCAAGGAAGGTCCCCGCGCGTTCGCGGAGAAGCGCGCGCCGCGCTGGACCGGACGGTGAGCGCCGGACCGCTGGCCGGAGTGCGCGTCGTCGAACTGGGCGGACTCGGCCCCGGACCGTTCTGCGGGATGCTGCTCGCCGACCTCGGCGCCGAGGTGATCCGGGTCGACCGGCCCGCCGACGCCGGCCGGGCCACCCGGCATCCCGTCCTCCACCGCAGCCGCACCTCCGTCGCCGTCGACCTCAAGCACCCCGAGGGCTCCGAAGCCGTACGGAGGGTGATTGCGGGCGCCGACGCCGTCATCGAAGGGTTCAGGCCCGGCGCCGTGGAGCGTCTCGGCCTTGGGCCCGATGTGTGCCTCGCCGGCAACCCGAAGCTCGTCTACGGGCGGATGACCGGATGGGGCCAGGACGGGCCACTCGCGCAGGAACCCGGCCATGACATCAACTACATAGCGCTGGCAGGCGCGTTGCACGCCATCGCGCCCGCCGACGGCGACCCCGTGCCGCCGGTCAACCTCGTCGGCGACTTCGGGGGCGGCGGCATGCTGCTCGCCCTCGGGCTGGTCAGCGCGCTCCTGCACGCGCGCACGACGGGCCAGGGACAGGTCGTCGACGCGGCGATGACCGACGGAACCGCCCTGCTGCTCGCCATGACGTACGGCTTCCTGGCCCAGGGAGCCTGGGAGGACCGGCCGGGGGTGAACCTTCTGGACGGGGGTGCGCCCTTCTACGCCGTCTACCGCTGTGCGGACGGCGGACACGTCGCGGTCGGGGCGATCGAGCCGCAGTTCTACGCCGCGCTGCTGGACGTTCTCGGCCTGCGGGACGACGAACGGTTCGCGCGGCAGCGAGACCGCGCGAACTGGCCTGCCATGAAGGCCGTGTTGAAGGAGACGTTCGCCTCGCGCACACGGGACGACTGGAGCGTCGCCTTCGAGGGCAAGGGCGCGTGCGTCACCCCTGTGCTGTCTCTCACCGAAGCCGCCGGGCATCCGCACAACACCGCCCGTGGCACCCACCGCCGCGGAGCACACGGCGGACCCGAACCGGCGCCCGCTCCCAGGTTCAGTGCCACCCCCGCCGACGAGCCGGTTCCCGCGCCCGTCATCGGGGCGCACACGGCCGATGTACTCACGGCCGTGGCTGGTTTCACGGATGACGAGGTCGACACACTGCGCAGGAAGGGGATCGTCGGATGAAGCGATACGTGCCTGAAGGAATGCCGGAGAGCCTCACCTACCCGCACGCGTCCGTCGGTGACCTGCTTGCCGGTTCGGCCCGCCGGCACGCCGGCCGGATCGCGCTGAGGGACGGCGAACTCACCCTCACGTACAGCGAGCTGTACGACTACGCGTCCCGTGTCGCTGCCGGACTGCGGGAGAGGGGCGTACGGCACGGAGAGACCGTTGCCCTCCATCAGCCCAACTCCGCGTGGTTCACGGTGACGTACTACGGCGTACTGCTGGCGGGTGCGGTAGTGACGCCGGTCAACCCGGCCCTGCCTGCCCTGGCCCTGCGCGACCAGCTCCAAGAAGCGGGCGCGGTGGCCGTGTTCACGCACCCCCAGACCCGCTCCGTCCTGGAAGAAGCCGGAGTACCGGAGATCCGGCTGACCGTTCTGGTCCCGCCGACGCAGGCGGCGCCCGCCCTGGACGACGCCGACCTGAGCGGCGTACCACTGGAGGCGCTGCTGGCCACCGAGCCGCGGCACCCCGTCGCCGTGTCCGGCGACGACCTCGCTCACCTCTCCTTCACCGGCGGAACCACGGGTCGCTCCAAGGCGGTGCGGGTGCTGCACCGCAACGTCGTCGCCAACGTCCTGCAGATGGCCTGCTGGCGAGGAGCCGCTCGGCCGGTCGTCGACGTGGAGGGACGCGTGCACCTGGAGCACGTCCCGGAGGCGCAGACCCCGTACACGATCAGGATCGGGTCGTCGACCGGCGTCTCGCTCGCGCCGATGTTCCACGCCATGGGTCTCATCAGCCAGTCCGTGAGCACGGCCACGGGGACGAGCGTCGTCCTCGCGGGGCGGTTCGAGCCGCGGCGGTTCGTGCGGCTGATCGAGCAGCACCGGGTGAACATTATCCCGGGTTCACCCGCCCTGTTCCACGCCCTGCTCGCGCTGCCCGGCATCGAGGACGCCGATCTGGCCTCGGTCCAGATCGTCAACTCCGGAGCGGCGCCCATCGACGGCCACACCCTGTACCGGCTCGGCGAGCTGTTCCCCAATGCGTGCGTCGTCGAGGGATACGGACTCACCGAGGCCACCATGGCCCTCACCACCCACCCGATGCTGCGCAACAGCCCCGTGTCGACCGGCAGCGTCGGCGCGCCGCTCTTCGACACGAACATCGAGATCAGGGAGCTGGGCTGCGGCCCCGTCGTGCCCACGGGCGAGACCGGCGAGGTATGGGCACGCGGCCCGCAGATCACCGACGGCTACCAAGGGCACCAGGACCTCACCGACGAGCAGTACCAGGGCGGCTGGCTGCGCACCGGCGACCTGGGACGCATGGACGAGGACGGGTGGCTCCACCTGGTCGGCCGGGCCAAGGACATGCTGATCTACAAGGGGTACAACGTGTACCCGACGCCCCTTGAGGACCTCCTCTACGAACACCCGGCCGTCGAAGGGGCGAGCGTCATCGGTGTGCCGCACGCCGAAGCCGGCGAGATTCCGGTCGCCTACGTCGTCCCCAGGACCGGATACGAAGGCGGCCCACAACTCGCGTCACAGCTCATGGAGTTCGTGGCCGCGCGTGTCGCTCCCTACCAGCGGGTGCGCGAGATCCACTTCCTGCGCGCCCTGCCGGTCTCCGCGGCAGGCAAGATCCTCAAGACGGAGCTGCGGCAGCGTCATGTGTGACGCGCGGCACCGAGAAAGGCTGTAACACCCATGTACGTGCGAACCGTCCAGCGCGAGCAGAGGATCGGCCCGCCGACGGTCGACACAGAACTGCGCTATCAACGCTGCACCTGGTGTTCGACGGTCGTCTTCCGCACCGTGCTGCTCTGTCCCACCTGTTCGTCCACAGAACTGTGCTGGTCGACCAGCCCCGGCCACGGAACGGTGAGCGGCGTCGTCGAGGTGCGACGCAAGGGACACCGCCCGCGGATGGTCGCCGTCGTGGAACTGGCGGACGGAGTGCGCATGCGCTGCCTCGTCAAGGGAATGTCCCCCTGCGCGGTCACGCCCTTCGGGGCGTCCGTGTCCATCGTCGAGGTCGCGCCCGATGGCATCCCCGTCTTCCGCCTCGATCCCCTGAGGAGAGAACGATGGTGAGCGGGCTCGTGCGGCGCGTGCCGCGGTCCCTGCTGTCCGTCCCGGGCAGCAGCGAGAGGTTCCTCGCGAAGGCACGGGACGTCCCCGCGGAAGGCATCGCGTTCGATCTGGAGGACTCGGTCGCGCCGGCCGACAAGGCGAGCGCACGGCGCCTCGTCGCCGACTGCTTGGCCGATTTCCCCTCACAGGGGCGGATGTTGTGGGTGCGTCCCAACGCCCTGGACTCCGGGCTCCTGGAAGCGGACCTGGACGCCGTGGTGGGGCCTGGCCTGCACGGACTGCATCTGCCGAAGGTCGACGACGCGGAGACCCTCGTCCGGGTAGGTCACTACCTCGACTATCTGGAAGCGGTACGAGGCCTGGACGCCGGTTCGGTGCGGCTCATGGCGTGGATCGAGTCGGCGGCCGGTCTCGCCGACGTCGAGCGGATCTGCCGCGCGTCGCCCCGGCTCGACGGGGTCTCCCTCGGGTCCGAGGACTACACCACGTCCCTCGGCGTGCCCCGTACCCGCGACGGGCGCGAGCTGGCGTACGCCCGAGCCCGTGTCGCCAACGCCGCGGCCGCCGCCGGGATCGGTGCGATCGACGGACCGGAGGCCGACTACCGTGACGTCGAACTCTTCACGGACCAGGCCGAGTCGGCGCGGAACGTCGGCTTCGCCGGCAAGTTCTGCATTCACCCCGGTCAGGTGGACGCCGCCCATCACGTGTTCGCCCCCGGCGACGCCGAGCTGGGCTGGGCCCGCAGCGTGCGCGACGCGTTCGAGGAGGCCGGCGCAGGAGTGGTGACCGTGGCCGGAATGATGGTGGACCGACCCGTCTACCTGCGTGCCTTGCGGACCTTGGGAGTGATGGACGGATGAGCGGGATCACGGCCGACGAGCCGGCAGCGCTGGACGAGGAAGAAGCCGACCCCCTTTGTCCTGGCCCCCTGGGCAAGGGCGAGCACATCTCCGTGCGGGAGGTGGAAGGGGAAGGGCCGGACGGTGGCATCGTCGAGGGGTACTGCCACCCCGGTCGCGCTCCCTCCCGCAGTTACGGCGGAGCCGCCCTGGCCCAGGCGCTCGCCGCCGCGTACCGCACCGTCGACCACGATCGGGCCGTGCACTCGTTGCACGCGTACTTCCTGCGGGCCCTGTCGCCTCAGCGGCCCGTCCGCTACGCCACCGACGTGGTGCGTGACGGCCGCAGCTACTCCATGCGGCAGACCACCGCCGTCCAGGACAGCGAGGAGGCGCTGACCATGAGCGTGTCCTTCAAGTCGGCCCAGGGAGACGGGAGCTGGCGGCAGCCGCAGATGCCGGACGTGCCGGATCCGGGGCGGCTCGGCGACGGCTGGGCCTTCCGGCCGACGGACCATCCGCTGCGTAACGCCCTGGAGTACCGGGAGGTGCCCCGGGCGGCCCCGCACCCCGGAACCGGGCGCATCGACCGCTACGCCTGGATACGCACCGTCGGGACGCTCCCCGACGATCCGACCTTGCACGCCTGCGTCCTGGCCTACGTCTCCGACGCCCCGCTCGCCCCGACGGCCCTGGTGCCGTACGGCGAGCCCCGCCCCGTCGGCGTCGCCCTCGCCTCACTCGACCACGCCATGTGGTTCCACCGGCCGGTCCGCCCCGATCGGTGGCTGCTGTACGCGTGCCGCAGCACGGTCGCCGGGGACGGGCGCACCCTGGCACACGGAGAGTTCTGGACGCGCGACGGAGACCTGGTCGCGTCGGTCGCGCAGGAGGCGCTCCTGCGCGTGCGCTGAGCGGCCCCTGACCCCGGAAAACCCCTGTCCCACGAAGATCACCTCGTGGGACAGGGGTTTTCCGGCGCCAGGCTGGCGGGCGTGCCTAGAGAAAGATGTCGGTCCGCAGTGCCGCGTCACTGTCCGGGTCCGCGCGGTACGCCCCGAAGTCGGTGACGCCCTCCCCGCGCAGTACATCCTCGTCGATCAGGCAGTGTCCGGTCGTGTCCCCCGCCGGGCGGGTCAGCACGGCGTGGGCGGCGTCCGCCATGATCTGCGGGGTCCGGCTGACCCGCGCCGCCTCGTCGGCTCCGCGGAGACTGGCGGTGGCGGCCGTCGCGATCGTGGTCGCCGGCCACAGGCAGTTCGCGGACAGGGATTCGCCTCGGTGCTCCTCGGCGATGCCGAGGGTGAGCATGGTCATGCCGTACTTGCTGACGGTGTACGGGGCGTGGTCGCGCAGCCAGCGCCGGTCCGGGTTCAGCGGCGGCGACAGCGTCAGGACGTGCGCGTGGCCGGAAGCGCGCAGGTGCGGGAGAGCGAGGGAGCTCAGCAGGAACGTGCCGCGCACGTTCACGTCCATCATGAGGTCGTAGCGCTTGAGGGGGAGTTCGCCCGGGTTCTGCAGGGTGATGGCCGAGGCGTTGTTCACCACGACGTCGATGCCGCCGAATTGTTCGACGGTCGCCTCCACGGCCTGTCGTACGTCGTCCTCGTCCCGAACGTCCCCGACGATCGGCAGTGCCTTGCCGCCCGCCTTCTCGATCTCGGCCGCGGCCGTGTGCACGGTTCCGGCGAGCCGGGGGCGCGGGGTGTCCGTCTTGGCGAGCAACGCGACGTTGGCGCCGTCGCGGGCGGCGCGCAGTGCGATGGCCAGGCCGATGCCGCGGCTGCCGCCGGACATCAGGAGCGTGCGGCCGGTCAGTGGGAGGCGTCCTGAGGCGGACGGGGTCATCGGCGTGGTCCTTTCCGGAGCGATACCGCAGGGTGCGGTGCGGGCCGTGAAGCAGGTCACCTCGACGTTGTCTCTCTGGACAGGACCTGCCGCACGGACATAACTTAACGATCGTTCGAACAAGTCGTCTACGACGCACGCCACATTCGACCGGGCGCCGTGGATCACAGGAGAAGAGGCTGCCGTGCGCCGCACGCTGTTCAACGAGGACCACGAGGCGTTCCGTCAGACGCTGCGGGACTTCATCGCCAAGGAGGTCGTCCCGGTCCACCACGAGTGGGAGGAGGCCGGCCACCCGCCGCGCGACTTCTACCGCAAGCTCGGCGAGCTGGGCCTGCTCGGCATCCAGGTGCCCGAGGAGTTCGGCGGCGCGGGGGAGACCAGTTTCAAGTTCTCGGCCATCGCCTCGGAGGAGACCTCGCGGGCCGGTGTCTCGTTCGGCACCTACTCGGTGCACGCCAACCTGATCCTGCCGTACCTGATGGCGTACGCCACGCAGGAGCAGAAGGAGCGCTGGCTGCCCGGCTTCGCCACCGGCGACCTGATGACGGCCATCGCGATGACCGAACCGGGCACCGGCTCCGACCTCGCCAACATCCAGACCAAGGCCGAGCTGTCCGCCGACGGCACGCACTACGTGCTCAACGGCGCCAAGACGTTCATCACCGGCGGAGCACTCGCCGACCTGGTCCTCGTCGTCGCCCGCACGGCGGCCTTCGACCCGGCCGACCGTCGCGCGGGTCTGTCGATCCTCGTCGTGGAATCGGCGAGCGAGGGCTTCACGGTGGGCCGCAAGCTCCAGAAGATCGGTCTGAAGGCGTCCGACACCGCCGAGCTGTCCTTCGTGGACGTGCAGGTCCCGGTCGCGAACCTGCTCGGCGAGGAGGGCAAGGGATTCTCCTACCTCTCCCACAACCTGGCCCAGGAACGGCTCGCCATCGCCGTCGGCGGTGCCGCCACGGCCGCGGCCGCGCTGCGGTTCGCGACCCAGTACGTCAAGGACCGTACCGTCTTCGGCAAGCCCGTCGCCCACTTCCAGAACACCAAGTTCGTCCTCGCCGAGTGCGCCACCGAGGTCGAAGCCGCGCAGCTGATGGCCGACCGGGCCCTCGAACTGCACGACGTCGGCGAGCTGTCGGTGGCCGACGCGGCGAAGGCGAAGCTGTTCTGCACCGAAGTCGCGGGCCGCGTCATCGACAAGTGCCTCCAGTTGCACGGCGGTTACGGCTACGTCACCGAGTACCCGATCGCCCGCCTGTACGCGGACACCCGCGTCTCCCGGATCTACGGCGGCACCAGCGAAGTGATGAAAACGATCATCGCCAAGTCGCTCGGCCTCTGAGCCCCGAGCCCCGAACCCAGCCCGTCCAGAAGGGATTTGCCATGCAGATCGATGCCCGCTCCTCCGCCCTGGTCACCGGTGGCGCCTCCGGTCTCGGCCGCGCCACCGCCGAGCGACTGGCCGCGGCCGGCGCCCGCGTCGTCATCTTCGACCTGCCCACGTCCGACGGCGTCGCCGTCGCCAAGGAGATGGGCGCCACCTTCGCACCCGGTGACGTCACCAGCGAGGCCGACGTCAGCGCGGCCGTCGCCGCGGCCACCGCGCTCGCCCCGCTGCGCATCACCGTCAACTGCGCGGGCATCGGCGGCGCGGGCCGCACCGTCGGCAAGGAAGGCCCGTACGACCTGGACAGGTTCCGCAAGGTGGTCGAGGTCAACCTGATCGGCACCTTCAATGTGATCCGCCTCGCCGCGCAGGCGATGGGTGACAACGAGCCCGTAGACGGCGACCGCGGCGTCATCGTCAACACGGCCTCCGTCGCCGCGTTCGACGGACAGATCGGGCAGTGCTCGTACTCCGCGTCGAAGGGCGGCATCGTCGGCATGACCCTGCCGATCGCCCGCGACCTGGCCCGCACGAACATCCGTGTGATGACCATCGCGCCAGGACTGTTCGAGACGCCGCTGCTCGGCCGTCTTCCGCAGGAGGCGAAGGACTCGCTCGGCGCCCAGGTGCCGCACCCCTCGCGGCTCGGGCAGCCCGCGGAGTACGCGCGGCTCGCCGAGTCCATCATCATCAACCCGATGCTGAACGGCGAGACGATCCGCCTCGACGGCGCGATCCGCATGGCTCCTCGCTAGACCCCGACACCCTTGATCATCGAAGGAGTTCAGCATGCGTGACGCGGTCATCGTCGATGCCGTACGCACCCCCGTCGGCAAGGGAAAGCCGGGCGGTGCCCTGTCAGGCATCCACCCGGTCGACCTCTCCGCCCATGTCCTCAAAGCCCTCGCCGAGCGCACCGGCCTCGACCCGGTCACCGTCGACGACGTGATCTGGGGCTGTGTCTCCCAGGTCGGCGAGCAGGCCGGCGGTGTCGGCCGGTACTCGGTGCTCGCGGCCGGCTGGCCGGAGTCCGTGCCCGGTCTGACCGTCGACCGGCAGTGCGGTTCCTCGCAGCAGGCCGTGCACCAGGCCGCCGCCGGAGTCATCTCCGGGCAGTACGACATCGCCGTCGCGGGCGGCGTCGAGTCCATGTCCCGTGTCCCGATGGGGTCGACGCGGGCGGGCGGCCAGGTCGGCGCCCCGTACGGGCCGCTGGTCGGCGAGCGCTACGACCACTACAAGTTCAACCAGGGCATCGGCGCCGAGATGATCGCCGAAGAGTTCGGACTCACCCGTGCGGAGCTCGACCAGCACGCCGCCGACTCCCACGAGCGCGCCGCCCGTGCGATCGACGAGGGCCGCTTCAAGGGCCAGATCACCCCGGTCACCCTCGCCGACGGCACCGTCTTCGACACCGACGAGGGCGTGCGCCGCGGCACCACGACCGAAAAGCTCGCCGGGCTGAAGACTCCGTTCAAGGAGAACGGCGTCATCTCCGCGGGCAACGCCTCGCAGATCTCCGACGGTGCCGCCGCGCTGCTCGTCACCACGTCCGAGATCGCCGAACGCAACGGCTGGTCGCCGATCGCCCGGTTCCACACCGGCGTCGTCACCGGCGTCGACCCGATCACCATGCTCAAGGGGCCGATTCCCGCCACGGCCAAGGTGCTCGAGCGCTCGGGCCTGGCGCTGGACGAGATCGGCGCGTACGAGATCAACGAGGCCTTCGCCTCCGTCTCGCTCGGCTGGCAGCGGCAGACCGGCGCCGACTACACGCGGATGAACCCCAACGGCGGCGCCATGGCGCTCGGCCACCCGCTCGGTGGCTCCGGCGCCCGTCTGATGACGACGCTGGTGCACCACATGAGGGACAACGGCATCCGCTACGGCCTGCAGTCGATGTGCGAGGGCGGCGGCATGGCCAACGCCACCATCCTCGAACTGCTCTGACACCACTCACGGAAGGACCGAGGACACCATGGACGCCGCCGACTTCAAAGCGGTACGGGACGCCGTGCGTCGTCTCGTGCGCGAGGACGTGGTCCCGCGCGAGGACGAGATCGAGGAGACCGACGCGATACCGGAGGACATCCGGCGCAAGGCGGCGGACATGGGCCTGTTCGGGTACACGCTGCCCGAGGAGCACGGCGGACTCGGGGCCTCCCTGCACGAGGACGTACAGCTGGCCTTCGAGTTCGGCTGGACCACACCCGCGTTCCGCTCCATGTTCGGCACGAACAACGGCATCGCGGGCAAGGTCCTCGTCAACGCCGGGACCGAGGATCAGCAGCGCCACTGGCTGCCCCGGCTCGCCGAGGGCGCCGTCGCCTCGTTCGCGCTGACCGAGGCCGAGGCGGGATCCGACCCCTCCGGTCTGACCACGCGCGCGGTGCGCGAGGGCGACGGGTACGTACTGAACGGCTCGAAGCGCTTCATCACCAACGCGCCGCTCGCGGACCTGTTCGTGGTCTTCGCACGGACCGGTGAGGAGTCGTACGGGACGAAGGGCATCTCGGTCTTCCTCGTCGAGGCCGGGCTGCCGGGCGTCACCGTCGGCCCCAGGGACCACAAGACCGGTCAGGCCGGCGCCTGGACCGCCGAGGTGTTCTTCGACGACGTACGCGTCGACGGGGCGTCACTGGTCGGCGGCGAGGAGGGCGCCGGGTTCGGTGCCGCCATGAAGTCCCTCATCCGCGGCCGCATCCACATCGCCGCGCTGTGCGTCGGCATGGCCGAGCGGATCCTGGAGGAGTCCGTCGCCTACGCCGCCTCCAGCAGGCAGGGCGGCCGTCCCATCGGGGAGTTCCAGCTGGTGCAGGCCATGCTCGCCGAGATCCAGACCGGCGTACTGGCCGGCCGGGCCATGGTCCTGGACGCCGCCGAGAAGTACGACTCCGGTGAGGACCGCAGGCTCAGGCCCTCCGCCACCAAGCTGTACTGCTCCGAGATGGTGTCCAGGGCCGCCGATCTCGCCGTGCAGATCCACGGCGGCATGGGCTACATGCGCGGAACCGTCGTCGAGCGCTGCTACCGCGACGCGCGACTGTTCCGCATCTACGAGGGCACCAGCGAGATCCAGAAGCTGATCATCGGCCGTGCCCTCCTCAAGGACGCTCAGAAGGGTGTGAAGTAGCCGATGGCCATGACCGAGATCCCCCTCATCGCCCAGCTCTCCGAGGACGAGCGGGCCATCGTCGAGGTCGTCGCCGACTTCGTCGACCGTGAAGTGCTGCCGGTGGTGCAGGAGTTGGAGCACTCCAACACCTACCCGGAGAAGCTCGTCGAGCAGATGAAGAAGCTCGGTGTGTTCGGTCTGCTCGCGCCCGCCGAGTACGGAGGCGTGGACGTGTCGACCGCCTGCTTCGCGCTCGTGGCCCAGGAGCTGGCGCGCGGCTGGATGTCCCTGTCCGGGTCGATGGGCGGCCACTCCGTGGTCACCTATCTCATCCGCACGTTCGCTACGCCCGAGCAGCAGGCCGCCTACCTTCCGCGCATGGCGACCGGCGAGCTGCGCGCCACCATGGCGCTCACCGAGCCCGGTGGCGGCTCCGACCTCCAGGCCATGGGCACCAAGGCCGTCCTGGCGGACGGCACGTGGACCGTCAACGGTTCCAAGACCTGGATCACCAACTCGCGCCGCGCCGGTCTCATCGCTCTCCTCTGCCGGACCGAGCCGAAGGAGGGCAAGGGCTTCTCCATTCTCCTGGTGGAGAAGGACGCGGGGTACGTCGTCTCCAAGGACCTGCCCAAGCTCGGCTACAAGGGCGTCGAGAGCTGCGAGTTGGTCTTCGACGACGTGAAGGTGCCGGAGTCGGCCGTACTCGGAGGCACCTCCGGGTCCGGGTTCGCCCAGATGATGCGCGGCCTGGAGATCGGCCGCATCCAGGTCGCCTCCCGCGCCCTCGGTGTCGCCCAGGCCGCCCTGGACGACGCCACCCGCTACGCCCAGGAACGCCACACTTTCGGGCAGCCCATCTGGCAGCACCAGTCGATCGGCAACTACCTCGCCGACGGTGCCACCAAGCTGCGCGCCGCCCGCCTGCTCACCCTGGACGCCGCCGCCCGGGTGGACGCGGGGGAGCGGGCCGACATGGAGGCCGGCATGGCGAAGCTGTTCGCCTCCGAGGTCTGCATGGAGATCGCTCTCAACGCGGTGCGCGTGCACGGCGGTTACGGCTACTCCACCGAGTTCGACGTCGAACGGTACTTCCGCGACGCCCCGCTGATGATCGTCGGCGAGGGCACCAACGAGATCCAGCGCAACGTCATCGCCAAGCAGCACATCGCCCGCAACCGGGTCGACGACGGAGGCCGCCGATGACCGCCCCCTCGACCGGATACGAAGAGGGGCTCGCGACCGGTGAACTGCGCTTCCAGCACTGCGGCGACTGCCAGAACGCCGTCTTCTACCCGCGCGTCCTGTGCCCGCACTGTGGCTCCGAGCCCCTTGAGTGGCGGACGAGTTCGGGACTCGGCACGGTCTACGCCACGACCGTCCTGCACAAGCGCGGCACCGACCCGTACAACGTCGCCCTGGTCGACCTCGACGAGGGGTTCCGCATGATGAGCCGCGTCGAGGGTGTCGCGCCCGAGGACGTCGAGATCGGGTCGCGGGTGGGACTGGCCGTGATCGAGGAGGAGGGCGCGCCGCTCGCCGTCTTCCGACCGCTGGGGGACCAGGAATGAGCAGCACGGATCTGCGGGGCAAGGTCGCCGTCGTGGGAGTCGCCGAGTCCGACCTCGGCCAGGTCGCCCCCGGACTCACCCACTTCGACCTCATGGGTCAGGCCACCGCCCGCGCGCTGAAGGACGCGGGCCTGAAGAAGTCCGACATCGACGGCTTCTTCTGCGCGTCGTCGTACCTCCCGTTCCCGACCCTCGACGTCGCCGAATACCTGGGCATCCGGCCCGTGTACGCCGACTCCACGAACGTCGGAGGCAGTTCCTTCGTCGCCCACCTGCTGCACGCCGCCATGGCCATCGAGGCGGGCCTGTGCACCACCGCTCTCATCGCCTACGGCTCCACCCAGCGCTCCGACGGCGGCCGGCTCGTCTCCCCGACGACGCTGCTGCCATGGGAGGAGGCCTACAGACCCCGCTACCCCGTCTCCATGTACGCTCTCGCCGCCTCCCGGCACATGCACGAGTACGGCACGACGCGTGAGCAGCTCGCCGAGGTCGCCGTCGCCGCCCGGCATTGGGCGCAGCTCAACCCGAAGGCGTTCACCTACGGACGCGGCCCGCTGACCGTCGAGGACGTGCTGTCCTCGCAGATGATCAGCTACCCGCTGACGTCCAAGGACTGCTGCCTGGTCACCGACGGCGGCGGCGCGGTGATCCTCACCAGTGCCGAGCGGGCCCGGGACCTGCCGACCGCCCCGGCGTACTTCCTCGGTGGCGGCGAGGCCACCTGGCACCGCTCGATGTCGCAGATGCCGGACCTGACGACGACCGCCGCCGTCGACTCGGGGCGCCGCGCCTTCGCGATGGCCGGACTGAAGCCGAGCGACGTGGACGTCGTCGAGCTGTACGACGCGTTCACCATCAACACCCTGCTGTTCCTGGAGGACCTGGGGTTCTGCGAGAAGGGAGAGGGCGGGGCGTTCGTGTCGGACGGGAGGATCGCACCCGGCGGCGAGCTGCCGGTGAACACCAACGGCGGCGGCCTGTCGTACTGCCACCCCGGCATGTACGGCATCTTCCTGATCATCGAAGCCGTGCGCCAGCTCCGCGGCGAGGGCGGCGCCCGCCAGCAGGCGAACACGAACGTCGCGCTCGTCAACGGCAACGGCGGTGTCCTCTCCAGCCAGGCCACCGCGCTGCTCGGCACGGCGGAGGCCCTCGGATGACGGCCGACGTCCGCGAGACCTTCGCCCGGATCGAGGCCGCATGGCGGCCCGCTCCCGTGGAGACCACCGAGTTCCTCACGGCCGCGCCCGCCCAGGCCCTGTCCGGCCTCTTCGACCAGCCGCCCGCGGCCACAGCAGTGGGCGATCCACTGCCACCCCTGTGGCACTGGCTGTACCTGCTCGACAGGCCCGCTCAGGCGGAGCTCGGCGAGGACGGCCACCCGCACGACGGACTGTTCCTGCCGCCCCTGCCCCAACGCCGGCGCATGTTCGGGGGTGGACGGTACGCCTTCCACGCGCCGCTATGCGTCGGTGACCTGGTGACGCGCAGCTCAGAGGTCCTGTCCGTGCGGGTCCGCGAGGGAGGGGCGGGACCGCTGCTGCTGGTGACCGTCCGGCACACCCTCCTCGTCGAGGGCGAGGTCCGCACGGTGGAGGAACAGGACATCGTGTACAAGCAGCCCGGAGATGTCCGCGCCACCGCGCCGAAGACCGGCCGGCAGGCCGATCGCCGGAGCGCACCTGAATGGTCGTTCGGTCTGCGCCCCAACCCGTCGCTCCTGTTCCGGTTCAGCGCGCTCACCTACAACGCCCATCGCATCCACTACGACCGCGACTACGCCCGTGACGTCGAGGGCTACCCCGACCTCGTCGTGCACGGCCCGCTGCTCGCCCTGGCCCTGCTCGAACTGCCGCGCCGCCACGTTCCGGAGCGCGCCGTCACCGCCTTCTCGTTCCGTTCCACGGCACCGCTGTTCGCGCCGGGCGAGTTCCAGGTGCGCGGCACACGGGACGGCGACGCGGTCGCGCTGGACGCGGGTCTGACGGGCGCCGTGCCCGGCATCACCGGCACGGCGACGCTGGCATAGGCGTTCGCGAGCCACCAGAGAAAGAAGAGTCATCCCCATGCCCAAGGTCTTCCCCTCTCCCGCCGAGTTCGCCGCCGCGGTCGGCACCCACGTCGGTGTCAGCGACTGGGTGACCGTCGCGCAGGACCGCATCGACACGTTCGCCGACGCCACGGGCGACCACCAGTGGATCCACGTCGACCCGGCGCGCGCCGCGGACGGCCCCTTCGGCGGGACCATCGCGCACGGCTACCTCACCCTCTCCCTCATCCCGGTCCTCACCCAGGGAATCTACAAGATCGAGGGCGTCAAGATGGGCGTCAACTACGGGCTCAACAAGGTCCGCTTCATGAACCCCGTCAAGGCCGGCTCGCGCGTCCGCGCTTCGATCGACATCGTCTCGGCCGACGAGGTGCCCGGCGGCGGACACCAGGTGGTCAACAAGGTCACCATCGAGATCGAGGGCTCCGACAAGCCCGCCTGCGTGGCCGAGACCGTCGTACGCGTCTACGCCTGACCACGCTCCGACACCACCAACCGACCCGCACACGACAATGGAGTGCATCATGTCTTCCGAGGCCGCCCAGAAGGTCGCGATCGTCACCGGAGCCGCCCGCGGCATCGGCGCCGCCACCGCCCAGCGCCTGGCGCAGGACGGTTATGCCGTCGCCGTCCTCGACCTCGACGAGACGGCCTGCGCCGACACCGTCGCCGCCATCGAGAAGGACGGCGGCCGCGCCCTCGCCGTCGGTGTGGACGTCTCCGACGCGGACAAGGTCAAGGCCGCCGTCGAGCGGGTCGCCGCCGAGCTGGGCGCGCCGCTCGTCCTCGTCAACAACGCCGGCATCACCCGCGACAACCTCCTGTTCAAGATGACCGAGCGGGACTGGGACTCCGTCATCGGCGTCCATCTGCGCGGCGCGTTCCTGATGTCCCGCGCATGCCAGGCGTACATGACGGAGGCCCGATGGGGCCGCATCGTCAACCTGTCCTCCACCGCGGCCCTCGGCAACCGCGGCCAGGTCAACTACTCCGCCGCCAAGGCCGGACTCCAGGGTTTCACCAAGACCCTCGCGATCGAGCTCGGCAAGTTCGGCGTCACCGCCAACGCCATCGCGCCCGGCTTCATCGCCACCGAGATGACCGCGAAGACCGCCGAACGCGTCGGGATGTCCTTCGACGACTTCAAGGCGCGAGCCGCGTCGAACATCCCGGTCGCCCGTGTCGGCGCACCAGAGGACATCGCCAACGCCGTGTCGTTCTTCGCGGGCGAGGCCGCCGGGTTCGTCTCCGGACAGGTGCTGTACGTGGCGGGCGGGCCGCGGGCCTGACGCGCGAACGCTTCGTGAACGGCCACGGCGTGCTCCCGCGCCGTGGCCGTTCCCCGTCCCGCCTTTGAACGTTCGTTCAAGGCATTGACAGAGGCGGGTCCGCCGACGATGCTCGTCCCGTCGGAATATGACCACCCGGTCACATTCGATTCCCCTTCCAGGAGTGCCCCCTCACGGCCGCACTCCCGCCCTTCCGCACCCGGCCTCGTCGCCGACGCCGATGGAGGAATCCCGCATGGGCCCCTTTCTGCCCGATGCCGTACGCCGTCACGCCGCCGGCCGCCCGCACGCGCCGGCGGTCACCCAAGGCGCCGAGACCCGCACCTACGCGGATCTCGACGCGCGCAGCAATCGCGCCGCCCGGGCGCTGCTCGCGCTGGGGCTGCCCGACGGTGCCCGCGTCGGCTACCTGGTCCGCCCCGGCCTGATGGCCGCCGAGCTGCTGGTGGCCTGTGCCAAGGCAGGTCTCGTGGCCACGCCGCTGAACTGGCGGCTCGCCGAGCCCGAGCTGATCGCCGTCGCCCGCGACGCCGGACTGGGTGTCGTCCTCACCGAAACCGAGTTCCTGCCCAAGGCCCGCGCCGTACGCGCCGCCCTGCCCGGCATCGACCTCGTCACCGAGTCCGGTGCGGGCGAGGAGCACGGCGAGCGGACGTACGAACGCTGGCTCGACGACGCGAGCGCGGACGACCCCGGTCACGGCCAGGACGGCGACGCCGTCTTCCTCCAGCTCTACACCTCCGGCACCACGGGCCTGCCCAAGGGCGTCCAGCTCACCCTGGGCAACGTCAGCGCGGGGGAGCACCAGCTCCGCGAGATGGGCTGGCAGCAGTCCTCGGTGGCCCTGAACGCCATGCCCGTCTTCCACATCGCCGGCACCGGCTGGCTGGTCACGGCACTGAGCGCGGGCGCGCACACCGTGGCGCTGGCCGACCTGGTCCCGGCGCGTGTCGTCGAGGAGATGGAACGCCACCGCGTCACCCACGCCTTCTTCGTGCCCGCCGTGCTCCACCTGCTGACCCAGCTGCCTGGCGTGGGCGAACGCGACTTCTCCGCGCTCGAACTCATCGTCTACGGCGCCTCCCCGATCACCCCGGCCTTGCTGCGCCGCTCCATGGACACCTTCGGCTGCGGCTTCTACCAGAAGTACGGGCAGACCGAGACGACAGGCTCCGCCACGCGCCTGCTCCCGGAGGACCACGTCGTGGACGGGCCGCGCTCCGCGCTGCTGCGCTCGGCGGGCAACACCCGGCCCGACGTCGAGGTCGCCATCGCCGACCCAGTGACGGGGGAGACGGTGCCGCCCGGCACGGTCGGTGAGATCCTCACCCGCTCGCACCACCTCACCCCCGGCTACTGGCAGCGGCCCGACGAGAACGTCGCCCTGTTCACCGCGGACGGCTGGCTGCGCACCGGTGACGCCGGCTACCTCGACAAGGACGGCTACCTCTTCATCACCGACCGCATCAAGGACATGGTGATCACCGGCGGCGAGAACGTGTATCCCATAGAGGTGGAGTCCGCGCTCGCCGAACACCCCGCCGTCCTCGACGTCGCCGTGTTCGGTACACCCGACGAGACGTGGGGCGAGGCGGTCACCGCCGCCGTCGTGCTCCGCCCGGAGGCGGCCCCCGTGAGCGCCGACGACCTCATCGCCTTCACGCGTGACCGCGTGGCCTCCTACAAGAAGCCGCGCGTCGTGCACTTCGTGGACGAGCTGCCGCGCAATCCCAGCGGCAAGATCCTCAAGCGGGTGCTGCGCAGTGAACTGAGCCCCGACAGCTGACGCCGCACCTGCCATGATGGGGCGTGCACACGACCGTGCGACGCCCCATCGGAGGATCCTTGCCCACGACGACCTGGCAGCGACTCGATCCCGCGCGCCGCGAGCGGATCACCGCCGCGGCGATGACCGAGTTCGGGCGTCACGGCTACTCGGCGGGAAGCCTCAACACCGTCGCGCGCGAGGCGGGCGTGGCCAAGGGGTCGCTGTTCCAGTACTTCGACGACAAGCTCGACCTGTTCCGGTATGTCGCCGAGACCGCCGCGCAGCGGGTCCGTGACGCCCTCGCGCCCTGGCTCGGCACCCTTCCGCGCGACACCACCTACCACGCCTTCTTCTGCGGCGGCGTCCTCGCCTGGGTCGACTACTTCGCCACCCATCCGCTGGAACGCGGCGTCATCGCCGCCACCCACCTGGAGATCGACCCCGAGGTGCGCACCGCCGTCCACGAACCGGCCCGCCGCCTGTACACCGCGGAGGTCGCCTCGCTCGCCCGACAGGCGGTCGCGCGTGGCGACCTCCGCGCGGACGCGAGTCCCGACATGTTCGCGGCGCTCGCCAGTGTGCTGCTGCCGTATCTCGCGGTCGCGCCGTGCGAGCCGGGTTTCGAGGGCCCTGTGCCGCTCTACGGGCTGCCGCGCGACGAGCTGCACTCCCGGGTCAGGGAGCTGGCATCCAGCTTGTTCGCGGGGTTCGGACCCGTGCCGGCCTGAGCGTCCGAGAGGTCCGCAAGGAACGGATCTCGTCGGGAGCGGCTAGGCCGTTCCCTCCCGCCATGGCAGGTACTCCGGCAGGTCTTCCGGAAGCCGCCCCGGGAACTGGGGCGTCCGCCGTTCGAAGAACGACTTCACGCCTTCCCGCGCGTCGGCGCCGCGCACCGTGTCGAAGACGAGACGCGAGTCCAGCCGGTGCACGGCTTCGGGACTTTCGGCCCAGGCCATGCGGTACACGAGCTGCCGGGTGACGGCGACCGAGACCGGTGCGGTCTGGTCGGCCAGGCCGCGGGCGAGCGCGTACGCCGCGTCGAGCACGTCGTCCGACTCGTGCAGGCTGTGCACGAGCCCGGCGTCGAGGGCTTCCTCGGCCGGCACGATGCGGCCCGAGATCAGCCAGTCCAGCGCCTTCGCCAAGCCCACCAGACGTGGCAGGAACCATGCGGACGCGCCCTCGGGCACGATGCCGCGCCGCGTGAACGGGAAGCCGAACTTCGTGCCGTGCGCGGCGAGCCGGTAGTCGACGGGCAGCAGCATCGTCGAGCCGACGCCCACGGCGGCGCCGCGCACCGCGGCGACCACCGGCTTGTTCATCGCGTACAGGACACGTGTGACCAGGCCGGCGGGCTCTTGGTACGTACCGTCCGCGACCTGCCGCGCCGTGTCCTCGTCGACCTTCTGCGTGAAGCCCTGCTCCTTGCCGGAACCGGCCGACAGATCGGCACCCACGCAGAAGTCCTGGCCCGCGCCGGTCAGGACGACGACGCGCACGGCGTGGTCGGCGTCGGCGGTGCGCAGCGCGTCCGTGATCTCGTCGGCCATCTGCCGGGTGTAGCCGTTGCGGGCTTCGGGCCGGTCGAGCGTGATCGTGGCGACGCGGTCGGCGACGCCGTAGGAGATCTGCTCGTACCTCTCCGTCACCTTCCGGGCCTCCTGCATCTTCGTGCTCCTGGTGTGATCGGTCACAGCGCACCCCCGGCGTGCAGCTCGGCGAGGGCGTCGGTGTCGTAGCCGAGTCCGCGCAGTACGGGCTCGGTGTGCTCGCCGACCGCCGGGACAGGGTCCATACGGGGCGTCAGGCCCGTGGGCGTGGCGGGTGGCAGGAGTGCCTTGACGGTGCCGCCGGGTGTGGCGACGTCCCGCCACCGGTCACGCCCCGCGAGGACAGGATGGTCCCAGAAATCGGCGACCGAGTTGAGGCGCGCGTTGGCGACCTTCGCCTCGTCGAGCAGCTTCACCGCGTCGGCGGCGGTGAGCTCCGCGAAGCGTGCGGCGACGACGGCGTTCAGTTCCTCGCGGCGGGCCACGCGCGACGACCCCTTGCGGAACCGGTCGTCCGTCGCCAGGGCGGCATCGTCGAGGAACACGGCGCAGAACGAGGCCCATTCACGCTCGTTCTGGATCGCGAGCAGCACCGTCCTCCCGTCGGCCGCGTCGAACGGACCGTACGGCGCGATCGTTGCGTGCTGCGCACCCACGCGCGCGGGCTGCGTGCCCGAATACGCCGTGTAGTACGCGGGCGAGCCCATCCACTCGGACAGCGCCTCGAAGAGCGACACCTCGACGGGCCGCGCCACACCGGACTCCCGGCGTTCGTAGAGCGCGGTGAGGATGCCCGAGTACGCGTACATGCCCGCCGCGATGTCGGCGATCGAGATGCCCACCTTCGCGGGCGCCTCGGGAGTGCCGGTCAGCGACACCACACCGGTCTCGCACTGGATGAGCAAGTCGTACGCCTTGCGGTCCGCCCACGGCCCGGTGTTGCCGTATCCGGAGATGTCGCACACGATCAACGACGGGTGACGCCGAGAGAGTTCGGCCGCGCCGAGGCCCAGGCGCCGGGCCGCGCCGGGCGCCAGGTTCTGCACGAACACATCCGCCTCGCCGAGCAGCCTCTCCAGGACCTCGCGGCCGCCGGGCGACTTGATGTCGAGCGCCACCGACTCCTTCGAGCGGTTCAGCCACACGAAGTAGCTCGACTGGCCGTGCACGGACTCGTCGTAGCCACGGGCGAAGTCACCGGCGCCGGGCCGTTCCACCTTGATGACGCGGGCGCCGAGGTCGGCGAGCTGGCGGGTCGCGAACGGCGCCGCGACCGCCTGCTCCAGGCTGACGACGGTGACGCCTTCCAGGGGCAGGCGGGTCATTCGTTCTCCAGGGGGCACGCGGTGGAGGGGAAGGAAGCGCGCATCAATTCGGCTGCGCCCTTCCAGTCGAGGCCGGTCAGGAGGCCGACGACGTCGGAGCCGCAGTCCGCGAGCTTCGCGGCGAACTCGGTCTCGGTAGCGGGGAGTGCGGGCGATCCGGGCGGGAAGGCGAGCGTCGCGGTGTGTGCGGCGCCGTCGACCGTGGTGATCTCCACCGTCGTCTCGCCGGTCAACAGGCCGTCGCCGTCGGGCGACATGACGACCTCGACCAGCTCCACCAGGCGGCGTGCGGCCGGACGGCGTACCTGCTCGTCGGTGAACGACGTGAACCCGGGGTGCCGGTCGAGCAGCGCCGCGGCGACGGCGTACTCCAGGCTGAACTTGCCCTGCAGACCGGTGTCCGGGCGGGCGTGGATCAGCGGGTGCACGGCGGCCTTCGGCGTGCGCACGACGATGCGCACGACATCGGACGAACTGATCGCTCGCTCGGCGATCAGTTCGCGGACCGCGCCGATCGGGCGCTGCATGGCGTAGCAACACGGGAAGATCTTGGTCGCCAGGCCGCCGGGCACAGCAGCGGTGGTGGGGGCGAAGGCGTCGGCGGCGAGGGCCTCCCGGTCGCCGCCGACCAACGGCAGCCACGCGTCCAGGGCGGAGGGGTCGGCGCCCGCGCCGGCCGCCGCCAGTCGTGCCGCCCGCACTCCGGCCTCGGTCGCGAAGCCCACCTGGAGCGACTTCGTGTCCGTGCCGAACGCCCGCTGCACCCCACCTGCCGCGGGCAGCGCCAGCGAGATCGCGCGCGCCAGGCCCTCGGTGTCCAGGCCCAGCGCGAGGCCCGCTCCGACGGCGGCCGCCGGGGCACCGGTCGTGCAGGTCGCGTGCCAGCCGCTGGTGTAGTGCCCCCAGCCGAGCGCGACGCCGAGCCGGGCCATCACCCCGGCCGCGGCCAGGTACTCACGAGCGCCGCCGCCGGCCGCGAGCACCGCGGGCACGCACACGACGGAGATGTGCGCGGTGGACGGCAGATGCAGATCGTCGAAGTCCAGTACGTGGCCGACCGCGGCCCAGCGGGCGGCTTCCGGCAGTCCTGCGGACAGGCCGGCCATGCGGTGCCCGCGTGCGGCCAAGGACACGGCGACCGTGTCCCTGAGCGCGTGCTCGGCCAGGCGCAGGTCGGCGGGGGAGGGATCGAGGGCGTGGGCCCAGGCGGCCAGCTCCTCGGCGAGGTACGGCATGCGTCTCTCCCGAAGGGGGTGATCGGTGGCGCCGCACGGGCCGACGAAAGGGCGGGGCGCGCCACGGGAGGCAGGGTTGTCGGATCGGTTGACTGTGCCGGGCGGCCATGGTTACGTGCAGCCCGCAATTAATTCGAACGATCGTTAAGTTAACAGATGGGGGCTACACCCACCATGCCCCCGTGCGTGACGAACGCCGCACCACGAACCGCATGACGCATCACCGGACGAAGACCCGCCGTACGCCGAACCCCCGCACGACGAAACGGGGCAGCATGCCCGCCCCATCCACCGCCGTGTCCCCGCTCGACTGGGGCGACCGGACCGACGTCACGAACGCCCGCCGAGGCCGACTCGGCACCCTGGAACCGCGCGTGATCAAGAACGCGGCGGGCCGGGGTCTGGGACAACGAACGCTGGTCGTTCCTCGCCGATGACTGCCCCGACACCGCCGACCCGAGCCTGTGGCGCCAGAGCCGGCTCAACTCCCTGCACGGCCTGTTCGAGGTGACCGAGGGCGTCTACCAGGTCCGCGGCTTCGACGTGTCCAACATGACCGTCGTCGAGGGCCCGGACGGGCTCGTCATCGTCGACCCGCTGATCAGCGAGGAGTGCGCGGACGCCGCCCTCGCGCTCTAGCGCCGCCACCGCGGCGACACGCTCCCCGTCGCGGCCGGCCGGGTGCGGATCGTCGCCCCGAGGGCTTCATGGAGGAAGCGGTCAGCGAGAACGTCGTCGCCGGGCCCGCCATGCTGCGCCGCGCCCAGTACATGTACGGCGTCGGGGCGAACAGGGGCATATCTGGACAGTGGGCAGTGCTTGACCCGCGCGACCTGAACGATTGCTCTGGGAATGGTCGCTGGTCAGGTACCGCATGGATCAAGGAATCCTGGATGGGCATGGCCCACGGCGGTACGATGACGGCGCGTCGCTAGTTGTACGACTGTTCAGTCACGGAGTGAGCTGAGCCGCTGAGACGATCGGAGCACCGTGTCCACGCGACCCGCAGGCCACAAGGCCATCATCGAGGCCGCCCGCGAGGAGTTCTCCGAGCAGGGGTACGGCGCGACCTCGATCCGGAACATCGCCAAGCGGGCCGGGGTCAGCCTCTCCGCGCTGTACTACTACTACAAGGGCAAGCAGGAACTCCTCGTCGCGATCCTCGACGACGGTCTCGACGCCTACTTCGGCGCCTGCGACACCGCCCTGCGGGAGGCGGGCGACGACCCGGCCGAACAGTTGGAAGCACTGGTCGCGGCCACGGTCCGGTTCCGTATCGAGCACCCCGTCAAGAGCAGCATCGTGCTCACTGAGGGACGCAGCCTGGAACCGGAACACCTCGCCCGCTACCGGAAGAACGAGGAGCGCGGCACCCAGCAGTTCCGTGAGGTCATCGAGCGGGGAATGGCCGACGGCATGTTCCTGACGCCCTACCCGGAGGACGCCCGTCGCGCGGTCATCGCCATGTGCAACGCCATCGCGCAGTGGTACCGGCCCGAGGGCGAGGTGACCCCTGAAGAACTCGTGGAGCGTTACGTGTCACTGGCGCTGACCGTGGTGGAGTATCGGCCGCGCTCGGTGCGCAAGGCCGTGCGCAGGTAGGGCCGGGGTTGCGTCCAGGGAAGTGGTGTACGGGTTCGACTGAGGTTGATCCCCGGGAGTGGGCACCGGGTTTCATGCGACGAGACCCGACATCCGCGAGCTACCAAGAGGCCCTTCCTTCATGCACTGGCCTTGAACAACTCACCCGAACCAGGCGCCCGTTCGAACCTGTCCAACTGCGCGAACGGATAGAGAACAGACAGTTACACTCCTCGCTTGCGCGGCTCGCACGGGAGCACGAGAGGGGATCCGGGCGATCGCTCCGGGTGCCTGCGCAGCGGGTATCGCCACCCGGCGCCTTCCCGGCGCCAGCGCAGTGCCTGAGGCTGCCGCACAGGCCCGCAAGGCATCAGTGCGCATGGCCGGTCAGCTTCGAGGACGGCCCATGACGATGGTGGCGGGGGCCTTCCCCCGTGAAGGTGGGCACGC
>NZ_LAVA02000169.1 GCF_000974985.2 Streptomyces mangrovisoli | reverse complement strand
CCGAGCCCGACCACCGCGGCGTGCGCGACCTGGTGCGCGACCTCAACGCCGTCTACCGGAACACTCCGGCGCTGTGGCGGCTGGACACCGATCCGGCCGGGTTCCGGTGGGTGGTGGGGGACGCCGCCGACGACAACGTCCTCGCGTTCCTGCGGTACGACGCCGAGGGCGCTCCGCTGCTGGCGGTGTCGAACTTCTCGCCGGTCGTGCGGCACGACTATCTGCTGGGGGTGCCCGACGACGTGCCGGGGTGGCAGGAGGTCCTCAACACGGACGCGGGTCGCTACGGCGGGTCCGACGTGCTCAATCCGGCGCCGCTCAAGCCGGACCCGCGGCCGTGGCACGGCTGTCCGTCGAGCATCACGCTGACCCTCCCACCCCTCACCACCCTCTGGCTCCGCCCGACTTGAGGCCTTCTCGCCCCCGCCGCCCCTACCCGTCCCGTCCCTTCGGGGGCTGCCGCCCCCGGACCCCTGCGTCCTCAAACGCCGGACGGGCTGAGACATCAGGCCCGTCCGGCAGGGGAGAAATCAGCCCCTCCGGCGTTTGAGGAGCGGGGGTC
>NZ_LAVA02000168.1 GCF_000974985.2 Streptomyces mangrovisoli | reverse complement strand
CAGCGTGTCCACCACTCAGGGGGAGGCTCCAAGGGCGTCTGGCGCATCACCAGTCTGGGCCGGCACGCCCTGGTTCAGTCCGACGACCCGGACGACCTCCTGGAGGTCACGCGCTCTGCCCTGAGCTACGCAGACAAGCACCGCGCCGGCTACCAGTACGCCACCAAGATCCTCGAAGTCGTCCTGCCGGGCCAGTGGGTGGTCCTGGAGGACGTGGCGGAGATGGCTGACCTTGATCCCGACCGGTTCGCGGCCTGGCTGTGCGGCATCCGGCCGCCGGGCGGGCAACGGGTGCTCGGGTCGGACGGCAGGCCTCCGCATCAGATCCACCCCGTGCCGGAACAGATCGAGAGGTGGCGGCAGCTCCTCGCCGCCGAGGGATTGCCGTTGGAAGCCGACGGCGCGGCCCCCTTCGCCCAGTGCCTCAGCGCCGATGAGCTCCGAGCAGTGCTCGCCCGGTCCGACGCCGTCGACCGCGAGCGACTCGCCGTTCTGCGCGCGTGGCTGATCCGCGGTGCCGCGGTCCAGGGAGTGAACCTGGTGCCGAAGTGGTTGGCGGAGGGCTTCTGTTCGCTTGCCGCTTCCCGCCTCCAGTCCCTGCCTGAGGGGTTGTCGAAGGACGAGCTCAAGTTGCTCGTCGACGACCGTTACGGCCACCTCTCCTACAACCAGCGCACAGAGCTGGCCGACCAGCTCGCCGTCTTCGTCGACCGCGTGCATCCAGGCGATCTGATCGCCACCTTCTCGGCAGGCCGACTGCGCCTCGGCACGGTCACCGGCCCTGCCGAGTTCACCACCGCCCCGGACGGACGCTCCAACCTCCGCCGTACCGTCGACTGGTCAGCCGTCGAGGCCGACCACTCCGACCTGCCCGAGGAGCTTCAGGCGAAGCTCAGCAGCCAGCACGACGTCGTCGACCTCACTCAACTGCTGGATGTCCTGACGGAGTTGCTGGACCAATCGTCCGAGGGCGAGGTCGACGTGTCGAGCAGCCGCCGGGCGCTGAGCCTGCCGGATCCGACCGTCGAGCTGGCCGACGAACTGCTGGTGGACCTGTCATGGCTGCAGGAGGTCCGGGATCTGCTCGACCATCGCCGCCAAGTGATCTTCTACGGGCCGCCCGGCACCGGGAAGACGTTCTTGGCCCAGGCCGTCGCCGAGCACCTCGCCGGGGACTCTCATGCCGTCAAGCTGGTTCAGTTCCACCCCTCCTACGCCTACGAGGACTTTTTCGAGGGCTTCCGTCCGGTCCAGCGGTCGGGAGCAGACGGTACGGTCGGCTTCGAGCTGCGCCCTGGGCCGTTCCGAAAGCTCGTCGCGTCGGCGGAGGAGAACCCGGAGACCCCACACTTCCTGATCATCGACGAGATCAACCGCGCCAACCTGGCCAAGGTGTTCGGCGAGCTGTACTTCGTCCTGGAGTATCGCAACCGCACGGTCGACCTGCAGTACTCGGGCGAGTTCACGCTCCCGTCCAACATCTACCTCATCGGCACGATGAACACCGCCGACCGCTCCATCGCCCTTGTCGACGCCGCCATGCGCCGTCGCTTCGCCTTCCTCGCTCTCCATCCGGACGAACAGCCGACTCGCGACCTGCTCCCGCGCTGGCTTGCTCGGGAAGGACTCGCGCACGCCGCAGCCGATGTTCCAGGCCTGCTGCGCACGCTCAACGCGCGTATCGAGGACAAGGACTTCCGCGTCGGTCCCTCCTACTTGATGCGCGAGTCCGTCCACCTCGACGGCGGCCTGGAACGTGTCTGGCGCACCGAGATCCTCCCGCTGCTGGAGGAACACCACTACGGCGACGGTACCGACGTCACCAAGCGCTACGGCCTTCCCGTGCTGCGTAGGGCCCTCGCTGCCGACCGGATCAGCTCCACGGACCGCGGCGACGCCGTCCCACCTGCCGCCGTCCCGGGAACCGACGCTGGATGACGGACACATCCCTGCGTCTCACCGAATACGGCCGCTGGCAGGCGGTACGGCTCTCTGCCGCCACGGGCCAAGCCCTGGCGGCCTCCGGCGTCGTGGAGGCGCGGCCCGACGCCGACGTGCCCGGCGACCCTACCTGCTGGCAGATCCGGGCACTGAACTATGTCGGCGTGGCCCGAATCCACGACACGGAACTCCGGATCGCCCCGAAGCTTCCGATCCGCCGTCTGTTCTTCCTGCTCGGTTACGTGGCCGACCCGTATGGCGTGAAGCGTTCGGACGGCGGTGAGGTACAGGTCGGCGAGGACATCGACCTGCTCCCCGCCATCGCGCACACCTTCGAACGCCTGGCGGAGCGGGCCCTACGGCAGGGCTTGCTCCAGGGATACCGGCACACGGAGGAGTCCACCGCGGTGGTCCTGGGCCGCATCCGCGAGACGGAACAACTTCGCCGGCGCTTCGGCTTGGCGCTCCCGGTCGAGGTCTCCTACGACGAGTTCACAGCGGACATCGTCGAGAACCGACTTCTGCTCGCTGCCACGCTTCGCCTGCTGCGCCTCCCCGGAGTCCACCCCGATGTCCGTAAGCGGCTGCTCGCCCTGCGGGCCCGACTAGCCGGAGTCGGGGTTCTCACCCCCGGGCATCTGCTGCCTCGCTGGCGACCCTCCCGGCTGAACGCCCGCTACCACCCGGCGCTCCGGTTTGCCGAGCTGATCCTGAACAGTGCCTCGGTGGAGCACCAGCAAGGCGCGGTCCGTATCGACGGCTTCCTCTTCGACATGAACAAGGTGTTCGAGGACTTCGTCTGCCTGGCCTTGCGCGAAGTGCTTCGCGAACGGGGCGGCTGCGCCGAGCTCCAGGCCCGCCACATCCACCTTGACGCAGCCGAAACCATCCGCGTCAAGCCGGACTTCGTCTGGTACGACGAGTCCGGCCGCCCCCGCGCCGTGGTCGACGCCAAATACAAGGCCGAGCGGCCCGGGGGCTTCCCCGACGCCGATCTCTACCAAATCCTCGCCTATTGCACCGCATTGCACCTGCCCACGGGGCACCTCGTCTACGCCAAGGGCAACGCTCCGCGGGCCACCCACTTCATCCGCAACGCAGGCATTCACATCCAGCAACACTCCCTCGACCTCGATCAGGCGCCGGCCGGCCTCCTCGCCGATCTCGCCGGCATCGCCGCACTGCTCGAAGACAGTGAGCCGGCCGTTGAGATCCGAGTGCTGCGTGGTGAAGAGGGGAGTTGAGCATCGAGGCGCCGCTAGCCGACGACCGTCCAGGTGTCTGCGCCCGCGAGGAGTGTGGCCAGGTCGCCCTTGCCGTTCTGCTCGATGGCTGCGTCGAGTTGGTCGGACATCTGGGTGTCGTAGACGGGGCGTTCGACGGCGCGGAAGACGCCGATGGGGGTGTGGTGCAGGGTGTCGGGGTCGGCGAGTCGGGAGAGTGCGAACGCCGTGGTCGGGGAGGTGGCGTGGGCGTCGTGGACGACGAGGTCGGCTTCGTTGGTGTCGGTGACGGTGACCACGCGCAGGTCGCCGGTGGTGTGGTCGCGGACTACGCCGCGGGTTTTGTCGGTGCCGAAGCGGATGGGTTCGCCGTGGTGGAGGCGGATGAGGGTGTTCTCGGCCTGGTGGCGGTCCTTGAGGGCGTCGAAGGCGCCGTCGTTGAAGATGTTGCAGTTCTGGTAGATCTCGACCAGGGCGGTGCCGGGGTGGGCGGCGGCGG
>NZ_LAVA02000167.1 GCF_000974985.2 Streptomyces mangrovisoli | reverse complement strand
TCCCTTGGCGGGCCGTCATGCAAGATCGAGGTTAGCACTCCCTACGACCCGCAAAACCTCTCTGCCTACAGTTACAGCCGCAACGACCCCATCGATTACTCCGACCCCACGGGCCTCACCATCGAGGGAGCTGGCGACTGCGGTGTATTGGGAACATGTAACGTCGGGGACAAGAAATCGCAGATCAAGAACAATCCTGACGGAAAGCTGAGAAGCCAGGATCCCACCCCTTCCCCAAGCCCTCAAGCACCGCCCACACCGGGCACCAACACGAATAACCCGTCCGACCCAGGCACGAAGGTTGCAGACTGGCTCGCATCATTGATGCCCGACGGCCCGCTCGTCCACCTCTTGCAGGGAGATATTGACGGCGCTGAGGATCAGCTCAGCGGAGCCGAATGCGAAGCGCAGGAGCCATTCGTATGTGATACCCCCTTGACTGGAACATTCGAAGCCGGGGGCGGGTCACTGCTGGCAAGGGCGGCGACAAAAGATGCGTCTGAGTATCTCGCAGAACAAGTTGAGCTCTTGTATAAAAGGGGGACCGCGGGGAAGAAGAGGGCTGCATTGGCGGGTCTCCTGCAGCTGGAAGGAGAAGGGGACGAGCTTCTACTGACCACGAGCGGAGAGCATATGGAGAAGGGGCTAGTCCCTACAGTGGGGAGTCCAGGGAATCCAGCCAGATTTACAGCGAGGGCAACCGGAAGAAATACCCGCGAAAACGACACGGAGTATAAAATGCTCACCTATATAGCGAACCGGCTTGGGGGTCCATCAGACGTTCGTGGGTCTCTGACGCTGCATTCCTCACAGTATGCGTGCTCGTCCTGTGTTTCCGTGATCGGGCAATTCCATGACCTCTTTCCCAATATACGAATAAACTACACGTCCGGACGGCGGTAACTGTGACGTGCCGCAATGTGTCAGAATTCTGGCGCATTGCGGCACGCGCTGAGGGTGGGGTATGCTATGCCGCATGCACGATCTTGTCACGCAGAGCATTTGGACGCCGGCCCATCAGGCTATCGAGAATGACGAGGTCCGCGAGCTGGCCAGGCTGCTGGATTCAGGAGCTGACCCGAACGAGATCTGCGGTAACATGACTCTCCTGGCTCACGCGGTTGACTATGAAGCCGATACCGCAATCCAAGGTGACTGCGAGATGGAAGTTACCTTCACGGCTGTCCTGCTTGCGTTCGGAGCTGATCCCGCACTGGCGGCTGAAGGCGGCAAGTCCGCGATTAAGATGGCTGAGATGTATCCACACCCTTCGGCGATAAAATTGATCCAACGTTTCGTGTAAGTGCCTTTCCCTGAGGCCTACATGACCTAACGGTGATCGTGACGCTCAAGGCGAACGGCTCGCTAATGGCCGATGTGAGCATGGCCAAGTAGTTCCTCGATCACGACGAGTTCCACTCCTTGTTCCAGGAGGATGTCGCGGTCGAGGGGCGGAGGTCGTGCTGGACGGCATGCCTACACTGCCCCGAACACCACCGCTGCAGGCTCGAACAGCCCGCACTGAAGAGCCAGATGGGCGAACACCAAGCGATGGTGACGCAGCGCCCGCTCACGCCGCCCCAGGGCCAGGTCGCCAATACGGTGCAGGGCTGTGACCTGGGCCCTCTCGAGCAGGACTTCAGAGGCCTGCCCACGAGCGGGATTTCCCCCCAACGAGAGGCAGCCACACGTTATCGGCTGGACCGTGCTCCTCAAGGTCTTCCAGCACCGCGGCACCAAGCCGGACTTCGCGGGCGAGAGTCGATACGAGTGGGTGCTTTGCCACCATCGCCTGCAGATCGCTCATCCGGCTCTCCAGCCTGGCACGTGACGCGCCGGTGAGGACGAACAGTATGCGGGGAAAGACTGGATCCCAGCGCAGCCAGGCGGGACTTGGGGCGGCTGGTCGCCGTCGGCTGAAGGGTTGGGCGTCGTACTGGAACAGGCGGGCGTACTCGATCAGTTTCACGGCCAGCCGTTCACTGCTCATGGTGCTGCGATCGATTTCGATGAACGCCCGCAGTTTTCGCCGGTGCTCGCCCTTGATGACCGTGTAGTACATGACTGCGTCGGCGACGATGCGTTCGCTCTCACCGATCGCGTGGGACACCTCAGGGGTCCAGTCCCACGGGCCGTGCTCGTGCCCGAGCCGGCGGGCGTCTTCGGCGAATGCGAGGTGGGCGCGTACGACGGCCAGCGTGTGTGGGGTCTTCAGCGATGCAGCCGTGGTCGAGGTGATGGGGTAGGGCGGCCGCCCGCGCAGGACCGGAAGATCCCGGGCCAACCGTGCCCCGTGTGGCGTCAGGTACCAGGCGTTGGTCCGGCTGCGGTTCGGGTCCGGCAGAACCGTGTAGTTGACGAAGCCCTCGGTGCGCAGCCGGTTGAGAACGCGGGACATCAGCTGTCGCGTGCCGTCAGGCCTGAGCATCCGGCGCAACTGGCCTGTGGTGGCGATGCGGTGCTGGGCGAGCCCGGCGATCACCAGGTGGGCCAGAGGTTCAGCGAGGCCGGGGTCCGGGCCCGGGGTGCTCTCTGCGGCACTGATGTTCATGGGGGGTGATTCCTTCCACGGGCGTGGAGATCTCGGCTGGAGACCTTCGGTTTCACCCGAGGAACACCGGCGGCCACTCCGGCACGCCCAGACTGGCGTGGTAGGAGATCACCCGGCCGTCCACGCCTGCATCCCGGGCGGCTTCCATGAACACCGCCATCATCACCGCGCTGTCCTTCCCGCCGGACAGCTGAGGAGCCAGTAGGTCGTACGTGGTCAGGTCAGGCACGCCGGGCGGGCGGCCGCCGAGGTTCGCGGGCATGGCGACTCCAAACAGCGATCGGTCGGCTCGGTGAACGTGGACTCAGAAGCCGTATCTCAACCGATCTTGGAACGTGCAGGTCGAACGGAGTTCCTGGTCGGGTGATCTTCCGCTCGTACGCGCATGAAGGCAGGGCCTCCAGGTAGCTCGGGGGTGCGACCCCATTCCGAGCGGTTCCCGGAGGCCCTGTTGTCGTTGTTCTACGCGCTCGAGCCCGCCCGCTTCAACTCGGCTGCTCCATCGTGTGATTGCCTCGCGCACGTGTACGGCAACGCGGCCGACCATCCCGATCGGGTACGCAGGTATCCGTCGGGCATGACGGACGCGGAATGGGCGGCCATCCGGCCGCTGCTGCCGGTACCGGCCTGGCTTCAGGGGCGGGGCGGACGGCCCGAGGGCTACTGCCATCGCCAGCTGCTGGACGCGATCCGTTACCTGGTCGCGGGCGGGATCTCCTGGCGGGCGCTGCCCGCGGACTTCCCCGATTGGAGCCGGGTCTACGCCTTCTTCCGCCGCTGGCGCGAGCACGGGCTGATCACCGAGTTCCACGACTGGCTGCGCGGGAAGGTCCGTGAGTGCGAGGGCCGCCAGGCCGAGCCCACGGCGGGGATCATCGACGCGCAGTCGGTGCGGGCCGCCGCGACGGTGCCCGCCGCCTCACGCGGCTACGACGGCGGGAAGAAGGTCCCGGGCCGCAAACGGCACATCGTGACCGACACCCTCGGCCTGCTCCTGGTCGTCCGCGTCACCGCCGCGAACATCGGCGACCGCGACGCCGCGGCGGGCCTGCTGAGCCGGCTGCGCCACCTGCACCGCGACATCACCCTCGTCTGGGCCGACGGCGGCTATACCGGCTCCCTCGTCGGCTGGTGCCGGGACAAACTCGCCCTGAGCTTGGAGATCGTCAAACGCACCGACGACATGACAGGGTTCGTGGTGCTGCCCAGACGCTGGGTGGCAGAGCGCACATTCGCGTGGCTGATGAACTCCCGCCGTCTGGCCCGGGACTACGAGACCCTGCCCGCCACCAGCGAAGCGATGATTTGGTGGTCGATGGTCACGCGGATGAGCCGGCGTCTGGCACGGCCACGGGCCGCTGACCGGCGCTGAGTGCGTTGTGGCAAACCGGATCTTGTTCGAGCGGCAACGGGTGATCATCTGGACGGAGGTTCGGGTGCGGTCGCGGGCATGAGAGAACGGGCCCCTTGGTAGTGACGCGGTTACGACA
>NZ_LAVA02000166.1 GCF_000974985.2 Streptomyces mangrovisoli | reverse complement strand
GGGGCCTTCCCCCGTGAAGGTGGGCACGCGGTTATTGATCACGCGGCGAGCGTGAGTTTAGCGGTGTGGTGTCGGCGTTCGTATTCGTTGGGGCTCAGGTGACCGTTGGCAGAGTGCCGGCGGCGGGTGTTGTAGCGGGCCAGCCAGGCAAATGCCGTCCTTCTGCAGGTGTCGGCGTCGCCGTAGTCGCGGGCGCCCTGGAGGGTCTCGCGTTTCAGGGACGCATGGAAGCTCTCGCAGGCCGCGTTGTCCGCGCTGGTGCCGACCGCGCCCATCGACCTGGTGACCCCGAGCCGGTCGCAGAGATCGGCGAAGGCTCTTGATCCGTATTGGGCTCCGTGGTCGGAGTGGAACACGGCGCCGTCCAGGCCGCCGCGGGTCGCAGCCGCCATCTGCAGTGCGTCGCTGACCAGGCTGGTGCGCATGTGGTCGGCGATGGACCAGCCGACGACCTTGCGGCTGAAGCAGTCCAGCACGGTCGCGAGATAGAGGAACTCTCCGTCCTCCAGGGGGAGATAGGTGATGTCGCCCATGTATTTCAGGCCGGGTTCGGGGGCGGTGAAGACCCGCTGGAACAGGTCGGGAACCGGTGCGGTGGCCGCGTCCGCGATCGTGGTGCGGACGCGTCTGCGCAGGCGGATGCCGGTGATGGAGAACGTCCGCATGATCCGGGCGACCCGCTTCTCGTTGACCCGACGCCCCTTCTCCCGGAGCTCGGCGGTCACCCGCGGGGAGCCGTATGCGCCGCCGGACTCGCCGTGGACCCGGCGGATCTCCTCGGCCAGGACCTGGTCCTTGCGCTGCCGGACGGCCCGGGCCTCGGCGCCGGCGAGCCACTTGTAGTAGCTGGACCGGTTCACGTCCAGGATCTGGCAGAGCCGCTTCACCTCGTAGGTGTCCCGGTGGTCGTCGACGAACTGGAAGCGGCTCCTCACCAGTTCGTCTCCCCGGCGAAATACTTGGCCGCCTTGCGGAGTATGTCCCGCTCGGTCGCCAGTTTGCGTTCACTCGCCTCGAGCTCGGCCACCCTGGCTTCCAGCTGCCGGATCCGCTCGTCCGAAGCCTCGGACGGCACGGGCGTCACCGGTTGGGCGGCCGGCTTCCCAGCCGTGGCGGCGACGCCGCGGCGTTCGCGGTCTCGCAGCACCCACTCGCGCAGGGTGGCGCGGTTGATGCCCAGGTCGGCGGCGATGCTCTTGTACGTCGCCCCGGGTGTGGACTCGTACAGGGTCACAGCATCGGCCCTGAACTCGTCCGAGTAGTCCTTCATCGCCATCGGCGGTTGTCTCGCTTCCTCC
>NZ_LAVA02000165.1 GCF_000974985.2 Streptomyces mangrovisoli | reverse complement strand
GCCGCGCGGCCGTCGCGCTGTGGCAGGAGGCCGAGGCCGCCGTCGCCCGCGAGGACCTCACCGTGCGCGCGCTCATCGAGGCGCAGGGCCGCGGCACACCGCCCCGGCGCGCGGACCGGGCACCCGAACTCGCGCTGGTGCGGCAGGCGTTGCTGCGCCTCGACGGGGCCGTCGCCGCGTGGAAGCACCACCACCTGCGCCTGGTCTGGTCCCAGCTCGGCGGCCACCCCGAGAGCGCGCCGACGGACCGCCCGGAGACGTCACACGAGCCGGGTCAGGACCTGCCCAAGAGCCTGCGCGGCCAGTCCACGGCCGGCGTGCGCGCCATGGCCGAACGCAGCCTCTTCCCGCGGCTGTGGGACTCCGTCGACGACACCTACCGGGCGTTCGTGCCCGACCAGCAGACACCCGCCTGAACCCGCGCCCCGCCCGCCGGCCGGGCGGCACGCGACGCAGACGAAGAACGGAAGGACACGACTGCCGTGACGGCGACCGAATCCGCGACACACGGCACCGGTGAGCTCACCGCACTGGTGCACCGGGCCTGGGCCGACGCCCTCGGCCACGACGAATTCACCGACGAGGACAACTTCTTCCAGGTCGGCGGCCACTCCCTGGGCGCCCTCCAGGTGGTCAGGGACCTCGGCGCGGCGCTGGCCCGGCGGATCCCGGTACGGGTGCTGTTCCGCAACCCGACGGTGCGGTACCTGGCGGAGGCGCTCGCCGCCGCCGACACACCCGAGGCCGCGCGCACGGCGGACCCCGCGCGGGCCGCACGGCTGCCCCAGGCCGCGGAGGTGCGCCCGTGAACGGCGGACAGCACGGGTCGCCGGTCTCGGCCGCCCAGACGGAGATCTGGCTCGCGGACCGCTGCGAGCCCGAGTCGGGCCGCTACAACGTGCCGGTGGCCCTGGAGTTCACCGGCTCCCTCGACCCGGCCGCCCTGCGTCAGGCGTTCGGCGATCTGCTGACCCGGCATCCCGTCCTCGCGGGCCGGTTCGACGCCGAGGACGGCGATCTGCGCTTCGTCCCCGAGCCGTCCGCGCCAGTACCCCTGGGTGTCGTACGGCGACCCGGCTCGTGCCACGGCGAGGAAGCCGTGGCCGAGGCCGTGCGCGCGGCGCAGCGCCCCCTCGACCCGGCCACCGCGCCCCTGCTCCGCGCGGAGGCGCTGTGCCACGACGACGGCACGCTGCTGGTGCTGACGGTCCATCACATCGTCGCCGACGGGCGGACCCTGGACGTCCTGACGGACGATCTGCTCGCCGCGTACCGCGCCCGGCTGGAGGGTTCCGCCCCTGACGACGCCGCCCGGACACCGGATGCCGACGCGCTGCCCACTCGGCTCGCGTCCGACGGCACCCCGTCCGACGACATCCCGTCGTCCGTCGACGCCCCGGCAGGCGACACCCCCGCCGCCGGTGCCTCGGAGTACTGGGGAGCGCTCCTCGACGGCGAGCCCGTGCCGCTCGGCCCGCTGCCCGATCTGGTGCGCGCCGAGGGCAGGCTGCGCGGTGCGGCGGGATGGGCCGAGCGGGCGCTGTCCGCCGAACGCCTGGCCGCCGTAAGGGAGATCGCCGTACGCGAGGCGGTCTCGCCCGCCACGGTGCTGCTCGCCGCGTGGAGCCTGCTGCTGCACGCCTGGTCCGCCGAGCACGACGGCGTGCTCGGAATGCCGTTCGCCGGACGCCACACCCCCGGCTCCGAGGACGCCGTAGGACTGTTCACCCGGGTGCTCCCGGTCCGCAGCCGGCTGTCGGCCGAGGCCGGGTTCGGGTCCCGCGTCCGGGAGTTGGGCGAGCAGGTGCTGGACTCCATGGAGGCCCTCGCGGCCGACGGCTCCCCGGCCCCTGCCGCGGCTCCCTCGTACCGGGCGGTCTTCCTCCATCAGCCCCGCTCGGCCGCCCGGCACCAGGTGCCCGGAGCCGAGGTGCGCG
>NZ_LAVA02000164.1 GCF_000974985.2 Streptomyces mangrovisoli | reverse complement strand
GGGTCCGGTGGGGCGGGCCGTGGGGAGGTCCGTGGGCCGGGACCTGGGGAGGTTCCGTGGGCGGGGCGTGGGCGGGCCGGTCCGCCCCGCGTTCGCCGGGGGCGGGCGTCTCGGCCCACAGCTCCAGCAGCAGCGGGGACCCGTCCGCGCCGTGGACCGCCAGGGGGCGCGCGGGTGGTCTTCGGCCGGCGGTGTCCCGCAGGGCGGCGAGCACCCGGTGGGCGTCTCCCGGGGCCATGGCGAGGGCGAGGGCGTCGGCGGTGGCGGGGGTGGGCGCGGGCGCGGGCTCGGGCTCGGGCTCGGGCGGGCTGGGCGGGGTGCTTCCGGCCGGGGCGCCGGCCGCTTCCGCGGCCTCGGTGAACGGCGCTCCCAGCAGGGCCCGCAGCCGCGCGTCGGCGGTGATCGTGGACGTCACCGGGTCCCAGGTGAACCGCCCCACGCGGGCCCGGTGCGGGCGCAGCGCGGGCGGGCGCACGCCGAGCGGCTCGGTGTCCCAGACGATCGTGGAGTCGTCACCGGCCGCGAGCGCGCGCAGATCCGCGCCGAGGTCCTCGGCCAGCAGCGCCAGGCGGTCGCCCTCGGGCGCGTCGCCGGTGGTGTCGGAGGTGGCGGGGTGCAGCAGGACCAGGACGCCGTACATCTCCGAGCGGCCCGGGACCGGCGCGTACATGGAGCCGAACGGGAAGGGCAGACCGGCGGCGAACTGCGGGTAGCGGCGCATGGTCTCGGTCGCGTCGGGCAGCGCCACCTGCACGCCGAGGCGGTAGGCGTCGGCGGCCGGGAAGGGCCGGTCCACGTGCAGCCGCCACCAGGGCCGGAACAGGGCTCCGGGAAGTCCCGAGAGGGTGGCCAGGCGGAGCACGCCGGAGGTGGAGGAGCGCAGGTAGATGCCCGCGGCGCGGCCGCCCGCCGTGCCGAGCACCTGCGTGGTGGTCTCGGCCAGCAGCGCGGCCAGCCGTCCGGGCGTCCCTCCCCCTTGCTCCCCGCTCCCTTTCATCAGGTCCTACCTCGTCCGTGCGCCACCGGGTGGCTGACACAGCAAGAATGCGCCACCACCGGCGCGTGCCGCACCTGGGCGGAACGGATCGACGCCCCGCCGCGGGGGAGTCCCGGCGCGGCCGTCCGCCGTCACGCCTCGCTGGCCACCGGGCGTGCCTGCGCCTGCTGCGCACGGTCACCGCGGGGCAGCAGCAGCGGGGTCGCGAGCAGCGCGAGGCCCGCGGCGGCCAGCGCGGGGCGGGTGCCGACGAGACCGGCCAGCAGCCCCCACAGGGCGGTCAGACAGGCGATGCTCGTCTTGGTGGAGATCGACCACGCGGTGAGGGTGCGGGCGACGCGGTCGGTGCCGGTGTGCTCCAGCTTGTAGGTCGCGAGGACCGGGTTGAACACGGCGCAGCAGGTGATCAGGCCGAACTCCACGCCCATGACGAGCGCGAGCCCGCTCCATCCGGGCCCGACGAAGGCCAGCCCGACCGGCCAGCAGGCGCGCAGGGTCCCGGCGGTGAGCAGCACCCTGCGCTGCCCGTAGCGGGCGGTCAGCGGGCGGGACAGCCGCGAGCCGACCAGTCCGCCGAGGCTCGGCAGCGCGAACGCGAGGCCGTACTGCCAGGGCGAGAACCCGAGCCGGCCGAGCATGAGGACGGCGAGGAGCGGCGAGCCCGCCATGATCAGGCCGTTGTTCAGGGCGGCGTTGAAGAACAGGGGACGCAGGACCGGATGGGTGAGGATGTGGCGCCAGCCGGCCGCGAGGTCGCCGGCCGTGAACCGGGCGGCACCGCCGCCGCGCTCGGGCCGGGCCTCGGTGCCGCCCATGGCCCGGATGCCCACGGCGGACAGCAGAAAGCTCACGGCGTTCGCGGCGACGGTCACCACCGGCCCGAGGACCCCGAGCGCGAACCCGCCCAGCGGCGGCCCCAAGATGGTGGCGCTCCAGGACGTGGACTCGAAGCGGGCGTTGGCGCTCAGCAGCCCGGAGCGCGGCACGAGGTCCTTGAGACATGCGCCGCTCGCCGAGGTGAACGCGATGTCGGCGGCGGCGACCAGCACGGACACGGCCAGCAGCCAGCCCAGGGAGAGCGCGCCCAGCCAGTACGCGAGCGGCACCGTCAGCAGCGCCGCGCAGCGGACCAGGTCCATGGCGATCATCACCGGCCGCTTGCGGCGGAACTCCACCCACGGGCCGAGCGGCACCGCGACGAGCGCGGCGACCGCGAGCCCCGCCGCGGACAGCAGCGAGACCTGGGTGGAGCCCGCGTGCAGCACGCGGATCGCGATCAGCGGGAACGCGTCGAACGCCAGCCAGGTACCGAACGTGCTGACCGCGAACGCCGCCCACAGCCATCCGAACCGCCGCCCCAGCGGCGCCTCGGCCCCCGCACTCCGCACGCCCGACCCTCCTGTCCCACAGCCTCACCTCGACCGCGCCATCCAAGCCATCCGGCGACCCGAGCGCAAACAACGACCGGGCCGCCGTTCCACAACCACCGGTTGTACCCGGAGCCCGGAGACGCTCCGCCGAGGTCCTAGGCTGTCCCCGTGCACCTCGACGCCGTCCGTACCTTCGTCGCCGTCGCCGACTCCGGCCGCTTCCAGGAGGCCGCCGCCGTCCTCGCCGTCACCCAGCAGGCCGTCTCCAAGAGGGTCGCCGCCCTGGAGAAGGACCTGGGCGTACGGCTGCTCACCCGCACCCCGCGCGGCGCCCGGCTCACCGTCGACGGCCAGGCGTTCCTGCCGTACGCCCGCGCCCTGCTGGAGGCCGAGGAGCGCGCCCTCGCCTCGGTGCGGCCGGGGCGGCGCGCGCTGCGCGTGGACGTCATCGGCCGCCGGCTCGCCCCGGCGGCGCTGCTGCGGGACTTCCACCGGGCCCACCCGGACGTCGAGCTGGACGTCGTGACCCTCTTCGACGCCGAGGCAGCGCTCGTGGCGGTGGGCGCGGGCACCGTCGACGCCTCGTTCCGGGCGGTCACCGTGCCCGCGGACCGGCTGCCCGAGGGGATCCGCGCGGTCCGCGTCCAGGACGAGCCCGTACAACTGCTGACCGGTCCGGCGCATCCCCTCGCCGCGTCCCGTTCGCTCGCCCCGGCCGCGCTCGCGGGGCGGCGGATCTGGATGCCGGGCAACGCGGCGGGCACGGAGTGGGCCGCGTTCTACGACGAGCTGGCGGCCGCGTTCGGCCTGACCATCGACGTCGTCGGCCCGCACTTCGGCACCGAGCCGCTGCTGGACGCGGTCGCCGACTCCGCGGACCTCGCGACGTTCGTCGGCGAGGGCACCCACCTGCTGTGGCCCGCGGCGTACGACCTGCGGCGCATCCCGCTGCGCGACCCGACGCCGGTCTACCCGCACTCGCTGCTGTGGCACGCGGACAACACCCACCCCGCCCTGCCGGTCCTGCGCGACCACCTCACCACCACCGGCCCCCACCCGGACGCCCCGGGCACCTGGCACCCCGGCTGGGAAGCCCGCTGACCCGGCTTCCTACCTCCGCTGCCCCTCCCTGCCGTCCCCCTGGCCCGCGCCGCCCGCGATCTCGGTGGCCTCCTCCGTCAACGCCGGGGTCAACTCCTTCCAGGGGTTGGGGAGTTCGCCCGTGACCGGCCCGTGGACCGCCGCCCCCCGCTGCCGGGCCGTGCGGATCGCCAGGGGGACGAGCGGGGCGGGGACCCCGTAGACGAGGTGGCAGATCCGCTCCGGGGGGAAGCGTGCCGTCCAGGGCGGGCTGCTGAAGGCCGACACGTACGTCGACCAGGAGCCCTCGAAGGTGACGACGAGGTCGGCCGTGCGGAGGTAGCCGGGGGCCGGGTACACGCCCGGGTTCAGCACCACCGGTGCCGCTCCGAGCCGTCGAACCCGCTTCACCAGCCGTCTGCACGCGGGCAGTTCGGGCGGAGAGGCGGTCATCTGGTCGAGGAAGCAGCCGTCGGCGCCGTACCAGTCCAGATGGCGGGAGACGTCGTCGGCGACCTCGGCCGCGGGCCGCTCGCCATAGGCCGTGTCGACGTAGCCGAGCACGCGGCCGCCCGCCGCCCGCACGGCCGCGGCCGCCGCGGCGAACGCCGGGTCGGGCCGCCGCCCGGGTCCGCTCGCCGGGTTGAGCACGACGGCGTACGTCTGCCGGGCACAGCGGATCAGCCGGTGCCAGGCGGCCGGGTCCTCGGCCGGGTGCACATAGAGCGGGACCAGTACGCTCACCGCGGCCCGCCGCCGTCGGGCGGCCCGCCGAGGTCCCGATGTCCGCCCGCGGCCCACAGCGCGGTCAGGGAGTCCTCCAGGGACAGGGTCGGCCACCAGCCGAGGACGTCCCGCGCGGTCGTGATGTCCGAGCACTGCCAGGACACCTCGCCCGAGCGGGCCGAGCCGTCCGCGTCCTCCTCGATCCGGCCCCGGAAACCGGCGATCCGGGCCAGCGTGTGCACCAGGTCGCGCACCCGCACCGCCCCGCCGCCGCCGATGTTCACCACCGGCGGCAGCGGGCCCGTCGCCGTCGCCGCGAGGACGGCCGCCTCCGCGGCGTCCCGTACGTCGACGAAGTCGCGGTACGCCGACAGGTCGCCCAGCCGGATCACCGCGCCGGGGTGCCCGCCCGCCTCCGTGAGCAGCGCGGCGACCCGGCCCGGCAGCCCGGTGGCCGGGGCGCCCGGCCCGACCGGGTTGCCGACCCGCAGCACCACCGCGTCCAGCCCCGAACAGGTGACGGCCACCGTGCCCGCCGCCTTCGACCCGCCGTACGGCGACGCCGGCCGGACGGGCGTGGACTCCGGCACCCGGGTGCCGGCGACGCCCGGCCCGTACTCGGCGGCGGAGCCGAGGTGGACCAGTCGCGCGTCCGGCGCCGCCTTGCGCAGCGCCTCGCACAGGGCGGCCGGGCCGGCGGCGTTGACCGCGTGCAGCACGGCCGGGTCGCCGCCCACGGCGCCCGCGCAGTTGACGACCGCGTCGGGCGCCGCGGCCCGCAGCGCGTCCGCGAGCGCGCCGGGGTCGCCGGACACGAGATCGACGGGCACGTCCGCGGCCCGCGACCGGCCCCCGGTGAGCAGCCGTACCCCGGACCGGACCCGCACGCGCTCGGCGACATGCCCGCCCAGATAGCCGGTCGAACCCACGACGAGAATGCGCATGACGACGGTCAGGCTCCCTTGAGCAGCAGCGACTTGCGGGTGGTGAACTCCGCGTTCGCCCGGTCGTAGTCGTCCGGCCGGCCTATGTCGAGCCAGTACCCGTCGAAGTCGTACGCGTGCGGCGGGCAGTCCGACTTGAGCAGGTCCAGCACCAACTCGTCGAAGCCGAGCGGCAGTCCGGGAGTGTAGCCGTCGAGGGTGTCGCGCGAGAGGCCGTAGACGCCCATGGACACGCGGTAGTCCATGCTGGGCTTCTCGGTGAAGGCGACCACCCGGCTGTCGTCGGTGGTCAGCACGCCGAAGTCGATGTGGACCTTGCGGGCGTACGTGGCGATGGTCAGCGGGGCCCCGGAGTCGCGGTGCCGGGCGAGGACGTCACCGAAGTCGAGGTCGGTGAGCACGTCGCCGTTCATGACGAGGAACGTCTCGGGCAGCCGCTCCCGCATGGTCAGCAGCGGGCCCATGGTGCCGAGCGGGCTGTCCTCGGTGGCGTAGTCGACGTGCAGGCCCCACCGGTCGCCGTCGCCGACGTAGGCGCGGATGATCTCGCCCAGGTGCCCGATCGCGATGGTGCAGCTGGTGAAGCCGGACGTGGCGAGCTGGCGCAGCACGATCTCCAGGATCGCGTGCTGGTCGCCGATCGGTACCAGGGGCTTGGGCAGCGCGGTCGTGTAGGGCCGCAGCCGTACGCCCTTGCCTCCCGCCAGGATCACTGCGTGCACGGGTGTCCTCCTCGTGTGGGATGTGTGTCGTGCCGGGCGGGATCAGATGTTGTAGATGTCGGTCTTGTAGCGGGCCAGGTTGGCCGGGTCGCGGAAGAACTCCACGGTGGCGGCGAGCCCTTGCTCCAGGTCGTGCGCGGGCGCCCAGCCGGTGGCCGCGCGCAGCCGGGTCGCGTCCGCGACCAGCCGCATCACCTCCGACTTGGCGGGCCGGATGCGCCGGGCGTCCTCGCGCACGTCGACGTCGGCGCCCATCACCTTGCCGATCAGCGCGACCAGGTCGCCGACGGAGATCTCGCCGCCGGTACCGGCGTTGAAGGTCCGCCCGACCACCCGCTCGGCCGGCGCGGTGCCGACCGCGAGGAACGCCTGCGCGGTGTCCTTGACGAAGGTGAAGTCGCGGGTGGGCCGCAGATCGCCGAGGGTCAGCGTGTCGGCGCCGGCCGCGAGCTGCCCGATCACGCTCGGGATGACCGCCCGCATCGACTGCCGCGGCCCGAACGTGTTGAACGGCCGCAGCGTCACCACCGGCGTCTCGAAGCTCGCGTGGTAGCTGTCCGCGAGCCGGTCCCCGCCCGCCTTCGAAGCGGCGTACGGCGACTGGGTGTTGATGGGGTGGTCCTCGGTGATCGGGACCGTCCGCGCGGTGCCGTACGTCTCGCTCGTGGACGTGTGCACGAGCCGTGGCGTGCCCAGCGCGCGCACCGCCTCCAGCACGTTGAGCGTGCCGGTGACGTTGGTGTCCACGTAACTGTGCGGCGCCTGGTAGGAGTACGGGATCGCGATGAGCGCGGCCAGGTGGTAGACGCAGTCGGCGCCCTCGGCGAGCGCCCGGACCGAGCCGGGGTCGCGGACGTCGCCGAGGACGATCTCCACCTGGTCGAGGGTGTCCTTCGGCAGGGTCTCCAGCCAGCCGTACGAGGAGAAGGAGTTGTACTGGGCCATGGCCCTCACGCGATGTCCGGAGGCCACCAGTGCCTCGGTGAGGTGGGAGCCGATGAAGCCCTCGGCCCCGGTGACGGCGGCGAGCGGTGCGCAGGTCAACTCGCTGGTCCTTCCAGTCGGTTGTGCGGTGAGTGGGACAGGATGACGTGCTGGTCCCGCCGGTTCGGCGGGTGGCGCCGTTCGGTCGTGGACGCTCAGGCGTGCGCGGCGGGCCGCCCGAGCGAGCGCAGCGCGCATCCCGCGAGGGCGGCCGCGGCGGCGCCGCAGCACAGCGAGAGCGCCAGTGGTCCCGGCGGTGGACGAAGGACGGTGAGCGCGACCGCCGAGGCCGCGGCCAGGACGCACAGCGCCGCGGGTGGCCAGGCCACCCCGAACGCCTGGAGCAGCAGCGCCGTCCAGAGCGTGGCCGCGAGCAGCAGCAGCGGGGCCGGCGGGGCGCCGGTGAGCAGCGCCGCGGGCAGCAGCGGCGCGAGATACAGGGCGAGACACAGGGCGAGGACCGCGGCGGTGCGCCCACGGAAGGCACGCGGTGTCGCGGTCGCCCGCAGGGCCGACACCGACAGTCCGCGGAAGCGGTACAGCAGCCACTCGGCGGGTCCCATGCTGAGCGTCAGCGCGATCACCGCCCACGGATGCTGCCGCGCCTCCAGCAGCACGAGCACCCCGGCGGCCAGCCCGAACAGGCCGTACGGCAGCGAGCGCCGCACCGCGGGGGAGACGGCGCCGGGCGCGGGGGGCGCCGACAGGGCGGTCCTCAGCACCCAGCCCGCCAGGGCGACCGCGGCGAGCAGCGACCCGAGCGGCAGGGCCGCCCGCAGCGTGTCCCCGGGCTCGGTGACCGTGAGGGCCGCCGCCCCGGCCGCGACCGGGCCGAGCGCGGCCAGCAGCAGCCACTCCCGGCCCAGCACCAACAGGACGCCCGCGGCCGCGAGATAGAGCGACTGGCCCGCGGCGAACAGCACCGCGCCGGGCTCGTGGGCGAGCGCCGCGCCGGCCGCCGTCGCCAGGCACGCCCCGAGCGGCGCGCCCACCAGCAGGGTGCGGCCCGCCTCGCGGCGCCCGGCGGCCATCCGCAGATAGGTGCGATGGCCGAGGCCCTGGCCCCACGCCCAGGAGACGAGCCCGGCCGCGACCAGCGTGTCCGCGCTCCGCTCCGCGTGCCACAGCCGCCCGGCCAGCAGATAGGCGAGTCCGGGCAGCGCGAACAGCACGCCGCGCAGCAGGCAGCGCACATGGTCCGGGCGCCACGCGTCGGCGGGGCGGGCCGGCTCCGGGAAGGTGCGCGGCACCCGTTCGTACAGGGCGGAGGCGAGCGAGAACAGGTCCGGATGCCCGTACCGTTCCTGGATCACCTCCACGGTCAGCCCCTCGGACTCCAGTAACGCCGCCACCTCGTAGGGGTGCACGGCGGGTCCGACGCGGTCGGCGAGGTCGGCGGCGAGCCGGTCCACCTCCGCGCCCCGGCCGCCGGGCAGCCGCAGCGCGAGCGTCTCGTCGCCGACCGTGCGCAACGCGAGCGTGCGGTCGTCGGCCAGCCGCAGGGACAGCGTGGAGTCCCCCTCGCCGCCCGGCGGTTGCAGTGCCATGGGCCCGCTCACCCCGCCACGCTCCTCAGGGCCACGGTCGCGGGCTCCGCCTCGACGACCGCCACCGGCGGACGGCGCACCGGAAGGGCGGGACCGCGCAGCGACAGGTCGAGATAGATGGCCCGGAACGCGTCCACGGTCTGCCGCAGGGTGAACTGCTCGATCACCCGCAGCCGCGCCGCCTCGCCCATGGCCCGGCGCCGCGCGGGATCCGCGAGCAGCTCCAGGGCGGCCGCGGCCATCGCGGCCGGATCACGCGGCGGTACGACCAGTCCGCTGTCGCCGACCGCCTCGCGCACCCCGCCGACGTCGGTGGAGACGGTCGCCCGCCCGCACGACATGGCCTCGATCAGGGTGAACGGGAAGCCCTCGCTGATGCTGGAGAGCATCACGACGTTCCCGGCCGCGTAGGCGTCCTTGATGTCGTCGACGCGGCCCTCGAAGGTGACCGCGTCCCCAGCCCCGAGGCCGGCCGCCAGCGCCTCGCACCGCTCGCGGTAGGCCTCGCCGCCGCGCGGGGTGCCGCCGAACAACCGCAGCCTGGCGCCCGGCAGTTGCTCGCGGACCAGGGCGAAGGCCCGGATCAGCGTCTCCAGGTCCTTGATCGGGTCGACCCGGCCCGCCCAGCTGAGCACCGGGCCCTCGGGCTCGGGTCCGGCGGGCGGGAACGCGGCCGGGTCCACGCCGTTGTAGACGGTGCGGATGAGCGCCGGGTCGGCCCCGCCGCGTTCCTCCCAGACCCGGTTGTAGCGGTTGCCGGGCGTGATCAGCGCGGCGCGCCGGTAGGTCTCCTCGGCCAGCAGCCGGAAGAACCCGAGGACGACCGCCTTCACGGGCCAGCGGTAGGGCGCCGTGCGATAGCCGAGGTACCGCTCGCGCAGATAGACGCCGTGCTCGGTCAACAACAGGGGCACGCCGTGCCGTTCGAGCGCGGTCAGGCCCGGCAGCACGGCGACGCCGCCGCTGACCGCGTGCGCCACGCCGTCCTCGGGCGGCGGCGCGGCCAGCGGGCGCAGCGCGTGTTCCAGGAGGGTGGTCGCGGTGAGCGCGTCGTGCAGGGTGGGCCGGGACTCGCGCACCACCATGCCGGGCCGGTTCCACACGCCGGTGAGGACGGCGAGGGCGCGGTCGCCGCGCAGGAACGGGCTGAGCCGCCCGTCCGCCGCGGCCGCCGCGAGCGCGGAGAGGGCGGGCGCGAACCCGTCCTCCGCGCACGGGTCGAGCAGCGCGGTGACGAACCGTTCGTAGGCCCCGGCCAGCCGGCGCTCGGCGCGGCCCCTGGGCGGTTCGCCGTCGGGGGCGGGGCCCCACATGGGCGCGGTGACGACCTTCGAGACCTGCGCGGGCAGATCCCACACGATCGGTTCGCGGCCGGTCCCGGTGACCGCGACGACGTCGAAGTCGATGTCGGGCATCCCCGTGACGATCTGGTCGCACCACACGCTCACGCCGCCGTGGCTGTGGGGATACGTTCCTTCGGTGAGCAGGGTGACGCGCGTTGAGCCGGGGCGTCGCGCGCCGTGATGAACGTGCATGGATGGGCTCCGCCGTGGTCTGAGGTGGGCCTGGCGGTTCCGGCCGCGGATCGCGCGGCCGGAACCCTTGGGCGTGCGGCTGTCAGCGGTGCGGGGAGTACGCCACCTTGCGGGTGGTCCCGGCGGGCACCCGGGTGCGGGGCGCCGTCTTCCGTGCGGCGGCCTTCGCGGCGGCCGTCGAGGCGGGCTGGACCGCGGTGACGGAGGCCGTCGACGAGGGCAGGGCCAGGGTCAGGGTCCCCGCGGACGGGGTGGTCCAGCCGGACACGGCGCCCGCGTACGCCGAGCCGAAGGACCCGGTGCCCTGCGTGGTCCCGCTCGGCGCGGTCGCGGTCACCGCGAGGCCGGACGGCGCCTGGACGGTCACCGTGTCACCGATGCGGTAGGCGGTGACCTGCCCGGCGGCCACCGCGGACTGCCAGGCGGCGCGGCGCTGGAGCTCGACGCCGATGTCCTTCATTCTCAGGTTCACCACGGGGGTGTCGTCCGCGAACAGGGCCGCGTATCCGTCCAGTACGCCGTCCAGGACCGGGTAGGCGATGCGGTCCTCGGCGAGGTTGGACTGGTGGATGTAGTGCGGACGGGGGTCGTTGGACAGCACGTGACCGAGGTCGATCCGGGTCTCCAGCGGCACGATGTAGTCGCTGTAGCCGGTGGACGTGGACAGCGGTGCCGACAGGCAGGTGGTGGTGGCGGGGTTGTCCTCGCACAGTCCGCTGCCGCCCTGCGCCCGGCTGGTGTAGATCCAGTTGTACTCGTCGACCTCGTCCGCCTGGCGCCCGGCGTTGTAGTACACGTTCATCGGGTAGCGCGGCACGGTCAGCGCCGAGCCCGCCGAACGCTGCGTGGACTCACGGGAGTTGTCCGAGGCGAGCCAGGTGACGCCGTTCGCGGCGAGGGCGGGCGCGAGGTTCGGGTTGTCCACGGTCTGCTGCGGCAGCACCTTCAGGCCGGAGTGCTCGCCGGTGACCAGTTCGGAGGAGTCCAGGGTGAGCCCGTTGGTCTGTGCCCAGGCCTTGTTGTTCGCGATCTCGCCGTTGATGTCGCTCTGGCTCACCCACTGCGTGGCGCCCGACGCGGTGGTCTGGCAGACCCACGGCACCACGGTGGTGTTCTGCACGCAGCCGAGGAACGGGTGCGTGTAGGTGTGGTTGATCCAGCGGAACTGGTTCTTGTCCGCGATCAGTTTGTCCGCGAGCTGGTCCGTGCCGTCGTTGTCCTCGCGCTCGTCGACGCTGCCGCCGCCGTTGAACGCGAGGTCGAGGGTGAAGTTCTGCCGCTGCTCCCACGCCACCGCGTAGTCGGCGTCGTCCGCGGTCATGCGCACGGTGCTCTCGGTGCCGCCGCTCGTGGTGCAGTCGATGTCACCGGGGGTGCAGTTGAGCTGGCTGTTCCAGCGGTCGTCGGAGAGGAAGACGTCGTCCACGTGGACGGCGAAGTAGTTGCGCGAGGCGCCCAGGTGCACGCCGCCGGTCATCCATTCGACGATGCCGCGCGACAGCAGCCGGAACTGCTCCTGGTACTGGTTGTAGACGAAGGTGACGACGAGCTCGCGGCGCCCGTCGTGCTTGTACTCGCCCACCAGTGAGCCGCGGCCGGAGCCGCCGGGTATGGGCGCGTCGACGTAGGTGGTGAAGTCGGCGCCGGCGGCCGGCGTCGACAGATAGCCGTAACTCTCCGCGACACTCGTGGAGTTGTCCTCGAACGGCACATTTCCGTCCAGGTAGCCGAACGGGCCCGACTTGCCGGCCGCCGTCACCGACGCCGTCACGCCGTCCAGGCTGCCGGAGTACCCGCTCGTCGGGTACGACAGACCCGCTTCTGGACGCGCGTAGGTGTAGGCGTCGACCTGCGGGATCGAGTACGTCTGCTCGTAGGTCGCGAGGGCCGTCATCTCGGCCGAACCGGACGCGAACGGGTTGTCGTTGGGCAGGACCACCGCCTGGAACCTGGCGCGTGGCCGCCCGTCCACGGTGTCCGACAGGAAGGCCGCGTCGATCGTCGGCCGCCCCGACTGCGTGAGGTCGACCTCCGTGAACGGGGTTCCGTCCGACTGGAGTTCGGCGGCGATGGCCTGGGTTGCAGGCCCTCCGTCGCTGACGACCAGGACGCGTAAGTCGATGCGCGGCGCGACGTCGTCGGCGTGCGCCGTGCCGGCCGGCAGGCCCAGCGACACGATCAGCGCGCCGATCGCGGACAGGGCCGTGCGAATGCTCCGCTTCATGCGGTGAAGTCCCTCCCCCAGGACGTGTGGTGGGCACCGCTCCGCAGCGGACCGACACCCCCGTGCGGAACCCGCTGCCCCCCTCAGGCCCGGTCGCCCCGCATCAGTCGTGAGACATAGTGGGGCTCCTGTGTGGCATTTGTGTGCGTGCTGCGAAACATGACGGAAAAGCGCACGTATCCAATAGGCGCTGAATGACGTCAGAGAGACTGAGGGGGAAGTGTCGGGCGCGACGCGGGAGGTGTCGTGCCGGGTGCCCGGTGCGCCGGTTGCCCGCAGGTGGAGGCCGGTTGCGGACGCCCCGCCCGGTTCCGTGTTCGTGCCAGTGGTCTGGACCACGTGTCGCGTGTGCGCCATTGATCGAATTCGGCCAGGAAAGGCCGGTATGGGTACGGATCGGTGTCGGCCGGGCGGCCGGATCGAGGCGGGTACCGATCGCCGCGCGGTGAACCGTCGGCCGAAGGATCGGTGAGGGATGGCGAACGGCCGGCCGCGGGATCCGCGCGGCCGGCCGTCGGGTCGAAACTGAGGGAGGGTCAGGAGGCGCAGAGCACGCGGGTCTCCGGCGTGTAGACCGGTCCGCCGCTGGTGTTCGTGCCGTCACTGAACTCGGCGTAGAAGTACGAGTAGAAGCCGACGTTGCCGTTGCAGCCGGAGTCCGCGGCGATCTGGAGCGTCAGCGTGACGGTCCGGCTCTGTCCGGGCGGAACGGTGGCCCCGTAGTCGGTGCCCAGGTTGGTGGGCCCGGTCCCGGTGCAGGGCGTGCTCCCGGCCGCCGTGGCCAGCGCGCAGTCGGTGAAGCTGTACTTCAGGTCCGGCCGCTGGGTGGTCAGCCAGGTCGGGTCGATCGTCTGGTACACGAACAGCACGTCGTACGTCTTGTTGTTGGTGAGCGTCATCGACAGGTGCACGGTGCCGCCCGGCTGGACCGTCGCGCTGTCACTCGTGAACGTGACGTCGGCCGGGTTCGGGTCCGCGCTCGCGGCCGGGGCGAGCCCGAACAGGGCGATGAAGAGGGCGAACACGGCGGCGAGACCTAAGTGTCTGGTGTGAGTGCGTCGCATGGCCCGGGAGGCTACGAGAGCCGCGCCGGGCCCGTCTGCCCCATCCGGCACGGCCCGATCGCCGGGCGGCCGGAAGCGTGCGTAGTGTGAAGGCGGTGTGACGACACCGTCACGGGGTGTGTCCGCCGATGTCCCCGCACGACGCACGGCCACGGCGACGTGTCCCGCGGGCGGCCGCGGACGGCCGTTGCGCGCCGTGGCCCGGAGGGTCGGCAATGGCGGAGATCCGGTGGGTCGAGGGTGCTGAATCCGGCGTTCCGGACAGCGGGTCGGCGGAGGATCCGGCCAAGGTGATCGATTTCGGCCCGGGGCGGGGAGCGGGGAGCGGGGCGGGGGGCGGGAGGGCGCACGGCGGGTG
>NZ_LAVA02000163.1 GCF_000974985.2 Streptomyces mangrovisoli | reverse complement strand
CCCCCGCCCCTCCCGAAGGGAACCACCGTGCCCCTGCCGTCCCCGCGTGTGCTGAGCACCGCCGCCGTCCTCGCAATGACCCTGCCCCTGTTCTGCTCCGGCGCGGCCTCGGCGGCGGTGCCCACCTCCTCGGTCTACCTCCAGAACTACCGCACCGGGCTCGACGCGGCGGACAGCGGCGGCACGGTGGCCGCGCACAACCCCAAGGGCAACGAGGACCACCAGCAGTGGACCCCGGTCGCGGTCAGCGGCGGCTACCAGCTGCGCAACGCCGACGAGTCGAACAGCTGCCTGGGACGCAACGGCAGTTCGGCGGTGACGGCGTCCTGCGGCGCCGACGGCACCACCTGGTCGATCGCCGAGGCCGGGGACAGCACCTACAGCGTCTCCGTCCCCGGCACCTCCCAGTACCTCACCGGCGCCACCGACTCCGGCTCCGTGCAACTGGGTTCGTACGGCGATCTCGCGCGCTGGTACCTGACCCCGGTGTCGTACGCGACCACCGGCATGCCCTCGGCCGACACCCGCACGCTCGACCAGGTCACCTTCCTCACCGCGCACAACGCCTTCGCCAACGGCGCCGACGGCAACTTCGCGTCGTTCCCGGTCAGCCTCTTCCCCAACCAGGACCGCGGGATCAGCAGCCAACTGGCCGACGGCGTGCGCGGTTTCATGCTCGACGACTACACCGTCTCGAACCAGGCCGTGCTCTGCCACAACAGCTGCGACGGCGTGAGCAGCCCGGTCCCGCTCGCCACCGACCTCCAGCGCATCGTCGACTTCCTCAAGGCCCACCCCGGCCAGTTCGCGACCGTCTTCCTCGAGGACTACGCCTCCTCGGACGTGCTCAAGTCCTCGCTGGCGTCGGTGAGCGGGCTCAACGACGTGCTGTACCGGCCCGACCAGGAGGGCGTCGCGGCCAAGGGCTGGCCCACGATGGCCGATCTGTCCGCCCGCGGCAAGCAGTTGCTGATCTTCAGCGACCGGACCCGGGCGAGCGACACCGCGAGCGGCTGGGCGACCCGGGACACGTTCGGCGTGATGTACCAGCGGGAGTGGACGGTCGAGAACTACTGGTCGATGGGCGCCGGGCTCGGCGACTCCGACTGGTCCTGCTACAGCCGCTGGGGCACCGACCGGCCACTGACCACCGACTCCGCGGCCTTCCACCCGCTGTTCGTGATGAACCAGTTCCGCGACTACCCGATCGGCTCGACGATCGCCACCGACAACGGCAAACTCCTCAACCGCGCGCAGAACTTCTGCACCCCCGCGGCCCGCAAGAAGCCCAACTACCTGGCGGTGGACCGCTACGAGACGGGCTCCCCCACCCCCCTGACCACGGTCGGCACCCTCAACACCTACATCCTCGCCCCCGGCCAGTAGCCCGCCGCCCCGGTCCTACCCGCCGCACCCGCCGCACCCGCCATCCCCACCGGCCGCTTCGGCCCGCCCACGCCGGTCACCCCCGGCGCGGGCCGGGCGGCCGGTGCCGAAGCCCTCCGGCCGCCACCCGCCGCCGACTTGTTATGACAGCCGTCATGACCCATGCTCGCCCTGACGGCCGTCCCGGCACGGTCGTCGACGGTGGCGGACCGGACCGACAAGACCGGAGGAACCCGGCGTGGGCGACAATCTCGCGCGCAGGATGTGGCAGCTGTACGAACCCGTGCACGACCTCGTCTACTTCGCGCCGGAGGCCCGGCGCAGCGCCGACGAACTCGGCCTGCGGGGTTGGTGGATGGGGTACTTCGCGTTCCGCGCGGCCCCGCTCGGGCCGGTGCCCGCGTCCGCCGTCACCGCCTGCTTCTACGTCTTCCACCCGGACCGGGTGGCCAGGGCCGTACCGGACGCCTGGGCGTACGCCGCGCCCGGCGACGTGCTGCTCGCCCGGCAGCGCGCGATGGACGCGGCCATGACGCGGGTCCTGGGCGCCGGCGCCGTCGCAGCGCCCGAGATGGCGGAGGCCGCCGACCTGGCCTGGGAGGCGGCATGCGCCGCGGACACCGCGGGCCGGATGCTGGGGGCCGCCAACCAGTCCCTCGACCGGCCCGAACAGCCGCACGTCCGGCTCTGGCAGGCCCTGACCACCCTGCGCGAGCACCGCGGCGACGGGCATGTCGCCGCCCTGGTGAGCGAGGGCGTCGCACCGGTCGCGGCCATGGTCCTGAAGTCGGCCTCCGGCGAATCGGACGAGGACCTGCTGCGCGAGGGCCGCAAATGGGACCTCGGCTCGTGGCAGGAGGCCCAGGCGGATCTGCGCGAGCGCGGCTGGCTCGACGGGGAGGGCCGCCTCACCACCACCGGCGCGGCCGCCCGCGCCGCGGTCGAGGCGCGCACGGACGCGGCGGCGCAGCGCCCCTGGATCACCCTGGGCGCCGCCGCCACGGCCCGCCTGGCCACGCTCCTCGAACCCCTGGCGACCGCGGTCCTCGACGCGCAACACCTCCCCCGGGGCAACCCGGTCGGCCTCACGGGCACCCTGTGGGAGGAGTACGCCCGCCAACACCCGACCGCCTGACAACCACACCCGCCCACCCGACGATCCCACCCGACCCGGACGGTCAGCTCGGCCGCAGTTCGTGGCGCACGGTCTCGGACGGCGGTCCCGGGGCGTGGTCCGCGGGCGGGGTCGGCTCGTGGGTGGCGGTCGGGCCCAGGGACAGGCGCGAGACGAGGCGGTAGCGGTCGCCCCGGTACACGGAGTGGACGTACTCGACGGGCCGCCCGCCCGTGTCGGTGGTGAGGCGTTCGAAGAGCAGCGCGGGCGACAGGTGCGGCACGGCGAGCAGCCGGGCCTCGGCCTGGCTGACGACGGTGGGTTCGATCGTCTGGGCGGCCTCCGCGACCCGCACCCCGTGCCGGTCGCGGAGGTGTTCGTAGAGGTCTCCGGCCTCCAGTTCCGCCGCCGTGAGGGCCGGCACCCGGGCGGCGGGCAGGTGCAGGTGCTCGATGGCCATGGGGGCGCCGTCGACGAGCCGCAGCCGGGCCGCGTAGACGACCTCGGCGGCGGGTGACAGGCGCAGCTTGCGGCCCACCCGGGCGCCGGCCGCGACGGTGGTGAACTCCAGCAGCCGGCTGGACCAGGTGCCGGACGCCTGGGGCAGGACGGCCGCGTGGTGATCGGAGACGAGCTCCTGGGTGATCTTCTCGGGCGCGACGAACATGCCCCGGCCGTGCTCCCGCACCAGCAGCCCCGCCGCGACGAGTTCACCGGCCGCCGCCCGCAGCGTCGGCCGGGACACGTGCAGCGCGGCGCACAGGGCGCGTTCGGAGGGGATGGCGTCACCCGGCCGCAGGTCTTCGATCAGTTCGAGGAGGTGGTCCCTGACGCGCTCGCGCTTCAGGACGGCCCCCGGCTCGTCAGCCCTCATGTCGTCCGCCGCCCCCGCCCGCCGTGTCTCGTACGTCGCCGTCGGCACCCTCGGCCCTTACCAGCCGCTTCCCACTGGTCAGGTGGAGTGTAGGCGGGAAGGCCGCTCCGCGGGGAGACGCGCGCCGTTGCCAGGCGTCAAGTCGCTTTGTTGCGGCCGGGGTTGACGACGGTATTGGTCTATGCCACCTTCGACGACCAGTAAGAGGTGACCTGACCAGTCACCCAACTGGTCAGATCCACAGGCGTCAAGCCGCTCCCGTACGGAACACGCAGCAGTTCGGCCCGTCCGGAAGGATCCCCCATGAGAAGCAGAACTGCCCGCGGCCGGCGGCGTATCGCGCTCGCCTCCGCCACCGCAATGACCGCCGCGGCCGCCTCGCTCGCCGCCCTGTCCGGCACCGCGGGCGCCGCGAGCTCCCCGGTCACCGTGCAGTACCGCACGAGCGCCACCGGCGCGACGGCGGACCAGTCCGAGCCCTGGTTCAAGGTCGAGAACACCGGCAGCACCACCCTCCAGCTCTCGAACGTCACCGTGCGCTACTACTTCAAGGCCGACTCCGCCGGCATGACGTACCGCTTCGCCTGCTCCTGGGCGGTGAAGGGCTGCGCCAACGTCACCGGCACCTTCGGCACCCTGGCCCACCCCACCGCGACCGCCGACCGCTATCTCGACATCGGCTTCACCGCGGGCGCGGGCAGCCTGGCTCCCGGCGCCGACACCGGTGACCTGCAACTGCGCTTCTACCGCGCGGACTGGCAGACCCTGACGCAGAGCGACGACTACTCCTTCGGCGCCGCGCAGACGGCGTACGCGGACTGGCCCAAGGTCACCGCCCGGTTGTCCGGCAGCACGGTGTGGGGCACGGCCCCCGAGGGCAACGACCCGACCGACCCGCCCACCGACCCGACGGATCCGCCCACCGATCCCCCGACCGGCGGCCAGACCCTGTTCGACGACTTCGACTACACGAGTTCCGCCGATCCCAGGATCTCGGCGAACGGCTGGAGCGTACGGTCCGCCTCCGGCGGTCCTGGTGTCTCCGGCGCCACCTGGGCACCGGAGAACGTGACGTTCACCGCGACCGGTGGCAACTCCGTGATGAACCTGCGCACTTCGACCGCCGGGACGGCCGAGAGCACCAAGCAGACCGAAGTCCTCACCAAGGCGACGAAGTTCAAGAACGGCACCTACGCCGCCCGGGTCAGGTTCGCCGACGCGCCGGTGTCCGGGCCCGACGGCGACCACCTCGTGCAGACCTTCTTCACCATCAACGACCTCACGGCGCCCATGGCCGACGACTACTCGGAGTACGACTTCGAGTACCTGCCGAACGGCGGCTGGGGCGAGACCTCCGACATCCTCTACACGACGTCCTGGGAGACCTACGACCCCGATCCCTGGCAGGCCGTCAACCAGCACACCGAGTCCCGGCAGAGCTACGACGGCTGGCACGACCTGCTGCTGACCATCGACGACAGCACCATCAAGTACTACATCGACGGCCAGTTGTTCGGCACCCATGACGCGGCCTACCTGCCCGAGCGGCCCATGTCGATCAACTTCAACCAGTGGCTGATCGACCTGGCGGGCCAGAGCAGCACCACGGCCCGCGCCTACGACGAACAGGTCGACTACGTCCTGCACGTGAAGGACCAGGTCCTCACCCCGGCCCAGGTGTCCGCGAAGGTCGGCGCCTACCGCACGGCGGGCACCGCCTTCGAGGACACCGTCCCGGCGGGCTAGATCCTGTCCGGACCTAGTGACCCGCCGCGCGCAACTCCCGCACCAGGCGGCTCGTCACCGGCGCGGACACCCCGTGCCGGTCGGCCGCCCGCAGCAACGCGCCGCCGATGGCGTCGAGTTCCAGCGGCCGGCCGGCCTCCGCGTCGCGCTGCATCGAGGACCTGGCCTCGGCCGGGAAGGCGTCGTAGCGCGCGAGGGTCGTGGCGGCGTCCACCCGGGCGCCGTCGGCCCGGCCGATCGCGGTGGTCTCGGCGACCAGGCTCCTCAGCTCCTCCTGGTGGCGGACGCGGACCTCGCCGAGCGGAGCCTCGTACCGGGTGGTGAGGAGGGCGAAGGGCGCGAGGAAGGCCAGTTTCGCCCACAGGGCCGTGGTCTCGTCCTCGATCACCCGGGTGACGGCTCCGGCGGCGGACAGTCCGGCCGCCAGGGTGTCGACCCGCGGGCGTGACGCCGTACCGGGGGCGAGGTCGATCTCCACGAACGGGCTGCCGTGCTCGATGACGACGGGCCCGGTGGCTCCGGGTTCGAGGCGGGTGGACTCGACCCGGATGACCCCGGCGGCCACCCGGCCGGCCCCGTAGCGGGCGCGGAGGGCCGCCGGGTGTTCGATGCCGTTCAGCAGCGGCACGACGAGGGCGTCCCCGAGCGCGGCCGACGGGACCCGGGTGAGCGCGGCGTCCAACGAGGTCTGCTTGACGGTGATCAGGCACGCGTCGACCGGCTCCCGCAGCTCGGTGTCGGCTTCCACCCGTGCGGTGAAGTCGCCGAACCGGCGGCTGCGGACCTCGATCCCGCGGTCGCGCAGGATGTCCGCCGTCCCCTTACGGGCCAGGCAGACGACGCGGTGCCCGTCGCGGGCCAGCAACGCGGCCAGCAGCCCGCCGATGCCTCCCGGACCCAGTACGGCCACGGTGGATCTGCTCGTATCGAGCGTCATGAAGTTGTCCTCTCGCAGGTCGGCCCCGGTGATCGGTGGCCGCCGTCAGGACGATCCTGGCAGACGCGCCCGTCCGGGGGCGAGCGGTCCGCGCGCCTTCCGGTCGGCCGTCCGGCCGGGCAGGACCACCCAAAGAGGAGCAAAGACGCGTCAAGGGCGCCGCGAATCCGCTATAAAATCTTCGCAGCACGTTCACATTTCCCGAGGGGGGAAACCTTTGCTCGCCCGTATCGCCGCATCGGCCGTGGCACTTGCCGCCGCCGGAGTCTTCCTGAGTGCGCCCACCGCGTCCGCGTCGACTGCGCTGCCGGCCACCAACTCCGCCCACCACTGCGTCCACCACACCACGGGGCTGTGCGGATGGACGCATCACCAGAAGCCCAAGGACAAGTACGAGACCGCGAAGTGCAAGGACGCCACCGTGTCCTACTCCGCGCACTCGTCGGGCACCTGCTCCCACCACAGCGGGGTCCGGTACTGGTTCAAGTAGGCGGCTTCAAGTAGGCGGCGAGGACCACGCGTCAGCCGCCGGGCCCGCCGATGTCCGCGAGGACCGCGGCGGCCCGGCGGCGGTGGCCGCGGAAGCGCCGCAGGTACGAGCGGGCCATCGGGCCCGGGGGGACTCCGCGGGCGAAGGCCCGCATGTTGCGTTCGCCCGCGTTGTAGCCGAGGGCGAGGAGTTCGTCGCGGGTGCAGCGGCGCACATGGCGCCGGGGCAGGCTCCGGTCCAGGTCGTGCAGGTGCAGCGCCGCCGCGCGCAGGGCGAAGGCGGGGTCGTCGCGCAGGTCCTGCCACCGGCCGTCCAGGCCGTGCGCGCGCCGGACCTGTTCGAAGGTCGCCCGGTGCATGTTGGCCACGCCGAACGACGCCTCGGGCTTCCACCACTGCCACAGCCGTTCCAGCAGCGGATGATGGGGCTTGTACGCCTCGTTGTGCAGCACGGTCATCAGCAGCAGGGGTGACACCCCGGCCTCCTCGGCGCTGCGTACGACGGCTGCGGCGTAGTCGGCCGGGTCGTAACCGCCGGGCCGCAACGGAGGCGTCCCCGCCTCCGTCCCCTTGCGGTCCACCGCTCCGGACACCTGCTCCGCCGTCGGCCGCTCGGCCATTGCCACGCACCTCTCCCCTGCCGCCCGGACCCGGACGGCCCGGCGTCCACCGGTTCGGGGAGCGGTTGCCCTGCGCCCGGGATCTCAATCCCCGGGCACCGACACGCCCCGGCAGGCAGACCCAGGAGCAGGCCCCGGCGGGCGTGGGATCAAGCCCCGGCAGGCGGAGGAACAGCATCCTGCGCGGTCCGGCCGTATACGACTCCGGCGGCGAAATCCCGTTGCGCGCGTGCCCGCCGGGCCGCACCCTTGGGTCCCATGTCCCTTCTCGTACGGCCCGCCGCACTCGACGACGCGCCGGCCGTCACCGCGCTGCTCAACGAGATCGACCGCATCGAGATCGGGCAGCCGGAGACCGATCTGCACACGGTGCGGGCCGACCTCACCAAGGCCGGGATCGATCTTTCGCGGGACTCCTGGCTGGGCTTCGAGGGCGAACGGCTGGTGGCGTACGGCCTGTTGTGGGACGACTCGGGCGGCGAGCGCATCGACGTCGACCACTACGTGCTGCCCGACCACCAGGCGGCGGGCGCGCGCATCCTCGACGCCCTGCGGGACCGCGCCCGCGAAAAGGCGGGCGCCGGACGGGCCGTGGCGCATCTGCACCTCAACTCCGTGCCCACCCTCGACACCACCCTGTTGAAGGACCGCGGGTGGTCGGTCGTACGGCGCTACCACGTACTCACCCGGACCCTCTCCCCCGCGGGGGACGCCGTACCCGAGCCGTCCGCCGGCGTACGCGTGCGGTCCTGCGAGGACGAGGCGGACCGGCTGCGCGTGCACGCGCTCCACCAGGCGTCCTTCGCCGAGCACTTCGGGTTCCAGCGGCGCACCTACGAGCAGTGGCTGGACGACGTCGACGCCGATCACCTCGACTGGTCGCTGGTGTGGATCGCCGCCGCCGACGGACTCGGGGACACCGGATTCCTGCTGGCCCGGGACGACCGCGAGGCGATGGGCTGGATCCGCAGTCTCGGCGTCCTGCGCGAGGCCCGCGGCCGCGGTGTCGGCGGGCTGCTGCTGCGTCAGGCCTTCGCCGCGTTCACGGCGCGCGGCCGCGACACCGTGGGCCTCGGCGTGGACACCGCCAACCCCACCGGGGCACCGCAGTTGTACGCCCGCAGCGGCATGTCCCTGCACTACGCCGTCGACACCTGGGAGACCGCGCTGCGCTGAGCCGTGCCCCGCCCGGGTCAGATCACCATCGCCTCCTGGAGCCAGCGGGTGACGCGATACGGCAGCCACCACGCGAAGTCGCCCAGCCGCAGCACGAGTTGTTCGTCGGTGAGGTCGGCGAGCGCGTCCGCCGCCACGTCCGTGTGGACGGCGCCGCGGTCGAGGACGGCGATGGCCTCGCGGTAGTGCGGCTCGTCGACGGTGAAGCGGCGCAGGTCGCCCCAGCGGCGGTCCCGGATCTGGACGAAGCCGGGGCCCTGGCGCCAGACGAGTTTGCAGAGGTAGTGGGTGGTGCGCCAGGCGTGGAGCGCGCCTGGGACGTCCTCGGGGCCGTCGAGGCGGGTCGGCGGCTGGAGGTGGGAGAGGCGTTTCCAGGCCTGCTCGGGCGCTCCCGGGGGCAGCCGCAGCCGCCAGTCGACCAGGACGGCGCGCGCCGTGAGGTCGCGGACGAGGGCCAGCCGGTCGATGGCCGCGCGCTGTGCCGCCGGGTCGGTGGCGGTCAGATCGACCGGCGCGTCGAGTTCGGCGCGGCGCACGCCGAGCGTCCAGAGGCGCTCGGCGGTGTCGGCGCCGGGTTCCAGCGGAAGGCGGCCGAGGCTCATGCCGGGCAGGTCGCGGGCGGTGGGGTCGTGGTCGCGCCAGGCGTGAACTGCCAGCGGGGAGGCGGGGGG
>NZ_LAVA02000162.1 GCF_000974985.2 Streptomyces mangrovisoli | reverse complement strand
CCTCGGGGTCTGGGGCGGAGCCCCAGGGACGGCCACCCCTGAGCCCACCGAGTCGGGCGGGCGGGTGGGCAGACACCCCCCACAGCCAAGCCCAGTGCCAACGCTCACGCCGACATCTCCGACCGCAGCACCTCCCCCAACGCAGCCGCCCGCTCCGCCACCTCCCCCGGCCCCAGCGCAACCGCCCGCTCCGCCCACCGCCGCCCTTCCTCCAGCTCGCCACGACGCGCGTAGACCAGGGCCAGCCGCAACGCCGCCCGCCCATGACCGGCGTCGGCCGCCCGCGTCCACCACACCGCCGCCTCGGGCTCGCTGCCCTCCCGCGCCAGCAGCAGTCCGAGGTTGAACGCCCCGTTGCGGGACCCCGCCTCCGCAGCCGTCCGGTACCACCGCGCCGCCTCGACGACGTCCCCCCGCGCCGCCGCGAGCATCCCGACCCGCACCTGGGCCCGCCGGTGCCCCTGCCCGGCCGCCCGCTCGTACCACTCCTCGCACTCGGTCTTCTCGTGCACCTGCTCGCCCAGCTCGTGCGGCGAGCCGGCCGGCCGCCGCGCGTCGAGCACGGCCGCCAGCCGGTACGCGGCCTCCGCGCTGCCGCCCCCCGCCGCGCACCGCAGATGCCGCTCGGCCTCCCGCTCGTCGCCCTCCCGCAGCCGGGCGATGCCGACCTGGAGCGCGGCCTCCGTGTGCCCGGCGGCGGCCGCCCGCTCGTACCAGCGCAGCGCGAGTTCGTCCTCGTCGCGCCCGGCGTGCAGGATGCCGAGGTTGAACGCGGCGTCGACGCTGCCCGCCTCCGCCGCCTTGGAGAACCACGGCTCGGCCCCGGCCGCGTCCCCGCCCTGGAGCAGCAGCACGGCCAGCGCGTTCGCCGCCTCCCGGTGCCCGGCGTACGCGGCCCGCCGGTACCACTGTTCGGCCTGCGCGGTCCGCCCCTGCTCCACGCAGAGCAGCGCGAGGTTGTACGCGCCGTTGTCGTCGCCCGCGTCCATCGCCGCCCGGTACCAGCGCTCGGCGGTCTGGGTCTCGCCGCGCTCGGCGTGCAGCGCGCCGAGCGCGTTCGCGGCGTTGCCGTCGCCGTCCTGCGCGGCCCTGAGCCACCAGACGGCGGCGCTCTCGGGGTCCCCGGCGTCGCGCAGCAGGAACCCGAGCGCGCAGGCGGCGCGCGCCTCGCCGTCCTTGGCGGACGTCAGGTACCAGCGGCCGGCCTCCTTGAGCTCGCCGCGCCGCTCCAGGATGGCCCCGAGGTGCAGCGCGGCCCGGCGGTGCCCGCGCGCCGCGGCCTGCCGGTACCACTGCTCGGCCCCCTCGGCGCCTCCCGCGGGCGCCTCGACACCGTTGTCGGCGCCGCTCTCCCGTGCGGCGCGCCGGTCGAGCGCGCGGGCCAGCCGGTACGCGGCCTCCCGGTGCCCGCGTTCGGCGGCGGCCCGCATCCACTGTTCGGCGCCCGGGTCCCCGCGGTGCTCCAGCAGGTCGGCGAGGGCGTAGGCGCCGAGGACATGGCCCTGTTCGGCGGACTGGCGCAGCCAGTACTCGGCGGCGGGCTCGTCGCCGCGCTCGCGGTGGTGGCGGCCGAGCGCGTGCCCGGCGGCCGCCGATCCGGCGACGGCGGCGATCCGCCACCAGCCGGCCGCCTCCTCGGCGTAGCCGCGCTGGTGCAGGAGGACTCCGAGGTTGTTGGCGGCGGCGCGGTCGCCCTCGGCGGTGGCGGCACGCAGATGGGGTTCGGCTCCGTCGAGGTCGCCGCGGCGCAGCAGCATGGCGCCGAGGACGCTCATCGCCTCGACGTCGCCGTCCTCGACGGCGAGCCGGGTGCGGATCTCCTCGGCTGCTTCGTCAGCCGCCTGCCCGGACTCGTCCCGGGCCTCCTCCCGTTCGGAAGGCTGCGCAAATCGTCCTGTCTCGAACAGAGTTGCCTTGTCCCCCATAACGTCCATCGTCGCACCACCTGCAACCTGGGTACACCTGGTATACCGCAGCCAGTGAGGTCACTTCAGCGTTTTGTCGACATGCCCACAGAGAGACAAGTCAAACACAGAAGGCCCAACTCCCCCCGGCGGCGCGGCCGGTACACGGCCAGGCACATGCGTTCGCACATCACGAAGGCCCGGATTCCTGAGAATCCGGGCCTTCGTTTTCAGTAGCGGGGACAGGATTTGAACCTGCGACCTCTGGGTTATGAGCCCAGCGAGCTACCGAGCTGCTCCACCCCGCGCCGTTGTGTTGCAACCGTACCACGACGCGAGGGGGCGATCGATCATTCCCCGGAACCGCCCCTGAGCTGCCCTTCTATCCGCTGCCGCCGGCGCTCGCACGGGGACTGGGACTGGCGCTGGCGCTGGGGCTCGCACTGGGGCTCGCGCTGCTGCTGGACTTCTTGCCGCTCTTGCTGCCCTTGTCGGCCTCGTCCTGCGCCTCCTCCGCCCGCTTGAGGGCGGCCTGGAGATCCTTCTGCGCCTTGCCGTACGCCTCCCAGTCGCCCTTCTTCAGGGCGGCCTGACCCTGGTCGAACGCCTTCTGGGCGTCGTCCAGCGCCTGCTGCACCGTCGGATTGCTCGACGTCGGCGGATTCGTGGTGCCGGTGTCCGGTGGCGTAGTCGTGGCACCGTCCGTCCCGAACACCTTGTCCAACGCCTGGTCGAGGGTGTCCTCGAACGCCGTGTTGCCGCCGTAGGTCACCAACACCTTGCGCAACAGCGGGTACTTGAGGTCGCCGCCGCGCACATAGACCGGTTCCACGTACAGCAGCCCGCCGTCGAGCGGCACCGTCAGCAGGTTGCCGTACTCGATGTCCGAGTCGCCGCCTCTGAGAAGTCTGATGGACTCGGCGATCGATGGCTCGGACTGGAACTGGCTCTGCACCCGTTTGGGCCCGTCGACGGTTTTGCCCGTCGGCGTCTTCAGGATGGTGATCTTGCCGTAGTCGGCGGAGTCCGCGTCCGCGTTCACCGACATGAACGCACTCAGGTTGTCACGCCCGTTGGGGGTCATCGATGTCGTCAGCGAGAACGTCTGGGACGACTCGCCCGGCATCTTCAGACTGAGGTAGTACGGCGGCACCGCGTTGCCCGACTTGTTGGTCGGGTCGTCCGGGATCTGCCACACCTCGCTGCCGCTGAGGAACGTCTGCGCGTCCGTCACGTGGTAGCGGGTGAGCAGCTCGCGCTGCACCTTGAACAGGTCCTGCGGGTACCGGAAGTGGCTCATCAGGTCCGAGGAGATGGCCGTCTTCGGCTGCACCGTCCCCGGGAACGCCTTCATCCAGGTCTTCAGCACCGGGTCCTTGGTGTCCCACTGGTACAGCTTGACCTCGCCGGTGTAGGCGTCCACGGTCGCCTTCACCGAGTTGCGGATGTAGTTGACCTGGTTCTGCTGGGCCACCACGTGCTGGTTGTTGGCCGCCGTCAGCGAGTCGGTGGTGGTGTCGCCGAGCGTCGTACGGGACGCGTACGGATAGCCGTTGGTGGTCGTGTAGGCGTCGACGATCCACTGGATGCGCCCGTCGACCACGGCCGGGTAGGCCACGCCGTCGATGGTCAGCCAGGGGGCCACCGCCTCGACGCGCTCCTTGGGCGTGCGGTTGTACAGGATCCGCGAACCGTCGCCGATGGCGCCGGAGTAGAGGATCTGCGGTTCGCCGAACGCCACCGCGTACGCCGCCCGGTTCAGCGGGCTGGACAGGCTGACGCCGCTCTTGGCCTGGTAGCTCGTGGTCTTCTCGCCGCTGTCGTCGGAGTAGTCGATCTCCTTCTGGGGACCGCCGACGATGGAGTACGTCGTCGTCTTCTCGCCGTAGTACACGCGCTGTTCGTACGTGCCGAGCTGGCCGGTGGACGGCAGGTCGGACTCGGTGAAGACCGGGCGTCCCTCGGAGTCGGCCTCGGTGCCCTTGGCCGCGACCACGCCGTAGCCGTGCGTGTAGCGGAAGTGGTCGTTGATCCAGTTCTTCTTCGGGATGCCGTCGAGATTCAGCTCGCGCAGGCCGATGACCGTGTCCTGGTCCTTACCGTCGATCTTGTAGCGGTCGACGGCGAGGTTGGACGGGAAGCTGTAGTAGTTGCGCACCTGCTGGAGCTGCTCGAACGTCGGCGACACGACGTTCGGGTCCATCAGGCGGTAGCTCGCCGCGCTCTGCGCGTCGTCGCGCAGCGTGCTCTTGTCCTTGGTCGTACTCGTGCCCGCGTAGTCGGAGACCTTCGCGTCGTCGATGTCGTACGCCTTGCGCGTCGCCTCGATGTTCTTCTTGACGTACGGCGCTTCCTTGGCCTGCTCGTTCGGCTGGACCTGGAACTTCTGCACGATCGCCGGATACAGGCCGCCGATCAGGATCGCGGAGAGCACCATCAGGCCGAACCCGATCACCGGCAGCTGCCAGGTCCGCCGCCACAGGGTGGCGAAGAACAGCAGCGCGCAGATCACCGCGATGAAGAACAGGATCGTCTTCGCCGGCAGATAGGCGTTGGCGTCGACGTAGCGCAGGCCCGTCCAGTTGTCGGTCGCCTTGAAGTCGCTGGACTTCACCGCGAGTCCGTACCGGTCGAGCCAGTAGGCGACCGCCTTCAGTGCGACGAAGATGCCGATGAGCACCGACAGGTGCCCGGTCGCGGCGGCCGTGGCCTTCGCGCCGGGGCTGGTGACGCGCAGCCCGCCGTAGAGGTAGTGGGTGAGCGCGGCCGCGATCAGCGAGAGGATCACGGTGGCGAAGCCGAAGCCCAGCAGGAACCGGTACCAGGGCAGGTCGAAGGCGTAGAACGAGACGTCGAGGTGGAACTGCGGGTCCTTCTGGTGGAAGGAGACGCCGTTCACCCACATCAGCCAGGTGCGCCACTGACTGGAGGCGGAGGCGCCGGCGATCAGCCCGACGAGCGCGGTGATCGACAGCAGCAGCCACTTCTTGTACGGCGCGATGCCCATCCGGTAGCGGTCGAGGCTCTGCTGTTCCACGGACATGGCGCTCAGCGGGGGCCTCAGCCGGTGCGCGAGCCAGATGTTGACCCCGACCGCGACGGCCATCAGCAGACCGAAGACGAAGAAGAGGCCGACCTTGGTCCAGAGCGTCGTGGTGAACACCGACGAGTAGTGCACCGACCGGTACCAGAGCCAGTTCGTCCAGAAGCCCGCGAACATGGTGAACGCCATGCCGAGAACGGCAAGGACGCCCAGCGTCATGAGCAGGGTGCGGGCCCGCCGGGACGGACGGCCCACTCTCATCCGCGGCCCCGTCGGGCCTCCACCGCGGTCCGGCATCTGGAAAGCCAAGGTGCGCACCTCGAAGTTCGCTCTCGAAACGTCAGGCCCTCGTGTTCGCGGACCTGCCGTGGCCCCCCGTGATCGCGGGCCCACACCTATGCAACTTACTCACCGTTTACTCGGTTCCCGATTCCGGCCAGGAACGAGAGAGGATTGTGACCATGTCCAACACTCCCATGGCGGCGAGCCCGCTCACCCGGGCCGTGCTCGAGATCGACGAGTACGCCTCCGGCCTCGGCTGGGACCAGCCCGCCCGCCTCTTCGCCCTCGTCGACACCGCACGGCTGCGGGTCCAGGAACCCGCTCTCGCGGCCCAGCTCGGCCTCGAGGACGAGCCCGAGACCACCGGTCTCACCCCGATCGAGCAGGACGAAGTGCCAACGCACCAGCCGCTCGACGAGTTCCTCGGCACGATCGCCTGGCCCGACGCGGTGGTCGGCTGCGCGCTCACCGTGGAGCGTCTGATGCTGCCGCCGTCCGCCGAGGCCCAGGTCCCGCAGGGCCTGAACGAGGCCAAGCTGGCGCGCTGGGTCGCCGAGCACCCGGAGCGCCAGGAGGTCCGGATGACGGTCGCGGTGCTGCGCGACGGCGGCCGCGAGTCGGCCCTGCGGCTGCGCGAGAAGGACTCCCCCACCGACGTCCTCACCGGCCCCGACCTGGTGCCGGGGCTCGCGGAGGCACTGAAGGCCACGTTCGAGGACTGAGGCCCCCAGGGACGGCCGGGGCCGCCCGCCTGAGCGCGCCCCCGCCCTCCCGGTCCCGTCAGCCCTTGGTCGTGCACTTCGGCAGGTCGGCGGTGTCGCCGCTGCGGATCTCCTTGAGCGCCTTGAGGGCGTCGTCGATGGTGTCGACCTTCACCAGCCGCAGCCCGCTCGGGGTGTCCTTCGCGGCCTCCGCGCAGTTGTCGGCGGGGGTCAGGAAGTACTGGGCGCCCTGGTTGCGCGCGCCGATCGTCTTCATGTCGACGCCGCCGATCGGACCGACCTTGCCGTCGTCGTCGATGGTGCCGGTGCCCGCGACGAACTTGCCGCCGGTGAGGTCGCCCGGGGTGAGCTTGTCGTAGATGCCGAGCGAGAACATCAGACCGGCACTCGGCCCGCCGACGTCGGCCAGCTTGATGTCGATGCTGAACGGGAACGTGTGGTCCGTTCCCGCCGAGATGCCGACGATGGCGCGCTTCTCCCCGCTGTCGTGCGAGGTCGCGGTGGTGATCGTGACCTTCTCGGTCTTCGTCGCCGTACGGCCGGCCTTCTCGGCGGCGGCCTGTTCCTTGGCCGGGATCACCGTGAAGACGACCTGCTCGCCGGGCTTGTGCTTGGTCACCAGCTTCGCGACGTCCGCGGGCTGCTTGACCGTCGTGCCGTCGACGTCCTTGATCACGTCACCGGCGTGCAGCTTGCCCTCGGCCGGGGAGTCCTTGACCACGGTGGAGACGATCACCCAGGACTTCACGGGGATGCCGAGTTCCTTCAGGGCGGCGACCTTGGCGCTCTCCTGGGACTGGCTGAACTCCTCCGCGTTCTCCTGCGTCGACTGCTCCTCGGTCTTGCCGTCCGGGTAGAGCGTGTCGTGCGGCACGATCTTGCTGTCGTGCGCCAGCCAGCCGTAGACCGCCTCGACCAGGTTCATCTGGTAGTCCGCGCTCGTGACCCGCACCGTGGTCATGTTCAGATGCCCGCTGGCCGCGTACGTCTTGCGGCCGGAGATCTGGAGCACCGGCTCGCCGTCGTGCTCGCCGAGCGTGTTCACCGTCGGTCCCGGTGACATCTCCGCGTACGGCACGCGGATGAGGACTCCCGCGCACAGAAGCGCGATCAGCATCAGGGTGGAGGCGAGCATCGTCGCGGTGCGGCGTGGCATGGCACGACAGTACGGGACGTGTCTGTCAGCGTGCCGTCAGGGCCGCAACTCCGACCGCCTCCCGGCACACCCGCCGCTCCGGCACCGTCCCTCACATGCCGGAGTGCGACCGCTCCATGGCCTCACGGAAGCGGGCGTAGCCGTCGAGCTCCGGACCGTCGCTGCGCGCCTTGCGGGTCCGGTTGGCCCAACTGCCCCAGAGCCCCGCGCCGACCGCGGCCACCAGCGGAATCAGCAACCAGGCGAGCGCCGCCATGACGACCTCCCAACCCCAGAGCGACCGCAACTGACTGATGAGCAGATTAACCATCCGCAGTGACAACGCTCGGGGCAGGGTTGCGGTTACGCAACCGGAGACAGAGGCGGACGCACGGTGGCGCCGAGGGCCCTCGGCGCCGGTCCCGCGCCACCGCTCAGCAGGCGCCGACCCACTCCTCGGTGCCGTCGGAGAACCTCTGGTGCTTCCAGATCGGCACCTCGTGCTTGAGGTCGTCGATCAGCTTCCGGCACGCGTCGAACGCCTCCGCCCGGTGCGGACACGACACGCCGACGACGACGGCGAGGTCCCCGATGGTCAGATCGCCCACCCGGTGCACCGCCGCCAGCGCCCGCACGGGGTACTCCGCGACGACCTTCTCGGCGACACGCCGCATCTCGGCCTCGGCACTGGGGTGGCACGAGTAGCCGAGCGCGTCGACGTCGGCGCCGCCGTCGTGGTTGCGGACCGTCCCCACGAACAGGGCGACGCCGCCGGCCGCGTCGTCACCGAGCGCCCGGAAGACCTCGTCCACCGAGAGCGCGCTGTCCCGGACGGCGATGAGCTTGACGGGGTCCCCGGCGGCCGACTCGCCGGGATGATCGTTCGTGGATGCCATGCCTCCATCGTGCCGCACCCCGCCGACAGCACGGAATACGAGGTTCGCCCGTCCCGCGCGCGGGTGGCTTGGAGCGTCCTACAGCGACCGGCGCCCGACCGGCGCCCGCTCAGATCCGACGCCGCGCCTTGCGGGCCCTGCGGACCACGGCCGCCGCGCCCAGCAGGGCGACCGTCGCACCCGCCGCGCCCGCCGCCGTCGCGTCCTTGCGGCCGAGGCGGCGCCCGGCCACCGTGTGCCGGCCGGAGACCTCCTCCAGCAGCTCGGCCAGTACGTCCTCGTTGGTCCACCGCGGCCGCCAGCCCGCGTCGTGCAGCCGGCTCCCGCTCACCACCCACGGGTACATCGTGTAGGCGAGGTCGCCGGCCGGGGACGGCGTGAGCCCGATCCGGTGCAGCCGGGCCGCCGCGCCCAGCGCGACCGCCGACGGCAGCTCCATGCGCCGGATGCCGCTGAGCTCCTCGACCTCCTCCTGCTCCAGCCAGCCGTCGCAGCCGACCGCCAGCTCGCCGTCGACCTTCTCCAGGACGGCGTACTCCAGGGCGCTGCACAGGTCCTCGACATGGCAGAACTGCCAGGCCGGCCGCGACCCGGCCACCACCAGCAGCCGGGGTGACTCGAAGTACCGGGTCAGCGCGGTGTCCGTACCCCCGACCAGGACGGCGGGGCGCACCACGGTGACGTTGAGCCCGGGGTGCGCGCGGGGGGCGCGCCGGGCCAGCCGCTCGATCTCCAGCAGGTCCCCGACGCCGGTGGCCTCGGCGGTGGCGCGCAGTTCGGCGTCCTCCGACAGCGGCAGCTCGTTGTCCTCCAGCGCGCCGTAGACCATCGCGGACGTGCACAGCACCACCCGGTGCACGCCGGCCGCCGCGGCGGCCGTCAGCACGGTCTGCGTCCCCCGGACGTTGTAGGCGGTGCGCGCCGCGGGATCCGTCTCCAGGTCGAGGTCGAGCGCGAGGTGCACCACGACGTCCGCGCCGCGCAGCTTGTCCGCGATCGCCGGGTCCCGTACGTCCAGGATGTGCCACAGCGCCTCGGCGCACTCCCCGCGCCGCTCGTCGATGGCGATGATCTGCTTGACCTGGCCGGACGCGGCGAGCTGTGCGGTGAGCAGCGCGCCGACCCCGCTCGCGGCTCCGGTCACCGCGACCACGGGCCCGCGTACGGCGGGACTGCTGCCGGTCGTTTGGTTTCGCGCTGCGCGAACCTGCGGATCTGGGGAACTCACCAGGCGTCTCCAGCGGTTGTCTTCAGTACGGACGCGCAGTGACGCGTGCGTACCAGGTGGCATCCATCCTGCCGCAGGCCGCCGGTCGGCGAAGCACCGAGGCCCGATTGGTCCCGGGTGTCTACGCTGGGTGGTGTTGCAGGGCAGCCGAGCCGCCGGCGAGAACCGGTGGCCTTACCAGCCGAGGAACCCCGTGAGTGACACCCCATTCGGATTCGGCCTTCCGCCGGAGGAGCCGGAAGACGGCGACGAGGGCAAGAAGAAGGACCAGCAGGGCGCCGGTGGGCAGGGACCGGGCAACCCGTTCGGTTTCGGGTTGCCCGGTGCCGGAGGCCCCGGCGGCGACAATCCGCTCGCTGCCATGTTCGGCTCGCTGAACCCCACCGACCTGGGCGCCGCGTTCCAGCAGCTGGGCCAGATGCTCTCCTACGAGGGCGGCCCGGTGAACTGGGACATGGCCAAGCAGATCGCCCGGCAGACGGTCGCGCAGGGCACCTCCGACGGCGTCAAGGACGCGAGCGTCGGACCCAGCGAGCGCTCCGCCGTCGAGGAGGCCGTCCGCCTCGCCGACCTGTGGCTGGACGACGCCACGTCGCTGCCGTCCGGCGCGGGCACGGCCCTCGCGTGGAGCCGCGCGGAGTGGGTCGAGGCCACCCTCCCGGCCTGGAAGGAACTGGTCGACCCGGTCGCCGAGCGGGTCGGCGCCGCCATGGGCGACGTCCTTCCGGAGGAGATGCAGGCCATGGCCGGCCCGCTGATCGGCATGATGCGCTCCATGGGCGGCGCCATGTTCGGCACCCAGATCGGCCAGGCCGTCGGCGTACTCGCGGGCGAGGTCGTCGGCTCGACCGACATCGGTCTGCCGCTCGGTCCGGCGGGCAAGGCGGCACTCCTTCCGGTGAACATCGAGTCGTTCGGCAAGGACCTGGGCGTGCCCAAGGAGGAGGTGCGGCTGTACCTCGCCCTGCGCGAGGCCGCCCACCAGCGCCTGTTCGCGCACGTGCCGTGGCTGCGCTCGCACCTGTTCGGCGCGGTCGACGGGTACGCGCGCGGGATCAAGGTCGACACCGCCAAGCTGGAGGACGTCGTCGGCCAGTTCGACCCGCAGAACCCCGAGCAGCTTCAGGAAGCCCTTCAGCAGGGCATGTTCCAGCCCGAGGACACGCCCGAGCAGAAGGCCGCCCTGGCGCGTCTGGAGACGGCTCTGGCGCTCGTGGAGGGCTGGGTCGACGCGGTGGTCCACGCGGCCGCGAAGCCCCGTCTGTCGTCCGCTGACGCGCTGCGCGAGACGCTGCGCCGGCGCCGCGCCTCCGGCGGCCCCGCGGAGCAGACGTTCGCCACGCTGATCGGTCTGGAGCTGCGCCCCCGGCGGCTGCGCGACGCGTCGCGCCTGTGGGCCTCGCTGACCGACGCGCGCGGTGTCGACGGCCGGGACGCGCTGTGGGCGCACCCGGACATGCTGCCGACGGCCACCGACCTGGACGACCCGGACGGCTTCGTGCACCGCGAGCACATGGACTTCTCCGAGCTGGACAAGCTGCTCGGCGAGGCGGCGAGCGGCTCCGGCGAGAAGCCGAACCTGAAGAAGGACGAGCCGGGCGGCAAGGCCGGGGACGACGAGAGCGAAGACGGCGAATGAGCCTGTACGACGACGCGGTCCACGTGCTCAAGGAGTACCCGGACCAGGCCGAACTGCGCGGGCTCTACATCGGTCATCTGGCCGCGCACCCGGACGGCGTCTGGAAGGCGTGCGAGGCCGGGCATGTCACGGCCAGCGCGCTGGTGATCGACCCGGAGCGGCGGCGGGTGCTGCTGACCCTGCACCGCAAGCTGCGGCTGTGGCTCCAGATGGGTGGCCACTGCGAGCCGCAGGACGCCTCCCTGGAGGCGGCGGCGCTGCGCGAGGCGACCGAGGAGTCCGGCATCGCGGGTCTCACGCTGGTGCCGGGCGGTCCGGTGCGCCTGGACCGGCATCCGATCCCGGCGCCCTGCCACTGGCACTTCGACGTGCAGTACGCGGTCCTCGCGCCGCCGGACGCGGTGCAGCAGATCAGCGACGAGTCCCTCGACCTGCGCTGGTTCGGCTACGACGAGGTGGCGACGGTGGCCGACGAGTCGGTCGTACGACTGCTGGAGGCGACGCGGGCGCGGCTGTGAGGCCTGGCCGCTCCCGCGGCGCGAGGGGGTGACCGCCGTCGGCGGTCACCCCCTCGCGCCGTACACGCGCGTGTACGGCCGGATCAGCTCCAGACGTTGCCCTGGTTGGCGCCGCGGGCGCCCTGCTGGCCCATGCCGAACTGTGCGGCGATGCCCTGGCCGATGTTCGCGTTCTGCGGCGGCAGCAGCTCGCTGGGCTGGACGAGCGCGAACCCGCTGCCCATGAAGCTGAGCTCCCAGCCCTCGCCGGTGTTGCCCCGGCGCCGCCACACGCCCGAGGAGTGCGTCTGGGCCTGCATCTGCACGCGCAGCCCGGTGGACCAGGCGACGATCGCGTCGGCGTCGCAGTTGACGTACTTGTCGGGGGTGACCTGCATCAGCAGCGGCGCGCCCGAGGTCATCAGGGCGACCTTGCCGCGGCCGGTGATGTTGAGCTGGTACTTCCCGGAGCCGGAGATGCCGTACTGGCTGTCGACGGCGATCACCTCGTGGTGCAGCGAGGAGTCCATCGCCAGCACATAGCTGCTGTCGACGGTGAGGCCGTCCTGCTCGACGTCCATGACGTGGACGTGCTGGGCGAGGTTGGCCAGGAAGACCGTGCCCTGCCCGTGGCAGCGCATCAGGTCCAGGCCCTCGCCGGTGTAGGCACGCGCGCGGGCCTGGTGGCGGGCCTGGTACTCGGCGTCGAACTCGACGAGTCCCTGGTAGGCGACCATCGTCCCCTTGCGGGCGAGGATGTCGTCGTGACCCTCCAGGGTGACCCGCAGCATCTGCTTGTTCTGGAGGCTCCAGCGGTCCTGGTTCTGGGTGTCGTTGAAGGCGAAAAGCGGGCTCTGCATGGTGTTCTGGCTCCCCCTCAGCCCCGGAACCGGATGCGGTCGGTGCTGTCCTCGCTGGGCTGGACGACGACGATGCCCTGGCCCGAGAAGCCCATCTGGTAGGCCTCTCCGCTGCCGCGGCCGATCAGCGACTGCGCCTTGAAGCTGCGCTTGCCCTTCACCTTGAGGTTCGGGGACCAGGCGACGAGCGCGTCCGGGTCGACGTAGGTCTCGTCCTCGCCGCCGCCGCAGTCGACGACGATCGGCTTGCCCCGGGAGGTCAGCGCCACCCAGCCCTGGCCGGAGATCTTGGTGTTCCACAGGCCCTGGCCGGCGAACTTGGCGAGGCCCTTCACCCGCTCCACGCCCCAGGTCAGGTTCGCGTCGAAGGCGAGCAGGTTGGTGGCGTTGACGGAGATGCCGTCGCCGTTGAGGTTGATCACGACGACGTTGGCGCCGTAGTCGGCGAGGTAGAGCAGGCCGTCGCCGGAGACCTTCATCAGCGGCGCGCCCTCGCCCGTGATCCAGTCGCGGGCGATCTGACGCACGGCCGGCGGGTTGGGCTCGTACTGGATGAAGCCCTCGTAGGCGACCATCGAGCCCACGCGCGCGAGGAGGTCGTTGCCGGTCTGCATGGCGACCTTCAGCATGTGGTCGCCGTGGTTGTCCATACGGGCGGTGACGGGGGCGGGGGCGTAGCCCGCGAGCGGCTGGTTCATGACGGGCTCCCTCAGACCTCGTACGGCTGGACGACGACGAAATTGCCGGGCGCGGCCCGGAACTGGAGGTTGACGCCCTCCCCGGTGTGGCCCGGGTAGGCGTTGCGCCGCATCCGCACCTGGCTGGAGACGATGACCTGCGCGGCGGCGGACCAGGCGACGACGGCGTTGGAGTCGACGAACGTGGTCGGCGTGACCGGCAGCACCACGGGCGTGCCGTGGGTCTTGACCACGATCGTGCCGGTGCCCTGGAACTGCATGGTGAACAGGGCGCCGCCGGGGATGCCGTGGCCCTCGATGCGGCGGACCTCGTACTGGAGGCTCTCGTCGAAGGCGAGGACGTTCTCCGCGGAGACGCACAGCGCGTCGCCCTGGAGCTCGACGGGGTGCAGATAGGTGGAGTTCTCCGCGAAGAAGACCTGGCCCTGGCCGGTGCAGCGCATCAGCTGCATCTCCTGGCCGGTGGCGTTGCCCACCAGGCGGCCGGCGAAGCCCGCGCCCTTGTAGGCGAAGTCGACCTTGCCCTGGTAGAGCACCATGCTGCCCTGGCGGGCGAGCACGGGCTGCCCGCCGACGCCGAGGTCGACGCGGACCAGCTTGCTGTTCTGCGCGGTCCAGCGCTGGCCGGTGGGCGTCTCGCGGTACTTCTGGAGCGCCGCGGACACGCCCGCGGCCTGCGGCGCGCCCTGGGGCACCGGGTAGCCGCCGGACTGGCCGGGGATCTGGCCGAACTGCTGCTGGCCCTGCGGGCCGTAGCCGGGCGGCGCGCTGGGCGGCTGGTTGTAGCCGGGCGGCAGGCCGGGCGCGTGGGGCGAGGGCGGGGCGGGCGGCTGGTGGTAGCCGCCCGGCGGGGGCGGCGTCTGGCCGGGGGCCGGGGGGCCGTACGGCGACTGGCCGAAGGGGGCGGGCGCCGGCGCCGGGGGCGGGACGGCCCCGATCCCGGGCGGGGCCAGGGG
>NZ_LAVA02000161.1 GCF_000974985.2 Streptomyces mangrovisoli | reverse complement strand
CTTTCCGGCGGTTCCGACTCTATCAGACCTTTTCAGTGTCTGACTCCCAGTCAGCGGGGGTTGTCCTCCCGGCCGTTGGGCCGTTCCGACGTCTCAAACCTTAGCGGATCCGCTCGGCGATTCCCAATCGGGCCCCTGCGGGCCGATCAAGATCCACCGAGTCCCATTCGAATGGAATTCGGGCACGCCGAATTCACCCCGACCGGGCGATCGTGCTGGTGGTTTGTTTGCCGCAGTTGCGGCGGAGGTGCTGTCGCAGAACCGATACGGTCCCGCGGCAACCCGAAGAACTTTACGGATCGCGGGAGGACGCGTCAAGCCCTCCCTGTCAAGATCTTTTAGTCGAGGTCGGTGAGCCGGCCGCCGGCGTCCGGCTGGGCGTGCTCCACGCGGCGAAGAAGCCTGGTCAGCACCTCGCCGAGGACCGTGCGCTCGTCGGCCGAGAGGTCCTGGAGGAGGTCCTCCTCGAAGACCGTGGCCAGCCGCATGGCCTCCAGCCACTTGTCCCGGCCCTCGGGCATGAGCTCGACGATCACCCGGACCCGGTTGGACTCGTCGCGCTCGCGGGTGACCAGACCCTCCGCGACCATCCGGTCGATGCGGTGGGTCATGGCGGCCGGCGTGAGGCCGAGGCGCTTCGCGAGCTCGCTCGGGCCCATCCGGTAGGGGGCGCCCGAGAGCACCAGGGCCTTGAGGACCTCCCACTCGGCGTTGCTGATGCCGAGCGCCGCGGTCTGGCGGCCGTAGGCGACGTTCATCCGGCGGTTGAGCCGGGAGAGGGCCGAGACGATCTTCTCGACCTGGGGGTCGAGGTCCTGGAACTCGCGCTGGTAGGCGGCGATCTGTTCGTCGAGCGTCGGCTCGCCGCCGAGGCCCGCACCGCTGGTGCCGGGGGTGTCACCCATGACGGAAGTATCGCACGGGTCACTTGGTGTCGAAGTCCTTCGGCATGTACTGTTTAGCTTCGAAATTTATCTTCGAAGTCTTCGGTTGTAAGACCTGAGACACACCAACTATCTGAGAGAGGTGAACGTGACCAGGGCGATGGGCGCAGCGATGCGCCGGATCCACGTGGGCAACGCGCTCAGCGCGTTCGGGCTCGGCTTCACCGTCCCCTACCTGTACGTCTATGTGGCACAGGTGCGGGGGCTGGGAGCCATGACGGCGGGGACGGTCCTCGCCGTCTTCGCCGTGGCCGCGCTGATCGTGCTGCCGTTCGCCGGCCGGGCGATCGTGCGGCGCGGCCCGCTGCCGGTCCTGCTCACGGCTCTGGTCACGGCGGCGCTGGGCGCGATGGCTCTGGGCCTCGCGGGAAGCGCGGCGACCGTGATCCTGGCCGCGACCGCGCTCGGCGCGGGTCAGGCCGTGATGCAGCCGGCGCTGGCCACGATGATCGTGGACTGCTCGCCGTCGGAGACCCGGTCGCGGGCGTTCGCGACGCAGTTCTTCCTGCAGAACCTGGGCCTCGGCGTCGGCGGGCTGATCGGCGGCCATCTCGTCGACACCACCCGCGTCTCCTCCTTCACCCTGCTCTTCGCGATCGAGGCGGCGATGTTCCTGCTGCTGGTCGGCGTGATGGCGACGGTGCGGATGCCGCATCTGCCGCAGGTCGAGCGCGCGCCCGGCGGTACGGGCGGCGGCTGGCGGCAGCTGGTGGGCAACCGGGCGATGGTGCAGCTGTGCCTGTTGGGCTTCGTGCTGTTCTTCGCCTGTTACGGCCAGTTCGACTCGGGTCTGACCGCGTACGGCATCCGGGCGGCGGGGATCTCCACCTCCGCGCTGGGGACCGCGCTCGCCGCGAACACGCTGATGATCGTGGTGGCGCAGTTCGCCGTGCTGCGGTTCGTCGAGCGGCGCAAGCGGTCGCGGGTGATCGCCGCCGTGGGCCTGATCTGGGCCGTGGCCTGGGCGGTCGCCGGATACGCGGGGCTCGGGCACGGCAGCCAGCAGATGGCGACGGCCGCGTTCATCTCGACGTACGCCCTGTTCGGGCTGGGTGAGGCGATGCTGTCGCCGACCGTCGCGCCGCTGGTCGCGGACCTGGCGCCGAGCGGCATGGCGGGGCAGTACAACTCGGCCTTCGCCCTGGTGAAGCAGCTCGCGATGGCCGTCGGTCCGGCGGTGGGCGGTCCGATGGGGGCGGCGCTCAAGGCGCCGTACATCGTGACGTTCCTGGTGTTCTCGCTGGGGATCACCGCGCTCGCGCTCAGGCTCGGGCGGCAGCTGACCGCCGTGCAGGACCGGCCGTGGCTCGGACGCAACCGGGTGGTCGCGCGGGGCACCGCCACCGAGGTGCCGGTCGCGGCGGAGGCGTAGGACCTCGAACGCGGCTCCCGGGGCGGCCGTCGTCTTCGGACGGCGGCCGCCCTTCGCGTGCGCGGGGGCGGGTTCAGCCGGCGCGGGGCAGCAGGAACTCGCACCAGACGGCCTTGCCGCCGCCCGGGGTGCGGCGCGCTCCCCAGGTGGTGGCGATGGTCGCGACGATGGCGATGCCCCGGCCCGACTCGTCGCCCGGTTCCGCGCGGCGGCGGCGCGGCAGGTGGTCGTCGCCGTCGGTGACCTCGACGATCAGACGGCGGTCGGTGCGGCGCAGGCGCAGCCGCATGGGCGGCGTGCCGTGCTGGAGGGAGTTGGCGACGAGTTCGCTCGCGGCGAGGACGCCCAGGTCGTGCAGGTCGGGCGGGAAGCGCCAGCTGGCGAGCACGCCGGAGGCGAAGGCGCGGGCCCGGGGCGCCGCCTCGACCCCGCCGAGCAGCTCCAGGGCCGCGTTGCGGAAGAGGTCGCCGTCGGCGCCGGTGCGGGCGGGGTGCTGGAGGACGAGGACGGCGACGTCGTCGTCGTGGTCGGCGGTGACGCCGGCGGAGCGGACCAGGCGGTCGCAGACGACCTGCGGGGTGCCGGTGGCGCCGGCCAGGGCGCGCTCCAGGGACGCGATGCCCTCGTCGAGGTCCTCGTCGCGGCGCTCGACGAGGCCGTCGGTGTAGAGGACGGCGGTGGAGCCGGGGGCCAGCGGGATCGAGCCGGAGGAGTGCACCCAGCCGCCGGTGCCGAGCGGCGGCCCGTTGGGTTCGTCGGCGCGGCGGACGGTGCCGTTCTCGTCGCGGACGAGGATCGGCAGGTGGCCCGCGGAGGCGTGGATCAGCCGGCCCTCGTTCGGGTCGTGGACGGCGTAGACGCAGGTGGCGATCTGGTTGGCGTCGATCTCGGTCGCGAGGCCGTCGAGCAGTTGGAGCACCTCGTGCGGGGGCAGGTCGAGGCGGGCGTAGGCGCGCACGGCGGTGCGGAGCTGGCCCATGACGGCGGCGGCGCGCACCCCGCGGCCCATGACGTCGCCGATGACCAGGGCGGTGCGGCCGCCGCCGAGGGTGATGACGTCGTACCAGTCGCCGCCGACGGCCGCCTCGGTGCCGCCGGGCTGGTAGGTCGCGGCGATGCGCAGGTCGTCGGGCTGTTCGAGTTCCTGCGGGAGCAGGGAGCGCTGGAGGGTGACGGCGGTCTCGCGCTGCCGGCGCTCGCTGGCGCGCAGCCGTTCGGCGGCCTCGGCGTGGTCGGTGACGTCGGTGGCGAAGACGAGCACGCCGCCGCCCTCGCCCTCGGTGACCGGGGTGCAGGTGAACGTGTAGGAGCGGCCGTCGGGGGCCTTGCGGGACTTCAGGGTGCGCGGCTTGCCGCTGCGCAGCACCTGGTCGAGCAGCGGGAGCAGGCCGAGCTCCCGCAGTTCGGGCAGGGCCTCGCCGGCCGGTTCGCCGGACGGGCGGGCGCCGAAGGCGGTGACGTAGGCGTCGTTGACGTAGGCGATGCGGTGCTCGGGGCCGTGCACGAGCGCGACGAGGGCGGGCACGCGGTCGAGGACGGCGCGCGCGGGCAGGTCGTCCACGCCGGGCGCGCACGGCGCGTCGCCGGTGAACTGCTCGGCGCGGGCCGCGGGCACGGAGCCGTCCCCCCGCCGGTCCGGGGTGGCCGCGTGGTCGGTCCGCGCTGCGGCGCGGCGCTGCGTTCCGGGGAGCCGGGCGCTCCAGCGCGTGAAGTTCAAGGGGAATGCCTCGTGGGTGCTGAGGGCGAGTGGGTGCTCGTCCGGGGTCGTGGGGCAGTCTGACAGGGAGGCCGACCACGGCGACATCCGTCAGACGCCGGGGCGGCGCGTGGAGTTCCTCGGTCCGGTCAGGAAGACCCCTTCGGGTCGTCCTCGGGGTGGTGCGGAGGCTTTCCACCGGCCGCGAGTTCGAACTCGGCCCGGGGGTGTTCGAGCGAGCCGAGCGAGACGATCTCCCGTTTGAAGAGTCCCGACAGCGTCCATTCGGCCAGGACGCGGGCCTTGCGGT
>NZ_LAVA02000160.1 GCF_000974985.2 Streptomyces mangrovisoli | reverse complement strand
GGGCAGGGGCGCGGCGGGCGGGGGCGGGAGCGCGTTCTGAGGGGGTGGGGCGTCCTGGCCCTGCCGACGGCCGTTCTGCCCGTCGTGCCGCTCCTGCCGCTCCTGCCCTTCCTGCCGCTCCATCGACGCGATGAAGCGGTCCCAGTGGTCCAGGAGCGGCTCGTCGCTCCGGCTCGGCTCGTCGCTCCGGTTCGGCTCGTCGCTCCGGTTCAGCTCGTCGCTCCGGAGCGGCTCGTCGTCGTACAGGGCCAGGGAGTCGTACAAGGCCGGTCCGTCGTACAGGACCGACTCGTCGTACGGGGCCGAGTCGTCGTGCAGGGCCGGCCGGTCGTGCTCGGGCGGCCCGTCGTGCACCGCCGGCTCGGGCACCATGGCGTTCGCCGCGTCCCGGGCCGGTGCCGGGGTGTACGCCGGGGGGCCCTGGACGAAGTCGGTGTCCTCGCCCCGCTCCCTCGGGTCAGGCCCGGCGGGCGGCGACAGCTCCCTCAGATACGCGTTGTTGGCGTACTCCACCAGGAACGAGTCCCGGCCGCTGCCGACATCCCGGTCGTAGGCGCGCAGCCACGTGTCGTCCGTCCTGATCTTCTCCAGGACCGTGGCCTCGAACGCCCACCGGTGTTCCGGCGGCAGCGCGCCGACCAGCTGGACGATCTGGTCGACCGACGAGAACTCCCCACCCGGGCCCTCGCCCGCCCGCCGCTCACGGCCGGCCCCCTGTCGGCGCTCCGGGCCCGGCTCCCGCTCCTCCGTCCGGCCGAGCGGCTCCCGCCCCCGCTCCTGCGCCCCGGACAGCTGCTGTCCGGCCCCCGCCGGGCCGGACGGGAGGTCGTACCCGCCGTCTCTCTCCCCTCCGCCCGTGCCGGGCCCGGATCGCCGGGTGAACATCCGCCGCAGCAGCCGCATCAGGTTCCGCATCCCCTCGGCGAGCAGCCGACGGGTGCCGTCCCAGGCCTGCCGGGCACGGCCGGGGTGCTCCAGCCTGAGCAGGGCGTCGGACATCCGGTCGACGTCGACCGCGGCGGAGACCGACCGGCTGTCGTCGCGGGGCCTCGGACCGAGGTCGGACATGGCGCCCCTCTCGTGGGCCGGAGATGCCGATGGGAGGCACAACGGGCCGTGCGGGGCAGGCGGTTCAACCCGGCCGTTGAACCGTGCCCGGCGCGGGCGCGTTTCGTCCTCACCACGGCCGGAACCGAGCAGCGAAGAATGGACGTGCCGACGATGACCACCGAGACACCCGCGGCGCCTGCGGACCCTGCGGCCCCCACGGCCCCCTCGCCCCCCGCGGCCTCCGCGGCCTCCGCACCGGCGCCCGCAGCCGCACCCACGCCCACGCCCACGCCCACGCCCACACACAACCAGCAGGACGGCCCGGCCCCCGAGCCGCGGGACCCCGCCCCGCCGCGGTTCATCCTGTATCTCCAGGGCGCCGAGTACGGGCAGACGCTGCGGCGGCTGACCCTGTGGGTGCACAACGTGCTGCTGCCGGTGTACGGCAGGGAGGTCACCTCCACCGCCCCCTGGTGCTCCCGCTGGTGGGAACACCACGAGGCGGTGGCCCAACTGCACGCCCTGTGGCTGGCCTGGGGCGAACTGACCGGCCCCGACGGCGGGATGACCGGTCCGGGCGCCTGGCACCGGGACTTCCTGGGTCCGGTGATGACCGGGCTCCGGGACCCCCAGGGCCCGTTCGCGGGCTGCAAGCCGGGCGGTCACCGGGCCAAGGAGGTCCCGCCGGTGGACGCCAAGGACCCGTTCGGCCCGCGCCCCGGCGGTGCCTGACCGACCGCGCCCTCGGGCGGCCCGCGCGGGACGTGACCCTGGCGGCCTGGTTCCGGCGTGACCCGCCCGCCGGATCGAACCGTCGCCGCATCGAACCGCTCGCCGGATCGAACCGGTCGCCGCATCGAACCGGTCGCCGGATCGAACCGCTCGCCGCCCGGGTGCGTTTCTCCTTCCCGTCGACCGCCCACCGGCGGGCGGTCCCGCGCAGAGAGGCGGCACAGCTCATGTCGACACCACAGGAAGCGGCGCCCGCGGACCGACAGCAGGGACAGCCGCAGGAACGGCGGGACGAGCGGCAGCAGGACGCGCAGCCGCCGTACGTCCCCACGGCGCAGGCCCCGTCCATGCCCTCACTGACCGCGACGGCCCCGGCGACCGGCTTCTCGAACCCGCAGACCGCCTGGGCCCTCGACCTCTCGTCCCTCTTCCCGACGGCTGTCGGCCAGGGCGTCGGCCGGTACTCCCCGTTCGACACCGACCGGCAACCCGCTCCCCGGGCGGAGCGGCCCACGTCGGGACAGGAGCCGTCCCACCCCGTGCCGGCCGTCCCCCGCGGCAACCCGGCCCAGGACGGCCAGAAGGCCAAACGCCGCTAGCGCTCACGCTCGGGCCGGCGGGCTTGAACCGCGCCCGTGCGAACCCCGTTGTAGTGGCGTTCTGAACGCCAGGAAAGGAAGGGCATGAGCCGGGACGAAGAGAGGGACGACCCGAACACGAGGGTGCTCGCGGTGGTCATCGCCGCCGACGGTTCCGCCGTCATCGACGGCGTGCCCGTGCCGGTGACGGACGGGGAGGCCCTCGACGCCGCGATCCTCGACGCGCTGCACGACCGCGCGAGCCGCCGGAACACGCCCGTCACGGCGGCCATCTCCGACCCCGCCGTGGCGGACGTGACCCATGTCGAGGTCGCCCCGGACGGTTCGAGCAGACTCGTGGAGCGCCCGCCCGCGCAGGCTCCCGCGGTGGGTCCCGCCGCGGTCGAAGCGGTGCCGGCGCCGCCCGGAGCCGACGCCGGCCCGGACGACGTACCGCCTGATTACACAGGCGCGGGCGCGGGCCACGGTGATGGCGAGGGGATGGGTCCGGGTGCGCGTCCGCCGGGGGAGCATCCGTCGGCGCCGTCCGCGCCGCCGCGGCGCACCGCCCCCGTGCCCGGCGCCCTCCTGCGGCGCCCGGCCCCCGGCGAGGGGAAGGCGTCGCGGCAGTCGGACGACGAGTACCAGCCGTCCGGTCTGCTCCACCGGCCTCTGGTCGTCGGGCCGGTGGCGCTCGGCGTGGCCGCGCTCGTGATCGTGCCGCTGGTCCTGATGGGCGGTGGCTCGGACGACGGCGGCCGGCAGAACACCGCCGCCGGGGCGAGCACCGGGACCGCCGGATCCCGGGCGGGCCACGGCGGTCCGGCGGGCCGCGGTCCGAAGTCCACGGCGACCGTCGCCGTCTCCGGGACACCCGGCGCGACGCCGTCCCCGGCCGCCACGTCACCGAAGCCGAAGGCCACGCCGGAGCACACCCCGCACGCCGGCGGTGGAAAGGCCACCGCCACCGTGACCGTACGGCCCCCGAAGGCCACCGCGACCGTGACCGCGCGGCCCGCGAAGGACACCGCCGCCACCGCCGTGAACCGGCTCGCCGGGAACGATCCGGGACGGCACATCTGCTACCGGGCGTACGTCGCCGGGAAGGGCTGGCAGAAGCCCGTGTGCGACGGCACGGTGGCCGGTACGACGGGCCAGAACCGGGCGGTCAAGGCGCTCGACATCGCGGTCCGCGGAACCGGCGGCGTGGCCGCAAACGCCTTTGTGCACAACCCCGGCTCGACCGACGGCAAGGGCGTCTGGAAGCCGCACTGGACGCCCAACACCGCGGACGGCAAGGACATCTACATCGGCAGTACGGCCAAGGGCGCCCCGGACATGCTGGGTTACGCCATCAACATCGGCAGCGGCGGCCAGATCTGCCAGGTCGCCCACGTCCACAACGTCGGCTGGACACAGCAGGGTTGTGTCGGACCGCGTCCCGCGTACACCTTCGGCGGCACCCTCGACAACAGCCTGTGGCTGGAGGCGGTCAGGTTCACGGTGTGAGCGGCACCGCCCTCGCGGGGTGAGCCTCGCGACCCCCGCGGTGTGACCCGTTCCTCTCGGTGATGTATCTCGCGTGCCACGACGGTCGCAGGTCGTAAACAGTTCATCACCGAAGCCTCATGGGCACATCGAGTGTCACTACAGTCCGAAGCGTGAACGGAGCGAACGCAACTTCCTTACGTTTCGCGGTACTTGGCCCTGTTCGGGCCTGGTGCGGGGGCCGGGAGCTCGACCTCGGTTCGCCGCAGCAGCGCGTCGTGCTGGCCGCGCTGCTGCTGCGCCGGGGGCGGGCCGTCACCCTCGCCGAACTGATCGACGCCGTCTGGGGCGTGGAGCCGCCGTCGGCCGCCGTGTCCGTGCTGCGCACGTACGTCTCACGCCTGCGCAAGGCGCTGGAGCCCGACCGCGGCCCGGACGCGCCGCCCCGAACGATCGTTTCCGTGGGCGACGGATACCGGGCCCGGACGGCGAAGGACGCGCTCGACCTGGCCGCCTTCGAACGACAGGTCGCGGACGCGGCGAAGGCGACCGCGGCGGGCGACATCTCCACCGCCGCCGCGCTGCTGCACCGCGCCCTCGACGGGTGGCGGGGCGTGGCGCTGGCCGGCCTGCCCGGCCCGCTGGCCGAGGCCGAGCGCTCCCGGCTGGCCGAGGAGCGGCTGAACGCGCTGGAGCGGCGCCTGGACCTCGACGTCCGGCTCGGCCGCCACGGCCAGGTGGTCTCGGAGCTGATGGCGCTGACCGGCGAACACCCGCTGCGGGAGGAGCTGTGCCGGCTGCACATGCTGGCCCTCTACCGGTCCGGCCGACAGGCCGAGGCCCTCGCGGCCTACCGGGGGACCCGTGCGACGCTGGTGACGGAGCTGGGCATCGAACCCGGCGCGCCCCTGCGGGACCTGCACGCCCGCATCCTGGCCTCCGACCCGTCCCTGCTCCCCACCCAGCCCCCGGCCTCCGCCCTCGCTCCGGTCTCCACCCTCGCCGCCCCCTTCCCCGCCCCCACCGCGGACGCGGCCCCGCACCACCCCGCGGACCCCGCCGCCGCGAGGCCGCCCGCACAGGGCGTCCCGCACGGCAGAGCCGCCTCCTCCGGCACCGCGGACGCCCCTGGCGCGGCCCGCAGCGCCATCCGCGAGGGCACGCCCGGCGGTACGGCCCCGGGTGGCACGGAACCGAACCGTGTCCGGCCTCCGTATCCGGCCGCCCGGACGCCCGCGGCCCGCTCCACCGGAGACCGGGCCGCCGACCCCACCGGACCCTCCACGGCCCACCCCACCGGAGACCCGGCGGCCGAACCCATCGCACACCAGCCCACCGACCCCACCGGACCCCCCACGGCCCACCCCACCGGACACCAGCCCGCCGAGCCCGCCGGACACCACGCAGCCGATCCC
>NZ_LAVA02000016.1 GCF_000974985.2 Streptomyces mangrovisoli | reverse complement strand
CCCCAGCCCCCAGCCCCGACAGCGTGCGGCACGACGCCGCCGGCCGCCCGATACCGTGACATTCTCTGTGTCCCCCGCACACCGCGCCAGAGGGCCTGCCGCCGGGCCCGGACACAGCCGTCCATGCGGGACGCGGGCGCGCCGGGACTCCTCCACGCCACCGTCCGGGCCCCGCCCGCCCGGCACTTCCCCATCACGGTTCACAGCCGTCACAGGATGGCTGAAACCGCTTGTCCCGGTTCCTGGACAGGAGTCTCATCGTAGGCAGGCCACTGGGGGTTCGATGATCAAATTGCTGCTTCGTCTCATCCTGCGCGACAAGCCCACGGCCGGGCCACCGTCACGGGGTGACATCCTCTGGGGAGCCGCCAAGGACGTGCTGACCGGCCGCGACGACGCATCGAGGTTCGCGGACCGCCGGTGCCCCAACTGCCGCGGTTCGGGCTTCCTTGACGCTTTCAGCGGCTCCTACGAACGATGCTGGTGCGTCGGCGCAAACGTGCAGCGAGAACTCACCGCCTACCACCTTCGCACCGCCGTCCCGGCGCCGCCTCCGGGCCGACCTCGAGTGGACCTCTCCGGCTTCGACGACGAACCGGCAAGCACCGGCGCGGGCCTGACCCCCGCCCAGCAGGCTCAGCTCGAAGTCGAGTCCGAGCTGTGGCGACGCCTCTCCCCGGCAGCGCGGCAGGCTCTCGGCAACGGACAACTACCGCAGTGCTGCGCGCACAACCCATGCATCTGCACGGTGAACCACTGGATGAACCAAGGCGGATTCGCCTCGGCGCCGCCTCTCGACGCCCCTCAATATGCACACTGGCTTCAGCATCGATCGTGGATGCTGAGTCATCCTGTCATGAACTACACGTGGGGAGCCGAGCAGTTCTTCGGCCATCCGATCCCCAAGGACCGCCCCTGACAGCGGCCGACGGAACAGCCCTCACGGGCTGAAGCACCGGATGAAGCACCGAGCAGCGACTTCCCACCCGCGCCGGGCCTGCGCCGGTTTGCGTCCGTCGTTCCGCAAGGACCGCCGCCGTCATCGCCCTTCGGTGTCCGGCCTGAACGACGCCCGCGCAAGGCAGTTGCCCGCAACGGCCTCGACGATGAATCCGATCGCCACTGTACCGGCGGGCCGTTACTGTCCCACCATGGACGATTCGCTCTCGTTCGAGAGCTTCTTCGACGGCGCCAGGAGAGCCGCGCAGAAGGCGATGGAGGACCACGGACGCGGCGAGTTCGACGAGTTCGCCCTGCACGCCGGTGTCGCCGTCGAACGGCTGGCGAAAGCCGTTCTGGTGATGAGGAACCCGCTCTACCTGGTGGAGATGCGCAACGGCAACGCAGACCTGCTGCTGTACTTCGGGGGCGACCTGGAGCTGGATGCCGCCAAGGTCCGTACCGTCGGCGCAAAGGAAGCCCTCGGACGGCTGCGGCGCATGGGCGTTCTTCAGCCCGACGCGCAGCTCGACCTGCTCATCGAGCTCCGCAACGGCACCGCCCACACCAGCGTCGGCGATCAGGCAAGGACGCTCCTGCCCACACTCGCCGAGACCACCACGATTCTGCTGACTGCCCTCGGCACACGCTTCGAGGTCTTCTGGGGCCGCTGGTCCAGAGCGGTGGTCACAGCCGTCGACACGCAGCTCGACGAGATCCGCCGGGACGTCGAGATCCGTATCGACCAGGCCCGCCACCTCTTCGAGGACAGGTTCAAGGACCTGCCCGAGGGCACCATGGCGCACGTACGCACAGCGTCCGAACCGGACGTTGCAAGCCCCGAACCCGTCGTCGCGGCAATGTGGCTCGACGAACTCCCCACCGGCGGATTCTACTTCCACCTGGCCACCGTCGACTGCCCCGCGTGCAAAGGACCCGCCACCGCCAGGATCCTCCCCTCCCCGGCGCACAACATCCCCGGCACTGCGGACATGCTGCACTGCGGTCTGTGCCACCTCAACCTGACGGGACAAGACGAAGTCAAGGCATGCGGCATCGGCAACCCGTGGCAGCACGGCCGAACGCCCCGGCTCATAGTGACCTCCGGCATCGGGCCGCACTCCCACACGGATCCCGAGCCGACCGAAAGCTGATCGGACGCCAGCCAGCGCCCGCCCCTTGCCTTCGCCGACCACGGCGTCTTGGTCGTCAACCCGCCGCGAGAGCGGCTGGTCGGCCTACGATGGCGCCGTGAAGTTCGTGATGGTGCCCGGTGGCTGGCAAGGCGGGTGGGTTTTCGACTCGGTGGCTGCCAAGCTGCACCGAGGCGGTCACCACGTCGAGGCGGTGACCCTGTCAGGGTTGGAACTGGACGGCCCGACCGATCCGGACCGGCCGCCGAACCTCGACGCCCACATCGACCAGGTAGCGGACATCGTTTCTCGCAGCGGCGATGGGCCCCTCGCACTGTGCGGGCACAGCTACGGCGGGATGGTGATCGCCGGCGTCGCGGATCGGCTCGGCGACCGCCTCGATCAACTCGTCTTCATCGACGCCTACGTCCCCGACGACAGGGACTCATGCTGGTCTTTGACCAGCGACACCTTCCGGGACTTGTTCATCGCCGGTGCCCACGCCGACGGTCGTTGGGTCGCCGTCCCGGACGGGCTCGACCCGCGTGCGCGACCGCACCCCATGGCAAGCTTCATCCAGTCGATCAGGCTCCGAGGCAAGCCCGGTCGCACGCTCGGCCGAACGTTCATCAGCGGCGGCACGTGGCCAGGAAGCCCGTTCGTGACCCTGACCGAACGGTTGCGCCAAGACTCGAGTTGGCGGGTTCACGAAATTCCGGTTGGCCACAACATCGCCCGCCGCGACCCGCACAGCCTCGCAACCGTTCTCGGCGCACTGCCGCCCAACTCCGCCTGACCCGCGACCCCTCACTCCTTCGCGCCGTCGTCGTCCTCGTCGAGGTGGACCGTCGCAAGGGCGCGCAGGGCGCACCGGCCCTCGTTCGCTGCGGGCGGGCGGCGAAGCTGGAGCGGGCGAGGCCGTTGAGGTCGGCGTGCTGACGACGAAGCGACGGTCGGCCTCGCCTCGAGCGTGCCCGCCGCCCCTTCGACGAGGCCGGATGCGGCAGGGCCAAGGCGGCCCTCGCCGACGGCGCGAAGGGTGCGCCCGCCGGTGCGCCCTACGATCGCCTCATCGCCACTACGGCCGAATCGGCCGTCGCCCCGCCGTGGATCAGTGGGCTGGCCGAGGACGGGCGGCTCGTCGCCCCGCTGACCCTGTACGACACCACCCGCTCAATCGCCTTCGAACGCGACGGTGGCGGTCAGACGGGCCGTTCCTCTCATCTGGCGCGCTTCGTACCCGCGGACGCACCGCCCGAAAGGTGCACTCCAGTACCGGCGCCGCTTTTCGCATGTATGCGGCAATTGCTTTGCCGGCGCGCGCATTGTGAATGTCGCATGGCTTAACTGCGCGTTGACCGCTCATGAGTCCGCATGTGATGTCGGGGCGGCCGTTCTGACGGATCACCAGGGTGTCATCATGAGTCCTTCCGAACCTGATCAACGCCGGTCGGAACCTTCCGCGGGCGAGCGCCTGCGGCTTACGGGTGCCGGGGGGGCGAAGGCACCCACCGATCAAAACCCCTGGGGAGGGACCTTGTCGATCAAGCGAGTCGTCACCACTGCCGCTGCGACTGCAACGGCCGCCGTGCTCATGGCTGCGAACAGCGCCTACGCGTGTGACATCAGCGACTTCACCGCGACGGCGACCTGCGACACGAGCACGGGCGAGGGCAAGGCCGCCATCACGATCACCGACAAGGACCCCCCTCGGGCACGCCCGCGGACATCACGGTGCGGATCCGGATGGCGGTCGGCAGCGACGGCCCGACCGTCGGCAACGGGCACATCGAGCACTCCACCGCGGACGGAGTGAGCACGACAATCCTGGTGCCGTGGCTGCAGGGATACCAGTGAAACATCTACGTGACGGCAGGCGACGTCCACGAAGAGCTGCTCAAGGACCTGCCGATCTCGCCGGACACCGCATGTGAGGCCACTGCCTCCGCCAGCCCCATCGGCACGGCCTCCCCGGCGTCCCCGGCTGCCGACGCCGCGCCGTCCTCGTCGGCGACCGCACCCGCGAACTCTGCGTCGACAGCCGGCTCGGCGTCCCCGGTGCCCGCCGCATCCTCGTCCACCGCCGGCTCCGGGCTGGCCGAGACCGGCGGCGGCGACGGCGCCGCACTCATCGGAGGTGCGGCCGCTTCGGTGATCGCCGCCGGTGGAGGCGTCCTCTACGCGACGCGACGCCGTACGGGCGCCGCCCGCCACTGACCCGGCACGGCCGAACGACACCGCCCCCTCCTCGGCCGGGCCACGCCGGCGCGGGCCCGAGGGCACCATGGGGGGCGCCACCCGCCATGAGAGAGCGCATCAACGGGTGACTGCGATTCCTTCGCCCCGCCTTGGTGAGGGGCGGCCGCTGAGCAGTTCCTGCACAAGTGCAACGACGCGATCGGGCTGCCCCACAAACGGGGAATGGCCCGTCTGCCACTCACGCACATCGGTGCATCGCCTGGACAACTTCCGCTGCAGGACCGGGTCGACGGCCCGGTCCTGTGCGCAGACCACGTACGTGGCGGGAGTGTGCTTCCAGCTCTGGTGTTCCGGAACTCCTCGCCCGCAGCCCGGGGATTGCGCGCGCAGGAGGCCAACCGCCCAGGAAGCGAGAGGTTGAGGACAGTCCGCGCAAAGGGTGCGGGCGGCGCGGTCGGGGTGGAGGCTGGTCGAGCCGTCGGGCTCGAGGACGATCGCGTCCTGGAGCTGCCGGGACCCTCCACCGAGCCCGGCCGCGCTCTCGCCGGCATCAGGCACGAAGGCCGCCACGTAGACCAGATGCCGCACCCCGCGCACCCCGGTGATCACTGACCCTCCGTAGGAGTGCCCCAGGACGATCGGAGGCTCCTGCAGCAGGTCGATGGCAGCCTGGACGGCCGCCGTGTCGGCGGACAGCGAGCCTCGGTGAAGCTCAGGAACGACAACCTCAGTTCCCGCGGATCGCAGGCGTTCCGCTACCGCCGTGAAGTGCTCAGGACGGTGATACAGCCCGTGAACCAGCACCACGGCGGTCAACGTCGCCTGCCTTTCGAAGTCGGCGCCAGGCCAGCCATCCTAAGGCCAGCAATCGCCAGTGCGGTCCTTCGCCGCATGCGCCGACTCCAGGGCACTCGGATCCGGGCACGATGGCGGCAGCCGGGCCACTGACAACGCATGCTGTCAGGAAGGGACCTCCCAGCGGACCTGGACGCCACGGCACTGCGAGACGCACGCCTCGAATGCGGCGGCGGCCGGGCCAAGCCGGTCTGTAGGCCTCCCTTCCGCCAGACATCGAGCCGTCAGGCCTGGCCGGTGGCCACGCCGTTCTCTGCCTCGCAGGGCGGCCGCACCGGCCCGCCGACCCGCGGACCCGCCGACCCGCGGACCCGCCGACCCGCGGACCCGCGGACCAAGATCAGACGTCAGCCGGCCATCAGGACAGCGGTTCCGGTCAGCAGCAGAAAGGCACCGCCCGCGAAGGCGATTCCGGCCATCGAGGCCAGGAATGCGGGCCGCAGCAGAGGCGAGGAGGATCGCGAGTCCCCTGCGGTCACCTTGCGCCGGAGGCCGAGGGCCCGAAACCCGGCGAGGACACCGGCGATTCCGATGACCAGATACGACATGCTGTCAGCCCTCCAGGCCGTTGAGGAATTCTGCGAGTACGGCCACGACAGCCGGGCCGTCTCCTTCGACGTCCAGCTCCTCGCGTCCGGGAACACGAAAGGTGTAGCGTCCCGGCCGGTCCACCGTCACCGACGCCAGGATGTCGCGGGTGAAGGCATGCGGCCGTACGGCGAAGCCGTGGCCCAGTTCCGGGAAGAACCTGCGGATCACGGCATTTCCCGCGGCCAGTTCGACGACGTCACGGTAGGCAGTCGAGTTGGCAGTCGAGTCGCTGTGGCGCACGATCCGCCACTGCGTCTCGCGTTCGTCGCCCCGCTCGTAGGCCGACTGGAGTTCGGAGAACGCGACGAAGGGCCACCGCGCTGCCATCTCCTCCAGCCCGGTCCCCTCCAGCCATGCGTGGGCGGCCCGGACGAGCGCGCTCTTGTCCTGGGTGGCCCCGTGCGCCCAGGCCCACGCGTCCTTGAGGAAGGTGATGACGTAGGCGTCGTTGCCGGTGAGCACGGTGACCCGGGAACGGTCGCCGTCGAGTGCGACGGGGCCTCGTCGGCGGGTCGTCGTGGGAGCGAACCGGTGGGGCGATGCCTCGTCCAGCTCGGCATTGAGCGCATCGGCCAGTTCGGCGCCGGCGGCGGCGCCGGGGAAACCGGTCACGGCGTGTACTCCTTCATCTGCTCGGTGACGTCCTCGCCTCTCATGAACCATCGGATGCCCGACCAGGGGCGGGACTCGCCGATGAACACGTGGTAGAAGATGCGCCACATCTCCCACTCGGTGCCTCGGGTCTTTTCCGGATGATTCACCGCGCGTCCCTTGCTGACCGCGTTCTGGAACACGGCGACGGGATCGGACTCGTCCTCGGCCAAGCCTCCGAGGTCCACGATGATATGCACGTCCGGGTTGCCGAGTGCCGCGTTGACCTCGTCCGCCCACTGGGGGAAGGCGCCTTCGTAGTTCTCGTGCTTGTACGCGTAGAGGTCGCCGTTGAACGTCATCGCACCCTCGCGCTGGGCGAGCGGGACGCCTACGCTCGCGACGCCCAGGACGACACTGTCGCCGGGCGCGGCCTCGACTCCTCGGGGCGGGCCACCGCTGTCACAGAAGCAGAGCTTGGAGTGCCCCTCGGTCCCGCAGTGGTTGTGGACCAGTACCGGCACCCCGCCCGCGACCACGTAGTACGTGTGCAGTTCGCGGACGGTCAGGTTGTATCGCCAGGCCGCACCCGGTGTCGCGCGGATCCGGGCGATCAGGACGTGCCGGCCGTTCTCCGTGGTGAGGGTGTGGCCCGCCAGGAGCCTGCCCGCCGGCACCCAGGTGCGGGTGGTCGCGTCCCAGAAGGGGTGCTTCGACGTCGTGTGCAGGGTGGCCGTGCGCCCGTGGCCGAGGCTCAGCGTGACGTCGACCAGGTCCTTGTCGTGGTTGACCAGCGTCGCCACGACCTCGCGGGCACCCGCGTGGCTGCCGTCGGCGGCGTTCGCGGACTCGACCTTGTCACCGGCCCGGATCCTGCCGATGGCCTTGGTCCTGCCGCCGGCCATGAGGACCGGCGTGTCCGGGGAGAAGCTGCACTGGGTGACTTCGTCGGTGCCCGAGTTCCCGGTGCCCGGGTCGTCGGAGGCGGCCGCCGTCTTGCGGGCGGCCGTCGCCTCCTGCTGAGCGTCGGACTTCTTGGGCTTGGCGGCGTTCGCGCCTTCCGCGTCGCTCGCCGCCTCCTTGCCCGCGCTGGAGGCCGCGGCCGCGTCGCCGGAGCCGCCCGAGGCGCCGGCCGCGTCGTGCGGGGCGGGTTCCGCCGCGGCCTTGGGGGCGGCGTCGCTGCCGCCGCCGGCGGGTGGTGACTCGCCTTCTTCCGCCGCGAACCCGCCGCCCGCACAGCCCATCGCGGCGCAGTCGGCGCCGAACATGCCCGCGACCATGCCCGCGCCCTCGGCAGCGCCGAGGACGCAGGCGGGTGCCGCGACCACGGTTCCGGCGCAGGCGGAGACGACGACCGCGACGGCGACCACGACGACCACGACCGTGACGACGGTCTCGACCACCGGCAGGGCCTTCTTGAAGTAGTGCCCGGCGCAGCCGAAGAAGCCGTGGCAGCCTCCGCTGTGGTGCTTCTTCTGGCCGCTGGAGGTGCTGGTGTCCGCGTAGGCCTTGTCGTTGGCGGCCGCGCACTTGGCGTCGCAGCCTCCGCCGCCGCCGCCGTCCATCGCCAGCATCAGGCCGCTCGGGTCGGAGCCGCTGGCCGGGTTGTCGCCGGCGTAGGTGTAGCCGCCCATCTGGTTGGGGTCGCCGGTTTCGAAGACCGGGTCCGGGGTGAGGAAGCGGCCGAGGACGGGATCGTAGTCGCGCGCGCCGAGCAGGTTGAGTCCGGTCGTGGGGTCGGCCGGCTGGCCGAGGAAGCCGTGGTTCTCGTCCGGTGCCACCCACGACGTGGGCTTGGTGCCCCGCGGATTGCCCCAGGGGTCGTAGGAACGGCGGGTGACGGCGAGCGAGGCGGCGTCGACGGAAGTGACCGACGTGCCCTGCCCGTTGGCGATCTGGTAGGTGACCGAGCCGCTGCTGGAGCGGGTGATGGTGGTGCCGTCCGGTCCGTCGATGTTGCGCAGCCCGGTCCAGGTCTTGGCGGAGACGTTCAGGGTGATCTGTTCGGCGCCGCCGAAGAGGTAGAGGATCCTGGTCTTGTCGGTGCCGTCCACCGCGGCGGTCTGCTCCAGCAGGTCGCCCTGGGCGTCGTACAGGTACTTGCTGGTGCTGGTGTGGGTGCCGGAGGTCGTGGCGACCGTCGAGGTGCGGCCCTCGGCGTCGTAGGTGAACGTCTGGCTCTGGCCGGCCGCCACGGCTCCGGTGGCGGCGTTCGTCCAGGTCTGGCCGCTGCCGCCGCAGGTGGCGATGGTCAGCTGGGTGGCGTTGGTGGCCGAGGCGCCCGGATCGGTCAGGCAGAGCGCGCTGTTGGCGTTGCTGACCAGGGTGCCGGTGGTGGTGACCTTCCACTTCTGCGTGGCGTCGGTCTTGCAGGTGTCGATCACGACGAGGGTGCCCGCGGCGGTGGCGTTGCCGGCCGTGTCCAGGCACATGCCGAGGACCTTGACCGTGCCGTCGGTGCCGATGGTCCACTTCTGGCCGGTGGCGGTGCCGCAGGTGTCGATCTGGACCTTGGCGCCGGCCGTCGTGGAGTTGCCGGCGTCCTCGATGCACTTCTTGCCGCCGCCGGAGAGGGTGAAAGCGGTGGACAGCGGACCGGTGGAGGTGACCTTGCGGCTCGTCGTGTCGCCGGCGTTGAGGTTGCCGTAGGAGGGATCGGCGTACGTGGCGGTCGTGGTCGCCGTTCCGGTGGCGGGGTTGGCCGTGGTGGCCGTTCCCGTCTGGTCCGGCAGGGCCGCGGCCGCCGTTCCGTCGCTGCCGGCGTAACCGACGCTCTGGGTGGTGTCGTTGAGCGCGTTGCCGGTGGTGTCGTGGTTCACCATGCCCGTGCGGTCGCCGAGTTGGTCGTAGGTATAGGTCTGCCAGTACGGTGCCGGGCCGCCGACGGTCGTCGTCCTGATCGGCGTTGTGGTGCCCGTCTGGACCCGTGCGGTGGTGCAGCCGCCGACCGCGCCGGGCGTTGCCGCACCGGGACCGGTGATGCCGGCGGTGTCCGTCCAGGCCGTGGTCAGCCGTTGGAAGGAGTCGTAGGTGAAGCACTGGGTGTCGTGAGTGGTGTTGTCCTGCAGATCGTCGACGGCGGTGAGTTCGCCGGCCTGGTCGTAACGGAGGTTGATCACGTCCAGGGCGGTGGTGGAGGTCTGCAGCATGCTGCTGGCCTGTGTGACCCGCCCGGTGGTGTCGTCGTACTGGGCGAAGGTCGCCAGTTCCTTGCCGGTGCGGCCGTAGTCGGCCTGCAGCACGCGTCCGAAGGCGTCGTGGACGGCGGTGTCGAGGTAGGCGGGCGTGTTGGCGGAGTTGATGAAGCCGCCGATGCCGTCGAGGTTGCCCTGCTGGGTGTAGCCGTAGTCGATGTCCTCGGCGGGCAGGTTGCCGTCCGCCTGGTAGTGCGTGGTGGACAGCAGGCCGGTGGTGGGTGTGTAGCGGGAGGTCGAGGTGTAGGTGACCGTCCCGGAGGTGGGCGCGGTGCTCTGTCCGGCGGCCGCGAACCCGTCGGCGGACGGCACGGTCAGCGTGGTGCCCAACGGCTGGTAGGCGGTGTTGTAGCCGGTGACGGCCTGGGTGTACGCCGTGCCGGAGGCGCCGCCGACGTAGCGGGTGGCGGAGGTCTGGTAGCCCTTCTCCAGGGTGTCGTAGACGTGCGAGGCGAGCAGTTTGTCCGCGGGCGGGGTGGCCGACCAGGCGCCCGCGTACTCGGCGGTGGGACGGTTGTCCCAGTCGTAGGTGAACGAGAGCACCTGCCCGCGCGGGTCGGTGGTCTGCAGGAGGTTGCCGGCGACGTCGTACTTGTCGTAGGTCGTCTTCCCGGCGTTCGGGTCGGTCTGAGAGGTCTTCTGGCCGAGTGCGTTGTAGGTGTACGACCAGGAGTTGCCGGCGCTGTCCTTGATCGAGTCGATCTGGCCGGCGGCGGTGTAGGCGTAGCGGGTGGTGGCGTCCGCCGCCGGTACGGCGTTCGCCGTGCCCTGCTTCCACAGGGTGGAGCCGCCCGAGGAGACCACGGCCGCGGTGGAGTCGTTGCGGATCTGGAAGGTGGCGCCCGTGGTGGCCGTCAGCCCGGTGGTCCACAGCTGGACGGCGGCCGTGCTGAACAGGACCAGGTTGCCGTCGGTGCCGAACTTGGCCCAGGCGCCGGGGTTTCCGCTGGTTCCGGAGGACCAGATGGTCTTGCCGGTGGCCAGTGCGGACAGCACGAGGTTGCCGTCGGCCTGCATGGTCAGGCGGACGCTGTCGGAGGTGAGCGAGGTGCCGGACGGAATGACCGAGCCGCCGGTGAGGCTGACCGTGGAGCCGGTGTTCTTCACGACGGTGCGGGTGGTCTGGCCGACGGCGTCGGTGAAGGTGGCGGTGGCCCGGCCGCCGGCCGGCGCCGTGGTGTCGGTCTCGTCGGCGCCGGGGTAGCTCGCGGACGTGTGCCACTGCTCTACGGCCTGGTGCCACAGGGTCTGCCGCAGCGGCCGGCCCTCGCCGTCGTAGGTGGTGGTGGTCTCGGAGGGGATCTGGTTCTCGTTCGCGGCGTACAGCGTCGTCGTGGGGAAGTTCCCGGGCTCGGAGTAGGCGGCGTACGACGCCACCTGCCAGCCGTGCGAGTCGTAGAAGGTGTCCGAGATGATGCGGCCCGAGTTGGAGTCGCCCATCGCCGTCGACTGGGTCTGCCGGGGTTGCAGCATGCCGTCGTAGAGCGCGATCGATGTGGCGTACGTGCCGTCGTCGCGCAGTGTCCTCGTGGTGACCGACGACGGTGCTCCGGGCTGGGTGATCGTGCCGCCGGGCGCGGGTACGGCGCCGGGGTTGATGGCGTAGTCGAACGTTTCGTCGGCGCTCTGCCCGGACGCCTTGTCCCGGCCGGGCTCCCACACCGCGGTGCGCCTGCCGAGCGCGTCGTAGGTCATGTCGGTCTTGCGGCCGTTGGCGTCGACGCTTTCCAGGGTCAGTCCGCGAAGGGCGTCGAAGGTCGACGTGATCTGCCAGTTCTGGCTGTTGACGGACGTCTCGGCGGTGGCGTTCGTGTTGCCGCCGGAGCTGCTCCAGTCCGGGTCGAAGTCGGTGTGCGTCTTCTGCCCGGTGGCGTCGTAGGCGTCGGTGACGCGGCCACCGCCGTCGTACGTCATGGCGGAGGTGGTCTGCCAGTTCTCGGTCGCGTTGGTGAACCCGGTCGCGGTCTGGGTGCCGGTGGCCCGGCCCGAGGCGGTGACCTGTCCGAAGGCGCCCAGCCCGGAGGGTGTTCCGTCACCGGCGTAGTAGATCTTCTTGTCCGTGAGCAGGCTGCTCGCGCTCACCGAGGTCGAGCAGTCGCCGACGACCGAGGTGACGCGGTCCGCGTAGGACAGCATCATCGTGTTGGACGCGGGCGGGTCCGCGTAGGTGGTGGTGGCGCACTTCTCCTGCTTGGGATCGGTGCCGTCGCCGTGGCCGTTGACGGTGGAGACCCGGCCCTGGCTGTCGTAGGTGGTGTCGGTGCTCGTATGGCGCCAGGTGCCGTCGGCGAGCAGTTGGTACTCGCGGGAGCTGCTCGCCTTGATCCGGTGTGCGCTGAGGTCGGGCAGGGTGGACAGGGCGGGCCGGGTGTCGCCGGGGTTGTCCTCCTGGGTCCAGTCCGTCCAGGGGGTCTGGTTCGCGGAAGCCGTGGTGGTGAAGGTGAAGGGGCCGTTGACGCTGGCCGCGTCGACGGTGCCGCCCTCCTTCGTGTAGGTCTCGTCCTCCAGCGTGGTGCCGGCCAGTTGGTCGGCGTCGGTGACGCTGAGGACGGTGTTGCCGCCGACCTTGGCGTCGACGGTGACCGAGCGGCGCGTGCCGTCGGCCTTGTAGTCGCCGTCCATGCCCTGCAGGTACGTGGTGGTCTGCCGGGTGACGGGCTCGGGGGCCTGGCCGGTGTTCACGGTGACGCTGCGGAAGCCGCGGAACTGGTCCCAGGTGCGGTACCGGTCGTCGGCCTGGGCCGAGTCGTCGCGGTGCCAGGCCGGGCCTGTGTAGCTGTAGCGGGATATCTGGGTCTCGGAGCCCGCGGGATTGTTCTGGGCGTCCGGCTTGTACTGGCCGGCGATGGTCAGGTCGGACACGGCGACGCTGTTGACCGTGACCTTGTTGAACCAGTCCGCGATCGGCTTGGAGGCGCCGGGGACCGTCCAGTACACGGGGTAGCAGGCGTTGGTGTTGGAGTCGGCCTGCTTGATGTCGAGCGACTTCCCGGCGCACGGGTGGGGGTTGTACTCGACGGCGATGGACTCGCCGGTCTCGGTCTGGATGCTGGAGATGCGCGGCCGGTACAGCGGCGGGGCGGACGGGGAGTCGTCGTCGACGCGGTTGTCGATCTCGGTGCCGGTGAACGAGACCTGGTTCAGGCGGATGTCGCTGTTGCCGTTGCCGTAGGTGTCCTTGCCGGTGTGCTGCACGGACTGCAGCCACATCACGGCCTGCAGCATCCCGGCGTCCTTCGGGTCGACCGTGGTGCCGGTGACGGGGTCGACGGTGCCGCCCGCGTCGGAGTAGACCTGGCCCAGGCTGTAGGAGTCGACCGCGGTGAGCTGATCGGTCGCCTTCACATGGACCTTGGTGGTGATGGAGTCCAGCCGGGTGGTGGTCCAGAAGCTGGGGCCCGAGGTGACGCACACGTCCTCGGGCACCTTGGTGGCGCCGTCCGGCATCTTGGTCTTGTCGGTGGAGTCGCAGTGCAGGTCCCATGGCACGTCCGGCCAGTGGGTCGCGGTGGAGTCCTTCAGGTTGCCCGAGGAGCAGTCGGTGAAGGTGCTGGTGGTCTGGCAGCGCTGGGCGAGGCCGAAGTCGACCTCGGCGGCGGGGGCGCGGCCCGCCTGCTCGTCGGCCAGCCGGTAGCCGTACGAGATCAGTGTCAGGGCGCCGCCGCGGGTGTAGGAGGTGAGGGTGCCGGTGTCGTCGGGGTCGTCGCTCTCGCCCGCCTGGCCGCCGCCGAGGTCGTAGTAGTTGGTCTCGGCCGTGTAGTCGTACCGCTGGACGAATCCCGTCGGCGAGACGACGAAGTCGAGGTTCCAGCGCCATCCCTCGGGCTTGTCGCACTGGGACTTCTTGCCGTCGGCGTCGGTGTGGCAGGGGTCGGCGGAGCGCGGGTGCAGCACGGGGACACCCCACGCGGAGTGCGTGGAGGGGTCGGCGGGGCTGGAGTCCATGGTGGCGCCGGTGCCGGGGCCGCTCGGCGCGTGGTCGGCACCGAAGTAGGCGGCGGTGCCGTCGGTGGTGAGCACTCGGTAGTAGAGGCCGTCGTGCAGTCCGTTGGCCGCGCCGGACAGTTCCTGTACGACGGTGCCGTCGTCGCCCTGCAGCCGCCACTGCTTGATCTCACCGGGCACGCCGGGGTCGGTCCCGTCGGGCACGAGCACGCCGGAGTGGGAGCCGAAGGAGAGCGTGGCGTTGTCCCCGCCCCAGCACTCGTCGCCCGAGCCCTTGAGGATCTTCTTGTCGTCGGAGTCGAGGAGGGAACCGCAGCTGCGGTAGCCCCGCTCGACGTAGCCGACCTGGTAGCTCCAGCCGTCGCCGACCCAGGAGGACTGGGCGTTGCGGGCGGTGGTCTCGCCGTCGACGGACTGGGAGTCGTAACTCAGGCCGACGGAGGGGGCGTTGCCGCCGATCGCGGCGGGCACGGAGATCGGGTAGGAGTAGGTGAAGGAGCCGGTGGCGGACGCCTGCCAGCTGCCTGCGGCCGACAACTGGGTGGCGCCGTAGTCGCCTTGGGAGCCGGAGGCGCCGGAGGTCACGGCGAGTGCCGTGGTGTCGGCGGCCGCGGCGGCGGTGAGGGGGGCGGTGCGGGCCGACATCGCCGCCGGGCCGTTCGCGCTGTCGGACGGCTTCGGGGACGCGGTGCCGCGCCCGGACTGCGAGGGACTGGCGGTCGGGGCCGGTGTCGAGCTACCGCTGGCGCTGTCCGCGGGCTGCGGGGAGCCAGTGCTTGCCGACGCCCGCGAACTCGGGTCGGCGCCGGGCGTGTCGGAGCCGGTGCCCGCGCCGTCGCCGGGTGCGGAGTTCATGGTGACGGTCGCCGTCAACTGCTCGGCGCCCGCCCGGTTGGTGAACTTCAGCGGAGTGCTCTTCTGGCACTGCGGCTTCTGCGGAGTGGTCAGCGCACAGCCGGGCAGCTGCACCAGCCGCAGCCGGGAGCCGTAACCGCCGCCGTACGCGCGGGCGATGGCCGAGTAGTCGATGACCACCTTGACCCGGCCCGTGGCCGAGCGGGTGCCGGAGGGGGTGATGCCGAGCAGCATGCCGTTGGCGCCGGTGCGCAGCGTCTGGGTGTGGGACGCGGCCTGCACCCGGACGGAGTCGACACCGTGCCCGGCATCGGCGGGTGCCACCCACACGGGCAGTGAACCAGCCTTGACCGGCTTCGACGTGCCCGGCGAGCCGAGGTCGACGACGGCGGTGCCCGCCTTGGGCCACTGGGCCGCCCGGGCCCGGTAGGTGCCCAGCGCCTTGTAGCCCTTGGGGTGCTTGTTCGCCTTCGGCTGGAGGAGGTGTGCTCCTACGCCCTTGGTGACGGGGAGCTTCTTCGGGCGCCAGACCTCGCCGTCGAAGGAGAAGCCGCCGTGGTGGCCGAATCCGTCGCCGCCGTCGTGACCCGCGAGGAAGCCCGGCATGCCGAACCCGCCGGCGATCGCCACCGGCAGCAGGAGCGCGAACAGCGCGACCGGAACGGTCCACCACCCCGGTCCGCCGAAGAATCTCCGGTGCCATGTGCCCGCGAACCAGCGCCGTCTGCCACTCACGCGTAATCCCCCTACAAACCGGCCCGCTTGAGGGGCCGTCACACAGTCGGATCACTGGTCAGTGATCGTCCGGAGGCTAGGTATGGTCATGATCACGGCTCAAGGGTCTTTGCCATTTCCATGAACAAACCATGCATGTGCATGACAGTTCCTGTGTAGTTTCTGTGCGGCAGTTGATCACTTTCCTGCTCTCTGTGGCACTCGGGCCTTCCCCCACCCGCTGCCCGCGACCCGAAGGAAGCCCACCAGGTGTTGAGACCACCGATACGCATCGGCCGTAGACGCAGTGCCACCGCCGGCAGACTGGTCCTGTTCGCCGCCGTGTTGAGCCTGACGGCGGCCCTTCCGGCGCTCCCGGCCGCCGCCGACACCACCTCCGGCGACCCGCTGCTGGCCGCCCGGACACAGGCCCTCGCCAGCGGAAAGACCGTCCCCGTCGACGCGCTGACCACCGAGGTCTCCACCACCGAGGCACAGCCCGACGGCACCTTCGTCAACACCACCAGCGCCCTGCCCACCCGCGTCCGCAAGGACGGCAAGTGGGCTCCCGTGGACTCCACCCTCACCGCCGACGGCCACGGCGGTTTCGCACCCGAGGCCACGCCCAACGCGGTGACCCTCTCGGGCGGCGGCAACGGCCCGCTGGTCACCCTCACCCACGCCGACGGGGCCGGCATGGCGCTGACCCTGCCCTTCACGCTTCCCGCCCCGACCGTCGACGGCGACACCGCCCTCTACTCCTCGGTGCTGCCCGGCGTCGACCTGTCCGTGTCCGTCACCGACCAGGGCGGCTTCAGCGACGTCCTGGTCGTCCACGACGCGGACGCGGCGGCCGACCCCCGGCTGAAGAAGCTCACCCTGGCCACCGACACCCACGGCCTCACGCTGGCCACCACCGGCTCGAACACCCTGCAGGCGACCTCCGACGACGGCGACCTGGACTACACCAGCCCGCAGCCACTCATGTGGGACTCCGCCACCACCCCCGCCAAGCTCGGCGGACCCGCGGGCGACGTGACCTCCTCCGTGGACGGCCCCGGACCGGAGGCCACCACCGAACCGGTCGCCATGACCGCCACGAGCAAGGCCGTCACGCTGACCCCCGACGCGGGCATGCTCACCAGCCCGGACACGGCCTACCCGGTGTACATCGACCCGTACACCAACCCGGTCACCTCCACCGCGGGCCACTACACCGAGGTGTACTCCAGCTCGACCTGCGACAACTCCCCGCAGTACGACAAGGCACAGACCAACGGCCAGGGCGCGGGCTACCAACGCTGGGGCGGCGCCTGCGGAGTCGGCGTCGAGCGCTCGTACTGGGCGATCAACACCGGCGGGCTGCACCCCTCGTTCGTCGTCGACGACGCCTACGTGAAGATCTCCACCACGTACGCGGCAAGCTACAACTGCAGTCAGAACCAGCCCCTCACGCTCCACACCACCAACGCCATCAGCGCGAGCACCGACTGGCTGTCCCGGCCCGGCGTCCACGACTCCGCCTTCCCGACGGTGTCCGACACCGTGCCCAGCGGCGCCAACTCCGGCAGTTCGTGCAGCAACAGCACGGCCACCTTCCACGTGAAGCAGCAGGCCCAGAAGATCGCCGACGAGGACGGCGACGGCTACGACGCCGACGGCACCTTCGGCGCCGAGAGCAACACCTGGACCATCGGCCTGTACGGCAACGAGTCGGAGTCGTCGAGCAACGACGACTACCTGCGCCTGTCGACCACACTCACCCTGACCACCAAGTTCGACATCCCGCCGGGCATCCCGACCGACCTGCACATCACGCCGGCCGCCGCGGGCGCCTCGGCCCCCTGCACCACCAGTGGCGTGGGCTGGATCGGCGCCACCACCTATTCGGACGCCGGCAGCAACGTCACCCTGCACTCCACCGTCACCAGCCAGATCTCCGGCGAGAAGGTCAAAGCGCACTACTACGTCTGGGACCGCACCGTCGACCCCGACGGCGACGGCAACGGCGCCGCCGTCTCGACCCCGGACAGCGCCGCCCTGGCCTCCGGCACGGACGCGGCGATGAAGATCGGCGCCACCCTCAAGGACGGCCACCAGTACGCCTGGGACGTCTACGCCGAGGACGACTCCGACCAGGCCCTCACCTCCGGCAAGTCCGACCACTGCTGGTTCACCACCGACTTCACCGCCCCCCCGACCCCCGACATCTCCGGCAACCCGGCCTTCCCGCCGGCCGGAACCGCGCGCGAGGGTGACCCGGTCTACGCGGGCCCCGGCAAGACCACCGACTTCACCGTCGCGGGCACCGACTCCCCCGCCAGTGACGACACCTGCGCCCCGGGCCCCTGCAAGTCCAGCGGCATCACGTCCTTCCTGTGGCAGCTCGACTCGCCCCCCACCGCCGCCGACGGCCGGAGCGCCACCGTCTCCGGCACCGACAGCCAGGGCCGCTCCACCGCCACCATCCCCGTCCCGATCCAGGACTGGGGCGTGCACACCCTGTACGTCGCCGGAGTGGACAAGGCCGGCAACATCTCCACCAGCCCCGCCGGTTACACCTTCACGGTGCCGTGGAACCCCGCCACCACCGTCAAACCCGGTGACATCACCGGCGACGGCGTGCCCGACCTGCTGGCCACCACCAAGACCGGCGACCTCGACCTGATCCCCGGCGACCAGGACCCGGGCCAGAGCACCGCGCCCATCCACAGCGACCCCGTCACCGGCACCCCGCCCGCCGTCACCGGTCCCGTCACCGTGTCCACCAAGGAGGACTCACCCGACGGCACCGGCTGGAACAACTACCTCATCGCCCACCGCGGCAACCTGCACGGCGCGAACGGCGACGACCTGTGGGCGTACAACAAGACCAGCCACAACCTGTACATCGTCAAGAACGACCTCGACCCCGTCGACGACGCCTCCATCCCGCGCGCACCGTGGTCCACTCTCGGCGGCTTCGTCGACAAGCGCTTCGACCGCGTCGTCAAGGACCCCTGCGCGGCTTCCGACGTCGTCGCCGACGACACCCGCTGCCGCGGCACCGACTACGACAGCACCACCTGGAACGTCAGCCAGCTCATCGCCCCGGGGAACGTCTTCGGCAACACCGACGACTACCCCGCCGTGATCACCGTCGAGAACAAGGAACTGTGGATCTACCAGTCCGACGGCGGCTACCACCTCAAGAACCCGCTGCTCCTCGGTGACGGCGACTGGACCGGCCAGAGCCTGATCGCCGCCGGCACCTTCAAGGGCAAGCCCGTCCTGTGGTCCCGCGACAACACGACCGGCCAGCTCTACAGCTACCCGATCACCGTCGACCCGGCCACCCTGGTCCCCGCCCTCCTCCACCCGACCGCCCACGCCAGCCTGGGCCTCACCCTGTCGCCGACCGCCTACCCCGTCGTCGCCTCCCCCGGCGACGTCAACAGCCCGGTCCTGGCCACTTCGGCCAACCCCGGCGGCCCGGACGGCTACCCGGACCTGTACACCGTCAACAGCAACGGCCGGCTCATCGAGTACAACTATCGCCAGAGCCTCGTCCTGACCTCCCCGCCCACCTACGACTTCGCCGCGCCGGTCGCGCTCGGCTCGGTCACCGACACCGCCACCCACTGGTGGAAGCTCGCCGAAGGCACCGGCACCACGACCGCCGACAGCACCGGCACCCTGGGGGCCACCCTGTCCGGCGGCTACTCCTGGAGCAACGACACCACCCGCGGCAACGCCGTGACGCTCAACGGCACCACCGGCTACGGCAGTACGACCGGCCCGGCCGTCGACACCTCCAAGAGCTTCACCGTCTCCGCCTGGGTCAAGCTCACCTCGCTGGGTACCGCCAACAGCACCTTCGTCTCCCAGAACGGCACCACCAACAACGGATTCCAGCTGTACTACTCCTACGGCGCCAAGTCCTGGGCGTTCGGCCGGCACAGCACCGACGCGAGCGGCGCCGTCTGGCGGGCCACCTACGGCAGCAAGGTCGTCGTCGGCCGGTGGACCCACCTCGTCGGCATGTACGACGCCTCGGCGAAGGAGATCCGCCTGTACGTCGACGGGAAGCTCACCGCCACCACCGACTGGACGTACACCCCCTGGAACGCCACCGGCCCTCTCCAGATAGGCCGCAAACTCGCCTCCGGGGCCTACGGCGAATACGCCAACGGAACGGTCAGTGACGTCCGCCTGTACCCCACCGCCCTGCCTCCCGCGGACGCCGCGTACGCCGGAGACCTCCCCAAGGTGGCCCAGCTCGACTGACACCTGACCACCCCTTCGCACCACCGCCCGCACCCGGAGACCTCCGGGTGCGGGCCCTTTCTCCAGGCTCCGGCTCCCACCCCACGTCTGCCCTGAGGACCATCATGAGACGCAGCACCCTCCTGGCCGCGGCCACGGCCACCGCCCTGTCGGCATCCCTGTTCACGGGCACCCTGCCGGCCCGTGCGGACGGCACCGCCGGCGGTCCCGTCCTGTCCGACGCGGACGACTGGTACGAGCCGGGCCTGCTCTTCGTGACGGCGCACTCCGACTCCCCACTCACCCGAATCACGGCGCACTTCCACCCCCTGGGCGCGCCGGACGGGGCTCCGGAGGCCGGAGAGACCGAGGACTTCACCCAGTACTCGGGGCAGGACGCGCGGTCGGGCGTGTGGCGGGCGCCGGTGCACCTCGCCGAACTCGGCGACTACCGGATCACCGTCGATCTGGAGGACGCCTCCGGCGCGACCGTCACGGGGGTCCTCTCCCCGCACACGCTGCACTACCGGACGGTCCTCGCCATCTCGGGCCTCACCACCACCCCGAACGTGCCGGACTACCTCCACCAGGAGGTCTCGGTCAGCGGCACCGTCGTGGCCCGGGACCCTCGCGACCCCGACACTTCGGCCCCCGCCGCGGGCATCACCGTGGACACCGACGCCGGACACCTCCACACGACCGCGACCACCGGCGCCGACGGCCGCTTCACCGCCGCGTTCGTCCCCTCCGAGCCGTCGTTCCAGCTGTACACCGTGCCCGAGGCCTCCGGCAGCTACCGTGAGGCGGTCGTCCCACCGACGTACCCGCAGAACCTCCACACCAGTCAGGCACCGGTCCGTTTCTCGGCGAGCACGCACGCCCTGAACCTGGCGCAGGGGGCCACCGGGACCGTCACCGGCCGAGCCGAGATCCAGACCACCGCCGGCTGGCAGCCGCTGCCGAACACCGCGATCGCCCTCGGGGACCAGGCGCACGTGGTCGCACGAACGACCACCGACAGCCACGGCGACTACACCCTGCACGTCCCCTCGGACAGCCCCGCCCCGGACGCCGAACTCGTCGCGGGCACCGGGGACCTGCCCTTCCAGCAGACCGCGGCCGAACCCTTCACCCTCCACGTCGCCTACACCACCCACACCACCCTGAGCCCGACCCTCCACGACGACGGAACCCTGTCGGCCGACGGCTACGTCTCCTACGACGACGCACACGCCCACTGGCCCGCCAAGCCCACCGTCACCCTGCAGTACTCCCAGGACGGCAAGAGCGGCTGGAAGGACGCCGCCACCGTCGCCGTCCCGATCCGCCACAACAAGCCCCTGTGGCAGGAGACGTTCGCGCGCACCCTCACCAAGGTGGACACCGACGCCTACTGGCGGGCCCGCTTCGACGGCAACCCCGACCTGGCCTCCAGCACCACCAAGCCCGTCCACCTCTACCGCTACGCCACCCGCGTCACCGGCTTCCACGCCTCACCCGACCCCGTCCGCAAGGGACAGCCGATCAGCTTCGCCGGCACCCTCCAGTACAAGAAGGGAACCACCTGGAAGGCGCTCGCCGGCGGATCACCCACCCTCTACTTCAAGCCCCGCGGCTCCAGCACCTATCACTACGTCTGCGAGCTGGACACCGACAAGAACGGCCACCTCAAGGGCAGGGTGACCGCCCAGCAGGACGGCACCTGGGCCGTCGCCCTCAGCCGCGAGACCGCAACCCACTACCTCGCAAGCACCAAGGTCACCGACTACGTCGACGTCCGCTGAACCCGTCCTCGGTGGTGGTGCCCGGGGCGCCACCACCGAGTGAACGGAATCCGGCCGCACGGGAGTTGCCCGCGCAGCCGGTACCCGACTCCGGTCAGGACGCGGTGGCAGCATGGCGCCCATGGTGAACTACAACCTCGCCGTCCCCGAAGAGGACGACGCCGATGTCCTGTCCGCGCTGGTGGCCGAGGGCGACGAACTCGACGGTCTGGTCGGTGAAGTGGACGACTGGTCCCTCCCGACCCCGGCGCCCGGCTGGACGGTCGCCCACCAGATAGCCCACCTCACGTGGTCGGACGCGAACGCACTCTGCGCGTTACGCACGCCGGACGCGTTCGACGCCGAACTCCGGCGGGCGGAGACCGAGGGCAGCGCATACGCGGACCGTGCCGCCGCCGCCCGAGCGGCACTACCGAGGCCCGTACTCCTGGACGAGTGGCGGTCCGGTCGAACGGAACTGGCTGCGGCGCTGCGCGACACGCCATGGGACCACGCCTTCCCCTGGTACATGTCGAAGGTGACCCCGGCCCTGATGACGCCCCTTCGCCTGATGGAGACCTGGGCACACGGACAGGACGTCTTCGACGCCGTGGGCCTCGCGCGTCGCCCCACGGATCGGCTGCGGCACGTGGCGTCGCTGGGGGTGCTGGGACGGGCCCTGTCCTTCGCCGCCGTCGGACTGCCCGAACCGGCGGACCCCTTCCGCGTCGAACTGACGGCACCGGACGGACTGACCTGGGTGTGGGGCCCTCAGGCCGCCGCGCAACGGGTACAGGGCAGCGCCATGGACTTCTGCCTGTGCGTCACGCGGCGTCGCTCCTGGTCCGAGACCCACCTGACGACGACCGGCGAGGACGCCCGGAAGTGGCTGGAGGTGGCACGCGTCTTCCTCTGACGGCGCGACGGAGGTCGGTGAGCGGACGAACGAACACCCCGCACCGACCACGCGGCACTCGGCGGGCGGCGCGCAGTGACGGCCACCCTCCCGGATGCCGATGAGCGCCGGTCCGCCCCCTCCCACAACAGAGTGCGCGGATTCACCGTGCGGGCTGCGAGAGCCTCCGCGCAACGGCGGACGGCGGGGCCGTCGCTTCGCTGCGCCTTGCGAGCAGGACCATGTGGCCGCGTCAGAGATCGATGACGCGAGCCACGAAGAACCCGGCGACGAGCAGGCAGCCCAGCAGGATCAGGAACAGCCATACGCGCGGATGCTCCCAGAGGCCGCCGTCGGCTCGTTCCTGGTGCGCTTCGGCGATGCTGCCTTCCACGGGCGGGGTCTCGCCCGGCGGGATGCGAGGCGGGGTCATCGTCACCCCTCCGGTTCGTGAGCGACGGAGTGCAGTCCGACCGGTTCGCGTTCCTCGTAGTTGGCGAGGGCGAGCCCCAGGGCGAAGAACGTGGGTGCCCATTCACCGACGAAGATGCCCCAGCGGTCGGCGCGTTCGAGGTTCTCGGCCTTCGAGGAGGTCAGCCACGACACCAGAGACAGGCCGATCGAGCCGAACGCGGCCAGATAGGCGTGCTCACTCGTGACGCCGGCGTCGTGAAGCTTCTTGACGATCATCGCAGTCTCCTGTCCGCCGGGACCCGTCCTGCGCCCCGTCAGTCATAACGGCACGAAATGCTCATCGTGTCGCTTTCGGCGCCGGTCGGACATGCGGATGCACCCAGGTGTCGCCTTCCTGCGTCCCCGGGCCTGGGGCCGGGTGTCGGCATGAGGTCTCGTACACGTGCGGCCACCCTCTTCGAAGCCGGCCTCAGGGCGACGACGCGGCCTTCGTCGCGATCCGCCGCCTGGCACCCTGACGGCCCGCCGTCATCCGGTGCTGATCTCGTTCCTGCGGCTGCCTCGGGCCGCGTCAGGTGCGGATCCGCCCCACAGACCGGCATCGATGTCGTCCCCGCCCACGTCCACGAGCACGCAGCTCGACGAGCCGCTGGTGCTCGGCCGGGCTGCGCAGCATGGCGTGATCGGCCGGCGAGTGCGCACCGAGCCACGACTCGAATCGCCTCCACTCACGCTCGAACGCGGCAAGATCTCTCGGTGTCATGGACCGAACGTAGACGGCCGCACCGACAGCGGGCTCCCGGGCCGGTCGGCCCGGCCGGGTGAGAGTGGGTGCACCGCCGAGCGGGCGCCTGCGGCCGACGGTGGCGCTCAGTCGATCACGGCGGCCCGCCAGGCCTCCTCGTCGGCGTCCAGGAGCGCCGCGACGCATGCGCCGTCCAGCAGCGGGCCGTGGTCGGCGGCGACCCTCAGCGCCGAGGCCGCGGTCAGATGGCCGAGGCGCAGGGCGCGGTCCACGGACAGCCGGCGCAGCAGGCCGCCGAGGAAACCGGCGGCGAAGGCGTCACCCGCGCCCACCGGTTCGGCGACCCGCACCTTCAGAGCGGGCACGACGTGAGGCTCGGCCCCAACGAACGCGGTGGCAGCACGGTCTCCGTCCTTCACCACGAGAAGGTGCGGACCGGGCAGGAGGTCACGCACCCGTTCGGCATCGGTCACCCCGTCCCCCCACAGGGCCTGGGCCTCGTCGAGGCCGACCAGGACGATGTCGGCCCGGTCCGCGAGCCCGCGCAGCACGTCGGCCGCGGAGCGGTCGGCCCACAGGGCGGGCCGGTGGTTGACGTCGAAGCTGACGGGCCACGGGCGGTCGGGGCGCAGCGCGTGGTCGACGAGGCCGCGGCAGCCGCGCGACAGAGCGGGGGTGATTCCGCTGAGGTGGACCAGCGCGGCGTCCGTGAAGGCCGGGCCGTCGAGCACGTCGGGGGTGAGGGCCGAGGCGGCGGAGCCGGCCCGGCGGTAGTGGACGCGGGTGCCGTGCGGGCCCGGGTCCTTGAACAGCAGACCGGTGGGTCGTCCCGGGTCGGTGCGCACGCCGCTCACGTCGACGCCGCCCGCGGCGACGCGGGCGCGGACGCGGCGGCCGAAGGGGTCGTCGCCCACCGCGGAGACCCAGCGGACGGGGATGCCGTGGTCGGCGAGGTAGAGGGCGACGTTCGACTCGGCGCCCGCGATGTCCACGCGCAGCAGGTCGGCGCCGTCCAGCGGGCCGAGGGGGTCGGGGGCGAGGGCGGCCATGGTCTCGCCGACGCAGACCACGGGACCGGTGCGCAGTGGCCGATGGGTGTTCATGGTGAGGGGTTCCTAGGGTGTGCCGGCGCGGTCGGCCGGGGCGGCGGGGGCCGTCGGGCGGTAGGGGGCGGCCGGGGCACCGGGTACGTCGACCCGGACCGCGAAGACGGCGCCGTCGAGCGGTCCCGGGTCGGGCAGGCCGATGTGCGCGCTGGTGACGAGGAGCGTACGGCCGTCGGGGCCGCCGAGGCAGAGTCCCGCGGGCTGGCGGGCGGGCAGGTCGACGGTCTGGTCGAGTGTGCCGTCGGGGCGGTAGCGGCGGACCTGGCCGGCTCCCCAGACGGCGGTCCACAGGCAGCCCTCGATGTCCACGGTCATGCCGTCGGGGCTGCCGGTCTCGAGGGCGGCCACGGCTTCGGGTGCGCCCAGGTCGCCGCTCTCGGGGTCGACCGGGTAGCGGCGGATGACTCCCCGGGCGCTGTCGGCGAGGTACAGGGAGGTTCCGTCGGCGGCGAAGGCCGGTCCGTTGGGGATCGAGACGTCCCGCAGGACACGGGTGACGCGGCCGTCGCGGTCCAGGCGGTAGAGGGAGCCGGCGTCCTCGGTGGCCTCGCAGGCCATGCTGCCGGCCCAGAAGCGGCCGTGCGGGTCGGCGACGCCGTCGTTCATCCGCATCGGCACGGGTGCGCCGTCCTCGGGGCGCGCGATCCAGACCACGCGGCCGGCGGGATCGATGTGGCAGATGCCGGTGCCTGCCGCGGCGATCCAGTGGCCGGGGCGCCCTTCGACCGGTGCCACGGCCCCCAGCGGGCAGGACAGCCGAGTGATGGGATCGAGCGCCGCGCCGGGCCCGTCGGGCAGGGCGAGCAGTCGGCCGGTGAGGATGTCGGTCAGCACGGCGCGACCGTCCGTCCAGCGAATGCCCTCGCCCAGTTCGAGCCGGTCGGTGCTCAGGACGGCCGGGGCGGTCACCGGCACGGCTCCGGGCGGACGACGTCCCGGAAGACGCGGGCGCGTTCGCGCAGGGCGGTGAGGTCCCCGCCCGCCGCGGCGTCGCCGACCAGGGGCGAGCCGACGCCGACGGCCGTGGCACCCGCAGCGAGGTACTCGGCGGCCGCCGCCGCGTCCACGCCTCCGACCGGTACGAAGGGCAGGTTCGGGAAGGGGCCGCGCAGGTCCCGCAGATAGCCGGGCCCCCCGGCGCTGCCCGCCGGGAACAACTTGAGGGCGTCGGCGCCGAGCCGCTGCGCCTGGAGGATGTCGGTGGGGGTCAGCACGCCCGCGAGTACGGGCAGTCCCAGCTCGTTCGCGGTGGCGATGGCGTCGCTGACCGCCGGGGTCACGAGGAACGAGGCGCCGGCCCTCTGCGCGGCGCGGGCGTCGTCGGAGGTGAGCACGGTCCCGGCACCGAGCGTGGCGTCGGCGCCGAGCGCGGCGCGGGCTCGTGCGATGACGTCGAGCGCGTCGCGGCCCGAGAGGGAGACCTCGATGAGGGTGATGCCTTCCTCGGCGAGGGTGAGCACGGTAGTCAGCGCGGCGTCCGGGTCGCTGCCGCGGACGATGGCGAGCAGCCGGTGGGCTCGCAGCGCGGCGAGCAGGTTCATCCGGAGTCCCTTCTGGTGACGGGTGTTCAGGGGTGGCGGTCCGCCGTGACGGTGAGCCGCCGGGCGACCTGACCGCCAGATGACGGATCTTCAGAGGCAGCGGCCCGCCATGACAGTGAGCCGCCAGCCGATCTCACCGCCAGATGACGGAAGTTCAGAGATGACGGTCCGCCGTGACGGTGAGCCGCCAGGCGACCCGTCCGCCGGGCGGCACGACGGCGGTGTCGCCGTCCGCCGCCGCGGCGCGGTCGAAGACGCGCCCCAGCATCGGCTCGACGCCGATCGAGCGGTACGGCGCGTGCTCGGGGAAGCCGCCGAGGTTGCGCCACAGAGCGACCGCGACCGGCTGTCCCTCGGCCTCGACGGACAGGTGCAGGGTGTCGGTGCCGTCGTGCACGGACACCTGGGAGGTCTGCACGACCGCTCCGACGGCGCTGCCGTCGTCCGGGCCGAGCCGGTCCAGGGGCACGCCGCCGGCGGTGGGCCAGGTGCCGGCGACCCATCGGTCGCCCTCGTCCGGGTAGAGCCGTACGGGGGCTGGTCCGGCGACGCTGATCCGGGCGGCGACGGAGAGGTCGAGCAGGGCGTGGGCGGCCCACACGAAGCGGTAGCCGGGATCGGCGGTGAGCGTGTAGTCGGCGACGACGGCGTTCCCCCGTTCGCCGAGGCGCCGGGTGAGCCGGAAGTCGGGGCACTCCACGGTGTCCTCGTCCCCGGCCCGCCGCCAGGACCGCGACCAGGCGTCCCCGTGGTCGGGCAGCCCGCGCACGGTGGGCACGCACTCCTCCAGCCCTCCGGCGTCGGCGAAGGCGTCACCGGGCCGGACCAGGGGGCGGCGGGGTTCGTCGCGGTGCCACAGCCACTCGCGACCGCCCGCGGTCAGCGAGGTCCAGCGTCCGCCGTGGTCCGCGTCGGTGGCGACACGGACGGGCAGCGGGGTGACGCTCACCATTCGGCGAAGGAGCCGTCGGCGTGCCGCCAGACGGGGTTGCGCCAGGCGTGGCCGGAGCGGTCGGCGGCGCGCACCGCGTCCTCGTCGACGGCGATCCCGAGTCCGGGCAGCTCGGTGCGGTGCGCCTGGCCGTCGACGAAGCGGAACGGCTCGGTGTCGACCAGGTAGGACAGCAGGTCGGCGTCCTTGTTGTAGTGGATGCCCCGGCTCTGTTCCTGGATGAGGAAGTTCGGCGTGGCGAAGGCGACTTGAAGGCTCGCGGCGAGCGCGATCGGTCCGAGCGGGCAGTGCGGCGCGAGGTGGGCCCCGAAGGTCTCGGCGAGCGAGGCGATCCTGGTGACCTCGGATATCCCGCCGGCGTGCGACAGGTCCGGCTGGGCGACGGCGACGCCGGCCGTCAGCACCGGCAGGAACTCGGCCCGCCCGTAGAGCCGTTCACCGGTGGCGAGCGGCACCGGCGAGGCGGCGACCAGGCCCGGCAGCAGGTGTCCCTGCTCGGGCAGGACGGGTTCCTCGACGAACAGCGGGTGCAACGGGGCCAACTCGTCGAGCACGCGCCGGGCGTTGGCGGCGCTGAAACGCCCGTGGAAGTCGACGGCGACGTCCCGGTGCGGGCCCAGGACCTCGCGGGCGGCCGCCACGCGCTCGACGACGGCGGCCGTCTCGGCGGGGCTGCCGATCGGTGAGGTGCGCCCGGCGGCGTTCATCTTGACGGCGGTGAAGCCGGCCTCCACCTGGGCCGTGACTTCTTCCTTGATCCGGTCCGGTTCGTCGCCGCCGACCCAGGCGTACACCCGTACCGTGTCGCGGACCGGGCCGCCGAGCAGGGTGTGCACGGGCACCCCGAGGGCCTGGCCCGCGATGTCCCACAGGGCCTGGTCGATGCCGGCGACGGCGCTGGACAGGACCGGCCCGCCCCGGTAGAAGCCGCCCTTGGTCAGCACCTGCCAGTGGTCCTGGATGCGCAGCGGGTCCTGGCCCACCAGGTACTCCGACAGCACCTCGACGGCGGAGCGGACCACCTCGGCCCGGCCCTCCACCACCGGCTCGCCCCAGCCGACGACGCCGTCGTCGGTCTCGATGCGGCAGAACAGCCAGCGGGGCGGGACGAGAAACGTCTCGACGCGGACGATCTTCACTGTGCCTGGCCGCCCTTCGTCTTCGGTGAACCGTCCGCGTCCTGCGGCTCCTGCGGGCCGCTGACCCGGTCGAGATCGCGCGTCGCCTGATCGAGCAGGGCGCGCATGGCGTGTTCCGCGGCGTCCGCGTCCCGGTCGCGCACGGCGTCGAGGACGGCCCGGTGACTGGGGACCGGGTCCTCGCTGTGCGGTGCGCTGTGCACGAGCTGGTCGCGCTGGGCGAGGCCCGACTCGATGACCATCTCCATGCGTTCCAGCAGCTCGTTGTGGGTGGCCGCGAGCAGCGCCCGGTGGAAGGCGAGGTCGGCCTCGACGGCATCGCTCGCGCCTCCCTGCTGCCCCATGGCGGTCAGCGCGGCCTCCAGCGCCTCCAGGTCGGCGTCGGTGCGGCGGTCCGCCGCGAGACGGACGGCCGCGGGCTCGATGATGCCGCGCACCTCGCCGAGATTGCGCAGCAGCGCGGTGTCCGCGCCGGTGGCGCCGCTCTCGGAGAACTGCCAGCGCAGCATGTCGGCGTCGAGCAGGTTCCAGTCCGAGCGGGGCCTGACGAACGTGCCGCGCTTCTGCCGGGCGTCGACCATGCCCTTGGCGGCGAGCACCTTCAGGGCCTCGCGCAGGGCGGTCAGGCTGACGTCCAGCTCGCTCTGCAGGGCCGCCATGTCGAGCGTCGCCCCCTCGGGGATGTCGCCGCTGAGCACCCGGTGGGCGAGGGCCTCCACGGTCTGGCCGTGCACCCCGCGGCGTGCGTAGGGCCTCATAGGTTTGCCTTTCTTGCTGTTCGGTAGGTGACTGGAGCGGTCGGTGCCGCGTCAGGCCGAGGACTTGGTGACGCTCCAGCCGCCGTCCACGAGCAGAGTCGATCCGGTGATGTACGAGGCTTCGTCGGCGGCGAGGAAGGCGACGGCGGCGGCGACCTCCTCGGGGGTGCCGAAACGGCGGGCCGCGGTCTCGGCGACGCTGAGTTCGCGGTCGGCCTGCGGGACCCGGTCCCATGCGGCCGTCAGGATCGGTCCCGGCAGAACCGCGTTGACGCGGACGTCCGGGCCGTACTCGACGGCGAGTTGACCGCACAGCGAGAGCAGGGCGCCCTTGCTCGCCGCGTACGCGGGGTGGCCGGGGAGACCCCGGTGCGCGTGCACGGAGGAGACGAGCACCGCGGACCCGCCGTGCGCGCGCAGATCCGGCAGGACCGCCTTCATGCCGAGGAAGGCGCCGGTCAGGTTGACCGAGAGCTGGCGCTCCCAGGAGGCGAGCGTGGTCTCGTGGGCCGGCGCCACGGTGACCGTGTATGCGTTGCTCACCAGGACGCCCACGGGCCCGAAGCCGTGCGCGGCGGTGACGACCCGCTGCCAGTCCTCCTCGCTCGTGACGTCGGCGGCCACGAACACGGCCCTGGCCCCGTCCTTGCGCAGCCGCTCGGCGGTCTCCTCGCCGCGCTCGGCGGCGATGTCGACGAGGACGACGGCCGCGCCCTCCGCGCTCAGGCGGGCGGCGCAGGCCGCGCCGATGCCGGACGCGGCGCCCGTGACGACGGCGACGCGGTGGGTGAAACGGGCGGCTGGGTTCATGGGGTGGATCTTCTCCTGTTCGGGGGCCTGCGGGGCGCGGATTCGTCCGCTGTCGTCACTGACGGGTCAGGACGGTCAGCTCCGCGTCGTGTTCGGGGGTCCAGGCGTACGGCAGCCCCGAGTGCAGCAGATGGGCGCCGTTGTAGCGGGTTCCGGTGGCCGTGTCGGTGTACACGGACCCCGGGGCGAGGCCGCGCAGGCGCAGCCGGGCGGGCCGTCCGGGCAGCAGGGGCGCGCCGTCCAGGGGCCCGGTGTTCCAGGCCGTCACCACCACGCGGGCGCCGCCCGGTTCCTCGTACTGGACGCCGCACGTCGGGTCGGCGGGGCTGCCCAGCAGATGGACCTCGCCGTGGTGGACGACGTCCCGGATCTCCTTGTACCGGGCGATCCACCGGGCGGCTTCGGCGCGCTGGCGCGGCGTCCAGTGGCGGATGTCCGCGCCGATGCCGAGCACGCCGGCCATGGAGTTGACGAAGCGGAAGGCGAGTGAGCGCGGCCGGGGGTCGAAGAGGCCGGGGGCGTCGGTGACCCAGGAGCTCATGGTGTGCGGGGCGTGCGCGTGGAGGTAGCCGTGCTGGATGCGCAGCCGGTCCATGGGCGCGGTGTTGTCGCTGGGCCACACCACGTCGGTGCGGGCGATGGTGGCGTGCTCGACGCGGCCGCCGCCGCCGGCGCAGCCCTCGACGGTGACGTGCGGGTGCGCGGTGCGCAGGTGGTCGAGGACGCGGAGGTAGCCGGCGACGTGGGCGGCGTCGAGGTCCTGCCGCTCCGGGTCGGGGCCGTCCGGGTGGCCCGGGCGGCCGCGTTCGGTGGGGGGCCGGTTCATGTCCCACTTGAGGTAGCCGATGGCGTGGGAGCCGAGCAGCCGGTCCAGGGTGGCCAGGACGAACTCCTGGACGTCCGCGCGGCCGAGGTCGAGCAGCAGCTGGTTGCGCACGAGCGTCACCGGGCGGCCGTCGATCCGGTACACCCACTCGGGGTGCTCGGCGTACAGCTTCGAGCGGGGACTGATGCCCTCGGGTTCGACCCACAGACCGAAGTCCATGCCGAGGGCGCGGACGTCCTCGACGAACCGGTCGAATCCGCCGGGGAACTCGGCCGGGTCGGGGTGCCAGTCGCCGAGGCCGCCGGTGTCGTCGGCGCGGCCGGTGAACCAGCCGTCGTCGACGACGAAGAGTTCGGCGCCCAGTTCGGCGGCGAGCGTTGCGAGTTCGAGCTGGCCGGCGGCGTCGACGTCGAAGCCGGTGGCCTCCCAGGAGTTGTACAGGACCTTGTGGGGGCGGTCGATGCGCTCGCCGGTCAGGTGCCGCTCGTAGCGGTGCCAGACGCGGGCCAGGCCGTCGAGGCCGTCCGGGCTGAAGGCGCAGGCGAGCCGGGGCGTGACGAGGGTGGTGCCGGGGGCGAGGCGGACGGCGCCCTCGTGGGGCACCCGGCCGGCCCGCACCCGTACCGCGCCGCCGGGTTCGGCGTCGGCGGTGATCCGCCAGTTCCCGGACCACTCCAGTGCGATCCCGTAGGTGGGGGTGGTTCCCTCGGCGGGGTCGGCGGCGTCCTGGACGGCGAGCCAGGGGTGGTAGGCGTGGCCCGCCGAGCCCTGGGTGCTTTCCATCTCGAAGCGCCCGCGGTCCAGTTCGACGTTCTTGAGCTGGAACTCCTGCGACCACTGGCCGGCCAGGTAGGTCAGCCGCGCGCCGCCCTGGACGGGCACGTTGACGGCGGCGGAGTCGAAGCGCTCCAGCCGTACCTCGTCCGCTCCGGTGCAGGTGAGTTCCGTCCAGCGCAGGACGACGTCGGTGCCGGGCACCGTCTCGTAGCACAGCGTGGTGCGCAGCCCGAGGAGGTCGTCGGCGAACTCCAGGCGCAGGGCACGGTCGCCGTCCTGCGTGGCGCCGTCGAAGCGCCACCAGCTGCCGCGGTCGTGGCCTGGGCGGGAGGCGATCAGGTCGGCGCCGGTGAACGGCCGCAGCCCGTACGGGATGTACTCGGCCGGGGCGGCGTCGGCGGGGGTGATGAAGTGGGTACGGCCGGACCAGTCCATGGGCGAGGGTCCGTCCTCGGCGCCGTGCGGCCCCCACGCGGCGAGTTCGGCCCAGCGTCCGTCGCCTTCGAGGGTGACGGCGTAGGTGGTGGTGTCGGTGCGCAGCAACCACCGGTCGGGGGCGGTCATTTCACGGCTCCGAGGTTCAGTCCGGCCACGAAGTGGCGCTGGAAGCGGAGGAAGACGGCCACGGTCGGGGCGGCGGCGATCACCGATCCGGCCGCGATGACGTTCCACATGGACACGTACTGGCCCTGCAGTCCGATCAGTGACGCGGTGACGGGCATCTGGCTGTCGGTGCGCAGCACCGTGATGGCCCACAGCAGGTCGTTGAAGATCCAGGTGAACGACAGGGCGGTCAGGGCCGCCAGCGCGGGGCGGGCCAGCGGCAGGATGATCCGCCAGTAGATCTGCCACGGGCCCGCGCCGTCGATGACGGCGGCCTGCTGGATCTCACCGGGGATCGCCCGCATGAAGCCGTGCAGGACGAAGACGTAGAAGCCGACGCCGAAGCCGACCTGCACGCCGATCAGGGCGTACAACCGGTCGTAGATGCCGAGCACTTCGCTGAGTCTGGAGACCGGGATCAGCAGGATCTGCGGAGGCAGCAGGTTGCCGCCGAGCATGAGCAGCAGCAGGACGCGCCGCAGGGGCAGGTCGTAGCGGCTGAGCGCGAACGCCGCCATCGAGGCGAGGCCGAGCGAGATCGCCACGGTGGGCAGGGTGACCAGCATGCTGTTGACGAGTGCGCGCTGCTGGCCGCCGTCCACCCACGCCTGGCGGAAGCCGTCGAGGCTGAACGAGTGCGGCATGCTGCCCACTCCGTGCGCGGCGATGTCGTCGAACGTGCGGGTACTGGTGACCAGCACGAGGACGATCGGCAGCAGCCACAGCGCGGACAGCGCTGCCGCGGAGAGGTGGAAGCCGGCCGTGCGCAGCCTGCGGCCGTCCAGGAGGGGGCGGCGGGGCGCCGCGGTCTCGCGGGGTGCGGTCCGCACCTCGGTGTCCTCGGCGGGTGCGGCCGTGTGGGTGGCGGTCATCAGTCGGCCTCCCGGAAGGCGCGCACGAGGTAGCTCACGATGACACCGAAGGCCAGCAGGAAGATGACCACGGCGAGCGCGGAGCCGTATCCCAGGCGCAGGGACTGGAACGCGGTGGAGTACATGTAGGTGCTCAGCAGTTCGGAGGAATGGTAGGGGCCGCCGCGGGTGAGCGCCCATACGACGTCGAACGAGCGCAGCGAGTCGATGACGATCACCGACAGGACGACGGCGTTGACGCTGCGCAGCTGCGGCAGGGTGATGTGCCGGAACTGCTGCCAGCGGGTGGCGCCGTCGACCTTGGCGGCTTCGTAGAGGACGGGGTCGATGCCCTTGAGGCCGGCCAGGTACAGCACCATCACGTAGCCGACCTGGCGCCACAGCGCGGGCACGATGACCGCGTAGAAGGCGGTGTCCTGGTCGGCGAGCCAGGCGTGCTTCCAGCCGCCGAGACCGACGGCCCCCAGCACGTTGTTGATCAGGCCGTCCGGCTGGTACATGGCCTGCCACACCAGTGCGGTCGCGACGAGCGAGAAGACCACCGGCAGGAAGAGCGCCGCCCGGTAGAAGCCGATGCCGCGCCGCTCCTTCTGCAGCAGCATCGCGGTGCCGAGCCCGAGGGCCGCGGAGAGCCCGCCGAACAACAGCAGCCACAGCACCGTGTTGACCGCGGCGGTGCGGAAGACCGCGTCGTGCAGCATCTCGCTGTAGTTGCCGAGACCGATGAACTTCGGGGCCGCCAGGCCGTCCCACGAGGTGAGGGAGAGATAGAAGCCCTGCAGGGCCGGCCAGAAGACCCAGAACCCCTCGGCGAGCAGCGGGACGAGGACGAAGGCCAGGACCACCGGGGGCACTCGCGTGGCCCTGGACCGTCGTGCGGAGCCGGTCAGCGCCATTGTCACTGGCTCCAGATCTTCTGTGCGCTGCGCTGCCAGGTGGTGAGGATGGAACCGATCTCCTTGGGCTTGGACAGGTAGTGCACCAGGGCCGTGTCGGCGGTCGGCTGGAGTGCGTCGCTGGAGTCCCGGTTGAAGAACTGGGTGAGGTCGGCGGCGCTCTCGATGAGCTTGCGGCCCTTGAGGACCAGCGGGGTGCCCGCGTCCTTGGCGTCCGGGTGGGTGGGCAGCGTGGTGCCGGACGAGCTCTTGAGGTAGAGCTCCTGCGCCTCGGCGGTGGCGAGGTAGCGCAGCAGCTCCTTGACGTCGTCGCCGCGTCCGGTGCGGGCGCTGGCGAAGTAGCCGTCGGTGGGCGCTTCTTCGGCGACGGGCACCTTCGGGTCGATGATGGGGAACTGGAAGAAGTCCAGGTCGTCCAGGGCGTCCTTGGGTGCGGCGTCGGCGAAGAAGGTGCCGATGAGCATCATGCCGGTGTGGCCCTGGAGCAGGCGGGTGGTGGCGTCCTGGAAGGGGATCGCCGTGCCGTTCGGGTCGAAGTAGGGGCGGACCTCGTCCCACTTGTCGAAGACCTTGCGGACCTCGGGTCCGTCGAACCGGTGCTTGCCGGCGAGGAGTTCGCGGTGGAAGCCGGCGCCGTTGATGCGGATGTCGAGGTAGTCGAACCATGCGGAGGCGACCCACGGGGTGTCGCCGCCGGCGCCGAGGCCGATCGGGTCGACGCCCTTGCTCTTGAGCTTGTCGCACAGGTCGAGGAACTCGTCCCAGGTCTTGGGCTCCTTGACGCCCCACTTCGCGAAGTTGGACTTCCGGTAGAACATGCCCCACCAGTAGTAGCTGGTGGGCACGAAGACCTTCTTGCCGCTGGAGGACGAGGTGCAGAGCTTTTTCAGCGCGTCGGTGTAGCCGGAGAGTTCGGGCTTGGTCCAGATGTCGTCGAGGTCGAGGAGCAGGTCCTTCTTGGCGTACGACTCGGCGACGGAACCGGGGTACCAGGTGTAGACGTCCGGCGGGTTGGCCGAGGTGAGGTAGGTCGGCAGCTGCGTGCGGAAGGTCTCCGAGGCGACGGTGTTGAGCTGTGCCGTGGCGTCGCCGCGCTTGTCGAAGGCGGCGACGATCTTCTGCATCGCGGCCTTGGCCTGCGGTGAGGAGAGGTTGGACTGCAGGGTCACGGGGCCACCGGACTTGCCTGCGGAGGAGGACGGGCTCTGCGTGACGCAGCTGCTGAGCAGCGCGCCGGCGCCGACTGCGCCGCTTCCTATGAGGAATCTGCGGCGGGTGGCGTTGAAGGCGGTCATCTGTGCACTCCCTTGGTGCCCATGGAACGGAGCTTGAGGCCCCCTGACGGCCCGGCTCAGGGCGCGGCAGGCACAGCTTGGCTCAGGCGCCGGAGGGCCGTCAAGATTAATTAGTAATTTATTTCGCGGAGGGTGTGCCCCGGGGCGAACAAGCCCCCGGGGCACACCCGTTGCCACGGGGTGAAACCGGGTCATACAGTGACGCGGCGATGCTTCGGCATGTCAGTGAGTTCGTGCTTCGGTGGGTCGGTGCTTCGACGCTTCGGTGAGTCGGCGCGTCAGCACGTCGGTGCGTGGGTGAGAGCGCGGCTCAGAGGCCGGTCTGGTGCACGCGCCCGTCCACCCCGCGGAAGGCGGCCAGCACGCCGCCGTCCGGCCCGGCCACGGCACCGAGCGCCCCGTCGAAGGCGCCGCTGACGAAGCCGTCGACCTTGCTCCAACCGGCCCAGCCGCCGGATGCCGTCCAACTGCGGGTCCACAGCGTGTAGTCACCGGCCCGTGCGTACAGGTGCACCGTGCCGCCGGACGCCACCAGCGTCGGACTGCCGCTCACCGTGCCGCCGAGGGACGTCCAGTCGGACCACTCGCCGGAGGTGTCGCGCGTCCGCTCCCAGACCGCGTCGTCGGAGGTGCGCACGGCCACGTGCAGGCGGCCCGCGTCGTCCACGACGCCGGAGGGGCGGCCGGTGAACGCCTTGTCCTGCGGGGCGCCCTGCGAGGTCCAGCCGGAGGACGGCCCGCGCGACCACAGCCTGCCGTCCGCGCCGCGGGCGACGAGCGTCCAGTCGTCCGGGCCGGAGAAGGCCACGGTCGGCGCGTCCGTCAGCGTGCCGCCCAGGTTCTGCCAGCGACCCCAGTGCCCGTTCGCGTACACGCGCCGGTAGGCGTTGTCGTCGGTGCCGCGCACGAAGACGTCGATCCGGCCGCCGGCGGAGGCGTACGCGGCGGGCTGGCCGAGGATCCGGCCGTGGGTCGGGCCGCCCAGATCGCTGGTGCGCGCCGTGGACCAGTCACCGTCACGGGCGGTCTGCGCCCGCAGGGACCCGTCCGTGCCGCGCGTGAAGGCGGTCATGGTGTCGCCGTCGCGCACCAGGGCCGGGCTGGCCGAGGAACGGCCGGACAGTTGCGTGCCGGGCGCCTGGTCGGTGCCGGTCAGCTTCAGGAACGCGGTGCCGTGCGCGGGGACGCGCACGGTGTAGGAACCGGTGAAGGTGCCGCGCGAGGTGCGGGCCCGCAGGTCGCGGACGCCGACCGCGCCCGTCAGGCCGGCGTCCGCGAACGTCACCGTGCGGTCCTGCGCCTGGTCGGAACGGTTGAGCAGGACGACCGCCCGGCTGCCCGCGCCCTGGAGGACCTTGCTGTAGACGTCGCCGACGGAGTCGGTGGCCACGCGGGCGCCCTGGATGCCCAGCGGGTCCTGGTCGACGGCGATGATCTCGGGGTTGCGCAGGGTGTCGAGCATGGACTGCGACAGGGTGCGCGGGTCGCTGCCGAGCATCAGCGGCGAGGCCATCTCGGCCCACATCACGAACTGGGTGGTGGACTCCTCCTGGTCGAGTTCGTAGCCGCCGTCGGCGAGCTTGCGCATCGGGATGAGGTAGTCCGGGTCGTTCCAGTGCCCGGGTCCCTGGGCCTCGGGGTGCCAGGCGTTGGCATCCATGTTGCGCAGGATGTTCGGCCACTCCCCCGCCGTCGGGGTGCCCCAGGCGATGTCCGTGCCCGTGCGCCAGGAGTCGGCGGTCGTCGGCCCGTAGACGAAGGTGTTGTGCGCGTCCTGCGCGGGGGTGTGGGACATGCCCCAGTCGTCGGTGAGCGGGTTGCACAGGTTGAGCAGCATCTTCCGGCCGGACTTGGCGACGGCGTCGCTGAACTCCTTGAAGGCCGTGCCCGGATCGAGCCCGGCGCCGATGCCGCACAGGAAGTCCGCCTTGATGGCGTCCACCTTCCACTCCGCGAACTGCCGCGCGTCCTGGGTGTAGTGGCCGCGGCTGCCGAGCCCGCACCACGTGCCGCCGTCGTACTCCCCCGCGTCGGTGTAGATGCCGGCCTTGAGGCCGCGCTGGTGGAGGTACGTCACGAGGGCGGGGATGCCGGAGGGGAAGCGCGTGGGACTGGCCACGAGCCGACCCGTCTCCGGATCGCGCGGCTGGTCGGCCTGCCAACCGCCGTCCAGCCAGACGATGTTGTATCCGCTGTCGCGCAGCCCGCTGCTGACGAGGTAGTCGGCGACCTTCTTGACCTGGTCCTCCGTCGGGGCGCCGAGCCCGTAGTAGGTGTTCCATCCCATGTACGGCGTGGAGGCGAGGCCGCTGTCGTAGTACTGCGGCGCACCCTGGTCGTCCGCGGCGTGTGCCGCCGGAACGGCCGACCCGACCAGTGCCGCGGCGCCGAACACCGCCGCGACCCGCCGCACGCGCGCCATGTCTGCACGATGCGAAGTCACTTGATTCTCCCGAGAGTTGGGGGACACGAGGCACCCCCGATCCGGCCGTTGCGCCGGGGGTCGGTGCCACGGCGGAAACTGTGCCCAGCCCCTCGGGACCTGTCAATATTAATTGCTAATTAACTTATAAACGCGCTCTCAAGAGTGGCGCGACGGGCGCGCCCAGAGGCTGTCGGACGGAGACCCAGGCATCCGTGCCCGGTACGGCACCGGCCCCCGCCAACGCCGCAGGGTGCCCTCCGGACCGACCTCGTACGGCGCGCCGCAGACACCGCGCGCAACAGCCACGCGTCGGCGGGCGTGTGCACGGGCAGCCCTGTCGCCGTGGAGCGGACAGTACGCCGCGCCCAGATCAGCGCCGCGGTCATCGGGGCCGCGGTCGGCGGGGCGAGCCACCACCGCTTTCCCGACCTGGCCCTCACCGTGCCACCGAGCGACGTGCGATGGCGGCCCTCGATGCGGTCCCGCGGACTGCTCGCCCGCCCGGTACGGACCACCGACGCGGGCCGGGACGCCGCCAGTAGCTTGATCAAACAGGGTGCACCGATGATGTCATCGGGTTGATGCGCTCGGCGTCGCCGCATCGCGTGGGACCGGGGGCCCCGATCTGATCCGAGAGCTGACCAGTTCGACCGGCCCCCGGAACCAGCCCAGTTTCTCGACCCACCAGGTGAGGCCTGACGTACGGTACGGAGCGACGACCGCCGCGTCGGTGTCCGATCGGACCCCGGACGTCTGGCCCTCCATGACGACGTCGAACGGCCCGTGGCGGCCGCCGCGTTGGGCGCTGACGTAGGAGACGACGTCTTCCAGGTCAGCGGGCGGCATCATCTGCGTATGGCCCACCCCGGCCCGCGTGGGGAAGACGCCGTCCCACTGCGAGGCCCGCCGCATGGGGCGCCTCGCGGGCCAGGTGCCGGCGATCCACACCGGGATGCGGGGGCGTTGCGGGCTCACCGGCTGGAACGTCTGATCCGTGACGGTGAACCAGCGGCCCTCGAAGGTGAAGGGCCCGCCCGTCCACAGTCCGTCGAGGACGTGGAGGGCCTCGTCCAGTTTCTCCGCACGCACCCGCGGGTCCGGATCGTGGCCCAACGCCCGGAACTCGGCGGCGGAGGATCCCAGACCGGCGCCGAAGATCAGCCGTCCGCCACTGAGCATGTCCAGCGCGACCGTTGCGCGGGCGACCTCGGCAGGCTGCTTGAGGGCCAGCACGTTCACCATGACACCGAGTCGCAGGCGCTCGGTGTCGGCGGCGATCGCGGCGAGGGCGGTCCACGAGTCCGTGACGTGCTCGTCCGGGTGTTCCGCAACCTGGCCGTCCCAGAGGAAGAAGCCGTCCCAGCCCGACTGTTCCGCCAGCGTCGCCAGTTCGCGGAGCAGACCCGGATCCGCGTACTCGCGCCGGTTCGGCAGTCCCACGGCGTAACGCAGCGGCTGTTGTGGCGTGACGTCCATCGGTCCTCGCCTTCCTGGTCGGACACGGTGGTCGGCTCCAACTCGAGCGCCCGTCACGATGATCCCGGCTGAACAGTCACCCCGGCAAATAGAGCAAGGGGAGCAAAAAACGCACCGCGGCCGCTGGCGCCCCGTCGCCCGAACGATCGCCTGTATCGGCCACCGACTACCTGCGAATCACAGCGGCCCGACGATCGAATGCCTACGATCCCAACCGGCCCAGACGATCGAGGGCCCACTATCGCAGCAGGTCAGCGGCGCCTCCGCATGCCACGGGCCGGCAACGATGCTACGTTTCACTGCGGGCCGGAATCGCGGGAAGCGATTCCGATGATCTCCCCGCGCGGCGGCGTTCTCCCCGACGAGACGGCGCGCCGTCCCCCCTTCACATCGGTGATCGAGCGGAGCCCCTCGGCGGCCGCGACCTGCGGCTTGCTCGCGGCTGGCTGCTGGCTGCTTGCTGCCTGCTGCTTGCTTGCAGCTCGCGGCCTGCGGCTGAGCACAGGGCGCCTCCGACGCCCGCGAGGGCCCGCGAGGCCCGGCCTTGTGCCGCTCGCACCCGTCACCGCCGTCCGCATCCATCAACTCCGCCCGCACCTATCACCTCCGGACGGAACAGCACCGGAGGAGAAAGGAGCAGCGATGCCCGAGAGCAGTGCAGCTTCGAGGATCAGTCCACGGTCTTTGATCAGCGTCGTCGTGCCGTGTTTCAACGAGCAGGATGTTCTGCCGCAGACCTACGAGCGGTTGACGGCCGTGATGAGTCGTCTGCCCGACTGCGACCACGAGTTGGTCCTGGTGGACGACGGCAGCACGGACCGTACGTGGGAGGTGCTGCGAGAGCTGGCGGCCAACGACTCCCGACTCCATCTCGTGCGGTTCAGCCGGAACTTCGGCCACCAGTGCGGACTGCTGGCGGGGCTCCGCGAGGCCGTCGGCGACGCGGTGGTCATGATCGACGCGGATCTCCAGGATCCGCCGGAGGTCGTTCCCGAACTCGTGGGCAGGTGGCGGCAGGGCTGGCCCGTCGTGTCCGCCCGCAGGACCTGCCGAGAGGGCGAGTCCTGGTCCAAGCGTGGCTCCGCCTATGCCTTCTACCGGCTCCTGGACATGCTGGCCGACCAGCCGGTGGCCAGGGACACCGGTGACTTCCGGCTCCTCGACCGCAGCGTGGTCGACCTGATCGCGACCCTCCCCGAGCGCAGGCTCTTCCTGCGCGGCCAGATCAGCTGGGCCGGCTTCCCCGAGACCACGGTGGAGTACGTCCGTCGGCCCCGCCCCGCGGGGACGTCCAAATACGGCATCCGCCGTCAACTGGCCCTCGCCCACCAGGCGCTGATGAGCTGCTCCGCCTTCCCGGCCCGGCTTCCCGTACTCGCCGCGGCCACGGAGCTGGGCGTGGCCGTCGCCGGATCCCTGGTCGGCCACAAGGCACCGCGGGGCACCTGGGCGGTGGGCGTCCAACTGCTCTGCCTCGGTGTGCTGGCGGACTACGCGTTCCAGGAGTACGACCAGATGCGAGGCCGTCCCGCCTACCTGGTCCGCCAGAGCGTGCCGGGCCGGTCCGCGGCCCGGACCGCGCGCACCGCGGCTCCCGGGGAGTTCCCGCCTTCCCACGCCGGCTCGGGCCCCGCCCGGCCCGACGACCAGGCGGCGGCCTCGTGACCGGCCGGATGCCGCGCCCGGCCCCGCAGGAGAGCCGGCTGCCCGCCGCCCAAGCCCGCGCCCTGGACCGTGACGACGAAGCACTCACCCGAGCGCCCGGCGACGAAGTCCTGGTCATCGGCGGCGGGTTCACCGGCCTGGCCGCCGCGCACGAGCTGGCGCGGGCCGGGGTTGCCTGCCGGGTGCTGGAGTGCGAGCCGTATGTCGGCGGTCTGGCAGGGTCCTTCGAGGTCGAGGGAGCCCGGCTGGAACGCTTCTACCACCACTGGTTCTCCTCGGATCTGGAGGTCCAGCGGCTGTGCGCGGAACTCGGCTGCTCTCACCTCCTCCAGCAGCACCGGACGCAGACCGGCGTGTACTACGCGAACTCGGTGTACCGGCTCTCGAGCCCGTGGGACGTGCTGCGCTTCGCCCCGCTCCCCCCGCGCGACCGGGTCCGGCTGGGCTGGTCCGCGGTACGGGCCCGCCAGGTGAAGCACTGGCGGGACCTGGAGGACCTCACGGCCCGCGAGTGGCTGCTGGCGCTGAGCGGGCCGAAGGTCTACGAGACGGTCTGGCGCCCCCTGCTGGAGGGCAAGTTCGGCGAGTACGCGTCCGAGGTCGGCGCCACCTGGATGTGGACCAAGCTCCACCTGCGAGGGGGCAGCCGGTCCCACAGCGGCCGCGAGGTTCTCTACTACCTGCACGGTGGCTGCGCCGCCCTGCTGGACGCCTGGACCTCGCGCCTGTCCGAACTGGGCGTCCGGATCTGCACGAGCACCCCCGTACGGCAGGTGCTGACGGACGACCACGGGGTGTACGGAGTCCGCACCGACACCGGCGTACTTCCCGCACGCCGGGTCCTGGCCACCACGGCACCGGACCTGCTCGCCCGTCTGCTCGCCCCCACCGACACGGGACCGCCGGCCCATCCCGACGCGCCCGCCGTCCGTCGCCGGCTGTCCTCGATCCCCTATCTCGCCAACCTGTGCCTGGTGCTGGAGAACGACCGCCCGCTGTCGGACACCTACTGGCTCAACGTCACCGACCCGTCGTTCCCCTATGTCGGTGTCATCGAGCACACCAACCTGGAAGGCTCCGACGCCTACGCCGGGCGCCATCTCGTCTACCTCTCCGCCTACCTGCCGACCAGCGCGGAGCTGTACCGGATGGACGACGACGCCGTGTTCGAGGCCAGCCTCCCGCATCTGCGCCGCATGTTCCCGCAGTTCCACCGCGACTGGGTCCGGCGCCACCACGTCTGGCGGGCCGACCACGCCCAGCCGGTCGTCACACCGCACTACTCCGACCGCATCCCGGCGATGGAGACCGACCTGCCCGGGCTCTATCTGGCCAGCATGGCCCAGGTGTACCCCCAGGACCGGGGCACCAACTACGCCGTACGGCAAGGGCGGCACGCGGGCCGCCTGATCGCCGACCGGATGCGCACCGCCCGCCGTACCGGCCCCCACCCGCTGCCCGACGCCGGACACGGCACGGGCCCGCGGTCCGGCCCCGAGGAAGGGACGCCATGAACTCCCTGATCAGCACCGAGGAATGCGAGCGCATGCCCATCGCGCGCATGCACGAGCTCTACCGTCGTCATGTCAGCAGTGGCCAGGTGACCCTGCTCTCGGCCTTCGGATTCGGCCGGGACGCCGTGGACAGCGCCTCGGGCTGCTGGATCACCCTGCGCGACGGACGGCGCGTCCTGGACTTCACCGGCGGGATCGGCGTCCTGAACCACGGCCACAACCACCCCCGCATCCTCGCCGCTCGCAGACGCTTCCAGGAACTCCAGCGCATGGAAGTGCACAAGAACTACTTCTCGCCGTACGTCGCCGCGCTCGGCCACAACCTGTCCCAGCTGCTGCCCGCGGATCTCGACGTCAGCTACTTCCCCAACTCGGGCGCGGAGGCCGTCGAGGGCGCCCTCAAGATGGCCTACAAATACCACCGCGGCCATCGCGGCACCGTCCTGCACAGCGACATCGCCTTCCACGGCAAACTGCTCGGCGCCGGAAGTCTCACCACCTCGCCGGAGGTGCACTTCAGCTTCCCCAAGATCCCCGGCACGGACAGCTTCGCCTTCGACGACCTCCCCTCCCTCAGGCTGGCCCTGGAGCGGCACACCACGCCCGAGGGAGGAAGCGACGTCTACGCCCTGGTGCTGGAACCCTTCAGCGCGTCCAGCCTGCGCGAGTGCTCGCCGGAGTTCCTGCGCGAGGCACGCCGGCTGTGCACCGAGCACGACATCGTCCTGATCTTCGACGAGGTCTACACCTCCTGGGGCAGGACCGGTTCGCTCTTCCACTTCATGCGCCACCCGGGCCTCGTCCCGGACGTCGTCACCACCTCCAAGTCCTTCGGCGGCGGCAAGGCGTCCATCTCCGGCTACGTGGCCAGGGAGCCCGTCTTCCGCCGGGCCTACGACTCGCTCCCGGACGCCACCCTGCACAGCACCACGTACTACGGATTCGGGGAGGAGACGGTCACCGCGCTGGAGGCGGTGGCGATCACCGTCGAGGACGACTACCCCGCCCGGGCCCGCCGCCTCGGCGCACGGCTGCACCGCGGCCTCACCACCCTCGCCGCCGGCCACCCGCATCTCGTCGCGGAGGTCCGCGGCACCGGCGCGCTCCACGGCGTCGTCCTGCGCCACGGTCCCGCCGCCCTCGACCACGCGCTGCGGCTGCTGCCGTCCTCCTTCGCCCGCGACCCGCAGGCCCGCGCCAAGCTGGCCACCGCCGCCGTGGTCGCGGACCTCTACCGCAGCCACGGCGTGCTCACCTACTACGGCTCCAACCACGACCTGCCCCTGATCGCCGCGCCTCCGCTGGTGGCCGAGGACTCCGACGTCGACCTCTTCCTGGAAGCGCTCGACGCGACCCTGGCCAAGGGAATGCCCCGTCTCCTGGCCGGCCTGGTCAGGGAGAAGGTCGCCGCATGACGTCCACGGCGATCCGCCCCGCACCGCCCGCCGCCGAAGGGTCCTCCCCTCCCGCGTGCGAGAACCGTCGACTACGGCTCTGGGAACGACGCGTACGGACTGCAGGACTCCCGCGGTTCTGGGCGGGCCGCTGCACCGCCCTGTCCGAACCCGCCCGCCGGGCGGCCGCGATCCGGCACACGGCCGCCACCTTCGCCGCGCTCCCGACGCCGTACCGCCTCGTACTCGCCCTGCTGTTGCGCCTGTTCCCGGTCGCCGTCGTCCTCGCCGACCCCCTGGCCCCGCTGCACGGCACCCCGGACCGGGCCCGACTGCAACGCCTCGCCGACCGTCTCGGCACAGTGCCCGGCTGCGCCGAACTGCTCAAGGCGAGCAGCGCACTGGCCCTGTACGGCGCTCTGGACACACCCTCCCCCGCACGACGGAAGGCGCCCGGATGACCAGGACCACCGCCACCGTACGCTGCGACGCACTGGTGATCGGCTCGGGCGCCGGAGGCAGCACCGCGGCCCTCGAACTCGCCGCCGCCGGCCGGGAGGTCCTCGTCCTCGAGGAGGGCCCGCTCATCTCGCAGTCGCGGATCACCCAGTCGTCCGCGCCGGAGAATCTTCGCCGGCTCTACCGCCAGGGCGGTCTGGTGCCCATCCACGGCACACCCACCATCCCCTTCGGCGAGGCGCGTTGCGTGGGGGGAACCACCGTCGTGAACGGAGGGCTGCTCTGGCGTCCCCCCGACCGCCTGCTGGATCACTGGGCGTCCGCGGGCGTCGACGGCTTCCGGGCCCACCATCTCGCCCCTCACCTGACCGAGGTGGAGCGGCGCCTCGGCGTCGTCGACCAAGGGCCCGGCCACGGAAACCTCGACTCCGTGCTGCTCGCCGAAGGGGCCGACCGGCTGGGGTGGCGCTGGGCCCCGGCCCGCAGAGCGGTGCGAGGCTGCCGGCACGCCAACCGGTGCGTCACCGGCTGCCCCACCGGGGCCAAGCAGAGCATGCTGGTGAGCTACCTGCCCTCCGCCGAACGGCTCTCAGCGGTCGTCCAGCCGGACACCCGGGTCGTCCGGCTCGACCACGACGGCACCCGGGTCACGGCCGTGCACGCCCTGCGCGGCGGCCAACGCCTGCGCTACCTCCCCCAGACCGTGTTCCTGGCCGCGGGCCCCGTCGGCACCGCGCTGCTCCTACGGCGCAGCGGCATCGGCGGACGCGGCCCGGGCCGGGCCATCGCCTTCCACGTCAACTTCCGCACCGTGGCGAGATTCAGCGAGCCGGTCCGCGCCGACGAGGGCACCATCTTCACCGCGCAACTCAAGGAGTTCACCGACCGGGGCATGCTGGTGATGCCCGCGAACCTGACGCCGGGGTCGGTCGCCGCGGCCCTGGCCGCCCACCCCGCCGGGACCGTGGACCGGATCCTGGCCCAACTCGACCACATCGCCGTCTACACCACCCAGGTGAGCGTCCGGAGCGCCGCCAGGCTGTCGGCGGTACCCGGCCTCGGCGCGGTCCTTCGCCACCGCCTGACCGGGAGCGACCGCGACACCCTGCGGTCCGCCTTCCGGCACACCGCCGAACTCCTCCTGGAGGCCGGCGCGGTCGAACTCCTGCCGCCCACACCCACCAGCCTCACCACGGCGGCACAAGCGACCGACTTCGCGCTGCACGCCCGTCCCGAGACCTGGGACCTCATCTCCGTCCACGCCATGGCGTCCTGCCGGATGGGCCCACCCGCCCTCGACGGGGTGTGCGACACCCAGGGACGCCCGCACGGCTTCACGAACCTGCGGCTGTGCGACGCGAGCATCCTGCCCGGGGCCACGGGCATCAGCCCGCAGGAGACCATCATGGCCTTCTGCCGCCTGATGACGACCCGATACCTGGACCATCCCACCGGCTAGCCTCGCCGCCACCCTTGAGCACGGCCGGGCTTCGGGCCGAAGAGGCTCTGTGTGTGACCACTACGTCCGAGGCGACTGGAACGGCTCCTCGATCATGAGGCCGTCGCCGTGGAGGAACTCCCGGGCACCGCGGATCCTGACCCGCAACCTCTGCTGCGTCGCGCGGCTGTCGAGGCGCACGTCGAGGGGCCCGGGCAGGGCGGTGTCGGCTCGTCGCCCGGCGGGCAGACGCGCACTGCCAAGTCCCTGACGCCGGGCGATGAGCACACCAAGGTCGTAGCGACTCACGGCATCCGGCCCGGCGAGGTGGAACACCCCGGCCGCGTCGGACAGCACGATCTCCCACATGGCGGCGGCCAGGTCCTCGACATGCATCAGCACCACCACCGCCGCGACCGGCGACCGGCGACAGCCTCGCCCTCAAGTGACCCGGGCAGGTCCGGCTCCCGGATCCGTCCGGGAGCCGGACCTGCCCTGCCGCACGCGGCGACACCGTCTACTTGAGTGCGACGGAGTCTCCGCCGGACACGATCTGCGCGGTGGTCGTCGTACCGGGGAAGTACCAGCGCCAGGTGCCCGCCGATGTGGCCGTCACCTTGGTGCTGAGAAGACCGGTGCTGTTGGTCTTGACGGTCTTGACCGTGCTGTACGTCGACGAGGCGGCCTTCTTGAACTGCAGCTGTACCGACTGCCCTGCGAAGCCGTGGTACTTGAGGTCTTCCCAGTTGGCCCGGGACAGTTTGCCGGTGACGGTGACCGTGCCGCCCTTCGCGACCGGCTCGGGTGCCGCGTCCGTCGTCAGCTTCGAGGCGCGCTTGAGCTTGTACTGGGCGATGTTGTCCGAGATCCAGTAGTCGCCGTCGTTGGCCTTGACGGTGGCGTTGACGGTCCAGTAGCCGGCGTCGTTGTTCTGGTCGGAGTCCGAGTAGCCGCCGATCCACGCGGGAACCACTGTCATGGTCGCGGTGCACACCGAGGTCGTGGACGTCTTCTTCTGGCACGTCGTGCCGGTCCAGTCGATGAAGCCGTGGCCGGTGGTCCGGTTGAAGGTGCTGGCGTGCGAGAGGCCCTTGACCCCGGAGTTGTCCGTGATGGTGATGGCGATCGGAAAATTGATCGTCTTTTCCGTTCCCACCAGGACGTTCGTGCCGCCGTCGACGACGGCCGAGACGACGCGGATGTCGCCCTTGCCCTCGGCGCGCGCGGCACTGGGCGTCAGCAGCACCAGTGCTGCCGCGCCGACCATGGGCGCCCAGGCGGATCTTCGTCGCGCCGTTGCCTTGTTCTGCATGTCCCTCCCTGTCGTGCACCGATCAGTTGATCAGTGCCGAGAGAGTACCGACACGGGTCACGAGAGGCCCGGCCCGGTCGGTGTCCCGCCGCACCCGGCCTCCGGGACCCAGCGGACGCCGGGACGGTCCGGTCTCACGAGCGCGCCGCGGACGTCCTGCGGCTGCTCATGAGCGAGTTCCAGGGGCTCATGGCGCTGCCGGGGACGCCCGCCATGGCCGACTCCGAGCGGTCCAGAGTGATCCTTCCCGGGGCGGCGCCCGCGTCTCCCTCTGACGCCGCGCGTCCACCCGGACACCCGAAGGCGCCGTCGACCCTCACCGCTTTGCATCCGACGGGGTCCAAGGTGCGTTGTTGTACGGTCGTCGGGAGCGCGACGTCAGCCGAGCTGTCCGGTCGGCCGCATGGTGATCTGGTTGATGTCCACGCCCGCGGGCTGGTTGACGGCGTAGACGATCGTGTCCGCGATCTTCTCGGCGGTCATCGCCGGCGCCGCCTCGGGGGTCCCGCCGCGCTCGTCCCAGAACGGGGTGTCCATCACCCCAGGGGCGATGACGGTCACGCCGACTCGGTGACGGCCACGCGGTGGCGCTGCCCGTTGGCCGTGCCCCCTCGGGTACTGCTCGGTGAGGTTGGCCCCGGCGTCACCGTGGGTCCTCGCCAGGGCCGTGAGGACGATTTGGCGTTCGCGCCGCGCAGCATACGTCGTACCCGGGATCACTGCCCGGCATCGGCCTCGGGGCCCCACGCCTTCCTCCACCAACAGGTCAGGTTGCGCTCGGTGGTGAGGGTGTCGGGGTGGTCCGGGCCCAGCGTCCGCGACCGGGCCTCCAGGAGTTCGCCGTAGGCCTGGGTGGCTCCCGCCGCGTTGCCCGCCTTCCCCAGCCAATGGGCGAGGCGGTCCAGGCTGGTGAGGGTGTCGGGGTCGTCCGGGCCCACCGTCCGCGACCGGGCGTCCACGAGGTGGGCGTAGGCCTGGGCGGCCCCGTCCGCATCCCCTGCCTCTCCCCGCCAGTGGGCGATGCTGTCCAGGCTGCTGAGCGTGTCTGGATGGAACGGGCCCAGCGTCCGCGACTGGCCGTCCAGGAGTTCGCCGTAGGCGCGGGCAGCCCCGGCCGCGTCCCCCGCCTCCCCCCGCCAGTGGGCGAGGCAGTGCCACGTGTCAAGGGTGGACGCGTGGTCCCGGCCCTGCACCCGGGCCCTGTCGCGCAGGAGTTCCGCGAAGGCGTCGGCGGCCGCGGCCGCGTCGCCCGCCTCTCCCCGCCACCAGGCGAGCTCTTGCCGCGCGACGAAGGTGTGGGCGTGGTCCGGGCCCAGCACTCTCAGCTCGTGCTCGAGGAGTTGGGCGAAGGCGTCGGCGGCTCCGGCCGCGTCCCCCGCCTTCCCCAGCTGGTGGCCGAGGCTGTACCGGGTGGCGAAAATGGACCAGTCGTCCTGTCCTGGCATGCGCAGTTGGTGCTGGAGGAGCTTGGCGTAGGTGTCGGCAGCCCCGGCCGCGTCCCCCACCTCCCTCTGCCACCAGGCGAGCCCTTCCCGGGCGGTGAAGGTGGAGGGGTGGTCCGGGCCGAGGTGGCGGGTGGTGGCTTCGGTGAGCTGCTCGAAGTAGTTCGCGGCAGCGGTGGTCTGGCCGGACTCTCCGAGGTTCCAGCCTGCCCGGTGGAGCACGGGGTGGGCGTCGGGCTCGTACAGCGCGTCCTCGGCGGTGGTGGCGAGGGCGGCGGTGTTGGCGCGCAGGGCTGTGGCGAGGGCGGTGTAACGCTCGGTCTCGGGCCAGGCGCCGAGGAGGGCGTCCGCGGCGGTCCGGGCCAGCTGGTGGCGCTGGGCAGGGGTGAGGCTGTCGCGGACGGCGCGCTGGACGAGCTGGTGGACGCGGACCGCCTGATGGGGTCTGTCGGCGCTGTGGTCGATGAGGCTGAGCCTGCGCAGCGCCCCCAGGGCCAGTTGGACCTGTTCCGCCGTGACCGGACCGGCGGCGGCCAGGTGGCCGGTCAGGTGGGTGAGGGCGGGTTGGCTGGTCAGGACGGTGGCGGGGATGCCGTTGGGGCTGAGGAAGGCGGCGAGCTGGAGCACGGGGCGGGCCAGGCCGGCCGGGCGCAGGGTGTCGGCGCGTTCCAAGGACAGGGTCCAGGTGGCGGCCACGGTGTGGGTCTGGTCGTCGGGCAGGGTGTCGGGGGCGGTGTCGGCCAGGGCGCGGGTGCGGTCGCTGAGCAGGTCCCGGTAGGCGCGACAGCCACTGCCGGTGTCGATGAGGTAGGCGACGGCCTGCGACAAGGCCAGTGGCAGACAGCCCAGATCCTCCGCGAGGGCGGTGAGCTCCGGCTCGGGTTCGTGACGGCCGAACCTGGCCAGGGCGCTGGTGAGGTGGGCCAGGGCCTGGTCGGGGGTGAACAGGCCGATCTCGATGAGACGGCGGCCGCCTCCGGTGAGGGCCGCGTCCTTGCGGCGGGTGGTGGCGACGGTGCGGCCCTGCGGGCTGGAGGGCGGCCACAGTCCGCGCAGGTCGGCGGGATCGGCGATGTCGTCCAGGACGACCAGCCACCGGCACGGCGCCTGCTGCGGCTTGGGTTCCAGCCACGCCAGGAATCTCTGAGCCGCCCTTTCCGGGCCGCCGTTGTCCAGACCGCCCTCTTCCGCTCCGAGCAGTTCGACGCCGGCCTGCCCGTACCCGGTCACGGCGGCCGTACGGCTGCTCGCAGTGATCCACACCAGCACGTCCAGCTCGCCCTGCTGCCAGGCGGTGCGGGCGTAGTGGGCGGCAAGCTGGGTCTTGCCGACCCCGCCCATCCCCACCAGCACCCCGCCCACCCGTGCCTGGTGAGCGGATTCGACGACCGCTGTCCCGCCGGTGGCCAGGAGCTGGGCCAGCCGGTCGGTCTCGGCCCGGTCCTGGAACCATTGCGCCCGAGGCGGTACGACCCCGACCTGATGCGGCCAGGGAGCGGGTTCGCGCGGCGCGGCGTGATGGTGCTGGTGGAGGTGGCCGATACTCTCCGCGGCAACGCTGCCGGCCGTCGCGATGATGACTCTGCCCGAGCCGTCGTACGAGGCGCCGGGCGGGCTGGTGAGGTCGGTGCCGGGTGCGGTCAGCCCTGGTCCGGGCCCGGCCGGTGAGGGTGTGGCGCGGACCCGATCGTCACGTCGCCCATCCTCAGCGCGGCAGCCGAGCCGCGATCTGCCGTGATGTCCACGCTGCCGGCGACGGCCTGGCCGTCGTCGGACGCCGACACGCCACCGGACACGGTCGCTGCCGTCCCGGTGGCCTGCAACTGCTCCACCAGGGCCAGCAGGGCCTGGGTGAAGTCCGGGTCGTGCTCGGCAGCGTCCTCCAGGGAGTCCGTCAGTCGGCGTCTGGTCCGTTCCGAGGGCTCGCCCTGCCCGGACTCGGCCTCTTCCGCCGCCCGCTCCAGCGCGGGATCGCGTCCCAACTTGCGGCTCACCAGGTCGTGAAGCCGTTCCATGCCTGCGTCCAGCCCGCGGTCGACCTCCGCGTCCGCCCCCCTCGCCAGCCGCCCGGCCTTGCGCACCAGCCACGCGAAGACATACCCGACCGCGACCTCGATGCCCGTCATACGCCCCCCTCACCGAGCTGTGACCATGCGTCAGACACTAATCCTCCGCCGGCCCCGCGTGGTCGAAACCGACCCGCACCGGCCCGCCCGCAAAAACGGCAGCCAGCCGGCAATCGCGACCGCCGGCGGAGCAGGTGCGGGAAGCTGGTCCACAGACGCTCCCGCTTGATGGGCGGCAGGCCCGCCCGCCTCGGCCACAGCGCCGACGGCAGCCCCGGCAGGAGCAGCTGCGGGGCTCGGGCTACGGCACCCGCAGCCGCCACTCCTGCGGCAAACGGCGGCCGGGAAGGATCCGGATGCCAGCCCGGCCGCGCAGCGCCGAGACGGTGCGCACGCCCGCCGAACGCCGCGGCGCTGGAGCACGCCGGACCGGGCCGCGTTCGTCTGCTTGCCATCGGGGATCACGCCGCCGTACATTCCCTGGACTCGGCTTGTCCAGCCGCTGCGTCTATCCCCCTTTGAGCACATGAGGAGCGCCCGGTATGACGGGTGTACTGGCGGTTGCAGGCGGCACCGCGTCCGGCAAGTCCACCCTTGCCGAGGCCCTGTCGCTGCAGCATCCCGAGAGCGTGGCACTGGTCCATCTGGACGACTACTACGTGCCCGCGCACGACCGGCTGAACGGTGTGTGGACCGTCAGTGCCGACGGGCACCCCGTCCTCGACTGGAACCATCCGGGATCGATCGACGAGAGGGCGGCGGCGCACGCCGTCGACGCGGCGCTGCTGCGGCCCGGGGTGCGGCTGGTGGTAGTCGAGGGCCTGTTCGCGCTGTCACTGCCGTCCGTGCTCCGGCGGGCGGCCTGGCGGGTGTACGTCGAGACGCCCGACGACATACGCCTGGCGCGCAAGATCCTGAGGAAGATCGAGGTCCAGCGGCAGGACCCCGGACTGTCCCTGCGCAACTACCTGCAGACCGGCAGGGATCGCCACGCGGACCATGTCGCGCCCTCCCGGGCAGCGGCCGATCTGGTCGTGGACGGGACCGCGAGCGAGGCGGAGATGCTGGCGGCCGTCATGCCGCTGATCGGCCCGGCCCTCGCGCAGTCGCCCGCGGCACCCTCGCAGGCACGAGGGGTGCGCGCTGTGCCCGGTGCCTCCGCAATCCCGGCACTCGCCGTGTGACGCGTCCCGAGGACGTACGCCCCGGCGAGGAACACCGCATGAACGCCCCGTCCGGCCCTACGACGCCTGACAAGCCCCGAACCCCGCCGCCGCCGGCCCAGGCCGTACGGACACCCTCACCGGCGGCCGGCCCCGACCGTGGAACGAGCAGTGTGCCTCCCGCCCGCGACCTTCCCCACGCACGCGGTGAGCAGAGCCCGCGGTGGGTCGCCGCGTACGCCGAGGGACCGTCGCCGCGAGCGCGGGGGCGGCGCCGGTCCTTGGCGGCGACAGCCTCCGGTTTCGGCTGTCGCTCCGCCCGGCGTGCTCTCGGCGCGTTTTCGAGCCGGCCTCAGCCGGCCGCCCTTTTCACCAGGGCGATGATCAGCTCTTCGTCCGCCGCGGTCAGGTTCTTCAGGGCGTAGGCGGTCGGCCACACCGCGCCGTCGTCGAGTGCCGCCTGGTCGCTGAAGCCGAGCGTGGCGTACCGCGTCTTGAACTTCTCCGCGCTCTGGAAGTGGCAGACGACCTTGCCGTCCCGGGCGTACGCGGGCATCCCGTACCACAGCTTGGGCGCGAGGCCGGGAGCCGTGGCGCGGACGATCTCGTGGATCCGCTCGGCCAGGGTCCGGTCCGCTTCCGGCATCTCGGCGATCTTCGCCAGTACGTCCTGCTCCGCCGCCGCCTCCTTCTGAGCCTTCGACCCGCCGCTGCGCGCTGCCGCCTTCTTCTGCTCCTGTGCGTGCTCCTTCATAGCGGCCCGCTCGTCGGCGGTGAATCCCTCGTACTTCTCGGCGGGCGACTTCCTGGACGGCATGGCGGTCTTCCTCTCGTACGCGGTAGGACGGGGCCGTGCGGATGTGCGGTCTGGCGTCGGGACGGGCTACGCGCCGGCCTCCCAGGCGAAGCCGTCAAGGTCGGTGAAGCTGTCTTCGGTGCCGCCGAGGACGATGTGGTGCGAGCCGGTGCCTTCGGCGGGGACGCCGAGGTCCTTGGCCAGGGCGCGGCGCTTGTACAGGGCCAGTTTGGCGATGCTGGAGTCGCCGGGGGCGAACTCGGCGTACTTGCCGCCGAAGCTCTTGGCCACGGTCAGCCCCCGTCCGACGTAGAACTGCCGGGTGGCCTTCACGTCCTCGACGCCGATCAGGACCACGACCTCGTCGATCTCGAGGGCTACGGGCCCGGTGTCCTTCTTCGCCGATGTCGCGATCTTCCAGGTCGTCCCGTCCGGTGCCTGCACGACGCCGCTGTAACCCCACAGCGACTTCGCGGCGGGCTTCAGCACGGTGGCGCCGGCGCCCACGGCGGCGGCGATGAAGCCGTCCACAGCGCCGGGTCCGGCAACTGTCAGCGCCATCGTGAAGCCGCGGAAACCGGTCGTGGGGGCCGTGGAGGGCCGCAGGCGTACGCACGTGTCGACGCCGAAGGCGGTGTAGAAGACGCGGGCGGCCTCGACGTCGGCCACCTCAAGAGTGACGGAGGTGAGGGATACCCGGGCTGCGGTGGAAGTAGTGGTTGCCATGACCACCACGCTAGAGGTCGCACGGCCGCGGACGCTTCTCCGATCCTGACCAGTCTCTCGCAGCACTCGCTTCGCCGAGCAGGCCCACATCCCCGTTTCCCGGGCGATTCCTCACCCCCGGTCATCCGCCGGATGCCGGGCGGCGCAGGGGTTCAGTCGGCGGCTGCCATGGCGATCGGCGGCACGCATATCAGTGCCCAGATGAGGGCGTGGGCCACCGCGGTGGTGGTGGTCGTCCAGTGCGCGGGGTGCCAGGGGGAGAAGATGAAGAACGAGGCGATCAGGCTCCAGACGGCGGTGAACGGGGCAAGGAAGATCGTGACCGAGATGAAGAAGCGGTCTCCGGTCAGGACCAGGGGGATCGTCACGGCTCCCATCAGGAGGAACGGCGCCACCATCTGCTCCGACGAGAGGAAGGCGGTGTTGTCGTCCAGGTCGGCGGCCAGGGTTCCGTGGGTGATGGTGACGATGGTGCCGTGGTAGCTGTTGAGGGTGAGGTGGGTGCCGGCAGGGGTGCCGTCGTGGAATGCCTGGCCGACGTTCCAGGTTTCCTGCTTGCCGCCGGCGGTGGTGAAGGTGACGGTGTAGGTGCTCGTGTCCTGGTCGGACTCGACCGCTCGGTCGGTGGCGGTTCCGGCTTGTTGCGTGAGGCAGTTGGTGGTGTCCGCCCGGCTGATCTGGTCCTTGGTGCACGACGCGAGGCGGGTGTAGGCGAAGTGCTGGATGTAGGCGGCGGCGAACGTGGCAACGGCGGCCGACAGGAGCAGCAGGGAGAGCAGCATCGCTGTGCTCCGCACGGCTGCCGACGTGTTCCCGGTGCGCGCTGCGATGCGCAACCGGGCTTTCCAGGTGCGTTTCGGCTGGGGTCTCGCTGCGTAGCGAGGCTGCGCGGGGCGGGGTGCCGGTGCGGCGACCGGGAAGGGGGCGGCGACCGCCGTGCCGGAGGTGGTCGACCGGGTGGCAGCCGGGGCCTGGAGCCGGGCCGTCAGCGATTGCGCGGCCTCGTCGGGAACGGACGCGACAGGGGGATCCGTCAGTCTCGTCAGCTGCGAGCGCAGCACGCGCAACTCTCGGGAGACCTCGTCGGCCTCTCGCCGGATCTCGGTCAACTCGGCTTCCAGTGCACGGGTGTAGCCCGCCGCGTGGCTCAGCTGTCTGCCCTGCTCGTCGACTGTCCCCTTCAGACGGGCCAGTTCCTGCTCTGCCTCGACTGTGGCTCGTGCGTGCTCGGTTCGCTCACGCTCCCACGCCGAGCGCAGCGCTCTGATCTCGGCCTCCTGCTCCCGGTTGACCCGTTGCAGTGCGGCGATCTCCCGCGGGTCGTGAGCAACAGCCGTATCCGCAGCGTCACGCAGGTCCATGATGCGCTGTTGTGCGGCATGGTCCAGGCCACAGCCGTGCTCGTCGAGGCAGTCGAAGAAGTCGTGGAGCACTTCCACGGGGGCGATGCGACGGCCGCTCAGGTAGCCGGCGACCGCCTCGCCCGACAGGAAGAGGGCCTGCGCGAGCCGCGTCTCGGTGAGCCCACGCTTCTGGCCGGACGCGAAGGCCGCCGTCATCGCCAGTCCGTACTGCTCGATCACCTGGGAACCGACGTACTGGGCCACGTTGCGGGTGAACGGGAAGCGGTCAGCGGTGTCGGTGGAACCCTGCCGGGGCCGCGGAAGACCGCTGCTCAGCAGCCGGAACTGGAGGTGGGGGTAGAGAGCGCCGAAGGTGAGCCACTCGGGGGCGCCGGGGACCCCGGTCCGTACCAGCTCGATGAGTTCGCGGGTGAAGGAGGTGGCGGTCCCCGCCTGTTCAGCCAGCGGGACCACGTGTGCCGCGCCGTCGGAAGCCGCCAGAGTGTAGGCACCCTCGATGTCGGTGGTGCCGGCGGACGGGTCGGCCATCGTGTTGACGGCCCGCCCGGAGTTGCAGGAGTCCAGCACGACCGCCTTGACTCTGGCGGGACTTCCCAGCAAGAGCTGCCGGACCTTGTGGAACGTCAGGGCAGTGCTGTCCGCTTCCGAGGGGTTGGTGTCCGTCAGCGTCAGACAGAGCTGTCCGTCGGGCAGGATGATGCCGTGCCCTGCGAAGTACAGGAACAGGACGTCCGGGGTCGTCTCCACCAGCTCGCGCAGCCTGGGGACGAAGGTTCTGATGTCCTCAGGGTCCTGAAGGACCGTCACCCGCTCCTCGGGCCAGCCGCACAGACCAGGGTCGATGAGAATGTCGCGCATTCCGGCCAGGCTGTTGGCCACGGCCGGCAACGACGGCAGGCGCGGGTCCTGATATGTGCTCGTCCCTATGAGAATGGCGCGGGACGTGGTGCGGTCAGGCATCGTCACGGTCCAGCACCCGCGTGATGGCCGGCAGTGCCTCTTCGGGCCTCAAGTTCGTCGCCTCCACCGTCACGCTGTTGCCGTCCGGCGTCGACACCGTGATCTTCACATCCGAGCGACGAGTCTGAAGCCATACCGTCAGTGATCTGGCCAGTACGGCGGAGGCCCCTCCCGACCCCAACAGGACGGTCAACACACCTACACCGGCGCCGAGTTCTCCTTCACCGGGCAGACTCGCGGCACTGCGGACGAGTCCCGTCAGCTCACGCTCGCCGCGCAGCCATTCCCACAAGGCCGCGGTTTCCCCGACCTGGTCACCACCCGTCACCTTGAGTTGCGCATCAGCCACTTCAGCCCCCGTTCACCCCCGCTGCACCATCGGCAGGATGGCTAGAAACTCCCCCATCACGCACGCGCATAACCCACCGAGGCGCCGCGCACACGCACCACCCCACCATGCCGGAATCCCCCCGGGGGCAGGGCTCCTGGCCGGATGCCGACGCAGAACCCCGCCGCGGAACTGGCGCGCGCCGCTGGTCACAGGCACTGATTGAGGACTGTGACCAGCTCGCTCGCTTCGCGGCGGACCGCGCGCTTGAGCTTCCTCGTGGCAGCGGCTCGGTGGCGATCAACGCCCTTTTCCGTCAGGGCTGGTCGCGGGAGCGGATCAGGGACTGGGAGTCTCTTCGGGAAGTGCGAGGTCCGGCCAGCCCCGCGTGAGCCCGAGGCGGCCTGATCGCAAGGCCTCACGCTGGTTGACGGCCCAAAGCTCCACCTGGTCGGTGGAGTCCGCGAGGGACCGGTCCGTGGTGTCGATCACCTCGGTGGACCAACGCCGGTCGGTGGCGGTCCAGTCGGTCCAGCGGCCCCAGACCATCTCGGACCAGCTGTCGTCGGTGATGGCGTCGGGCCGGTGCCGGGGGTCCTGGGCGTGCTTGCGATGCCAGTCGGCCCAGCCGAGAAACGCTTCGACGGCCGGTGCGTCCCACCGGCCCGGATCACGTTCGGTGAGTCTGCGGCGCCTGACCTGGTCGGACACGTCGACCAGACACACCGCGATTCCCTCCAGCAGCGGTGCCGAGGGAACGGCCAGGATTTCACCGAGCGGAGACTGCCCGGTCAGGAGCAGGTCGAGCCCACGCCGCTGGTACTCCAGCGCGCGGCACAACCACATCTCGGTCGTGCGGTGCCGCCAGACCCGGTCCGCATCGTCGGGAACACCGACTTCGTCGAAGTCGTGCACGACGAGCCTGTCGAGCCGTGCAGCCAGGGCACGAGCGATAGCGCTCTTCCCCGAGCAGCTGGAGCCCGTCAATGTGAGCAGCACCCGCCCACACTGACAGACCACTGCTGGGCACTCCACGCCGGCCTCAAAGCCCGCGGCCGGAAGGTGCCGGCGCTGGAGACCGCACGACGCGTCATCGGCCGGCGGGCCGTCAGAAGTCGTACGGCTTCTTGACGTTCCAGTTCAGTACGTCGGCCTCGTTCCAGGTGAACTGCTGGTTCTGGCCTTTGCTGACGACGGAGTAGAAGGGGCCGCGACGGCCGTCCTCGCCGCGCAGCGCGAAGGCGAGCGACTGGGCCGTGTGGTTCTTGGAGCCGTAGTCGAAAAGATTCACCGCGCTGTACACCGTGCCTCCGGGCTGCAACGTGATGCGCTTGTCTCCGCCCGGGGCGTCCTTCTTGGAGTGCGGCAGCGCGGTGTCGTCGGACTTCCAGTCGAGCACCACGGCCGGGTAGGAGGTGACCCAGCAGGGCTTGGTGCCGTCGTTGACCGCGGTGAGCAGCAGGTGATCGCCCTGCTCGCCGGCGAACCGGTGCACCGCGGTGACCAGCATCTCGTCTCCGCGGCACTGCCGGGCGAGGGCCGTTGTGCTCTTACTCGCGGTCGTCGACGCCCCGGCCGCGGCGGTCGCCGAGGGCGCCTCTTCCTTGGTGTCACCGCTGCTGTCGGCCTGCGCCGTGCTGCCCTTGGTGTCCCTGTCGGACGCGGACGGGCTCTGGGCGGTAGCCGGGCTGTGGTCGCCGCCCGCGGCCTTCGAGGAGTCGCCGTCGGCGCCGCCACAGGCGGCCAGGCCAAGCGTCAGCGCGGCAGTGACGGCGGCCAGAGCGGCGGTACGGGCGGTACGACGGGCACGGTACGTGGTCATGATGAAAGCTCCCCCATGGTCTGCCAGGTCGCGGCGCCTCCCTTGCTTTCGCAAGACGGGCAGCCGCATCGGCTGTTTCGCTACAGCTCATGAGATGACGCCGGGACGAGCATTGTTCACCCTGCTTTGTCCGCATTCAGTAACAAGGCAGCTGCACCCAGACGCGGCGGCGACAGTCGCCGACTCCTTCCGCCTCCCACAGGCCCGAGCCCGCACCGAGCGACGCGACACCGACCGACGAACCGTCCGCTGAGACGATCGCCGGCACAAGGGTCATCCCCCGACGAAGCTCACCGTCTCCGCCATGTCCGCCCGCCCCGTACGCGGCTGCGGCGCCCCGTCCTTCTCGAATCCCACCGAGACACCGCAGAACAGCACGAGTCCGTCCTCAGCTCCGACTATGTCGCTGACGGTCTCGCGATACATCGTCCACATCACCTGCGGGCAGCTGTGCAACCCTTCCGCCCTCAACAACAGCATGACCGTCTGCAGGAACATCCCCGCGTCCCCCCACTGTCCGGGGCCCATCGTCCGGTCGAGGTAGCAGAACAGGACGACCGGCGCCCCGAACGCCTCCGAGTTCAAGGCGGCGATCTTCGTGGGCCGGGCGGGGTCGTCGCGCTCGATTCCCAGCGCTGCGTACCGCTGGGCGGCCGCGGCCGCAAAACGGTCCAGGAAGCGTGGGGCCAGTTCGGCCGGGTACATCGGATACTCCCGCTCATCACCCGGGTCTCCCGCCAGCGCCCTGGCCGTCGCACGTCTCTTCAGCTCGGCCAAAGGCTCACCGGCCACGACATACACCCGCCACGGCTGGAGATTCCCACTCGACGGAGCCTGCGTCGCCGCCGCCAGCACCCGCTCGAGCACCTCCCTGGCCACCGGCTCACCACTGAACGCCCGCACAGCCCTGCGACTGGCCACGGCCTCATACACATCCACGCCTTGTCGTCCTCTCAGTCCATGACGGGCGGCGAAGACACCAGGATGACCACCGCGCCCGGCGAACAGGCCGGCATGGAACGCGGCTCCGTCCAATGCACCCACCGCTCGGGGCCGGGATCAAAGGGCGCGGACCTTGCGGGACTGGCCCGGCGTAGATGGAGCGCCGACCGCGCCACGGGAAGCCGGGTGTGGATGGCGGCCTGCCTCAGCGGCTCGACGGCCGATTCCGCCGTCCCCAGCCAGATCGCCCGATACCCGAACGGTCAACGTGAGCGCAGCGGCGGGCCTTGCACCACCGACCGGGTGTTCCGGGGTCAGACCTGGCGCCAGGAACGCAGTCTCTCCGCGATGCCGTACGAGTCCAGTCGCAGCCCGCGGATGTCGTAGATCAGCTCCCGCCAGACCTCGAATTTCGTGTCCACGCGCTCGCCGGAGGCCTCGAGGTAGGCGATGGCGATGCCGTAGCCGTACATCTCGTTGCGGGCAGGGAGCGGTCGCAGGAGTACACATTCCTCGAGCATGACCGCGGCCCGCCAGAAGGCGTCCGGATGGTGCTGGTCGTGCCGGGGCGGATCGACTCGGTGGCGCTGGGCCAGGCCGACGAGGATCGAGAAGTCGTTGACGGTCAGGTCGTCCCGGAGGATCTCCTCCTGGCGCTCCAGGAACCACCGGTAGTCGACGTGGACGACGGGAGGCACAGGTCAGGCCGCCCGCGAGGTGTCCTGCGCGACGGGCGGCAGCCCCCCGAACTCGGCGTCGAAGGCGTCCATGACGCCGGGCTCGCGGATCGCGCGGCGGAACGCGGCGGTCGCCGTCCGAAGCGCCCGCTCCTGCTGCTTCTCGCCGGCGAGCTTGGCGAGGTATGCCTTCACGGACAGACCTTCGGCAGCGGCGAGGCCCTGCAGGGTGTCCCGGGTGTCCGTGTCGACCTTGACAGTGGTTTCAGCCATACCCGCAGTATCCCGCACGGTATACGCGACGCGCTACCTGTTCGCTCCGGCGAGCACACACGCCGGCACCGACCATAGGGGAAGTCGGCCGGTCAGCTTGTGCCACGACAGGGCGAAGGTGCTTCCTGCCGATGCTGGTACCAGCACGCGTCGATCTCACGCCCGTCACCCAGGGTGAAGTGTGCCGGTCCTGGCGCAGGGGTGAAGCCGGCTGCGGCGAGTGCTCCCGGGACGCGTCGTTCGTCGCTTCCGCGCCTGCTCGTACGACCTTGAGGCCGAGATGCCGATGACCGAGCTGAGCGGCCGCGCCGAACAGTTCGGCGCCCAGTCCATGCCCACGGTAGTCCGGGGCCAGCCAGCCACCGACCTCGCCGGTTTCCAGGCTCGCGCTCGTCGCGCCCGCGTATCTGCCGTCGGCCGCATGGACTGCGGTCAGCCGGGCGAACCGCTCGGCGGACTGCTCGAGCTTCCTCATCATCTTCAGGCGGTCATGGGCCTCGAAGCCCGACAGGTCGTCATCCGCGCGCATGGACAGCAACACCTCTCGCGTGCCCTCGTCCCGCACAAGCTCCTCAGCCCTGGACCCCAGCCAGCGCTGCGCCTCGGCGTCCGATCCAGCCGCGGCAGAGGCCATCACATCCAGGGCGATGAGCGGCGTGTAGAGGAGCAACCGCTCGCTGCGCAAGACGTGCCGGCCCTCACCACACCTGCCGCGCACAGGTGGATGAAGGGGTCCCGCAGACCGGCGAAACATCGCTTGCCACTTCTTCATACCCGCCCCCAGGAAGAAGACCGCTTGCCGACCATCACTCACGCCGCTCGCTCCACCAACTGTAAGCAGCTGTGGGAGCTGCGTGCCCTCACCTCGGTGTCCAGACTCCGTCCGGCTCCCCGCGGTCCGCGAGCCGCAGGGCCTCAGCCGCCCGGCTGAGGCCCGCCGGATAGGGCAGCGACGCTGCCAGGTCCGCGGCGCCGGTCAGGGCGTTCCGCGCCTCGGCCGTCTTGCCGAGCCGGAACAGGGCCGCCCCCAGTACGACGCCCGCTTCCACCTCGGCCAGCAGTTCCCCGGCCCGGCCGGCTCGCGTCGCTTCCGCGCGGGCGCGGCGTTGCGACGCCTCGGCCCGGCCCGACAGGAGTTCGGCCCAGGCGGCCAGCACGGGCAGGTCGTCCTCCGCGCCGGACAGGGCGGCCAGCGCCTCGTCGGGACGGCCGGCGCGCAGGGCGAGTTCGGCGCGTCCGGCGCGTACCTCCTGGCCGGCCTGCCGGTCCCGGGGTGCCGTGGCCGCCGCCCCTGCCCGGTCGAGGAGTCGGGCCGCTTCCTCGACGGCCCCGGTGTGCAGGCGTACCTGGGCCAGGGTGGCCAGTGCGTACGGGAAGCACCAGGCGTCGTCCTGCTCGGCGCCGCGCACGGCAGCCTCGGCGAGCGTGGCGGCTGTCTCCGGTTCCTCCAGCAGCAGGCGCAGTTCGGCCAGGTTGGCTCGTTCGAAGGCGGCGGAGGTGGGGTCGCCGGAGCGTTCGGCGAGGGTGAGGGCGCGCTCCCCGAGGGAGACCGCCTCGTGCAGCCGTCCGCCGCGGCGCGCGTTCTCCCGCAGGGTCGACAGCACTGGGACGATCATGGTCGGGTCCCCGGAGGCCTCGGCCGGTCCGAGCGCCTGGTCGGCCGCCTCGCGCGCCTCCTGGAAACGGCCGGCCAGGGCGAGGTTGCGGGCCTGGACGACGAAGGAGCGGGCCTGGAGCGCCATACCGGTGGTCCCCGGTACCAGCCGGGCGGTCCGCAGCGCGGCCAGCCCGGACGTGTACCCCTCGTCGTACCGCCCGCGCACCCCTCGTACCAGGGACAGGGCGAGGTGGTGGCGGGCGGCGGGGCCGGGCGCCGTGGACTGCGAGGCGGGGTGGGCCCGCAGGACGTCCAAGGCCCGGCCGGTGTCGCCGGCCTTGGTGAGCGTGTCGGCCAGGTGGGCCGCCGCGAGCACCGTGGCGTCGTGGTCGTCCCGTCGTACGAAGTCGGCCAGCGCCTCCGTCAGGACTTCCGCGGCCTCCCCGAAGTGGCCCATCCTGCCGAGCACTTGGCTGTGCGCGACCCGGGCGTGAGCGGCGTCCACGTCGAGCCGGGCGACCAGTTCCCGGTAGTAGCGGTCGGCGGTGTCGTTGGCGTAGAGCGCGGCGGCGCGCTCGGCCGCCCGCCGGAGATATTCGGCGGCGCGCGGGTCGTCGGCGCGGGCGAAGTGCGAGGCCAGTTCGTCGACGGCGTCGGGGCGGCGGCGCAGGACCGTCCGGGCGAAGGCGGCGTGCAGCTGGCGTCTGCGGACCGTCGTCAGGCGGTCGTAGCAGGTGAGGCGGACGACGGGATGGCGGAAGGCGATACCGGCCTCGGGGCGGCCGTCCACGATCACCTGGCGTTCCTCGACCAGCGAGACGGAGATGGCGCGTTCGAGGGCGTCGGCGGCGGCCGCTCCGGAGACCTGCGGGCGCAGTCCGTGTTCGGCCACGTCCAGCAGGTCGGAGAGCGCGGCCTCGTTCCCGGCCGCGGAGAGCGCCTCGACGACCCGCCGGGTGTTCGCGTCGAGCCTGCCGAGCCGCCCGGCGACGAGTTGTCGCACACTCTCCGGGGCCGCCGCCTCGGTGCCGGGCTGCGCAAGGGGCAGGCCGCGGGCCAGTTCGACCGCGAAGAGGGGGTTGCCGCGCGAAAGTTCCCACACGCGGGCGAGCCCGTCCGCGCCGTCGGCACGGTCGATCTCGCCGGGCAGGGGGTCGTGTCCGCGGTCGCCGACGCCCGGGTTCAGGGCTGCCGTCGCCGCGTCGCGATCCCCGCCCACCTCGCCGGCGCCCGCAGCGCCGGAGGAGGCGAGGGCGTCCGCCGCGACCGCGAGGCACGCCTCCCGGTCCAGCCGCCCCACCTCCTCCCGGACCGCGAGTCCGTGGCGCAGCAGCGCGGTCAGACCGGTGCGACGGGGGTCGTCCTCCGGCAGCTCCTCCTCCCGGCAGACGACCAGGAACCGCAGCCGGGTCCCGGTGTCCGACGCCCGACGGGCGAGATGGCCCAGCAGCTGGAAGGAACCGGTGTCGGCGGCGTGCAGGTCGTCCAGCACGACCAACACGGGGTGCGCGGCGCACAGTTCGCCGAACAGCGCGGCGGTGCCGGCGAACAGCCGGTCGCGCTGCTCCTCCGGACTGCGTTCGGTGCCGTCCCCGGTACGGCCCAACGCGGGCAGGATGGCCGCCAGTTCGGGATGCTCGGCGCCGACCAGGGCGCGCTCGCCGGCGTCGCGCCCGGCGAGCCAGCCGTTGAGCGCCTCGGCCAACGCCCCGTACGGGGTGTGCCCTTCCGCGTCGTGGCCGCCGCCCCACAGCACGGCCGCCCCGGCACCGGCCAGCCGCCGTGAGGCCTCCGCCGCCAGCCGTGTCTTGCCGACTCCGGCCTCGCCGGTGAGCAGCCGCACCGGTGGCCCGTCGGCACCGAGCAGCCGCGTCAACAGCGCGTCCCGGCCGCGCAGCGGTGTGCCCTGCCGGCCGCGGAGCACGGCGGGCAGGGCCGGCGCGGCGGGGGCGGAGGCCATGGCCGTGGGCCGGGGCGCCAGTGCGGCGCGGTGCAGCCGCTCCGTCTCCGGGCCCGGCCGGACGCCCAGTTCGGCGTCGAGGACCTCTCGGCACACGTGGTACTGGCGTACCGCGCGGCGCCGCAGCCCCTGCCGGATGTACACCTCCATGAGGACGCGATGCGCCAGTTCCTCCGCCGGACTGGCCGCCAGCACCTGCTCGGCCGCCGCGGCCGCCTCCGGTACGGCGCCGCGCTCCAGGTGGGCGGCGGCGAGCCCGAGCAGCAGCTCCTCGCGGAGCCGGGCGAGCCCGTCGCGGCGCGGCTGGGCCCAGGTCGCGTACCGGTCCTCGGGCAGCAGCTCTCCTGCGAACTCCGCCAGGGCGGAGGCCAGTTCGCCGGGGTCCTTGGATTCCAGCGCGGCGCGGGCCGCCGCTTCGGCGTGGTCGGCGTCTATCCACACCGTGTCCGGGTCCAGCCGCAGCATGGCCCCGTCCGCGACCAGGTAGGAGGAGGCGGCGCGGGGGGCGAGTTCGGGTTCGAGGGCGCGGCGGGCGGCGTGGAGAGCGACCCGGAGGCTGCCGGCCGCGGCCTGCGGGTCCGCGTCGGGCCAGCAGATGTCCATCGCCTGTTCGCGGTGGAGGGCGTGTCCGGGGACGACGGCGAGGAGCTTCACCAGGGCGCGGGCGCTGGGGCGGGGCCATCTTTCGGACAGCGCGGGGCCAGTGTCGCGGGTGGCGCGGAAACTGCCGAAAAGGTGCAGGCGCAGGACGGGTTGGGCGGCGTTGCCGGGTTTCGTGGTGCGCCGCTCGTTCATGAGGGCGCCACTGTAACCGAGCGATCTGAGACGCTCGGTCAGGTGGGTGGTCTCGAGACCCCCCGGGGATCGCCCGGGGGGTCCCGGTCTCGGATCCTCAGGACGCGGAAGAGGTCACGTCGGAGGGATCCGGGTCAGGAGAGCTTGTACGTGGACACCTCGTGGATGGAGCTGTTCGCGATCAGGTAGCCGCCGCCGAGGCTCTCCGCCATCTCGTTGGTGCCGCGGTCGTCGAAGTTGAGCGTGACGATCTCGTCCACGCCGTCCCCGTCGAAGTCGCCCGTCGTGTAGTTGCGGGCGCCTCCCTCGGTCGCGGTCTTGCCGAGGTAGGCCGGATAGGCATCGTCACCGAGCAGTTCGGACTTGTCCCAGAGGTAGATCCCGCCCTCCGAACCGGTGATGCCGACCTGCTGTCCGCCCGGTCCGGTGACCAGTCCCGCGTTGTGGGTCGTCGGGGTGAAGATCACACGGGTGTCCGCCCCGTCGGCACCGAACCCGTAGACCGAAGCCGTGCCGGCCTCGGCCAGCGACCCGTTCACGTCGAAGTAGTTGCTGTGCGTCCACAGACCACCGGTGGTCTGCTGGTGCACCACCTTGCCGGTACGCCCGTCGCGGATCTCCACGTAGTTCTCGGTGCCGACGACGTTCGTGTTGCGGATCTGCTCGTCCACCAGCCAGGTGTAGACCACGGCGTTGCCGTCGGCGTACGGGATGCTGGTGGAGGTGTACGTCGCGTTGTCCAGGTATCCGCCGCGGATGCCGCTCAGGGCACCGGCCGGAACCTCGGGGGCGGCGTCCCAGCCGACGGCCCCGGTCGCCCCGTCGAGCTGGAGTGCCTTGTTGACGGGGGTGTCCAGATCCAGGGCGTCGGCGCTGGTGTACTGGGTGTACACCTTGCCGCCGCTCACCGAGGGGTCGCCGAACAGGACGTCACCGGCGCTCGCGGGCGCGGAGTACGACCACAGCGCCTTGCCGTTGCCCTTGTAGACGTGCAGCGAGTCGGTGGGGACGAGGATGTCCGCCTTGCCGTTCCCGTCGACGTCGCCGAGGACGACCGAGCGGACGTACTGGCCGCCGCCGTCGATGGTGGCGAGGGTCGCGCCGGTGGCCGAGTCGAGCACGACCACCGCGCTGTCCGCGGCGACGACGATCTCCGGGGTCTTGTCCCCGGTCACGTCGGCGGTCTCGATGGCGTGCACCGCGCCCGGCAGGGTCGCCTTCCAGAGCACCTGCGGCTTGCCGTCGACCAGCGAGGTGCCCTTGTAGGCCCAGATACCGTTCGACTGCCCGCCCTCGACCAGGTCGTCCTTCTTGTCACCGTCGACGTCGAGCGTCTGCGCGTACGCGATGTCGCCCTGGAGCGGGGTCAGCTGCTCCTGGGTGCCGTCGGTGAGGCCGTAGGTGCGGACGTTCTGGTCGGTGTCGACGACCCGGATGTGCTTGCCGCCGGTGTCCTTGTAGACGTCGGCGAAGACGGGCGAGGCGGTGGCGCCCTTGGTCTGCCAGGCCACCTTGCCCTTGGCGGTGAACACGGAGAGGGTCGCGTAGCGGCCGCCGGCGTTCTCGGCCTTGCCCAGATCCGTATCGTCCTCGCCGGCAGCGACCAGCTTGTTGCCGGTCACCTCCAGCTTCCAGGTGCTCGGGCCGTCCGCCCCGTTGTCCGCGCCACGCTTGGTGGTGGACTGCCAGAGAGCGGTCTCCGGGTCGTCGCCGCTCAGCACGCGGATGGTGCTCGCGTTGACGAACAGGTCGTCGGTGAGCGAGGACTCGCTGACGACGTACTCGTCCCCGGTGTCGCTGGTGAGGTCGCCGACGGTGAACGCGGTCGGCAGCACGTTGACCCTGCTGGACAGGGTGGTGCGGCGGCCGTTGTCCAGGTCGTAGGCGACGACCTCGTAGCGGACGCCGTCGGTGTAGTCGGACTGCTCCACGGCCACGAGCTGGTCGCGGCCGGTGTCCAGGCCGAGGTGGCGGCTGTAGAGGGAGCTGTCGGCCTTCCACACGACCGAGCCGTCGTTCATGTCGACGACGACCGTGTGCCCTTCCGAGCCGTTGGTGTCGCTCTTCTCCACGTCCCAGGAGACGGCAGCCCTGCCGTCGCCGAGGTCCTGGACGGCGGCCCAGTTGGAGTAGGCGGTCGTTCCCGTGTCGTAGCTCCAGGTGCTCGACGGAGTGAGCGCGCCGTCCTCGTAGCTGAACCGGGTCGAGGTCAGCTTGGCCGAGCCGGTGGTCGTGCCGTTCAGCGAGGGCGCGTCGCCGACGAGGAGTGCGCCGTCGACGACCTTCACCAGCGACGCGTAGGCGTACACCTTGGAGTACAGCGTCTTGCCGGTCGCGCCGTCCAGGACGGTGACGATCGTGCCCCTGGTCAGCGTCGAGTTCGGCAGGTCGACCCCGACGGCCGGGCTGAAGCCCAGGTTCGCCGAGAAGACGACGTCGGGAACGCCGTCGCCGGTCAGGTCGCCCGTGTCGTAGCCCTGCCCGGAGTTGGCGGTGAAGGGGCCGACCGCGTTGAAGCCCATCACGATGCGCGGCGGGTAGAACTCGGTGTCCCAGGCGCGCAGGAACTTGACCCCCCAGTCGGAGTACAGCGAGGCGGAGTCCCGGCTCCACTGCTCGGTGCCGTCGGCGGCGGTGCGCGAGACGTGGCCGAGGCTGTGCAGGGTGAAGTAGTCGCCCTTCTTGTTCCCGACCGGGATGGTGGTGCCGTAGCCGCGGACACCCTCGACCTTGGACGTCCGCGTCGTGGTGATCTTGGACGCGGCATCGGTGGAGGAGCCGTCGGACGCGGAGCCGTCGCTCGCGGAGTCGTCGGACGAGGTGTCCGAGGACCCGGTGGCGGCATCCTGGGCGTCGTCGCCGTAGACGTCCGTCTGCACCCGCTCCGCCAGCGCCTTGCCCTCGGCGCTGGTGAGCTTCATGCCCGTGGAGTCGGTGTCGGCGGCGAGGGCCTGCGGGGCGAAGCTCATCGCGAGGCCCGCCGCGACCAGCATGGAGGCGAGCCGCAGGGCGCGCCGGGAGGCTCGGTCTCTCATCACTTCTCTCCCTGCGTGAAGGTGACGGCGGAGGAGGCGCTGACGACGGACTGGTTGTACGCGTACTGCAGGCCGTCGGTGCCGGTCTGGTTCTCGATGCCGATGGTGGCGCTCGCGCCGCGGTCGTCGACCGTCTTGTACTGGAGCGTCACCGAGCCGGTGGCCTCGTCGAAGACCGCCTCGAAGGTGGCGCGGTCGGCGGAGCCGTCGGCGTAGGCGGCCTTGTTCCAGATGATCGCGAACTGCCGGTTGCCCTTGGCGCCGGTGGTGGCCGTCTGGACGGTGGACTTCTTGTCGAGGACCAGGTCGTCCCAGAGGGCGGCGATGGTGCCGTTGGGGCGGGCGGCGGTGGGCAGCGCGGTGTTGGCGTAGTCGCCGATCCGCGGCTCCAGGAAGTTGATCAGGCCGTTGGTGGTGATCGAGGCGCTGGTGTAGGAGACCCCGTACAGGCTGACCGCGAAGGGCAGCGAGACCGTGGTGGCGTCCTCGTCACCGCTCAGGGACACGTCCGTGGTGCCCTTGACCCACGAATAGGTCGCCGGGGTGCAGGAGTTGCCGGCGGAGTCGGAGAGCGCCGGGAGCTTGATCTTGGCCGTCTCGTCGCCGTCGACGACCAGGCTGCCGCTGTAACTGCCGTTGCAGAGCTTCGGGTCGGCCGGCGTCACGGAGAGGGTGTAGGTGCCCTCGGCGACGTCGGACAGCGTGAACGCGCCGCTCGCGTCGGTGGTGACGGGGTTGACCGGCGTGCCTTCGACCGTGACGGTCGCCTTGGACAGCGGGCGGCCCTGGACGTCCAGGACGGTGCCGGTGACCTTGTGCGAGGTGACCGCGTCGAGCGTGAAGTCCTCGGTGAGCTTCTGGCTCTCGGTGATCGCCACGTCGGTGAGGGACTTCGAGGAGTAGCCGTAGCCACTCAGCGCGAAGGAGTAGGTGCCGGCGGCCAGGGTCAGGCGGTAGGCGCCGTCCGAGCCGGTCTTGACGGTGCGGGCGGTGCCGACGGCGTCGGTGGCCTTGACGCTGATGCCGGACAGGGCCTTGCCGGTGGCGGAGTCGGTGACGGTGCCGGTGACGGTCGCGGCGGTGTGCGGGGCCAGTCCGACAGAGGCGTAGATGTCGAGCTTGCCCTCGCCCCAGACGTCGTTGCTGTCGGAGGTGCCGCCGCAGTGCGTGTCGTCCACGTTCCGCGCGCCCTCGTTCAGCAGCGCCCGGGTGGCGTCGATGTCACCGATGAGCGAGGGTGCCGCCGACCACAACAGGGCTACCGCGCCCGCCACATGGGGTGTCGCCATCGACGTACCGGAGATGGTGTTGTACGTGCTGCCCGGCCAGGCCGAGCGGACGTCGACGCCGGGAGCGGAGATGTTCGGCTTCTCCGAGCCGTCGACCAGGGACGGGCCGAAGCCGGAGAACGAGGCGATCTTGCCGGAGGAGTCGTAGGCGCCGACACCGTAGGACGGGGCCTGGGAGCCCGGGGCGTGGGTGGTGGAGCAGGTGGTGCCGTCACCGTCGTTGCCCGCGGCGAACGCCTCGAAGATGCCTGCCGAGTTCCACGCCTCGACGATGTCCTCGTAGAACGTCGTGTCGCCGCCGCCCCAGGAGTTGTTGACGATGTTCGGCGCCATGTCGGGGCGCGGGTTCTCGCCGTTGGAGTCGGTCGGCGCGAGGATCCACTGGCCGGCCGCGAGCAGCGACTCGTCGGAGCAGGAGTCCGACTCGCAGCCCTTGGCGGCGATCCAGGTCGCGCCGGGCGCGACGCCGATGCCGTTGCGGCCGACCATGGTGCCCATGGTGTGCGTGCCGTGGCCGCTGTTGTCGCAGGGCGCGGACGTGGCGCACTGGCCGGTCGCATCGTAGAAGTTGTAGTCGTGGGTGAAGGTGCCGTCGCCGTTGTTGCCGCGGTAGTTGGCGACCAGGTCGGGGTGGTCGTACTGGACGCCTGTGTCGACGTTGGCGATGACGATGCCCTGGCCGGTGTCGTCGTACTCGTCCCACACCTTGTCGGCCTGGATGTCGGAGACGCCCCACTCGGGGGTCGACGTGTCGTCGGTGCCGGCCGACTGGACCGCCTTGTCGACGGCCTTCTTCGTGGCGTCCTGGGTCTCGACGTTGGTGGTCCGCGTCTCCAGGTCGTCGAGCTTGTAGGTGTGCTCCTTGACGATCTTCTCGACGTCCGAGCGCGCGGCGAGCTCGTTGACCAGGTCCTGGTCGCCGGTGACGTAGACGGCGTCGGCGATCCAGTAGTCCTGGTGACCGACCTTCTTCTTGTCGAGGAAGGAGTCGATCGAGGTCTGGCTGTCCGTCGCGGTCTCGCGCAGCGCCTTGTACGCGGCCTTCGCCTTCGCCGCGTGCGACTTCTTCTTCTTGGCGCCGGACAGGTCGGCCTGGTCCTTGAGGACGACGAAGAACGAGGCTTCGCCGCCGTCCTGGACGGCCTTCTGCAGGGCGGTGTCGACCTTGGGCGAGGTGTCGTTGCCCGCGGCCGCGGCGGGCAGCGGGCTGGTCAGCAGAACGGCCGCGGTCACGGCGGCCGACGCCCATGCGGCGGATCTGCGCCGGGGGTGGCGGGGCAGGTGCATCCGGGTGCTCCTCCTGGGACGGAAAGGGAGGGCACGGACGTTAGGAGGAGGCCGTTACTGAGCCATTACCGGAGAGCCGGGGTCGGGTCGCCGGGCGGGAGGCAGGCGGCGGTGCGCCGCCGGTTCAGGTTGTTCAACCGGGGATGTGCGGCAGTGGACGCTCGCTTCGGGCAGCCACGGGATTGCCGGTCGGTATCCCGTGGCTGTGCCCGCCTGCCGTGCTCGCGTGTCAACCCGTCCGGCGTGCTCGTGGAAGCGCCCTCCCCGATGGGAGGAGGCCGTCGGCGGACGCGTGAGGAGTGCGTCCGGACGGGCGCGCGGGCGAAGAGGCGGACGGGCGCGCGGGCGGAGAGGCGGACGGCCGGACACGCGGGCAGATCGGGTGCGGGCGGACGGATCAGTGTGCGGGCGGCGGGGCTTACCGCCGGGGCCGGGAGACCGCGTGACGAAGGATGCTGGACGTTGCCTCCGCGGTCGTACGACTCATCCCAGCGCCACCACCACGACGCTCTGCTTCCCGTCGGGGGCGTCGTAGCTCACCGTGTCACCGGCGCGGTGGCCGAGCAGCGCGTGGCCGAGCGGGCTGTCGGCGGTGACCACCCCCTGGTCGGCCTCCGTCGCCATCACCGCGATGTGCAGGTTCTCCACCGCACCGTCCGCGAGGCGCACCGTCACCGTGCTGCCCACGCCCGCCACGTCGGTAGGAGGCGCGCCCGACTGCGCCGCCTGCTGGAGGCGCGTGGTGATCGCCGTGATGCGGGCGTCCAGGCGCTCGACGTCGTCGGCCCGCTGCAGCTCGTCCGCTGCGTCCGCGCTGTCGCCCGCGATGTCGTCGCCACCCAGTGTCGCGGCGACCGTAGCGCGTTCGCTGCGCAGAGTGGCGAGCTCCTCTTCGAGGGCACGACGGGAGGCGTCACTGATCGGTTCTGGCTCGCTGGACATACCGGATCCTCGGGAGAGGGAGTTCGTGCAGCTCCGGAACACCGGATCCGACCATCGTAGCCGCGGTGCACCAGGTCAGCTTCTCGGCCCGGACGACGCCGACCGGGCTGCCCGAGCCCCACCGAGGGGTTTCGAGGCGCGGACGCACGCTGTTCTCGTCAAGTGTCGCGACGGGGCGGGGTCGGGTCGAGATAGACGAGTCTGACCGCCGGGATCATCGCCCGGAGGCGGCTCTCCGCCTCCTCGCAGGCCCATTCGATCTGGTCGGCCGTGGAGTCGTCCTGGAAGTCGACCTTCGCGGCGACGAGGATCTCCCCGGGACCCTGCACGACGGTGGTCAGCTCAAGCACCTGTTCGATGTGCCGGATGGAGACGAGTTCCCGGCGCAGCGCGTCGCGCAGCGGGCCGGGCAGCGCGCGGCCGACCAGGAATTCCGTGTTGGAGCGGCCGAGGACGACCGCGACACAGACGAGCAGGATTCCGATGAGGATCGACGCGACACCGTCCCACACGCCGGAGCCCGTGAGTTGTCCGCCGAGAAGTCCGAGGGCCGCGAGCACCAGGCCGACAAGTGCCGCCGAGTCCTCCATGACGACCGCCTTGACGGCCGTGTCGGGCGTGAACCGGAGGTAGCGCAGGGTCGGGACGCGGAAGTGCTGCGCCCGGCCCGTCGCCTGCTTGAGACCGGTGCGCAGGGAGAGCCCTTCGAGGAGAAAGGCGACGGCGAGCACGATGTAGGAGACCGTCGGATCGCCCGGGTTCTCGTCCTGCGTCAGCGCGTGGATGCCGTCGTACAGGGCGAACACCCCGCCGCCGACGAAGGTGGCGACGGACGCGAGCAGGGCCCAGATGTACCGCTCGGGGCCGTAGCCGAGCGGGTGGTCCTCGTCCGGCGGCTTCTTGCTGCGTTTGAGGGCCACGAACAGGAGCGCTTCGGTGATGGTGTCGGCGACCGAGTGCGCGGCTTCGGCCAGCATCGCGCTGGAGCCGCTGAGCAGACCGGCGACGGCCTTGGCGAGCGCGACGCCGAAGTTGGCGGCTGCCGCCACGACGACGGTGAAGGTGGAGCCACCGGCCCCCGGACCACTCAGGGAGCCCACACGGGCATCGAGAACGGGACCGGCAGGACCTGGTTCCGCCGACGGATTCCGCGACGGTTCAGGTGTGCCCTGGGTGTTCATAACGGGAGAATATGCCGCCGCCGCCCGGTCTCCGTGCAGCCTGGTGGCCGTGACCGGCGAGGCGGCGAGGCGGCGAGGACGTACAAGGATTCACCACGCAGTCCACGCGGTCCACGCAGCGATGACAACCGGCAGCGAACTGTTCGGTCGGCCCACGGGCCGACTGCCGTTCTGATCAACTTAGCTGTCACCGTCGGCCTGACGACGCCGAGCCATCACGCAAAGGGGCGCAACCACAGTGGATTTGCTGGACGACGTACTGGCCGACAACGAATACCCGGGCCGCGGCGTGCTGTGGTGCACCACCGGCGACGGCACCGCACTCTGCGCCTACTTCCTCACCGGGCGCAGCCCCGCCTCCCAGGCCCGCACCCTGCGTCTCACCGACGCAGGCGAACTGGTCGTCGCGCCCACCGACGCCGGCGAACACGACCACCTCCGCCACTATGTCGCCGCCCGCCAGAGCGCGAACTGGCTGGTCTTCGGCAACGGAGAGCAGGTCTCCACCGTGGCCGACCGGCTCGCCCGCGGACAGGCTCCGCTCCTGGCGCTGGACGGACTCGACTACGAACCCGACCCGCCGATCTTCACTCCCCGACTGACCGTGGTGACGGACACGGAGGGCCGCCAGGCCTGGTTCGGCGCCGCCCGGCACAGCGCCGGGGACCGCACCGCCACCAACCGGCTCACCCTGCACGTCAGCGACCTGGCTCCCCACGGGGGAGTGCTCATGACGACGTACCGCTCGAACGGGCAGGAGGTCGCCACCGGCGCCCCGTTCGCGGAGATCCGCACCACCGCCGAGACCCGCACCGACCTTCTCGACCAACTGTGGTCGGCGCTGCCGCCTCACCTCCGCATCGCCGCAGCGGTCTTCACACCCGGGGACCTGGCAGGTGCCGACATCCGGCACCGGCCGATCATCGGTCGATGCGCAGGGTCAAGGTAGCTGCCTGCGCCGTCTCATAATCTGCGCCCATGACCACCGAGGAGTACCGGCTGAGGAAGCCGTGGTCGACGAGTTCGGCCACGAGCCGGGAGTCCGTGGCCCCTCGAGGATGCGGACCGCCCGGGAGAGCACCGAGTCGGGGTGTGGTGTACGGCTACGTCAGCGGTCCCGACCGATTGCAACAGGTGCACGATCGGCGCCGGGGCGCGGCCGCCGCGGTGCGCCTGGCGGGACTCCCCGCGATGGCTCGGACTGAGGGTGCCCGACGACATCGCCGTGATCGGCTACGACGACATCGAGTTCGCGGCGTCCGCGGTCGTACCCCTCACCTCGGTGCGGCGCCCGGCCGTCGCGCTGGGCCATCAGGCCGGCCGGCTGCTGATCGAGGACACGGCGTCGGACACCGTCCACGAGCACGACCACGTCGTACTGCAGCCGGAACTGGTCGTGCGCCGGTCGACCATGCGGTCGCCGGCGCACTGAAACCCGACCCGTCACAGGCTCTCGGGGGCGGGGGAAGCCACCGGCCGGGCACCCCGGCGCGTCAACGGCACCAGCACGGCCGCGACCAGCGCCGTCAGCAGACCGAGCACCCCGACGGCAGGGGCCAGGGTGCCCAGGCCGCTCTTGCCCGCCAGCAGGACCAGCGGGCACAGGAACTCGCCGAGGAAGAACGCCGCGGTCCACAGGCCGGTGCCGCGTCCCCGGTCGGCGAAGTCCAGCCGGGACAGGGCCAGGGTCAGCAGCGATGGCAGCAGCAGGCCCGTACCGACGCAGTTGACGACCGCTCCGACGACGAGCACGGCGACGTGGTCGGTCGCGGCCATCAGCAGGAAGCCGGCGGCGCACAGCAGGAAGGTGGCGGGCAGGCGGCGCAGCGGGCGGGCGTCGAGCCGGGTGAAGAGCACCGACCCGGCGACCGTGGCAGCGCTGGCCAGTGCCGTCACCCCGCCGACCACGCCCGTCGACGTCACGCCCGCGTCGTCCAGCAGGTAGGACATCTCCACCGGCACGGTGTAGAAGACGATCGCGCCGAACACGGTCAGCGCGCAGATGCCCGCGAGGCGTCGTACCGGGAACGGGCGGGGAACGGTCTCCTCCTGTTCGCGGGCCGCGGACCGGGGCACCGGCAGGGTGCGGGCCATGACGGGGGCGAGCAGCAGCCCGATGGCGTACAGCCAGAACGGGGCCTTCCAGCCGGCCGATCCCATGGCACCGCCGAGGACGAAGAAGACCGTGGCGGAGGCCGACGCGCACATGGTCTGCAGGGCGAGATAGCGGTCGCGGACCCGGCCGGTGTAGTAGTCGCCGATCAGGGTCGTGCAGCAGGTCATGATGGCCGCTTCGGCGATGCCCACCAGGACGCGGCTGAAGAGGATGGCGTACAGCGAGGACAGCCACAGCGGCGCGGTGCCGAACAGGGCGTACAGCACGGTGGACACGACCAGCAGCCGTTTGCGGCCCAGGCGGTCGACGAGCACTCCGGCGAACGGGGCGAGCACCGCCAGGGACAGCGCGGGGACGGTCAGGACGAGCGGGACCAGGGCGGCGCTGCCGTCGGCCGAGTCGAAGTGGTCCTGCATCCGGGGCAGGACGGGCGCGATCAGGACGGCGCCCAGGATCGGCAGGCAGCTGCCGGCCATCAGCAGCAGGGCGGGCAGCCTGCCCCGGACAGAGGGCCGCCCGTCGCGGTCGGAGGCGGGCGGGGCAGCGGAAGCGGGCATGGCGACACTCCGGACGCAGGGCGGGAAGGGAGCACCGCATCGCGTGACGGCCCGGCGCGCGGACGTCTTGTGACGTCGCGGGACGGCGCTGCGGTGTGCCACGACTATGCGGTGCGGGTGACGGTCTGCCCAGACCCCGGGTGATCCAAGTTGCCGATGGCGCCGATCCGGACGCTGGATGGTGCCGTGGAAGAGACTCGCCGCATGGTTGCGCGCACGGCGGGGGCCGGTCGGCAGCACCCCTGGGCCGGTCAGCCGGCCTGCGGCAGCGTCGCCCCGACGCGTGCGGCCGTCTCCCGCAGCCAGATGTGTGCGGCGTCGTGGGTGTGGACGGGGTGCCACCACATGGCTTCCCGCAGGGGTACGGCCTCGTAGGGCGGCTCCATCGCACGTACCGCCGTGATGGGCGCCAGCAGCCGTGCCAGGCGCGCCTGGACCAGGGCGATGCGGCGCGTACCGGCGACGAGCAGGGGCAGCGACTGGAAGCTGTCGACGGAGACCTCGACCTGGGGTTCGATGCCGAGCATGCCGAGCTGGCGCACCGCGGGGGCGTCGTAGGTGCGCTGGTAGGTCACCCAGGGAAGGTGCGCCAGGTCCTGGCGGGTGAGCTGCTCGCCCACGTCGGGGTGGCCGTCGGCGACGAGGAAGACCCAGCGGTCGTCGTAGAGGTCGGTGGCGGGGAAGCCGCTGATCACGCCGTGCGGCATGAACAGACCGTCCGTGGCGCTCAGGAGGGTGGCGGTGTCGTCGACGACGGTCGTGGGGGTCTGGGAGAAACGCAGCCGGATGCCGGGAGCCTCGTCGTGCACGACCCGCGCAAACTCGGTGCCGAAGACGGCGACGGCGTAGTCGGAGGCGACCAGTCTGAACTCGCGGGTCTCCTTCGCGGGGTCGAAGTCCGCCTGGCTGGCGAAGAGGCGCTCCAGGACGTCGTAGGCGGTGGAGGTGCGGTCGAGGAGGACCTGGCCGAGGGCGGTGAGCTCGTAGTGGCCGCCGACGCGGGAGAGCAGTTCGTCGTCGAAGTGGCGGCGCAGGCGGGCGAGGGCTGCGCTCATGGCCGGCTGGCTGAGCCCGATGCGCTGCCCGGCCCGGGTGACGTTGCGTTCCTCGAGCAGGGCCCGCAGGGCGACGACGAGGTTGAGGTCGAGTCGGGCGAGGTTCACGGGCTCCCCTTGCGGTGCGGCGACACCATAAGAATAAACACAGTGGATGAGGCTCATCCACACAATCGATTTCCCTGATTGGAGGTGCAGGGTTCAGATTAGTCACATCGCCATCAGGAGGACATGTCCGTGAAACCTGAACCCGCGTCCGCCCTCTTCGCCGGACCGTTCGCTCTCGCCACCCTCTCCGCCCCGCACTCTGACGCCTTCCCCGCCCTGGTCACGCCCGACGGCCGGACCGTCGACCTTCGGGCCGCGCTGGGCATCGAAGGGCTTACCGTGCTGGGCGTCCTGGAGGACTGGCAACGGGTTCTGCCGCAGCTGCGCACGCTGGCGGCCAACCCCGACATCGCCGGCGTCCCGCTCGCGGATCTGACCGTGCACGCGCCTCTCGCGCCCCGCCAGATCTTCCAGTCCGGCGCGAACTACCGCCAGCACGTCATCGACCTGCACGTGGCCCATCGCGCCCCCGGGGACGACCGCTCCGAGGACGAACGGCGCGCGGAGGCCGCGGAGATCATGGACCAGCGGGCCGCGAAGGACCAGCCCTACGTCTTCACCGGGCTGCCCACCTCGATCACCGGGCCGTACGACGACGTCGTCCTCCCCCACTGGGCCCAGCAACCCGACTGGGAACTGGAGTTGGCCGTCGTGATCGGCCGGCCCGCGTACCGCGTCCCCGTCGAGACGGCCGCCGAATACGTCGCCGGGTACACCATCGCCAACGACCTCACCGACCGCGCCACCGTCTTCCGCCGCGACATGGCCGCGATCGGCACCGACTGGCTGCGCAGCAAGAACGCCCCGGGCTTCACCCCGCTCGGCCCCTGGATCGTGCCTGCCGGGTCGATCACCGACCCCGGCGACCTGCGCCTGACGCTGCAGCTCAACGGCGAGACCATGCAGGACGAATCGACCAAGGACATGATGTTCGGCATCGCCCGCCTCATCTCCTACGTCTCCCAGAGCGCCCGACTGCTGCCCGGCGACCTACTGCTGACCGGCAGCCCGGCCGGCAACGGCATGCACTGGGGGCGCCTGCTGCGCGACGGCGACGTCATGGACGCCGCCATCACCGGCCTGGGCACCCAGCGCACCCGGTGCGTCGCGGAGACGTCATGACCCAGGGCCCCGCCCTGAACCCGGCCGACCCCGAGGGCGCCATAGCCGCGGCCGCCAAGTCGTACTCCAACTGGGGACGTTGGGGTGACGACGACCGGCTCGGCACCCTGAACTTCCTCGACGCGGCCAAGCGCCGCGAGGGCGCCGCCCTCGTGCGGCGCGGCGTGAGCTTCTCGCTGGCGCAGTCCTTCGACATGGACGGCCCGCAGAAGGGCTGGCGGCGGCGCACCAATCCGGTGCACACCATGCTCGACACCGGCACCGACGCGGCGCTGGGCAACCAGGGCTTCCCGCACGGCATCGGCGGCGCCGACGATGTGATCGCGATGCCGCTGCAGTGCTCCACGCAGTGGGACGGCCTCGGACACATCTTCGACCACGGCTTCGCCTGGAACGGGCGCCGCGCGGACAAGGTCGTCACCTCCGACGGTGATCTCGTCACCGGCATCGAGCACATGGCACCGCATGTCGCCGGCCGCGGCGTCCTCCTCGACGTCGGCCGGGTCGTCGGCGAGGACGGTGAGCTCCCCGACGGATTCGCCGTCACCGAGGAGCACTTGACGGCGACGGCGCGGGCACACGGCGTCACCGTGGGCCGCGGGGACATCGTGGTCGTACGCACCGGTCAGCTGGCCCGCGTCAGACGCACGGGCTGGGGCGACTACGCCGGCGGGCCCGCGCCGGGGCTCTCGTTCACCACGGCCGGCTGGCTGCACCGCACCGAGATCGCCGCGATCGCCACCGACACCTGGGGATTCGAGGTACGGCCCAACGAGTTCGAGCACGCCTTCCAGCCCCTGCACCAGATCGCCATCCCCAACATGGGCCTGCTCATCGGCGAGATGTGGGACTTGGACGCCCTGGCCGAGGACTGCGCCGCCGACGGCCAGTACGCGTTCTGGCTCACCGCGGCGCCGCTGCCCATCACCGGCGCCGTCGGGTCACCCATCAATCCGGTCGCGGTCAAGTAGCACTCTTTCCGCAGCAGTTGAGGAACAAGGGAGTTCCCATGAGTACCCTCCCCCGCACCGTGCTGGTGATCGGCGGTGGCGCGTCCGGCAACGCCGCGACGATCCTTTTGCGCCGCGCCGGGGTCGACGTGGACCTGGTCGAGGCCAAGGACGACTGGAACGCCACCGCCGGCTCCGGCATCACCCTCCAGGGCAACGCCCTGCGTGTCCTGCGCGAACTCGGCGTCTGGGAAGAGGTCGAGGAGTCCGGCTACGGCTTCGACTCCGTCGGTATCACCGCCCCCGACGGCACCGTCCTGCATGTCCAGCCCGATCTGCGCACGGGGGGTGACGACCTGCCCGCGACCCTCGGCATGCCGCGCCCCCGGCTGCAGCAGATCCTCATCGACGCCGTACGCGACTCCGGCGCCCGCGTCCGTCTCGGCACCCGGGCCTCCTCGTTCGACCAGGACGCCGACGGCGTCACCGTCCGGTTCACCGACGGGACCGAGGGCCGCTACGACCTGGTGATCGCTGCCGACGGGCTGGGATCCACCACCCGCGCCGCGATCGGCATCAGCGCCAAGCCCGAACCCACCGGCATGGCCATCTGGCGGATCGCCGTGCCCCGCCCCGAGGGTCTGACCCGCACCGACCTCGCCTACGGCGGCCCGGCCTACATCGCCGGATACTGCCCCACGAGCGACACCACCATCTACGCGTACGTCGTCGAGGCCCATCGCGACCGCGCCGCCATCCCACCGCAGACATACGCCGAGGAGATGCGTCGGCTCGCCTCCGCCTACGGCGGCTTCTGGCCGGAGATCACCGAGCGGATCACCGACCCGGCGGAGGTCAACTACACGTGGTTCGACCGGATGCTGGTCGAGGGCTCCTGGCACCGCGGCCGGATCGTCCTGGTGGGCGACGCCGCGCACTGCTGCCCGCCGACCCTCGCGCAGGGCGCCGCGCTGTCGCTGGAGGACGCCTGGGTCCTCACCGAGATGCTCGCCGAGACGGACACCTGGGACGACGACCTGCTGCAGGCGTACTACGAGCGCCGGATCGACCGCGTCCGCTCGGTGGTGGAGGCGTCGGTGCAGATCGGCCAGTGGCAGCTGGACGGCGTCCGCGACGCCGACGTCCCCGGCCTCATGGGCCGCACCATGACCATGCTCCGGGAGCTTCCGTGACCCCTTCCCCCCTCACTGTGGACGTGCACGCCCACGTCCTGCTGCCCGAGATCGAGGCGCTCGTCGAGGGCACCGCCGGGCTGGCCGAGGCAAGGGCGCTGGACGCCCGCCGCAACGGCCCCGCGGCCCTGGCCGTCAGCGGCCCGATGGTGCGTGAGCGGATCCCGAAGCTCACCGACGCGCAGGCGCGGCTGTCGGCCATGGACGCGCAGGGCGTGGACGTGCAGTTGGTCAGCCCCTCGCCCTCGCACTACCACTACTGGGCGGACCAGGAGACAGCCGCGAAGCTGTCGCGGCTGGCCAACGAGGCGACGGCGGCGCACTGCGCGGCCGCCCCCGACCGGCTGCGCGGACTGGGACTCGTGCCGCTGCAGCATCCCGGGCAGATGGCCGACGCCCTCGAACACGCCCTGGAGCAGGGGCTGCTGGGGGTGGAGATCTCCAGCCACGCTCCCGGCCGAGAGCTCTCCGACCCGGCCTACGAACCCTTCTGGGACCGTGCGGAGCGAACCGGTGCGTTGCTGTTCCTGCATCCCTTCGGCTGCACCCTCGACGAGCGCCTCGACCGCTGGTACCTGTCCAACACCGTCGGCCAGCCCACCGAGAACGCCGTGGCGCTGTCCCATCTGATCTTCTCCGGCGTCCTCGACCGCCACCCCGGCCTGAAGCTGATCGCGGCCCACGGCGGCGGCTATCTGCCCACCCACATCGGGCGTTCCGACCACGCCTGGTCGGCCCGCTCCGACGCGGGCGCCGGCTGCGCCCACCTGCCCAGCAGCTATCTCAGGCGCCTGTGGTTCGACTCCCTCGTCCACGACCCGCACGTGCTGCGCGAGTTGGTCCGTTCCGTCGGCGCCGACCGGGTGCTGCTCGGCTCGGACTTCCCCTTCGACATGGGCAGCGAGGACCCCGTCGGCGCCCTGCGCGCCGCGCACCTGTCCGACGCCGACTTCCACGCCGTGCGCGGCGCCAACGCCGCCGCCCTGCTCGACCTCGCCTGAAGGAGGCACCCCTCATGAGCGGACGTCTGCTCACCCACCTGCGGCACGTCGACCTCGCCGTGCCCGACTACGACAAGCAACTCGACTTCTACGCCGGGGTCTGGGGCCTGACCAAGGTCGCCGAGGACTCCGGGATCTCCTTCCTCGCCGCCGAGGGCTCGCCCGAGCAGTACGTCGTACGGCTGCGCAAGGCCGACGAGAAGCGCCTGGACCTCGTCTCCTACGGCGCCGCCTCCCCCGCGGACGTCGACGCCCTCGCCGAACAACTCCTCGCCGGAGGAGTTCAGTTGATCTCACAGCCCGGCAAGGTCGACACACCCGGCGGCGGCTACGGCTTCCGCTTCTTCGACGTCGACGGCCGCACCATCGAGGTGTCCGCCGACGTAGAGGCGCGTCGGCACCGCAGGATCGAGGAGAAGGAGTCCATCCCGGTCAAGCTCTCCCACGTCGTCCTCAACTCCCCCGACCTGGACCGCACCCGGGCCTGGTACGAGCAACACCTCGGTTTCCGGCTCTCCGACACCCTCAGCTCGCCGCACATGGGCGAGGTCATGCACTTCATGCGGATCAGCAACCAGCACCACTCCATGGCCATCTCCAAGGGGCCGCACACCTCCCTTCACCACGTCTCCTTCGAGATGCGCGGCATCGACGAGTACATGCGCGGCTCGGGCCGCGTCATGCGGGCCGGCTTCAAGAAGGTGTGGGGACCCGGCCGGCACATGGCGGGCGACAACACCTTCACCTACTTCCTCGACCCGCACGGCAACACCGTCGAGTACACGACCGAGTTGGAGTGCCTGGACGAGGACACCTGGCACCCGCACATCTACGACTTCTCCCAGCCCGAGGTCACCGACCAGTGGGGCACCGCCAACCCCATGAGCGAGATCGTCGCGAAGGAGTCGTTCAACGACGTCGACCGCGGCGTCTTCGTCGCCCCGCCGGTCTGATCCCCCGCGCCGGGGGTGCGGCACGTGACACGACCGCGCGCCGCACCCCCGGACCACCTCGCCAGGAGTCCCCCGTGCGCTTCGCCGCCTACGAACACCACCACCGCACCGGCGTCGCGGTCGTCGACGACGCCGGCGTGCTGTACCCGGTCCCCGGCGCCCGCTCACTGACCGAGCTCATCGCAGCCGGCCAGGGACTGGCCGCCCTCCTCGACCTCGGTGCCACCACCCTCGACGTGCCTCCCGGCCCCCACGTGAGCGAGGTCCGCCTGCTGCCACCGCTGCAACCCTTGTCCGTACGGGACTTCGTCGCCTTCGAGGAACACGTCGAGGGAGTGCGCCGCGCCGTCGACGGCACCTCGGGCGTCCCCGAGCAGTGGTACGCCGCCCCGACCTTCTACTTCACCAACCCGCACGCAATCCTGGGCGCCCACGAGGACGTCCCCGTGCCGCCCGGATCCGCCGCCCTCGACTTCGAACTGGAGGTCGCCGCCGTCATCGGACGGGCGGGCCGCGACCTCACCCCCGAACAGGCCCACGACCACATCATCGGCTACACGGTCTTCAACGACTGGTCCGCCCGCGACCTGCAGTCCGCGGAGATGAAGGTCGGTCTCGGCCCGTGCAAGGGCAAGGACACCGCCACCACCCTGGGCCCGTACCTCGTCACGGCCGACGAACTGGAGCCCTACCGCGACGAAGAGGGCTTCCTGCGGCTCGCGCTGACGGCCGAGATCAACGGCGAGACCGTCGGCACCGACCTGCTCTCCAACATGAGCTGGACCTTCGAGGAGATGGTCGCCTACGCGTCCCGCGGCACCTGGGTGCGTCCCGGCGACGTCCTGGGCTCGGGCACCTGCGGCAACGGCGGCTGCCTCGCCGAACTGTGGGGCGTACGCGGCGAACAGACCCCACCGCCGCTGAAGCCCGGCGACACCGTCACCCTCACCGTCGAAGGCATCGGCACCGTCTCCAACACCGTCGTCCCCGGCCCCGATCCGTTGCCGCTGCCCGCGGCACGCCGCCGCCCCCGGGAACGGCCGTGAACGATCTGCAGCCCGAGAAGCTGCTGGGCAAGGTCGTCGTCATCACGGGCGCGGCCCGCGGCCAAGGCGCCGCCGAGGCCGAGGCCCTCACCCGCGAGGGTGCCCGTGTCATCGCCACCGACGTCGAACCCGGCGCCGGCTGCCGACGTCTCGACGTCACGAGCGACGAGGAATGGGCCGCCCTGGCCGCCGAACTGCGCACGTCGTACGGCCAGGTGCACGGCCTCGTGAACAACGCGGGCATCACCTGGCGGGCCCGGCTCGGCGAGATCCGCCCGCAGGACATGGCACGCGTGCACGCCGTCAACGTCACCGGAGCCCTGCTCGGCATCCAGCACCTCGCCCCGCTGATGCCGCCCGGCGGCTCCATCGTCAACGTCGGCTCCTCCGCCGCCCTCACCGCGCACTACCCCGTCGCCTACACCGCCAGCAAGTGGGGCCTGCGCGGCCTGTCGAAGGCGGCGGCGCTCGAACTCGGCCCGCGCGGCATCCGCGTCAACACCGTCCACCCCGGGTTCATCGAGACGGAGATGACCGCCTCCGCACCGCCCGCCTTCCGTACGGCGAACATCCGCGAGACACCGCTGGGCCGCACCGGCACCGTCGACGACATCACCCCGCTGATCGTCTTCCTCCTGTCCGGCGACTCGTCGTTCCTCACCGGGACCGACATCCCCGTCGACGGCGGCCTGACAGCCCACGGGGGCGTCAAGTCCGTCTCCGACGCTCTGCGCGAGGAGGCGCCGTGAGGCACGTCGGCCCCACGGCACCCGCCCCCCCGACCCGCACCCGCACCGGCCGACACCCAGAACTGATTAGGACTCCCCCGAATGAACAAGGTCCGCGCGAGCGCGGCGGAAGCCGTGGCCGACATCCCGCACGGAGCATCACTCGCCGTCGGCGGCTTCGGCCTCAGCGGCGTGCCCGAGGTGCTGATCCGCGCCCTGCACGCCCAGGGCACCGGCGAGTTGAAGGTCGTGTCGAACAACTGCGGTGTGGACGACCGGGGACTGGGCGTCCTGCTGGCAGCAGGCCGGATCGCCCGCGTCACCGGCAGCTACGTGGGCGAGAACAAGGAGTTCGCCCGCCAGTACCTGTCCGGCGAACTGGAGGTCGAACTCGTCCCGCAGGGCACCCTCGCCGAACGCCTGCGCGCGGGCGGCGCGGGAATCCCCGCCTTCTACACGCCGGCCGGCATCGGCACTCAGATCGCCGACGGCGGCCTGCCCTGGCGCTACGCACCGGACGGCACGCCGATGGTGACCTCTCCTCGCAAGGAAACCCGCGACTTCTCCGGCACCTCCTACGTCCTGGAGGAGAGCATCGTCACCGACTTCGCCCTCGTACGGGCCTGGCGCGGCGACACGCACGGCAACCTCGTCTTCCGGCACGCCGCGGCCAACTTCAACCCGCTCGCGGCCATGGCCGGCCGGGTCACGATCGCCGAGGTCGAGGAACTCCTCGAACCCGGCGAACTGGCCCCGGACGCCGTCCACCTGCCCGGCATCTACGTGCAGCGCGTCGTCGCGCTCACTCCTGGGGAAGCCGCCGACAAGCACATCGAGAAGAGGACGGTACGACTCTGATGGCCTGGACCCGTGGCCAGATGGCCGCCCGCGCCGCCGCCGAACTCACCGACGGCTCCTACGTCAACCTCGGCATCGGCCTGCCCACCCTGATACCCGAGCATCTGCCGCCGGACGTCCAGGTCGTACTGCACTCCGAGAACGGCATCCTCGGCACTGGCCCCTACCCCACCGAGGACCAGGTCGACCCCGACCTGATCAACGCGGGCAAGGAGACCGTGACCGTCCTGCCCGGCGCTTCCTTCTTCGACTCGGCGCTCTCCTTCGGGATGATCCGCGGCGGTCACATCGACACCGCCATCCTCGGCGCCATGCAGGTCTCGGCCCGCGGTGATCTCGCCAACTGGATGATCCCCGGGAAGACGGTCAAGGGCATGGGTGGCGCCATGGACCTGGTGCACGGCGCCGGCCGCGTCATCGTCCTCATGGACCACACGGCCAAGGACGGCAGCCCCAAGATCCTCGACGAGTGCACCCTCCCGCTGACCGGCGCAGCCTGCGTGCACCGGATCATCACCGACCTGGCCGTCCTCGACGTCACCCCCACCGGCCTCGCTCTCGTCGAGACGGCGCCCGGCGTGACGGTCGAGGAGCTCACAGCCGCCACGCAGGCCCGTATCCGGATGGACCACACCACGTCCGCCTGCTGACCGGGCGAGCTGCGACAACGTCCGCCTGCGGCCGGGCGCGGCCCGGTCGAGGTACCGGCCGATCCGTCCCCGCCTGTTGCCCACGCCCCGCAAGATCGCACGCCTGTCCCGCCCCCTCCGAGACAGGGCCGGGGTGTGGGGCGGAGCCTTGCCTGTCCTGATCCACACCCGGGGCCTGTGTTCAAGTCTCCTTATTTCAGGGGCCGTTCGCGGCCCGTTGTCAGTGGCGGCTGCCAGCATGGGCGGTTGCGCGGGGATCTGGCTTCGAGGGGGAGGCTTTCATGCCTTGGGTACGGGACCACGTACACGCCGACCGGACACCGGTTCGCGTCGACGACACTCCGGCGGTGTGGGTGAGGCCGCAGCCGACGGTGTCGTACCCGATCCGGTTCCCCTCTCTGAAGGGGCAGCGGTGACCGGGCGGCGGCCGCCCGGGCGGCGGCGCACCACCCGGCGGCCGGCCCGGCGCCGACAGCAGCAGGACATGGAGCTGTTCGCCCTGGTCGCGGTCGGGGCGGTGGCCATCGCTCTGGTGATCGCGGTGGTCAACTGGCTGACGGCGCACTGGTGGGTGCTCGTCGTCGTCCTGGCGGCGGCTGCGCTGGCGGGCGCCGGCTGGATCCACCAGCGGCTGCAGCGAGCACGGTGGGAGGCGGTGCGGGCACACGGTCTGCGGTTCGGGCTGGGGCAGTTGGACGCGCTGCATCACTCGCGGTTCGAGGACGCGATACGGGACCTGATGCACCGTGACGGCTGCCGCAATGCGGTGCGGGTCGGCGGCGCCGGGGACATGGGGGCCGACGTGAAGGCCACGGACCCGTTCGGACGGCGCTGGGTGATCCAGTGCAAGCACCGTCGCAACGGGGCGCGGGGCTCGGCGGTGGGCACCCCCGAGCTCCAGGTCCTCAACGGGACGGCCCGGCAGGTGCACGGGGCGGACGTGGCGGTGATCGTGACGAACGGCCGGGTCACCGCGGGCGCCGTGACGTTCGCCCGGCAACAGCGCCTGCACGTGGTGGACCGGGAGATGCTGGGGGTGTGGGCCTCCAGCTCCCGCCCGTTGTGGGAGCTGCTCAAGGCCGTTCCGCCCCCGCGTCGCGCGGCCCCGTCGAGCTGATCACCGCTCCGTCGAGGGGAATCCGGCGCAGCTGCCGGGTTCCCCTCCTTCACAAGACCGGCCCTCCACGACATCCGCAGCGACGACGCCACCGGCAGGCGCCGTGGCCTTCGCCAGGCAACGCCGAACAGCTCGGAAGCGGTCGACACGAAGGGAAAAGCGTTGGCCTCTCGTCCCGGACCCGGCGACCATGGCTTCCGTGAAACCCCTCAAGATCATCGCGGGCGACGCGACCAACCCTCAGGCAAAGGGCCCGAAGATCATCGCCCATGTCTGCAACGACCTCGGCGGATGGGGCAAGGGTTTCGTTCTGGCCGTCTCACGGCACTGGCCCGAACCGGAACGCGAGTACCGCCGCTGGCACCGTGAGCGCGCAGGCAACGACTTCGCCCTCGGAGCAGTGCAGATGGTTCGCGTCCGATCCGACATCCTGGTCGCGAACATGGTCGCGCAGCGCGGGACGAAGGTCGGCAGCGGCGGTCCACCCATCCGATACGACGCCGTCGGACACTGCCTGCGGACCGTCGCGGAACGCGCCCTCCTCGACAACGCCTCTGTTCACATGCCCCGGATCGGCTGCGGTCTGGCCGGCGGGACGTGGCAACGCATCGAACCGATCATCATCAAGACCCTGAGTGCCCGCGGGATCGCCGTCACGATCTACGCCCACGCTTGAGGCCGACCCTTCCACCTGTCCGCCGCCGCGGACGACGGCAGGACGAGGCATACGGCGGATCCGGCGATGGATCTGGACAGCAGGTCAGGCCGGTCAGGCGGGTTGCAGAATGCCCCTCCCCATCTCGGCGAGCTGGTCGGCGATCTGGCCGGGGCTGCGTTCGCCCACCTGCTTCTGCAGCAGCGGCGTGTGATCGAGTATCAGGTCGCGGAGCTGGCGGGCACCGGGAGGCGCGTGGTGGAAGAGCTTGCCGAGCGCGTAGGCCTGCTTCACCTGGAACGTGGTGTGTTCGACCCGGTGGGTCTCGTACTTCGACACCGCGGCGCGTACGGCGCCCAGATCGGCCAGGTCGACCCCGGCGAGGGACTGTCCGAGGAAGTATCCGTCGACGATCGACATGCCGGCGCCGTAGGCGGCGTACGGGCTCGTCGCGTGGGCCGCGTCACCGGCCAGGACCACCCGGCCCTCGGACCACCGTTGCGGGGGCGTCCCGAGGTCACGCACCGGCCACACGGTCATCTCCGGCGTGCTGGCCTCGATGATGCGCCGCAGGTCGTCCGGGAACTCCCGGGCCAGCGCGAGACAGTGTTCCTTCAGCGCGACCCCGTCGGGGACGGCGGCGTCGGGGTCCCACGCCTGCACGAAGTACCACCCGATGCCTTGGCGGCCCCCGCCACGGATTCCGGCCCAGCTTCCCTGGACGGTCGCGGAGTGGCGGATGACGAACTGCGCGGGGTCGAGTCCATCGGGGATGTCGAAGGTGTAGCCCATGAAGACGACCAGCCGGTGCGCGCGCACCTCGGTGCCGGGCACGAGCTGGCGCCGTATGCGCGAATGGATCCCGTCGGCCCCGACGAGGAGCGGGGTCTGCACCGTGGTGCCGTCGCCGAGTGTCACCTCGACGTGGTCGCCGCGGTCTGCGAAGGACTCGACGGCCTTGCCTGCGGTCACCTGGTCCGCGGGCAGCGTGTCTCGCATGAGCTTGTACAGGTCGGGGCGCAGCACGCCCCAGATGTAGCCGCCGAACTCGGCGATCTGCGCGGGGTCGAACCTGACGTCGACCCGGAGGCGATCCTCGGAGTTGCGGAACGTGACGGGGCACGGGGAAGCGAGGTCAGTGGTGTCGACGCCCATGCTCTGCAGGGCCTTGACGGCAGGTGCCCACAGGTTGATGCCCCCACCCTGAGGCGTGCTGTCCTGCGCGCGTTCGTAGATGTGCACGTCGTGGCCTGCGACGCGCAGGGCCAGGGCGGTCGCCATACCGGCCGGACCGCTTCCGGCGATGACTATCGGGTTGTTCATGTCGGTGCGATGACCTCTCGTTGCGGGGCTGTGGCGCGGCGCCGGTGGGCGACCGCGGGAGAGCACGGCCGGGCACCGCGGCGGTGGCCGGATCGGGGATCCGGCCGCGTGCGGTGCGCCGGTGGCGGGCTCAGCCGGTGGTGGTGTGCAGCGTCGCTTCCGGTACGGCCTCGGTCAGACCGTCGACGCGTGTCAGGAAGGTGCTGGTGCGGGGGTGTGCCAGGTGGGCGTCCAGGGCGGCGCGGTCGGCCCAGACCTCGGTGCACACGATGACGTCGGGGTCCTCCAGGTCGGCGGCGAATGTGTAGCTCACACAGCCGGGGGCGCCTCGGGTGTCCCGCGCCATCTCCACGGCCGCGGTGACCAGTCGGTCGCGGGATCCCGTGACCGCACGGGCGCGGGTCAGAACGATCAGCATCGATACCCCCAACATAACCGTAGCGTGCGCTACGGTTATTAGAACCGGGTGAGGGTGTCTGCTGTCAACAGGCGGGAGCCGACATCGTGCCCCGGATTCGGAGGGCGGTCCGCGCGGGCCGACAATGGGGTCATGGCCACCTCAGCAGCGCGCAGCGACGACTTCGCCATCCGTGAGCCCCGCCAGGAGCGCACCCGGCAGGCGTGGATGCGCATCCTGGACGCCGGCGTCGCCCTGGTCGAGGAAGGCGGCTACGAGGCGTTCACCATCGCCGCGCTGTGCGACCGGGCCCAGGTCGCGCCCCGCGCCCTCTACGACCGCACGACCAACAAGGACGCGCTGTTCCTCGCCGTCTACGAGCACGGCATCGCGCGCATCGCCGAGGACCAGCGCGTCTTCGCCGATCCGGGCGCATGGCAGGACCTGGCCCCGAGCGAGCTGATCACGGCGGCGGTCGCCGAACTCTCCGCCGTCTTCCGCCGCCACGCCGCCTTCCTCAAGCCGGTGATGCTCCTCTCCGGCGTCCACCCGGAGGTGGCTCGGCGAGGCAGCGCACATGTCCGCGCTCTCGGCGACGCCTTCACGGCACTCCTGCTCCGCGAGCGGGCGAGCTTCGCACATCCGGACCCGGACCAGGCCGCATGGCACTGCTTCGGCACCGTGTTCTCGGCGTGCGCGATGCGCACCTCGCACGGCGCCGGCTTCGCCATGCCGGCCGTGGACCACGAGGTCTTCACCGCGCAGCTGGCCCTGACGGCCCGGCGCAGCCTGCTCTGCGCCGATCCCACCGGCTGACCGCCGGAACGCGCCTACGACGGTCGCGCGCCGACCACCCCTGCGGCCGACGGCTCACTCGATCCGGACCCGTCACCCGATCCGGACTCGTGACGGGCTCTCGGGGGCGGAGGCCGCGTCCGGCGCCGCACCGCGGCGTGTCGGGGGCAGCCGTACGGCCGCCACCAGTGCGGTCCGGACTTGACCACCGGCCGGGCACATCGCCGCGACCTTCGCACCGGGCACGGACGCGGCCCGGCGCCCGCACGGCCGGACGGCCGCCCCCATGGCGGGACGGCCCTCGGCGCCGGCGGGTCGCGGTCGGGCTCCGGCCTGCGTGTGGACGGGGCAGTGTCAGGCCCTCGCCTCCGTCCGGGCGGGTCGCGGGGCGTCCGCTCGCACCACGCGCCGCCGCCGGGTCGGCAGGCCCACCGTCGGGTTGGCGACGCCCCACGCCGCGCCCTTGCAGATCAGTTCCTTGTACACGGCGGCCGAACGGCCCGTCAGGACACGGTCGACGGCTTGGTCGTCGGCGGTGACGAACTGGATCAGGCCCTCCTTGCGGCCCAGGGAGACGCACTGCTGGTAGTACCGGATGGAGACCTGGGGCACCTTGGTGCCGGTGAGCCGGGCGGCGATGGCATCGGCGGCCTGCCAGGCCATGGGCACTCCCGACGCGCAGGACATGCGCAGGGGCTTGTCCTGGGGGCCGACGGCCAACGCCGCGTCGCCGATGGCGTACACGTCGGGATGCGAGACCGAGCGCATGGTGGAGTCGACCAGGATCCGACCGGTCTCGCTGGTCTTCAGGGTGGTGGCGCCGGCGATCGGGTGGACGGCGAAACCCGTGGTCCACACGGTGACCGCGGCGGGGAGGGTGCGGCCGTCGGCGGCCGTCGCGCCGTCCACCGCGACGGCGGTGACGGCCGCCTCCTCCTGTACGTCGATGCCGAGTCCGTCGGTCACCTTGCACAGGTGGGCGCGGCCCTTGGGCGAGAGCCAGTCGCCGAGGGCGCCGCGGACGGCCAGGCGGACGTCGAGGTCCGGGCGGGCCTCGGCGATCTCGGTCGCGGCCTCCACGCCGGTCAGTCCGCCGCCCACGACGAGTACCGGGGCGCCCGCGTCCAGTGCGGCCAGGCGGTCGCGGAGGCGGCGGGCACCCGGCCTGCTCGCCAGTTCGTCGGCAAATTGGGCGACGCCCGGGACGTCCCCGTGGTTCCAGCGACTGCCGAGGGCGTAGACCAGGGTGTCGTAGGGCAGCTCGGCGGGCCCGTCGGCGCCGGTGACGGAGACCGTCCCGCGGTCGGCGTCGACGGCGGTGACCGTGGCGAGCACCAGTTCCACGCCGGTGCCCGCGAACATCTCGTCGAAGGGCCGGGCCTTGAGGTCCTGCCCGGTGGCGAGCTGGTGCATCCGGACACGCTCGACGAAGTCCGGCTCGGGGTTGACGAGCGTGATGGCGACGTCCGCGCGGTGCAGTCGCTTGGCGAGGCGGCCGGCGGCGACGGCTCCCGTGTAGCCGGCTCCGAGGACGACGATGCGGTGCTGCATGTCCGTGCTCCTGTCTGGAACGGTCCGCCGTGGTCCGGCGTGGTGTGCCTCTTGAACCGGGCAGCCCGACGATTCCTGACAGGATCCGGATGTGTCCTGCGTCACATCCCGCGCGTAGGTGTCAGAGGGTGCAGATCGGCCCTTCCGCGTGCTCCGCGGCGGCCCACTGCCGCGTCGCGCGGACGAGCTTGTCCGGGTTGACCTGGCTGCGGACCGCCGTGATCCCCTCCGGGGTGACCTCCAGGCAGGTGATGGCGGCGACGCGACCGTCCACGACCGCGACGATCGCGGGTCCGCCGTTGGCGATGGCGGCGTACATCCCGGGAACGCCGCCGATGTACGCCCGCTTGGCCGGACTGGGCTTGAACAGCCCGCGCAGGAACGTGGCGACCGCCTTCGCGCCCTCGAACGCCTTGGCACGGGCCGGGACCTTGCCGCCGCCGTCACCGATGGCCACGGCGTCCTGGGTGAGCAGGCGCACCAGGGGTTCCGTGCGCCCGCTGGTCGCGGCCTCCAGGAACTCCTCGACGACCCGTCGCGCGGCGGCTTCGTCCACCTCGGTGCGCGCCCCGCCCTCCGCGACGTGCTTCTTGGCCCGGTGGTAGAGCTGCTGGCCGGCCGCCTCGGTGATGTCCAGGATCTCGGCGATCTCCCGGTGGGGGTAGTCGAACGCCTCCCGCAGGACGTACACCGCCCGCTCCTTGGGCGACAGCCGTTCCAGCAGGACCAGGACGGCGTAGGACACCGACTCGCGCTGTTCGGCGGTGTCGGCCGGGCCGAGCATCGCGTCCCCGGCGAGCAGCGGTTCCGGCAGCCACTGCCCCACGTACGTCTCGCGTCGCGCGCGGGCCGAAGTCAGCTGATTGAGGCAGTAGTTGGTCAGGACTCTGGTCAGCCACGCCTCGGGGACCTCGATCCGCCCGATGTCGGCCGCCTGCCAGCGCAGGTACGTCTCCTGCACCGCATCCTCCGCCTCGGCCGCCGAGCCGAGCAACCGGTAGGCGATCGCTTCCAGCCGGGGCCTGGCGGTCTCGAACCGGTCGACGTCACTCATGATCGAGGCCATGCGACGATCGTAGACGCCCGGTGCGCCGATACCGCGGGCGAGGCGGCAGACGCCCTCACGACCGGGAAAGGGTCTGGCTTCCCGGCAGCTTGTCGTAGGTCACGAAGGTGTAGGTCGCGTCGTACGACAGCAAGTTGCCATCGGACGCGGGCAGGCCGAGCCGTCGGTCGAGCAGGCCGGTGAGCGGACCGCAGTGGCTGACCCCCGGGGCGGTGAACGTGTCGTCGTACGCGGAGAACTTGATGATCGGCGGGTCCTGGGATATCCACTCCGACGGCCCGGACCGCTTGAGCTGGAAGTCCACGGGGGTCTCGCCGCCGATGGCGCACCGCCGCGACAGCAGGGGGTTCGTCAGCTTGAAGCGCAGACTCAGCCGCCCCGTGTAGAAGTCGGAACTACCGCCGTACTCCGCCGTGATGAACAGCTTCTCCGGGCGGTGCCCGGCTCGCTCTCCCCGGCCGGAGGCCCTGGTCCCGTCCAGTCCTCCGGGTACGGGCGTGGGCGTGCTGTGCATCGCACCCCAGACCTGCCCGGCACTGCCGTCGGGGAGCGGGCCCTCGGCATGCGTCATGGTGATCGGGGCCAGCGTCATGGTGACGTTCCCCAGGGTCACCTCGGGGGCGGCCGTGTGCACCTCGCAGCGCCACTTCGCCGGGTCCACGCCCGCGGGCAGGGACGGGCAGTCGCCGAAGTCGGCGGGGCCCTGCGCCGTGGACGCGGCCGTCGGTCCACCGCTCTCGGTGGGAGCCGGCGGTGAGGCGGACTCGGCGTACGCCGGGGTCGGCGCGGACAGGGCCGCCAACGCGAACGCGGCGACGCCGAGGGCACCGACGGCGGCACGCCTGGCCGAGCTGGAGCGGCGGTGATCTGTGAAGGTCTGTGGCATGGATCCAGCGTGCCGCCGGGAGCTCCTGCGTCACATCGGTGACATCCCGGAGCCGCCCCCGACCCACCCCTGACACAGCGTCAGGGATCTGCTGGGTGTGGAGGCGTGTGCGGCGTTCGCGCTCCGCACGCGATGTCCGGCCCGAAGGCCCGGGACCGCCGCCCTCTGCTTCGCCGCCGCCTACCAGGTCGCCGGGAACAGCTGCCGACCCAGGTCCTCGACCGGCCGGCCGCCGCGGAAGGAGCCAGCGCCGAGGCCGGCGCAGTGGAGTGCGGGCCGCAGCGGGTCGAGCGACTGGCCAGCGCTTGCCCCGCACCCTCCTCGCCACCACCTCCTTGGCCAGCTCCACGGTCGCCGACGACGACCCCACTCAACTCAAGTCCACCGTCTGCGAGTTGAACCCTCAGGTGCACCGCCTGCGGGAGGCCGTCCCTCTCGCCCCCCGACCCTGAACACCCCGCCCCACCCATCCGCACAACCCCACACCTCTAACAGACATACACGTTCCTCTGGGTGTGGGAAACAGTTATGCTCCACAAGCACGCCGGCTGTCGGACCCCGAAACGCGGAGGCAGGCACTTGCACGGTGGAACAGTCATGCCCGAACCGTCACCCGACGGCCGCTGCCGCCTCACAGAAGCGCCCCGAACGTGACGGCGCCGGTCGGAGACTGAGACCCCGGAGCCCATTCCGTGGCTCCACCCTGCCTGCTGATAGGGCGACCCCCGGCCGACGCGCGGCCTGCCCTGCCCCACGCGCCGCCCAAGGCAGGTACAGCAGGCGTCCGACCGCCTGCCCCGAGGGCAGTCGCGGCCTGTCCGGGACCGACAGCCCAGGAGCCTGACCCGAATCCGGCACAGAAGAACAGAAGAGGAGCAGAACATGGCCGACGGGCCGACGGGCAACGACGGCGACGGGAAGTGGCTGATAGGGGCCATCGGCACCGCGCTGGCCGTCGCCGCCTTCTTGGGCATCCACAACGTCTCCCAGCTCGAGGACTGGGCCAAAGGCTCCAGCCACACCGCCGGCACCCCGCAGCCGACGTCCGCCTTCTCGACGACCCCCCTCTTCTCGCCGGCACCGGCGACGACGGCCACCTGCTCCTCCGACCCGTACTGCGGCACCACCCACTTCAATGCGGAGGGAACCCCTCAGTTCGACGGAGACTGCCGTACCAGCAGCGACGGCGGGTGCCCGGTCTCGCGCGTGTTCACCAACAACGGCACGGAGACCGGTGGAGCAACCGCCACTTTCACCCTCTACAAGGACTCCAACCACACCGACGTCGCCGCCACGTGTACCGCCATCATCCCGTCCACCCCCCAAGGCGGATCCGTCACCGCCCGGTGCACCATCCAGACGTCCTACGACGGCAAGGTCTGGCTCCGCGCCATCCCCAACAACCCCACGGACTGACGCACCCACCCACACCACCCTGACCCGCCGCACCCGCCCGACAGCCAGGCCGGCACCCCCGGCGCCCCCGGCCGACGACAGCGCGGCCTGACCAGGAGCCCGGCGAGGACCAGGGCGAAGGGGCACAGGGTCAGGGTGTCCGGCCCGCCGAGCGCGTCGAGCCGGACCCCGATCTGCCGCGTGTTCAGCTCTCCGACGGCTCGTCGGGGGAACTCGGCTGCGCGTCGAAATCCGGCGGAAAGCGGGAACTCTCACTCCGACCGTGCACGAGCACCTGAGACGGCGACGGGCTCTCGCGCCTGAACGCCTGAATGCCTCAGCGCCTCAGCGCCTCAGCGCTTCCTCGCGCACTCGTTGGCAGCTGCGGGTGATGAGCCGGGACACGTGCATCTGTGACAGCCCCAGCTTCTCGCCTATGCGGCTTTGCGTCATGTCCTCGAAGAAGCGCATGTAGAGGATGGATCGTTCTCGCTCGGGCAGCCGCCGCAGCGCCTCCTTCGCGGACTCCCGGTCCACCACGACGTCGTAGGAGGGATCGCTCTCGCCCAGGGTGTCGGCGAGACTGCGCCCCTCGCCGCCTTCGGTCAGTTCGGCGTCCAGTGACAGCGCCTTGAAACTCTCCAGTGCGTCGAGACCTGCGGCGACATCGTCCACCGTCATATCGCAGTGGGCGGCGATCTCGGCGTGGCTCGGCTCCCGTCCACCGGGACGCTCGGCGAGTTCCCGGCGTGCCACCCGCACCTTGTTGCGGAGCTCCTGGACACGCCGGGGCACTCGCACGGCCCACATCCGGTCCCGGAAATGCCGCTTCACCTCGCCGGTGATGGTCGGAATGGCGTAGCTCTCGAACGCTCCTCGGGCGGGGTCGAAACGGTCGACGGCCTTGACCAGACCGAGGGCGGCGACCTGCCGCAGGTCCTCGACGGATTCACCGCGGTCACGGAAGCGGCCGGCGAGCCGGTGCGCCATCGGCAGCCACAGGGCCACCAGCTCCTCCCGCACACGGTCGCGCTCGGAACCGGCCTCCAAGCGTGTGAGGCGCGCGAAGAGGGGGGCGGACGCGGGGCAGCCTTCATGAGCCCGCGTGGGGACCCGCGATGTCACACAGGGCTCCGACGCGGAGCCTCCGACAGCGTGCGGACGGGAGTTCACGGGCGAATCAGAGAGCACAGGGTCCACTCCTGAACGGGTGAGCGCCGTGCACGGGCCGGAACGACCAGGCACGACAGCGAACAAGCCGGGTTCGCCGCACGGAGTTCCACTCGGCCGGAAGCAGTGCGGCGGCAGAGGGAGGAGCCCGCTCGGCATGCGCCTCCGGTCCGAAGCGCCACGGTGGCGCGTGCCCCGCCGCCGCGACAGCAAACACCCCGTCACCGAGGGTGACCACACCCGTGGCTCGTCCACCCACCGTCCCTCGCCTCGGTCCCACGCGCTCCTCCGCCGCCGCACTGTGAAATCGGCAGGCGGGCGGAATGGCCTGCGTCCGTCCTGCGCGGTTACCTGGAAGAATGGGTAGCAGGCGTACGGGCCGGCGACGTGGGAGGCGGACGTGGACTGGGTGGCGTTCGCGCAGCAGATGGCGGCGATGGCGCGGGATCTGCTGGCGCAGGATTCGGTGGATGCCACGCTGGAGCGGATCACCGCTTCGGCGACCGAGCTGGTCACGGGGTGTGACGCGGCCGGCATTCTCGTGCTGCACGGCACGCGGGTGGAGAGCCTCGCCCCCACCCATCAGCTGGTCGTGGACAGCGACCGGCTGCAGGAGCGGCTGGGCGAAGGACCGTGTTTCGACGCCGCCCGCAGCTCTCTGGGCGACCGGGTGTTCCGGATCGCCGATGTCACCGACGAGCAGCCGCGGTGGCCCGCCTACGCTCCCGAGGCCAAGGCCCTCGGCATCGGCAGCATGATGGGCTTCCTGCTGTTCACCGACGACGAGGATCTCGGCGCCCTCAACCTCTACTCCCGCGAGCCCGGCGCGTTCACCGAGGACAGCGAGACGGCCGGCTGGCTGCTGGCCTCGCACGCCGCCGTCGCCTTCTCCGCCGCCCGCACCCACGCCCAGATGGAACATGCGGTGGCGACCCGGCACCTCATCGGCGAAGCCATGGGCATCCTCATGGGCGCCCGCCACCTCACCGAGGAGCAGGCCTTCGACGTCCTGCGCCGCTACTCCCAACAGAACAACATCAAGCTCCGCGAGGTCGCCCGCCGCATCTGCGCCCAGGGCAGCCTGTAGTCACCGTCTGCAGCCGTCGGCAACCGCCCGCCGGGAGGTCCTGGTGCCTCCCCGGCACACGGTCCGAACCGGAGAGGCCTGGGCCGGGCGGGCCTCCCGGGGGACGCCGAGCGCCCGGTCCTGCCCGCCGGGTCCCCCGCCTTCCGCACCCGACACCTGCCACGCCCCACCGGCCACGACCCTGCCGAACGCATCACGGAAGGGCCGCCCTCGGCCTCCCGCGCCTGACGGCCGGTCAAGGCCGGCGTCCCGGATCGCTGCCTCCCCGGGCGCAGTGTGTACCGGGCTCCGAGGTGGGAACCCGCGGCAGGGGAACAGGGCATTTCGGACGGCGGAGGCATCCATGGCCGTACGACACCGTTTGATAAGGAAGTCTCCCGACGACGTCTGGAAGATCCTTTCCGACGTCGAACGGTACGGGGACTGGGTCGTCGGTACCTCACGGGCCGCACTGGACGAGGGGGTGTGGCCCGAGCTGGGAGCGGCCCTACGCTACGAGATCAAGATCGGACCGCTCACCCTGCACAACCAGACCGTCGTCCGGCGCAGCGAACCACCCTCCGTCCTGGAACTGGAAGCGCACAGCGGGCCGCTGGGGACCGCGAGGATCGCGATGGAACTGCGGCCCTGGGGCGAGCACACACTGATCATCCTCGACGAACATCCGCTGCGCGGCGCGGGCGGCGCCCTGCACAACAGCCTCCTGGACGCGGCGCAGCATCTGCGCAGCCGCGCGATGCTGGCCCGTCTCGCCCGGCTGTGCGAGGAGGACGACACCTCGTCCCGCACGACAGCCGGGCGACCGCGACCGCGCACGGCCTGAACCGGCGCCGACCGGCGCCGAAAACACGGAGGCAGCCCGGCGCCGGAACCTGGAGCCGGCCGCGCCCCCTCCCAGGTGCCGCACCACCCAACCGGCCGGGAGCACATCATGACGGACGCAGTAGTGATCGGGGCCGGTCCCAACGGGCTGGTCGCCGCGAACCTCCTCGCCGACGCGGGCTGGAGCGTGGAAGTCCTCGAGGCCCAGGACGAGCCCGGAGGAGCGGTCCGGCACGACCGCGGGGTCGACCCCGACTTCGCCAGCGATCTCTTCAGCGCCTTCTACCCCCTCGCCGCCGCCTCCCCCGTCCTGGCCGGCCTGCACCTGGAACGGGAGGGGCTCGGCTGGAGCCACGCCCCGAAGGTGCTCGCCCATCCGTTGCGGGACGGCCGCTGCGCGGTCCTCAGCCGAGACCTGGACGAGACGGCGGCGAGTCTGGAGGCGTTCGCCCCCGGTGACGGAGCCGCGTGGAAGGAGCTCCGGGACGACTGGGAAGCCCTACGGCCCGGCCTGCTCGACGCCCTGTTCACACCGTTCCCTCCGATCCGCGCCGGCGCCCGGCTGGCGCTGCGGCTGCGAGCGGCAGGCGGGCTGCGGCTGGCCCGGACCATGCTGCTGCCCGTCCGGCGCATGGGCGAGGAGAAGTTCTGCGGCGAAGGAGGCAGGCTTCTGCTCGCCGGCAACGCCCTGCACGCGGATCTCGCACCGGAGTCGGCCGGCAGCGGCGGATTCGGCTGGCTCATGTCCATGCTCGGCCAGACCTACGGCTTCCCCGTCCCCACCGGCGGCGCCGGAACGCTCACCTCGGCTCTGGTCCGCCGACTGGCGCACCGCGGCGGCGCTGTCCGGTGCGGGGAGCGCGTCACCGAGGTCGTCGTCCGCGACGGCCGAGCCGTCGGCGTCCGCACCGGGGGCGGGGAGACGGTCACGGCCCGCAGAGCGGTCCTCGCCGACGTCACCGCGCCGGCGCTCTACGGTTCCCTCGTCGCGGAAGAACACCTTCCCAGCAGGCTGCTCGCCAACCTGAAACGCTTCCAGTGGGACTTCGCCACCTTCAAGGTCGACTGGGCACTCGACGGTCCGGTGCCCTGGACCTGCGCGCAGGCCGCGCAAGCGGGAACCGTCCATCTCGCGGAGGGCGTGGACGCCCTCACCCGCTTCGCCGCGCAGATCGCCACGGGCCATGTCCCCGACGAACCCTTCGCCCTCTTCGGCCAGATGACCACCACCGACCCCAGCCGTTCGCCCCGGGGCACCGAGTCCGCCTGGGCGTACACGCACATACCGCGCCGGGTGCGCGGCGACGCGGGGGACGACAGGCTCACCGGATCCTGGGACGCCCGGGAGCAGGAAGCCATGGCGGACCGTGTCGAGACACAGGTCGAGCGGTACGCCCCCGGCTTCCGCGCTCTCGTCAGAGCCCGGCGGATCCTCGCCCCGCCGACGCTGGAGAGTCTGGACGCCAACCTCGTCGGCGGCGCGATCAACGGCGGCACCACCGCACTGCACCAGCAGCTGGTGTTCCGTCCCACCCCCGGCGCCGGCCGTCCCGAGACCCCCGTGCGCGGGCTCTATCTCGCCTCCGCCTCCGCGCACCCGGGCGGCGGCGTCCACGGCGCACCCGGCGCCAACGCCGCGCGCGCCGCCCTCCGCCGACAGCGCACCGGCGCCGTCGCCCACCTCCAGAAACGACTGACCCATCGCGACCGCGCCGGACAGCGCTGACAGCGCCCACGCCCCGGCACCCGGCACCCCCCGCACCCCGGCGGGGATCACCCCGCGAGAACGCCCGGCAGGGCCAGCGCGCCGAGCAACGTGATGCCCGCCAGGAGCCAGACCACGTAGTCGCCGATGTGGCCCGAGTGGAGGCGGCGGAGCGGCTTCGTCCAGGCGTGCGGTTCCCGGCGGACGGGGCCGCGGACGCTCGCGCCGGCCAACACCACCGCGAGCGCGGCCGACACCAGGCCCAGGACGAGACCCTCCGCAGTCCAGTGCGGTGGATTCCCGGCGTCGAACGCCTCGCCCACCCGCGTCGCGAAGCCCGGGAGCAGACCCGCCACGAGCGCCCCACCCAGCAGGACGGCCGGTACCGCGGTCATCGTCGTGGGCACCCGGCCGAGCCGCCCCCGGCTCTCCGGCTCCTCCCGGTCGCCCGTCGTCTCGAACGCCTGCGCCGCCGCGGGCCGCTCCCCCGCACCGAGGAACACCCGTGCCGCGACCCGGAGCACCGCCCCCGCGGTGACCGCCGACGTGGCGACGAACACGACGGTGAGCATCGCGCCGCCCGCCTCCTCCGCGAGCGCCTTGCCGAGACCCGTGGAGAACGGAGGCAGCCCGGACAGCGCCAGCGCGCCGATCGCGAACAGCACACCGACCCCCTTCAACTCACGTGCGCGACCGAACAGTTCATGCTCGTCGACGCTGCCGTACCGATCCAGCAGGATGCCCGTGCAGGCGAAGAGAGCGGCCTTCGCACCCGCGTGGCCGGCGATGTACACGGCGATTCCGCTGGTCGCCGTGGAGTCGAGCAGACCGATGCCGATGAGGAACAGACCCGTGTGGGCGACGGTGGAGAAGGCGAGGAGCCGCTTGATGTGCCGTTGCTGCCAGCACATCACCGAACCGGTCAGTGCCGTCAGGACGCCGAGGGTGACCAGGGCGCGTTCGGCGTCCGGCGCCGGGATGCCACCGGGTCGGGCGAAGACGGTGTGGTACACCCGCCACACGCCGTACGTGCCGAGTTCGACCATGACCCCGGACAGCAGCATGCAGACCGGGGTCGGTGCCACGGCGTGCGCGTCCGGCAGCCAGAAGTGGAACGGCACGGCCGCCGCCTTGACCAGGAGACCGGTGAGGACCAGGACGAAGGCGGACAGGGTCAGCGCGTCGGGCCCGCCGAGCGCGTCGAGTCGGACCCCGATCTGCCGCATGTTCAGCTCGCCGGTGCGGGCGTACAGCAGCACGATCCCCGTCAACGTCGCGTACGCGCCGAGCGAGTTGACCACTCCGAACGTGAGCGCGCCCTGCACGGCCTTCGCCTCCTCCACGCGATAGCCGGTCAGCGCGTACGCCACGACACCCATCAGCTCGAAGAACACGAAGGCGTCGAAGAGGTCCCCCGTGAGCGCGAAGCCGCACATGCCTGCCTGGAAGAGCAGGACGAGCGCGGGGAAGGAGCCCGCGTGCCGGTGCGGCGGCTCGTCGAAGTAGCGCCAGGAGTAGACGAGTACGGCGACGACGAGGAGGGAGACCAGCGACGCCAGGCCGGCCCCCGGCACGTCGCCGACCAGGACGATGCCGACCCCCTCGCCGCCGTGCGGGCGCCAGCCGCCCACCCACTCGACGGCCCCCGGCCCCGCATCGGCAAGGAGCGCGACGGCCAGCCCCGCGGTGGCGGCCGCCACGGCGCAGCCGATCGTCTCGGCGACGACGCGCGGCAGGCGGCGTCCGGCGCCCACCAGGACGGCGGCGCCGAGCAGCGGCAGCGCGACGACCAGGGGCAGCAGTCGGCTCATCCGCGCAGCTCGGACAGTTCGTCGGGGTCGACCGTGCCGTGCCGCTTGGCGACCTGCATCACGAGGGCGAGCAGGAGGGCCGTCACCGTCGCGCCCACCACCACGTCCGTCAGGGCCAGCGCCTGCACGACGGGGTCGACCAGCGGTCTCGATCCCGGTCGCAGGTCGGAGAAGACGGGAGCGGTACCGCCGTCGCGATAGCCCACGGCCAGCAGCAGCACGTACGTCGAGGACTGGCAGACCGCCAGGCAGCCGACCGCGTGCACCAGATGCCTGCTGGTGGCGAGGCCGTAGCAGCCGGCCAGGAAGATCCAGCCCGCGACCAAGTACGGCACGACGGACATCATGACGCCCTCCTGTCCCCACGGCCGTCGCCGCCCCGATGCTCGCTCATGTCCCTTTCTCCTCCTCGATCTCCACCGCCTGGTCGAGGAAGCGGGCCAGCAGCACCACGACCGCACAGGCCACCTCCATACCGACGGCCATGTTCAGCAGGGGCACGGTGCCGCCCGACGCGAGCGTGTTGAAGGTGCCGTGTCCGATGACGCTGTTGGCCAGGAACGAGGAGCCGGCGACGAATCCGGCGAGGCCCAGGACGAGGTAGGCGCCCTCTCCGGCGGCGTCCCCGAACTCGTAGACGCCGACCGGGCGCACGCGTTCCAGGGCGTGGTAGTCCGCTCCGATGTAGAGCAGGTGCAGCGCCGTGGCCAGGACGACTCCGCCCTGGAAGCCGCCTCCCGGACTGAGCTGGCCGTGGGCGACGACGTACAGGCCGACGACGATCGCGACGGGCAGCAGGACGAGCGCGTAGCGGCGGACGAGGAGGGGGACACGGGCCGGCTCCGGAGGCACCTCACGCTCCTCGCGCGTCTGGCGCAGCAGGACGACCGTGCCGAGCACGGCGGCGAACAGGATGCTCTCCTCGCCCAGGGTGTCGAAGGCCCGCTGGTCGAAGTTGACCGCGGCGATGACGTTGGCGGTGCGGTGGGCCAGCGCCGCCCGCACGGCCCGCTCGCCATAGGGGTGGCTGTCTCCGCCGAAGCCGGGCAGCCGCAGGCAGGCGGCCGCGAACAGGGCGGCGAAGCCCAGACCGCCCACGGCCAGGATCCACATCCGCACCCGGCGGCTCATCGCTCACCCTCCTCGCGCCGCCCGCGACGCCGTACCTTGCGCACGGACAGCAGGATCAGCAGCGGGGTGAGTGCCGAGCCGACCGCGAGCTGCGACAGGGCGACATCGGGCGCCTGGAGGACGGTGAACAGCACCGCGAGCGCCAGGCCGAGCACCGAGAGCACCAGCGCCTGGCGGGCGGGGTCACGCACCACCACAGCGGCCGTGGCGGTCGCGGCGACGGCGAACAGCGAGATCAGGACGAGCGCGTCAGTCATCCGTGGCCTCCGTCGCGGTGGGCCGCGGACAGGTCCCGCGAGGCGATCACGTTCCCGGCCGCGAGCAGGACTCCGACGAGGGCGACCTTGACCGCGGCCCTTCCCGGGCCGGTCGCGACGCAGGACGCGATCACGACCAGTGCGGTGGCCCCGACGGCCAGCGCGGTCGCGGGCCGCGCCCAGCGCGGTGCCTCGCCCAGTTCGTCGGCGAGCAGGCGCGCGAAGACGAGCGTGCCGACCGGGCCCAGGACGGCGAGGACGAGGGCGAGGTCGGTGTAGGCGGGGCGCCCGTAGCCCTGGGCGAGCAGCAACATCACCAGGCACACGACGGAGGTGCCGCAGTTCTGCGCCATGGCCCGGTGCCCGAGCGGACCCCGCGCCGTGCCCCACACCACGGGGAGGAGACCTGCCACCAGCAGCAGGGCCGCACACGCGAGCCACGCGTTCACCGGCCGCTCACCGCCCGGCGCGCCGCCACCGCAGCGACCGCGCCCACCAGCGCGCAGCCCAGCCCGACGAACACCTCCAGCGGTTCGACGGTGCTGATGAGCACGAACCACAGTGCCGTCAGCGCGACCTGCCAGAGGAGGATCTCGGCCACGACGGCGGCCGGCCGTCCCGCCCTCATCTCAGGTCACGGCCGGATGCCGGGCGCCGACTCGGCGAGCCGGGACACGGGCGGGGCGACGACCTCGCGCTGCCGGCCGGAAGGAGTGCCGTCGTCGCGTGCAAGGTGACCTCCGCGTGGTCGTGGTCCGCGTGCCCGTCGTGGTCGCGGTGCGTGAGCCCGGCTCCTCCAGTGCCCTGCCGCGCGGCGGACATGCACCACGCGGGAGGGACGGGCCCCGGGGGAACCGGTGGCGGGCGGCCCCGCGCGGGTCCGTCGGCGCCGGGCTCGACGCGGGCGATCCGGCGATCCGGCGATCACCTGCATCATCACGAACGAGAGGGGTACTTGCGCGTCACGCCACACCCGCGCGACGAAATGAGGACGCTGTGAGCGAGCCCCGTCCGCACGGCCCCGGGACCGGTGAGGGGCCGATGCCGAAGCCCGTACCGAGGGACCTGCCCGATCAGCAGGCGTCAGCCGGCGAGGACCCGTGGGACGTCGTGGGAGAGCGCGGACCGTCGACCGGGAGCGGCGCCGGGGCGCGGCGCCACGGCCCGGAAGACGAAGCCGAGGACTCGCGGCGGCCCGGCCCTGCGAACACCGACACGTCCGAGGCGGACCCGGACACAGGCGTCCCCGACACGGAGGTCCCGGACACGGACGAGGCGGGCACCGGCCGCCGGGGCGCCGCGCACTCCGGCAGCTCCCGCCCCGAGCACCCGGTGCCGGACGAGTCGTCCGGCTGACACCCTCGCGCGCCGCGGGCGCTCGGACGGCGACGCGGGGAGCGAGGCCCGCGACCACCGACCGGACCCGGCCGCCGGAAAGGAGTCACGATGGGGATACGCACGTGGATCGGCGAGTGGCCCGTCTACCGTCAGCTGACCGGACCCGACCCGCTGGGGCGCGGCAGCGCCGCCGTGTCGCGCCGCACGAAGCGACTGAGGCCGCGCACCGACAACGCCGAGCGGGTGGTGCAGTCGGTCTGCCCGTACTGCGCGGTCGGCTGCGGCCAGCAGGTCTACGTCAAGGACGAGAAGGTCGTCCAGATCGAGGGCGACCCCGCCTCGCCGATCAGCCGGGGCCGTCTGTGCCCCAAAGGCTCGGCCACCCTCCAGCTCACCACCGGCTCCGCGCGCCGGCACGAGGTCCTGTACCGGCGCCCGTACACCACCGACTGGGAGCCGCTGGACCTGGAGACGGCGATGGACATGGTCGCCGACCGGGTGGTGGAGACCCGGCGCCGCACCTGGGAGTGGGAGAAGGACGGGCTGCGCACCGCCCGCACACTGGGCATCGCGAGCCTCGGCGGCGCCACCCTCGACAACGAGGAGAACTACCTGATCAAGAAGTTGTTCACCGGACTCGGCGTGGTCCAGGTGGAGAACCAGGCGAGGGTGTGCCACAGCTCCACGGTCGCCGGACTCGGCACCTCCTTCGGCCGTGGCGGCGCCACCACGTTCATGCAGGACCTCCAGTACGCGGACTGCATCGTCATCCAGGGGTCCAACTACGCCGAGGCGCATCCGGTCGGCTTCCAGTGGGTCATGGAGGCCAAACGGCGCGGCGCCCGCGTCATCCACGTCGACCCGCGCTTCACCCGCACGAGCGCCCTCGCCGATCTGCACGTGCCGATCCGCGCCGGCAGCGACATCGCCTTCCTCGGCGCCGTGATCAACCACGTGCTGACCGAAGAGAAGGACTTCCGGGAGTACGTCCTCGCCTACACCAACGCCGCCTCGATCGTCGACGAGGACTTCCGGGACACCGAAGACCTCGACGGCGTCTTCTCGGGCCTCGACGAGGACGGCCACCACTACGACCCGCGCAGCTGGCAGTACGAGGGCGTGCAGGTGCAGGCACCCGCGGGCGACGTCGACGAACAGTACGAGCAGAAGACCCGGGGCTCGGGGCACGCCGAGTCGCACGGCTCGGGCGGCCCCCGAACCAGCGCACGACCGCCCCGCGACGAGACGCTGACCCACCCGCGGTGCGTCTACCAGATCCTCAAGCGCCACTACGCCCGCTACACCCCCGAACTCGTCGAGGAGACCTGCGGCATCCCACGCGCCACCTTCCTGCGCGTCTGCGAGGCGCTGACCGCCAACTCCGGCAGGGAACGCACCAGCGCCTTCGTGTACGCGGTCGGCTGGACCCAGCACTCCACCGGCTCCCAGTACATCCGTGCCGCCTGCGTCCTCCAGCTCCTGCTGGGCAACATCGGCCGGCCGGGCGGCGGCATCCAGGCACTGCGCGGTCACGCCTCCATCCAGGGCTCGAGCGACATCCCGACCCTGTACAACCTGCTGCCCGGCTATCTGCCGATGCCGCACGCGCACGCCCACGAGAACCTGGACGCGTTCGTCGAGGCCAGCCGTACCGACAAGGGCTTCTGGGGCGACATGCGGGCCTACTTCGTCAGCCTGCTCAAGGCGTACTACGGCGACGCGGCCACCGCCGACAACGACTTCTGCTTCGACCACCTGCCGCGGCTCACCGGCTCCCACGCCACCTACGACACGGTCATGGCGCAGCTCGACGGCGTCTGCGAGGGCTACTTCCTGATGGGCGAGAACCCTGCCGTCGGCTCCGCCAACACACGGCTGCAGCGGCTCGGCATGGCCAACCTGACATGGCTGGTCGTCCGCGACTTCTCTCTCATCGAGTCCGCGACCTGGTGGAAGGACGGACCCGAGACCGAGACCGGGGAGCTGCGCACCGAGGACATCGGCACCGAGGTGTTCTTCTTTCCTGCCGCCGCCCACACCGAGAAGTCCGGCTCGTTCACCAACACCAACCGGTGGCTCCAGTGGCACCATGCGGCCGTGGAACCGCAGGGCGACGCCCGCAGTGACCTGTGGTTCACCTACCACCTGGGCCGGCGGATCAAGGAGCGGCTGGCGGGCTCGGCCGATCCGATGGACCGGCCCGTCCAGGACCTGACCTGGGACTATCCCGTCGACGGGCCGCTACGGGAGCCGGTCGCCGCACATGTCCTGGCAGAGATCAACGGTCACGGCCCGGACGGCGCGCCGCTCTCCGCCTACACGGAGCTGAAGGACGACGGCTCCACCCGCTGCGGCTGCTGGATCTACTGCGGGGTCTACGCGGACGGGATCAACCACGCCGCGCGCCGCACACCCCACACCGAACAGGACCATGTGGCGGCCGACTGGGCCTGGGCCTGGCCCGCCAACCGGCGCATCCTCTACAACCGCGCCTCCGCCGCACCGGACGGCACCCCGTGGAGCGAACGCAAGGCGTACGTGTGGTGGGACGAGGATGCCGGAATCTGGACCGGGCATGACGTCCCCGACTTCGTTCCCGACCGGGCACCGGACTACGTTCCCCCCGATGGCACGACCGGTCCCGACGCCCTGCGCGGCGACGACCCGTTCATCATGCAGGCCGACGGCAAGGGCTGGCTGTACGCTCCCGCCGGCCTGGAGGACGGGCCGCTGCCCACCCACTACGAGCCGCAGGACTCGCCGTTCCCCAACGCCCTGTACCCGTCGACGGCGCGTTCCCCGGTACGGCAGCTCCTGCCGCGCGAGGGCAACCGCTATCACCCCAGCGGCGACGAGCCGGGCGCTGAGGTCTACCCGTACATCGTCACCACCCACCGGCTCACCGAGCACTTCACCGCGGGCGGCATGAGCCGCTGGTCGACCCATCTCTCGGAGCTCCAGCCCGAGTTCTTCTGCGAGCTGTCACCGCAGCTCGCCGCCGAACGCGGTCTGAAACACGGCGGCTGGGCGACGATCATCACCGCGCGCAACGCCGTGGAGGCGCGTGTCCTGGTCACCGAACGGCTCACCCCTCTGACCGTGCACGGACGGACCGTGCACCAGATCGGTCTGCCCTTCCACTGGGGGCCCAACGGAATCTCCACCGGGGACGCGGCCAACGAGCTGATGGCGATCGCGCTCGACCCCAACGCCCACATCCAGGAGGACAAGGCGCTCACGGCCGACATCCGCCCCGGTCGTCGTCCTCGCGGTCCGGCCCTGCCGCGGCTCGTGGCGGAGTACCGGCGGCGCGCGGGAATCACCGCGACGACGGGGACGGAGACGCGGAAATGACCGGAACGGAGACCCGGACATGACGGACCGGAACCTGCTGAGCGGCCCCGAGCCGGAACCTGCCCGGGACGCGGGCCACCCCGAACCCTCCGAGCGGGTCGGCTTCTTCACGGACACCTCGGTCTGCATCGGCTGCAAGGCATGCGAGGTGGCGTGCAAGGAGTGGAACGCCATCCCGGAGGACGGCATGGCGCTGAGCGGGATGAGCTACGACAACACGCAGGGCCTCGGCGCCTCGACCTGGCGCCACGTCGCCTTCATCGAGCAGCGGGTGCCCGCGCCCGAGGGCCGCACCGAACTGCCCTTGGCGAACAGCGCGGCGCAGGCCGCCGACGCCGCCCCCGACCAGGGCGACCTGCGCTGGCTCATGTCGTCGGACGTCTGCAAGCACTGCACGCACGCCGCCTGCCTCGACGTGTGCCCCACCGGCTCGCTGTTCCGCACCGAGTTCGGCACGGTCGTCGTTCAGGAGGACATCTGCAACGGCTGTGGGTACTGCGTACCCGCCTGTCCCTACGGAGTCATCGAACAACGCCCCGACGACGGCAGGGCGTTCAAGTGCACCCTGTGCTACGACCGCCTCGGCGCGGGACAGGAACCGGCCTGCGCCAAGGCCTGCCCGACCGAGTCCATCCAGTTCGGCCCCCTCGACGAACTGCGCGAACGGGCCGCCCTGCGCGTGGACCAACTGCACGAACAGGGCGTCGAGGAAGCCCGCTTGTACGGACACGATCCCGCGGACGGGGTCGGCGGCGACGGCGCCTTCTTCCTGCTCCTCGACCGGCCCGAGGTCTACGGACTGCCGCCCGACCCGGTGGTCACCACCCGCGATCTGCCCGCCATGTGGAAACACGCGGGGACCGCCGCGCTGTCGCTCGCCGGAGGCATCGCCCTCGCCTTCGCCCTGGCGGGCCGGACCAAGGGAGCACGATGACCAGGACACGCAAGCGGCGCGGCGAACAACTCATGGTCCCGCGCGCCGAGTTCACGTCGTACTACGGGCGCCCCGTCATCCACGCACCGTCCTGGGCGGCCCGGGACATCGCCGGCTACTTCTTCCTCGGCGGACTCGCCGGCGCCGGTTCGGTGTTCGCCGCCGGAGCGCAGCTCGGCGGCCGCCCGCGCACCGCCACCGCGATGAAGGTCTCCTCCCTGGCCGCCGTGTCCCTGTCCGCGGCCGCGCTGGTCCACGATCTCGGCCGGCCGGGCCGGTTCGTCAACATGCTGCGGGTCTTCAAGCCGACGTCCCCCATGAGCATGGGGTCCTGGCTGCTCAGCGGGTACGGTCCCGCGGCCGGGGCGGCTGCCGTCAGCGCCGTCACCGGACGGCTGCCCCGCACGGGCGCCGCCGCGACCACGGCAGCCGCGCTGCTCGGGCCCGCGATCGCCGCGTACACCGCCGTCCTGGCGGCCGACACCGCCGTACCCGCCTGGCACGGCGCCCATCGCGAACTCCCCTATCTGTTCACGGCGTCCGCCACGGCCGCCGCCTCGGGCATGGCACTCATCGTGGCGCCGACGCGCGAGAACACGCCCGCCCGTCTCGCGGCGGTCCTCGCGACCGCCGGGGAGAGCGTGGCCACCGAGGCGGCCGAGCGACGCCTCGGCATGGTGGCCGAGACCTGGCGCGAAGGACGTGCGGGCACGCTCCTGCGCTCCGCCCGCGCGCTGACCCTGGCGGGCGCCGCGACCGCGGCGCTGGCCGGCGGACGCAGCAGGCCGGCCGCCGTGCTGGGCGGCCTCGCCCTGCTCGGTGGGTCGGTCTGCACCCGCTTCGGCGTCTTCGCGGCGGGGATCGCCTCCGCCCAGGACCCCCAGTACACCGTCGTACCCCAGCGAGAAGGAGAGTGACCCCGTGGTCACCGTTTCGCTCACCGGAACGTCCAAGGAGGACGCCGCCACCGTCTTCGACGTGCTGCACACGGCGTTCCCGACCGACCGCCCCGCGGACCTGCCCGAGGATCCACCGGGATCCCGCCCCGTGGTGTGGACCGCGCGGATCGCGACCGCCGACGACCGCATCCCGACCGGTCCGGCCCCGCTGGCAGGCCCGGTCAGCGCGACGCTGCAGGGCGGCTGCCTCGCCGTCGACCTCCTGTGCGAGGCGCTGAACGGCGCGTTCATGGTGCGGGAGCGGGGCACCGCTTCGGGAGACCAGGAGAAGGAGGTCGACCTGCGGCTCGACGCCAAGCGGTAGCGGGGCCGAAGAACACGGGACCCGGACGTACGTGGGCTCACGTCCCGCACGCCGACCGTCCCGCCCTCGACGGAGGAGGAGAGCGACATGGTGGAGATCGGGTACACGATGATGACCGAGCAGGCCGGACCCCGCGACCTCGTCGACCACGTGGTGCGCGCCGAACGGGCCGGATTCGACTTCTCGGTCACGTCCGACCACTACTTCCCCTGGCTGGACTCCCAGGGGCACGCCCCGTACGCCTGGAGCGTGCTCGGCGCCGCCGCGCAGGCCACCGAGCGCATCCCGCTGATGACATACGTGACCTGCCCGACGACCCGATATCACCCAGCGGTCGTGGCCCAGAAGGCCGCCACCCTGCACCTCCTGTCCCAGGGACGCTTCCGCCTCGGGCTCGGCTCCGGCGAGAACCTCAACGAGCATGTGGTGGGCGGCGGATGGCCCGCGGCCCACATCCGTCTCGACATGCTGGAGGAAGCCGTGACGATCATCCGGTCCCTCTTCGACGGAGACAACGTCAATCATCACGGCGCCCACTTCGACGTGGAGAACGCACGGCTCTTCGATCTGCCGGACACCCCACCGCCGATCGGCGTCGCCGTCTCGGGCGAGCACGCGTGCGAGATCGCCGGCCACCTGGCCGACCTCCTGATCGCAACGGAACCCGAACCCGAACTGATCTCCGCGTTCGACCGCCACGGCGGAGCCGGCAAGCCCAAGGTCGGCCAGCTGCCCGTCTGTTACGACACCGATCGCGACGCGGCGATCACGCGCGCCCACGACCAGTTCCGCTGGTTCGGCGGGGGCTGGCCGGTCAACTCCGAGCTGCCCGGCCCCGACGCGTTCGCGAGCGCCACCCGCTTCGTACGCCCCGAGGACGTGGCCGACTCCATCCCCTGCGGCGACGACGTCGAGAGCGTGGTCGAAGCCGTACGGGCCTTCACCGACGCGGGGTTCACCGAGGTCGCGCTGGTCCAGATCGGCGGGGACCGTCAAGAGCCCTTCCTGGACTGGGCCGAGCAGAAGCTGCTCCCCGCCCTCCGCGAGCTGTGAGAACGCGAGGACACCGGCGATGAGCACCGAACGAGCCGCGATCTTCGACGTCGACGGAACCCTCGTCGACACCAACCATCTGCACGTCGTCACCTGGTGGGAGGCGTTCCGGCAGGCCGGACACCGGGTTCCCATGCGAGAGGTGCACCGGGCCGTCGGCCTCGGCGGCGACGACCTCATCGAGCACCTGCTCGGCAAGGAACGCGACCCCGAGGGCGACGGACAGCTGAAAGCCGCCCATCACGCCCTCTACGCCACCTATTTCGATCGACTGCCCGCTTTCGAGGGCGCGGGCGAACTGCTGCGCGCGCTCGCCGGGCGCGGCTGGACGATCGTCCTGGCGACCTCGGCGGGCGGCGCGGAGCTCTCCGCGCTGCGCCGTGCCATCGACGCCGACGACGTCATCCTAGGAGCGGCCAGCGCGGACGACGTCAGCTCGGGCAAACCCGCGCCCGATCCCGTCGCGCGGGCCAGGGAGCTCGCCGGGGTGCCGAGCGGGCGGGCGGTCTTCGTCGGCGACACCGTCTGGGACATGGAGGCCGCCGCGCGGGACGGGGTGACGGCGGTGGCGGTGCTGTCCGGCGGCATCCCGCGGGCCGATCTGGAGGAGGCCGGGGCCGAGGTGGTCCACCGGGATGTGGCCGAAGTCCTCGCCCGCCTGGACACCGGTGTCTTCGCCGAGCCCGCACGGGGGTGAGGGCGCCTGTCCTGGGCTACGGGACGCGAGGGAGCGCCGCCGGCCTGAACGGCGTGGAGGGGGGCGCGGGACCCGGAACGGTGGCCGGGTCACCGGCGCGGGCTGCCGTCGGGGCCCGGGCCCCTTCGAGCAAGCCACGCCCGCACGGCCTCGGTGAGATGCCGTTGCAGGTCGGCAGGCATCGGCTCGCCGGCCGCGGTCGAGGTGACGGCCTGCGCGACCAGGCGGACTTTGATGTTGGCGTGCTGGGAGACCGCGACGAGGAGGTTCCATGCCTCGTCCGGTGTGCAGGCGAATCCGGCCATCAGCATCCCACGGGCCATGTCGATGACGGGCCGGCTCTCCATAGCGCGCTTGAGCTGTTCGATCTCCCGCAGCAGCCTCACGGCCTCGTCCTGCGAGAAGACCTCCGGCTCCGTCTCCACGCCTGTCGTGCGCTCTCCCTCGAGGAAGCCGCCGATGTGTGCGCACCCACCCTGGCCTGATGCGCGGGTGGGCCGGCCTGTGCCATCCGAAGACGCAGGTACACGCTCGGACATGAGATCTCCAGGTCCGTACGGTTCATGGCTGGTGTCGGCATCACAGTTCTCGGTCGATGCCAGCATCACCCCGAACACCCACTCGCGTCAAGCAATACACGAATCCCAGTACATCCTTTTGATTACGTGAACCGAGAGCCCTATGGTGAGGGGATGGATGGCGCACCGGAGCCGCACAGCGGCTGGACGTTCCTGACCAACCACGCGCGCGTGCTGGCCGCCATCGCCGCAGACCAGACGATCCGAGTCCGCGACATCGCCTACCGGTGCCAGCTCACCGAGCGGGCCGTGCAGAAGATCATCAGCGACCTGGAGGACGGCGGCTACCTCACCCACCACCGGGAGGGCCGCTCCAACGTCTACCGCATCGCTGCCGACACGTTCCTGCGCCACCCGGCCGACGCCCCGGCGACGGTCGCGGACCTGCTGTCGCTCCTGGCGCACCACGACCCGGCCGCCTCGGTGCCCCAGGACGCAGAGAATCACTGACGGCCGACGCCCCGTCCCCGCCCGCGCCGTCCCAGACCGGACCAGCGGCCCAGCGTCCCGACCGCTCGGCGCGCACCGCACGACCCCCGCTGCGAAAAAACACGCGTCCGATCGCCCCGATGCGGGTACTCGCCATCTCTCCCCGAGCGAGGTGATGAAGGTGGCGACGACTGCACGCCGTTCGGATCTGGTCGGACTCTCGGCACTGGTCACGGGCGGCTCCCGAGGGCTCGGACTGCTGCTGTCCGCCCGGCTCGCCCGACGCGGCTGCCAGGTCACGCTGGCGGCCCGCGACGCGGACGAGCTGCGACGGGGCGCGGCCTGGGCCGAGGAGCGGACCGGCAAGAAGTTCTCCACCGCGGTGTGCGACGTACGGGACCGCGACGCCGTCGAGTCGGTGGTCCGGGAGACGCAAGCCCGACACGGCGGCCTGGACGTCGTCGTCGCCAACGCCGGGGTCATCCAGGTGGCCCCGGTGGCATCGCTCGGCGCCGAAACCTTCGAGGACGCCATGGCCACCATCTTCGGCGGCACCGTGAACACGGCCATGGCGGCGCTCCCCCGCCTGCGCGCCAGCGCCGCGGGAGGCAGGCTGTGTCTCATCGGCTCCGTCGGCGGGCTGCTTGCCGTCCCGCATCTGCTGCCCTACTCGTGCGCCAAGGCCGCCGTCGGAGCGCTCGGCGAGGGGCTGCGGGCGGAGACCGCCGAGAACGACGTCACGGTCACGACCGTGCATCCCGGCCTGATGCGCACCGGGTCCCATCTGCAGGCCGAGTTCGGCGGGCGCTCCTCCCGGGAATTCGCCTGGTTCTCCGCGCTCTCGGGGACACCCGTCGTCTCGATGGACGCCGACCGGGCGGCGGAGCGCATCGTCCGGGCGCTGGAACGGCGCAGGACTCGCCTGGTGCTCACCCCCGCCGCACGTGCCGCGTCGGTCGCGCACGGCGTGGCCCCGGCCACGGTCACCCGGCTCAGCGGCTTCGCGGCCCGGCTCCTGCCCCCTCCCCCGGCTGTACCCGGGGAGGCGGCCGACGGCTTCGAGCAGAGCGGCGGCTTCGAACAGGGCCACGACCTCGACCAAGGCCGCGTCATCGACCGGACGGCGGCCACGTGGACGGAGAAGGTACGCAGGCTCGGCAGCCTCCTCAACGACCGGGCCGCACACCGCTACAACCAGCACATCCCGGGCCCGCCGACCAGCGCCTGACGGCCGGCCTCGGTCGACTCACCGGGCAGTCGGCCGCGGTCGGCCCCACCGGACGGCCGACCCCGGTCGGCCCCCGTGACGGAAGGATTTCTCATGCGCGCACTGACCTGGCACGGCAAGCGGGACGTCCGTGTGGAGACCGTGCCGGACCCGAGGCTGGTGGAGCCCGACGACCTGATCGTACGGATCACGTCGAGCGGCATCTGCGGATCCGACCTCCACCTCTACGAACTGCTCGGCCCCTATCTGGACCCCGGGGACATCCTGGGCCACGAGCCCATGGGGGTCGTCGAGTACACCGGCTCCGAGGTCCACGCCCTGAAGCCGGGCGACCGCGTCGTGATCCCGTTCAACGTCTCGTGCCGCGCTTGCCCCATGTGCGACCGCGGGCTGCACTCCCAGTGCGAGACCACGCAGGTCCGTGAACACGGCACCGGCGCCTCGCTCTTCGGGTACACCAAGCTCTACGGTCAGGTCCCGGGCGGCCAGGCCGAACTGCTGCGGGTCCCCTTCGGGAACAGGCTGCCCATCAAGGTCCCGGACGGGCCGCCGGACGACCGCTACGTCTATCTGTCCGACGTCCTGCCGACGGCCTGGCAGGCGGTCGAGTACGCCGACCTGCCCGAAGGCGGCACGTTGACCGTCCTCGGGCTCGGCCCGATCGGTGACATGGCGACGCGGATCGCGCAGCACCGCGGCGCCGGGCTCGTCATCGGGATCGACCCGGTCGCCGAGCGGCTCACCCGCGCGACGGCCCACGGTGTCACCTGCCTGGACGCCGGTCGCGACGGCGCGGAACTCACCGAGGCCGTACGGGAACTCACCGAAGGCCGCGGGACCGACGCGGTCATCGACGCGGTCGGGATGGAGGCGCACGGTGCGCCGTTCGCCAAGGCCGCCCAGTGGGTCACCGCCTTGCTGCCCGACAGCGTCGCGCAGCCGCTCATGGAGCGGGCCGGCGTGGACCGCCTGACCGCTCTGCACCTGGCCATGGAACTGGTGCGGCGCGGGGGGACGGTCTCCGTCTCGGGCGTGTACGGCGGCGCCGCGAGCCCCATGCCGCTGCTGACCATGTTCGACAAGCAGATCCAGCTGCGGATGGGCCAGGCGAACGTGTGGCGCTGGGTCGACGACATCCTGCCCCTGCTGACCGACGCCGATCCGCTCGGCGTGGACTCCTTCAAGACCCACGACATGCCGTTGGAAGAGGCCCCCAAGGCCTACGCGATGTTCCAGGCCAAGGAGGACGGCATGGTCAAGACGCTCCTCCACCCGTGAGACCGGCGCACCCTCGCCGGTTCAGTGCGGCCTGCGCCGGTTCAGCGCGGCCGCCGCGGCGGCGACGCCGAGCCCGAGGGCTGCGGAGAACGGCTCCGGCGCCCTCACCGCGCCGCGGCGCGCACGCAGCGCCACAGCTCCTCCGCGTAGGGCACGGCGACGCCGGCGACGACGATCCCGGCCAACGCGGTCAGGTACCCGGCGGGCAGCGGGTGCTCCTTGGGCAGCAGGCGCCAGTCCTCGGGATCACGGCCACCCCCCAGGGTCCTGCGCACCTGGCCGGCGTGCAGGCAGGCGGTGAAGGCGAAGGCGGTGAGCGGGAGGACCTCCAGGAAGCTGTGGATGTGCTGCTCGATGGGGCGGACCTCCCGCTCGCCCACGGCCAGCGACACGTCGTACACGGCCGTCGCGCCGTGGGCCAGAGCGGCGCCCCCCATCACGGAGAGGGTCAGCGGATTGACCTTGGCGAGCAGCCCCATGAGCACGGGCACCCCGGCCTCGGTCATCATCAGGGCGTGGACGGCCGATTCCTTCGTGCCGCTCGTGTGCTCGATCCGGGTCCGCTTGTGCATCCACCAGTCCGCCAGGCCGGGCACCACCCACGACGGCAGGAGCCCGTACAGGAGAAACCGCCGGCTCGCGTCTTCCACCTCCGTCGAACGGAGTGGGATCCGCAGGTCGGTGGAGTGCCGCCAGTTGCGCCAGGCTTTCCGGGGCAGTACGCGCAGGGCCATGGAGAACTCCGTGAAGTCGTCTGTCGCGGACCGGTCTCCAGTACCCGTCCCACCGAAAGACATTCATGCACCACACGGGCGGCCGCCGGGTACTCGGCACCGGCCGCCACGATCAGGCCGCCGAATCCGTCAGGAGGCGACGCGCCCGACCCGCTCGTGCAGCGACACAGTCCGAGTCCGTCGGGGCGAGCCACGGCACATCAGGCACAGCCGGACCGGCCCGGGCCGAGGGGGCACCTCGGCCTCGGCCGGCACGGCGCCACACTCCAGGCTCTGCGAGGCTGACGCCACGAGAGGAGGCCCACCATGGTCGGAACCGCAGAGGGTGGTCGCAGCGCACTCGTGGTGATCGACATGATCAACACGTACGAGCACGAGGACGCGGAACTGCTGGCGCCGGCCGCCGAACGGGCCGTACCGGTCCTGGCGGAGCTGATCACCCGGGCCCGCGCCTCGGACGTGCCGGTGATCTACGCGAACGACAACTTCGGACTGTGGCGGTCCCACCACGGCGAACTCGTCGACGCCGCGCTCTCGCGGCCGCGCGCCGACCTGGTCGAACCGATCCGCCCGGACGACGACTCCCTCTTCGTCGTCAAGACCCGCCACTCCATCTTCCACGACACACCGATGGCGTATCTGCTGTGGGAGCTGGGCGTCGGCACCGTCGTGCTGACCGGCCAGGTCACCGAGCAGTGCGTGCTGTACTCCGCGCTGGACGCGCACATCCGCCATCTGAGTGTCACCGTGCCGAGGGACGCCGTCGCCTCCATTCAGCCGCATCTGGAGGCCGCCGCACTGGAGATGATGGAACGCAACATGGATGCCCGGATCGTCCGGGCGAAGGAAGTCGACTTCCGGGCATCGTGAAGGTGCGTGGCCCGCGCCGTGACAGCGACGGTGAAGCTCACGGTCGTGAGAGGGTTCGCGGGGGCTCGCCGTCGAGGGGGATGCGGGCGGTGATGCGTTTGCCGACCGGTTCACCTCGGCATTGTCGGAGTCGACGCCGTCATCGACTGCCGCGCCACCCTGCGCCAGGCCCTCGGCGACTGACCCCGCCGCCCTCGGACGGAGGTCCGCCTCACGACCTCAGGCCTCGCGCGCCGCGGGCCGCGACGCGCGGCGCGCGAGGCCGACAGGGCGCCGTTGCCGGCACGCCCCGGATCGGTGCTGATCGTGCGCTGACGATCTCGGTCGGCGGTCCGGTTCGTCGCATGGCGAGTGCAGGCGGGGCGCCCGGGCACGGCGGGAGGCGCACACTGGAGGTGCGCACCCTTGGCGGGAGCGCCGGTGATGGGGCTCACCGCAACCGCGGAGGTGTCCGCTGACGGTCCCTGGTCCAGCCGTGCTGACCAGGAGGAACCATGCCCGTATCCCGGCCCGGTGGTGGCACCGAAATGCTGCGACGTGCCGTCCGCCTCGTCACCCGGCTGCGTCCTCGCCCCGATCGGCCCTGTGCGCCGCGGCCTGCGCAGGTGCGGTCCCTGCTCGCCCTGCTGGACGACGCCGTCGCTGCTCAGCAGCACGCCGACGCGGCGGTGGCCTCCTGCGGCGAGCCCGGCCCGGTCCCCGGGCAGGCCGCCCGGGACTGCGGCGACGCGAGCTCGGCCCTTGTCCATCTGCGGTCCCGACTGCGGGAGCTGCCGCTGGCCGACGTCGACCTCGTACGGACTCGGGCGTACGCGGCCCGACTGCTGAACTACGACCAGTGGATGGTGCACCAGTCGGTGAACCTGGCCTTCACCGTGCACCCGGACGCCCGCACGGAGGCGGCCCGGCTCCAGCTGAACGGTCTGGGGCGGCCCGCGGACGATCTACGGCGGCTGCGCGACGCCCTCAGGACGAAGCAAGGCACGCCATGAGGGCAGCCGATCCAGCCCGCCCCCCGTGCCCCGGCCCGTGGGATGCCGACCCGTTCGAGGACGGCTGCCGCCCGGGTGCGCGCCTTTCCGACCGTGCTGCCGCGCCATCAGGCGAACAGGGGCCGCACCGCTTCGAGTTGCTGGGTTCCGCCGCCCGATTGCAGGCCGACGACAAGGCTAGGAGGCCGTCGTGGAGTTCGACGTGATCGTGGAGATCCCCCAAGGGTCCCGCAACAAGTACGAGATGGATCACGAGCTGCACCGCATCCGCCTGGACCGGCTGCTGTTCACCTCGACCAAGTACCCGGCCGACTACGGCTACATCGACCACACCCTCGGCGGTGACGGGGACCCATTGGATGCCCTGGTCCTGGTCGGTGAGCCGACGTTCCCCGGCTGCACGATCGAGTGCCGTGCCGTCGGCATGTTCGTGATGAGTGACGAGCACGGCCCGGACGAGAAGATCCTGTGCGTGCCCGCTCATGATCCGCGCTGGGCGGGCGTGCAGGAGATCGGCGACATCCCCTCCTTCGACCGGATGGAGATCACCCATTTCTTCGAGGTCTACAAGGACCTGGAGCCCGGCAAGTCCGTCGAGGGCTCCCACTGGGAGGGACGCGACCAGGCCTACGCGGAGATCGAGGCGTCCCGCACCCGGGCCGCGGACACCACGCCCGGAAGGTCCGCGTGACGTGGCGGGCACGCTGATCCTTTTGTCAGCAGCGCGCCCGCAGACCGCGGTCCGGACCCGCCGAGGCACCGAACGGACGCCCGCGCGAACCCACTTGCCGCGCACCACAGCGGCGAGCCGCTCCTGGTGCAGGACCCTGCGGGACCTGCTCAGCACCGCACGGCACGGTCAAGCGGCAGCGTCGGACGTGGTGATGGCGGTATCGACGCGAGCGTGGATGACCAGTCGTGCTCCGTGGTCGTCGCGGCCACCGGTGCGGGCCTGCAGCAGCCGTCGGGCCGGAGCACTGGGGGTCGCCACCGACACCAGAACGTCCAGCTCCCGGCACCGCCGGTGTGCTTCCACCACCGTATCGATCACCGCCTCGCTCACGTCGCCGTCAAGGACGACGACCGAGGGTCGGGGGCATGCACATGGATCAGGCCGCTGATCAGGGCCGCCAGATCTTTCTCCGGGGCTGCACCGCTCTGCGCTCGAAGGACCAGCACACCGTTCTCGAGCGTGTGGGACAGCATCGCTCTCCCCATCCCTCCCATGCCGGAAATCGTCTGCACGTCCGAATACCCCCCGGGCCCCCGCCCGACGCGCGTGGAGACGTACCGGTGTCCGATGCGTCGGACGGCGCATCGGGGGAACTCGGCAGCGCGTCGCATCCGGCAGGGAAGGGGAAACCGCGGACTGGGCCGACCACGTGCGCATCCGGGAGCGTGATCGCACATCACCGTGCACCTCGCACCACCCTGCACCTCGCATCGCCCTGCACCTCGCATCACCTTGCACCGGGAGGCACACCATGCCTGCAGGCTCGAACGCCAAGCGGGAACGGCAGTACGAACACATCAAGAAGAGCGCCCAGGACCGGGGTGAGTCCGAGAGCCGGGCCGAGGAGATCGCCGCGCGGACGGTCAACAAGGAGCGGGCCAGGTCGGGCGAATCGAATACGGCTTCCAAGACCTCCACCCAGGACCCGAAATCCTCCTCCCAGCGGGGCGGCCAGCGCTCCCACAGCGGCGCGCAAGGACCCACGAAGGACCAGCTCTACGAGGAGGCCAAGAAGCGCAACATCGAAGGGCGCTCCTCGATGACCAAGAAGCAGCTGCAGAACGTCCTCGGCCGGTGACTGGTCGTGCCGCTGCCGGGCATCGTGGAGCGGGTCGCCCCGTTCCGGCGTGAGCGCACCGCACCGCAGCGGTACGCCCGCGCCGGCGCCGTCGACTCCGGCACCGGGCCCGGCGTCACGCCCGACGCGGCCCAGCGGTGGACCCGGGCCGCTTCGCTGCCGCACTCCGACCGGGGCGGACCGTGAACGCCCTCCAGACCCTCCTGCGCACCCTGCACGACGGTGAACGCCTGTTGGAGCGGGACCTGCTCAGTGCCGCACAACGCCACCGCGGCGAGCAGGAGCTCCGTCGCGTGGCCGCGGACATGGCCGGCTGGTCCCGCGAACACGCCGAGCGCATCGCGCGGACCGCCGAACCGTACGGCCTGCGCCTTCCCGACCTCGCCGGCCCCTTCTCGGTCCTCTCTGTCAGCTCCCATGCCGCCGTGGGTGAACACGTCAGCCCCGCCCTCGGCCCGCCGCCCGCTTCTTCACGCCTGCTCCTGCGCGACCTCCGCGACCTCCACCTGGCCGCTGCCACGAACTCGTCGCACTGGGAGATGCTCGCCCGAGCGGCGCACGCCTGCCGGCACGCGGACCTCATCACCCTGGCCACCGCGTGCCAGCCCGAGACCGTGCGTCAGTTGCGCTGGACCACCACCATGATCAGGACTTTCTCGCCGCAACCGCTCATCAGCTCCTGAGCCGACTCAGTCACCCTCTCCTGCCGAGGGTGACTCCGGCCGCGGACCCGGGTGTCGACGGCGACCGTAAATCCCTTAAGGCATGCAAAGACCGTGATGTGCGGTAATTCGGCGATTGGGTACGCGGACACCGTATATGCCGGAGATTCCTCCGACCGAGGCGACGGGACCGCTCGACCATCGACCTGTCCACCACGCATGGCGCCGCCGACCTGCAGGAGAGGGCGCGATCCGGCGGAGGGAGCGCGACATGCATCCACGCTCGGCTGCCGGGGCGGGTGTACCGGGCCGGTCCCAGGACGATCGCGTGGAGGCGCCGCCGCCGTCGTCGGCGAAGAGCGGCCGGAGCAGATCGCGGCTCGCGCTCTCCGTCCTGCTCATTGCGCTGGCCGTCCTGCTCGCGCCGATCAGTGTCGCCGCGTCGTGGGTCAATTCCGAGATCAGCGACGGCAGTCGATATGAGCAGACCGTTTCACCGCTCGTCCGAGACACCGCGGTGCAGGACGTGATCGCCACGCGGGCCTCCGCCGACCTGGTGGGGAGAATCGACGTCCGCACAGCACTGAACTCCCTCGCTCGCATTCTGCAGGAACACGGCTTTCCGCCCGCCGTGGTCAGTGCCGTCAGGAATGCGGACAGCGAGGTGAAGGACGGCCTGACTCAGGGCACGAGCTTCGTGATCAAGAAGTTCGTGAAGAGTGAAGTGTTCGCGAGGGCGTGGGACAGCGTGAACCGGCGCGCCCACGACGCCGCGATGAACGTCCTCACCGGTGACGGCGACGGCCCGATCCGGATCAGGGGCGACAGCCTGGTGCTCGATATCGGGACGGTCGTGGAAGAAGCCCAGAAAGAACTCATCGGCACGACACTGATCGCCGCCGACACCATTCCCGGCAAAGACCGGTCGGTGGTCCTCTTCCGCAGCCCTCACCTGGCCGAAGCCAGAGACGGTGCGAGGTGGCTCGAGGCGGTCGGCCCGTGGGCCCCGGTTGCCTGCGTCACTCTCGCCGCCTTCGGCATCGGGTTGTCGCCGTGCCGGCGCACCGCGCTGACGGGCACCGCGGCCGGAACCGGCTTCATGATGGTGTCGTTCCTCGTCGCCCTGCGCTTCGGGCGGCAGGTGTTCCTGGACGCCGCCGCTCCGACGGTCCAGTCACAGGAAGCGACCGGCGCGGTCTACGACTACTTGGTGCGCTTCCTGCGCGAGTCCGTACTGGTAGCCCTTGTCACGTCCCTGGCCGTGGCACTCGTGGCCCATCTCGCAGGCCCCTCGAAAGACGCCGTGGCAGTGCGCTCCTCAGCGGCGCAGGTCACCGGTTCGATGGCCGGCCGTCTCGGCCGCACGGGATGGGATTCCGGCGCCTTCGGCCGGTGGCTCCGTGAACACCGCACCGGCACGGTCGTCACCATCGTGGGCGCCGGAGTTCTGACGCTCCTGCTGTGGCCGTATCCCACCCTTGCCGTGAGCATCGCCGTACTGATCACCAACCTGGTCGTTCTGTCCATCGCGGTGGTCCTCGCCGAGGCGGCACCCCCCGGAGCCCCTGGCACAGCCGTCATGCGGAAGTCGTCCTGACCACCCTTCCCCGGCCGCCCGGCCACCGGCGGGGGCCGCATCAGGACCGACAGCACAGCCACCAGGGGGCTGCACCAGGGCCGACAGCGGCCGGTGGGTCAGGGCCCTGGGGCAGCGGGCAGTGTCAGTCCTCGTCCAGACGGCGCACATCCGCCTCGTCCCACGTACTGGTGTCGCGGGGCTGGGTGTACGGCTCCTTGTCTGGCGGCTGCCCGCCGGCGATCGCCCGCTGACGCACGATCTCGGCGTCGAACTCCAGACCCAGCAGGATCGCCAAGTTGCTGATCCACAGCCAGATCAGGAAGACGATGACGCCGGCGAGCGTGCCGTAGGTCTTGTTGTACGAGCCGAAGTTGGCGACGTAGAACGCGAAGGCGCCGGAGGCGACCAGCCAGATGAGCAGCGCGAGGGCGCTGCCCGGGGTGATCCACCGGAAGCCCCGCACCCGGGCGTTCGGGGTCCCCCAGTACAGCAACGCGATCATGACGACGACCAGGATCACCAGGACGGGCCACTTGGCGATCGACCACACGGTCAAGGCCGTGTCGCCGATCCCGATCGCTGTGCCCGCCTGACGGGCCAGAGTGCCGGTGAACACCACGATCAGGGCGCTGATGACGGCGAGCACCATCAGCACGACCGTCAGCCCCACCCGCAACGGCAGGAGTTTCCACGCCGGACGGCCCTCGGGAACGTCGTAGACCGCGTTGGCCGCGCGCGTGAACGCGGCCACGTACCCGGAGGCCGACCACAGCGCCAGGACGACGCCGACGATCGCCGCGAGCGATCCCAGTCCCGAGTTGTTCTGCAGCTGCTGCACGGCGTTGGTGATGATGTCCCTGGCGGAGCCGGGGGCGAACTTGTTGATGTTGTTCAGGAGCTTGTCCGTGGTGGACTTCCCGGTGAGGCCGAGGACCGACACCAGGACCAGCAGCGCCGGGAAGAGCGACAGCAGGCCGTAGTACGTCAGCGCCGCGGCACGGTCGGTCAGCTCGTCGGCCTTGAACTCCCGCAGGCTGCCTTTCAGTGCGGCCCCCCAGGCCGTCCTGGGCAACTGCGTCGGCGAGTCCGGGGCGCGCTCCTCGACCGCGGGACCGGGCCCGGCCGCCTCGGCCGACGAGGACTTGTGCGGCGGACCCTCGCCGCCGTCGTGCTGCTGGTTCGGGCCTGCGGAGTGGGCTCTCATGCCCGCCGGGTAACCCGAGACATGTCATTCAAGCAAACCGACCCCGTTCAGTCGGGAGGCGGGAGCAGGGTGCCCAGGGGGCCGAGGTCGAGGTTGAGGTCGTCCATGGTCAGTCCGTACTGGGCGCACAGGTCGCTCATGCGGTCGTGCAGGAGCAGGAGGGTCGCGCCCAGGCGTTCCTCCTGCTCCTCGGTGAGGTCTCCTCGGTCGACGCGGTGCAGGGCCTGCCGTTCCATGAGCTGCCGCAGCAGTTCCACGAGGGTGAGGACGAGCCGGAGGAGGTCCCGTTCGACCGTGTCCTGGTCGGAGTTGATCCGACGGGCCGCGGCAGGTGGGCCCTCGCCGGTCGGCCGGCGCAGGTCGCGCGGGGCAGCGGGCAGCAGCCGGAAGGCACGGGCGGCAGCTTGCGCCACCTCGTCGGCGCGGCTCGGCGGGGGGCTCCCCCTCTCAGCCGTCATGGCCGCCGCCGGGCAGCGGGCCGACGCTGGGCCACGGCGAGGGGTTCTGCTCGCTGATGGACACGATCAGGGCACGAAGAGAGATGCGTACCAGATCGATGTCGGCGATGGACAGTACGACGTCACCGGTCAGGACGACGCCGCCGGTCAGGAGCCGGTCCAGCAGGTCGATGAGGGCGACCTGCCGCTGGGGCAGTTGCTCCGCTCCCGAGGGCGGCGGCCGGGTCATGGGGGCGCTCCCTGCTCGGTCCCGTAGGATGCCTCGCTCGGCATGGCGAAGGAGTACGGAGCCCACGGGCCGGTGATTTCCACCCTGACCCCCTCCACCCCGTCGGCCGCATCTGTCACATCGGCCAGGAAGTCGTCACAACGGGTCAGAAGCACGAGGTAGGCGTCGTTGACGACGTTCTCGCCGCCGACGTCGGCGCGGTCGCTCGCTTCGGTCGCTTCGCGCGCTTCAGTCGCTTCGGTCGCTTCGCGCGCTTCGGTGAGAAGACCCTGTTGCACGCGGTGCCGTACACGGTCGACGGCGTGCCTGCGGCCCGCGGCCGCCACCCGCTCGGCGGCCTCCTGGGCCGCCCGGTACGCCGTGTCGCGCACGTTCCGCTGCTGTCGGCGCCTGCGCAGATAGGCGCGCCCGGGGCTCAGCTCCCCCGCGGGAGCCGCGGGAGCCGCGGGGGTCTCGGCGACCGCGGACGGCTCGGCATAGATCTTGACCCCCCATTCGACATGTCCGGCGAGCAGGGCCAGGCGCTCGGCGAAGGCGGTCCGCCCCGTTTCCAGCACCTCCCGGGCCCGCCGGTCGTCGAGGTAGACCGTCGCCAGCCGGAAGGGCAGGACGGTGGTGCGCTCGGCCAGGGCCGCGATGACGCCGTCGTGGGCGCGGGCCACCGCCTCCAGCCAGTCCAGGTCCTCCAGGTGTTGTTTGAGGGCCTGCTCCCGGAAGTCTTCGGCGGGCACCCGGCTCACCACCAGGGCCGGCTCGTCGCCGTCGGCGCCGACGAGGTGGACCTGGGTGCCGGCGACGCCTCGGAGCAGCTCTGTCGCCTGCCGGAGCCCTTCGGTGTCGCGGACCACCGCGTAGGCGTACGTCAGCAGGTCACTCATCGCGGGCACTTCCCCGGCGACGGCTGGCGGTGGACCGGGGTGCCCGGGGTGCCTTCTCCTTCGCGGGGAGCGCCTCGCTCCGGCGCAGCGCGTCGATCTCGGCCCGCAGCCTGCGGTTCTCCTCGGCCAGTGACTCTTCGGCCCTGGCCCCCGCCGACGACCGCTCCGCACCGGCCCCGGCCGACGGCCGTTCGTCCCTGGCCCGGGAGGAGAGCGCGGGATCGTGCTCCCACCAGTCGATCCCCATCTCCTTCGCCTTGTCGACGGAGGCGACCAGGAGGCGCAGCTTGATGGTCAGCAGCTCGATGTCGAGAAGGTTGATCTGTATGTCGCCCGCGATGACGATGCCCTTGTCGAGCACCCGTTCCAGGATGTCGGCGAGATTGGCGGAGGAACCCTGCCCGTACGGCGGCGCCGATCGGGACGGGTAGGAACCAAGCCTGTTGGCCAGGGGTTCAGTCACGGTTGCGGCCTCGAATTCCGTCGTGCCCCGTCAGGAGGTCAGCCCTGCCGATAGGCGCGGATCTCCTCGAGCCGGGCGAGCAGTTCGTCCTCGCGCCGGTCGAACGTCTCCTCGTCGATGTCGCCCGCGACAAGGAGACGTTCGAGCTCGGCGAGTTCGCGGTGGATCGGAGCGGGGTCGTAGTACTGGTTCTCGGCCTCCTCGCGGACCCGCTCGACGACCCATACGGCGCCGCGCACGGGGGCCAGCGGGAGGGTCACGAGTTGAGTGAACAGGCCCATGGGAGCTCCTTCAGACGAAGCTGTAGGGGGGCAGGGGGCCGTTGAGCCGGAAGTCGAAGTCGTCACCCAGTTGGTGGGCGACGCTCAACTCCGCGGTCAGGAACGCCTCTTCCCGATCCTCGGTCACCAGGAACGACACATTGAGGAAGTCCGCGCCCGTCGGCTGGGACGAGTCGAGCGTCCGGGCGAAGGGGCGCAGCGCTTCGACCACGCCCGCCGCCAGCGCCTCCTGCCGTGCCTGCACCTCCTGGGTGACCAACTCCCCCAATTGCAACGACGCGTCGGGGCCGGCCGTACCGCCGCGGATCTCGTCGTTGAGCTCGCGGGCCGCGTCCGACTCGCGGAGGATCTGCCGCAGCAGAGCGTCCTCGTCCTGCGACGCCTTGAGGTGGTACTCGCTGCATCCCTCCAGTGACTGCAGCCGGTCCGTGTAGTCCGCGGCGTTCTGCTCCAGGGCAGCCAGGACGGACTCGTCGTTCTCGGCGAGGAGGCCGAAGCGCATGGGGAGCACGGTGCCGTCCGCCATGAGGCGTTCCTGCACCTCCTGGTGCGCGAGGATGTCGCGGCGCTTCGGGCGCAGGTCTTCCGGGGCGTCGCTGACGACGGCGCACAGTGACTCGGCCGCGACGGTCCGCAGCTCCGCCGGGTGTTCGCCGACGCCCTTGAGGTCGTCGAGGCGGAGCGGGTGCTGCTTGGCGGTGATGGAGTAGATGTATACGGCCATGGCTCATTCCTTCTCGAGCGGCGAGCTTCAATCTCCCGAACGGTGAGCGTCATTCGCGCCCACGTCGGGAGGTACGCCGAGCCGGCCGCCGTCGCCTCTCCACAGGTTCCTTTTCCTTGGCCTCGTCCTCTTCTTCCTCGAATTCCTCGTCCTCGGGCTCTTCTTCGGGCTCTTCTTCGTCCTCGTCGCGGCCCGTGATTCCCTTGAGGGTGTCGGTGACCGCTTCGGCCGCGCCGGAGAGTGCTCCCTTGGATTTTCCCTTGGCCCCGCTCTCGACCGTGTCCCCGACGATGTCGGTCAGCTGGGTGGGCGCTTTCCTGCCGGATTCGAGGTCGAGACGGTTGCACGCCTCGGCGAATCGGAGATAGGTGTCGACGCTGGCGACGACTATACGAGCGTCGATCTTGAGAATTTCGATTCCCACCAGCGATACGCGGACGAACACGTCGATGACGAGTCCGCGATCGAGTATGAGTTCCAGGACGTCGTAGAGGCTGCCGGTCCCGCCGCCGCGATTGACACCGCCTCCGCTTTGCGGCACCACCGTCATGGTGCCTCCCTTCACCGACTGTGCAGAGTCAGCCCCGCCGGTCGATCTGGCCACGCGTGTAGCGGTGCTTCCGTTCGTAGCCCACCAGATCGCCCTCCTCGTCGAGCGTCACTCGATAGGTGGCCATCACGCTGGTGGTCTCAGGGACGCGCTCCAACTCGAGTACCTCGACGTCGGCTTCCCAACCGTTCTCGGTCGCCTTTACCGCGGAGACGGACTCGGGAGCACGGCCCAGCAACTCCTGAAGCTGCTCGACGGCGGAACGTATGGCCCAGGCGGCGTTTCCCTTGTTGGTGCGACGACGAGAAGTGCTCGCGCCGTCCCCGCGGGAGCCGCGACTCCGACTGGCGGATTTCTTCTGGGGTTCTGATGCGGCCATGATCTCCCCGATGGTCGGAGCGTGGGCCATTGTGCGGGCTGGGAACCTCGTATCCCCATCATATAGAGCCGCCTCACGCCCTCGGCGTGGAAGCCTTCCCCGCGAGGTCCCGGTGGTTGCATGGCGTGTCCGTGGCGGAGCAGGAGGTGAGCCACTGTGCCGTGCCATTTCCTTTTCCCTCCGCTTTCGGTCTGTCGCCGGTAACGCCCGAAATCGCCGCAACCTCCACGACGCCCCCGCTGCCCGTCGGAACAGTGCGCGCCACCGCAAACGACGGCAGGTGAGTGTGACTCGCCGGGTACGGAGCACCCGGGGAGGGGGACACGCAGGCAACTGCCGTACAAGGCGCTCGGTCGCTGACACACACCACGCGCATCAACGACCTCGCGACGTCATCACGGAGAAGGACACATCATCATGGCTGACAGGCCCCTCGACGGCCACCGCGTACTGGCGCTCGTCACCAACTACGGTGTCGAACAGGACGAACTGCTGGTGCCACTCAAACGGCTCCGGGAGGCAGGCGCCGACGTCACCGTCGCCGCCGCGACCTCGGACCCGGTCCTGACCCTGGTCGGAGACAAGGATTCCGGCGAGAGCGTCGCACCCGACACCACCTTCGACGGCGTGGACCCCGGCGACCACCAGCTCCTGCTGCTCCCCGGCGGCACGCTCAACGCCGACCAGCTCCGCCTCGACGGCAAGGCCCTGACCCTCGTCAAGGCGTTCGCCGAGTCGGGCCGCCCGATCGCCGCCATCTGCCACGGCCCCTGGGCCCTGGTGGAAGCCGACGCCGTCCGCGGCAAGACCCTGACATCCTATCCCTCGCTGCGCACCGACATCCGCAACGCCGGAGCAAAGTCCTGGGTCGACGAACCCGTGGTGAGCGACGCCGCGGGTGGTTACACCCTGATCACCTCGCGCACCCCCAAAGACCTCGACGCCTTCCTCGACGCGATCAGCGAGGCCCTGACCGCGTCCTGACCCAGGAAACCGCACCGCGGGGGCAGCCTCCCTCCGCGCCATTCGGACCTGACCTGGACCGCGCTGCCCCGCACCACTGCGGTGCCGGGCCGACCGCGCGCCGTGCATCCCTCGCCGTGCCGGGTGGACGGCGCTCACGAACCCACAGTGTCGGCGCGGCCCGCTACGACGTCGCAGCGGACACCGGCAGGAAGGTGGCCCCATGGCCGAGAGCCGCGGCCGAGCACGTACGCGCCATCCTCGCCACCAGCGTCGCGGCGAGGCCCGGCTGCCGGGCGTGGCCGCGACACTGGTGGCCGTCCTGCTGTATGTGGCGCTGCCCCAGCGGCTGCTGGTCGCGCCCCGCTACGTTGTGCCCGCCCTGGAACTTCTGCTGCTGGTTCCCCTGGTCGCGATCAACCCCAGACGACTCACCCGACAGAACGCGACGTTCCGGTTCTTGTCCCTGGCACTCGTCCTGGTCATCGCCGCCAGCAATCTCACGGCCCTGGGCATCCTCATCCACGAGTTGATCCACGCCGGCGTGAAGGACGGCCGCGCCCTGCTGGTGGCCGCCCTGCAGGTGTGGCTGACCAACATCATCGCCTTCGGGCTGGCCTATTGGGAGCTGGATCGCGGCGGTCCGGTGGCGCGCACGCAGCTCCCCCGCGGCGAGCTGCCGCTGGCGGACTTCCGCTTCTCCCAGGACGAGAACGACGACGCGGTGGAGGAGGTCGCAGACGGCGCCAGCATCAGTGCCGACTGGGTCCCGAACCTCGTGGACTACCTGTACGTGTCCGTGACCAACTCCACCGCCTTCAGCCCCACCGACACGATGCCCCTGTCCGCCCGCGCCAAGCTGCTGATGAGCGTCCAGAGCGTCGCCGCGTTGCTGACGTCATTGCTGGTGATCGCCCGCGCCGTCAGCATCCTGCACTGACCGGTCGGCGGCTCGGCTGACGGTGCGCGGCCCACTGCCGCGCGACCCCGCCGAGCACCCACGCCGCTCGGAAGGGTGCCGTCTCCAGGCATCCGCGGGGCACGCGGCGCCGTCGTCAGCGGCCGAGCGCATCCTTCAGCTGCTGCTTGGACATCGAGGAGCGGCCGTCGATGTCGCGCTTCCTGGCCTCCTCGTACAACTGGTCCTTGGTCGGCTCCTGGGAGCCGCTGTGCGAGCGCTGACCACCGCGCCTCGGGGCCGGCCCCGCGTCCTGGGGGGAGGATCTGCCGGCCGTCCTCGTCTCGTCCGACCTCGCCCGCTCCTTGTCCATCATGCGTGACGCGATCTCCCTCACCCGCTGATGCGACTCATCCCGGTCCTCCGCGCTTCTCCTGACGTCTTCGTACTGCCGCTCTCGATCGGCACTGGATCCAACCGCCATGACGTACTCCCTCGCTCTGCGCCCCGTGCGGGCAGGGGCGGCGTTCATGCGCCGAGTTCCCGAGAACACCGCTCCGATTCAGTCGCCCCGGGGCTCTCATGTGTGCGAGAGGCGAGCGCCGAATGGGGTAGTCGGTCAGCGAGGGGGCGGCAAGGCCGAACCGAGCTTCCTGGTCTCCCACGAACTCGACCTCGATCAGGCCCCGGACGCGTACGAGCACTTCGCCAACCGCGACGACAGCTGGACCAAGGTCGTCCTTCACCCCGACGGCCACGGCGGATCCGGCAGGCGGGCCGCCCGGGCCGGATAGCGATCCACGGCGGCCGGCCCGTCGGGATCGACGCACGTTTTCCCGGTGACCGCACGGGCACCCGGCGGGTGGCCGCCGCCATGCCGGCCCCGGCCCGCGCCGCGTCCGTTCGGACCGCTCGGGCTGCTCGGGCTGCTCGGGCTGCTCGGGCGGCGACGGCGCCGTCGGATCGGTCCGGGGCCGGCGGCCGGTGGGAAGGCGCCCGCGTGAGAAGCAGGGTGGACGGCGTTTCTCACTGCCGTGCGGCCCCGGATGCGATCCCAGGAGATGTGTGTGAAGGCAGCAGAAGCGACTGTGAGGGTCGGCAAACGCCGGGTGGCACTCACCCACCCGGACAAGGAGCTGTTCCCGGACGACGCGATCACCAAGGCCGAACTCGTCGACTACTACCGGGATGTCGCGCGCTTCCTGCTGCCCTTCCTGCGCGATCGCCCCCTGGTCATGGAGCGGTATCCGGACGGGTACGGCGGCCGGTCCTTCTACCACAAGGACATTCCCGACCACTTCCCGGACTGGATCCACCACTGCCGCGTCCCCAAGCAGGGCGGCACGGTGGACATGGTCGTCTGCGACGACACCGCGACACTCGCCTACCTGGCCAACCAGGCGTGCCTGACGCCGCACCCCTGGCTCAGCCGCACCGACCGGCTCGACCAGCCCGACCGGCTGGTGTTCGACCTGGACCCGTCGACCGCCGACGACTTCGAGACCGTCCGGTGGGCGGCGCGCGAGCTGGGCGAGCTGCTGACGGAACTGGGGCTGCGCCCCGCGGTGATGACCACCGGCTCACGCGGACTGCACCTGGTCGCCCTCCTGAGCGGCCGCACCGACTTCGACACCGCCCGCGGCTTCGCCCGCCGCGTCGCCGATCTGTTCGCGGCCCGCCACCCGGACCGGCTGACCACCGCCCCCCGCAAGGCCGACCGCGGCGGACGCCTGTACCTGGACATCCAGCGCAACGCCTATGCCCAGACCTCCATCGCCCCCTACGCCGTCCGGGCCCGGCCGCACGCTCCGGTCGCGACGCCCCTGGCCTGGACCGAACTCGACGACCCGGCCCTCGGCCCGCGCACCTGGACCCTGCGCACCCTCCCGAAGCGCCTGGCGGAGGGCGGGGACCCGTGGAAGGGACTGAGCCGGTGCCGGCGTTCCCTCACCAGGGCAGCCCGGCGACTGGACACCCTCGAGGAGGACGACCACACGGCGCGAAAGGAGTGATGCGATCATGCCGACCGCGACGGAACGGGCGAGGGCCGAGGCCCTGCTCACCGCCCACGGGCAGACGTACGCGCGCGAGGCCGGCGTCCACCTGCGCGACACGCCGCAGCCGCTCTACCAATTGCTGGTGCTCGCACACCTGCTCTCCGCACGGATCAGGGCGTCCGTGGCCACGGACGCCGCGCGGGCCCTGTTCGACGACGGTATGCGCAACCCGAGGCACATGAGCGAATCCACCTGGCAGCAGCGCGTGGACGCCCTCGGCAAGGGGCACTACCGCCGGTACGACGAACGTACCGCCACCCAGCTCGGTGACGCCGCCGACCTGCTGCTGGAGCGGTACGGCGGCGACCTGCGCAGACTCCGCGAGGCCGCCGGTGGGGACGTCGAGGAATGCGAGCGGCTGCTGCGCGAGCTGCCCGGCATCGGGCCGACCGGAGCGGACATCTTTCTGCGGGAGGCGCAGGGCGTCTGGCCCGAGGTCGCTCCCTACTTCGACGCCAAAGCCCTCCAGGGCGCCGCCCGGCTCGGCCTTCCCGAGTCCCCGGACACCATCGCCCGCCTGGTGGCGGAGGACGACTACCCGGCGTTCGCGGCCGGCCTGGTGCGCTCCGCGCTGGACAAGCAGGTCGCGGAAGATGTCATCGCACGCGCCGACTGACGGGCCCGGCCGAAGAACGACCGACGCCCGCGGACCCGCGGCGCGGCGTTTCGCGGGGAGACGCAAGGGACAACCGGCCCACCGCACGTCACCCGGCCCGGAGCAGGTCCGGGCCGGGTGACGTGCCGGGCTGCTCAGCGGCCCGGCGATCCGGACCAGGCCCAGGTGAGACAGCGGGAACTGGACTAAAGTTCCTGGATGCCTTGAATGTCATGAAACGCCAGTTACCACGGCCCTCCGCCGGAGCCGTGCCTCACGGACGAGGGCGCCCCGGGTCTCGCGGAGTGCCGGGCCGGTCATTCCGGTCCGCGGAACGGCGCGCATCCCCGGTGCGGAAGTGAGCGGAGGGCTTGAGACATGGTCCTTGGACCGCGACTGGACCTGCGGCGTTCCTGGCGACCGGGGCGCACCCCCGCGCTGGTCGTGATCCCCTTGGCGCTGATCGTCACGGTCTGTCTCGTCGACGTGCTGGTGCCGCCCCACATCCACCTCGGACCGCTCCTGGTGGCGGCGCCCGCGCTCACCGTGGCGTTCGCCGGCGCCCGCCTCACCGCGCTGATGGGGGCTCTCGCCGTGGCGGCCCAGATGCTGATCGGCGCGCTCAGAGGGGTCCTGTCCACCGCCAACATCCAGGCGCAGATCGCCGCCCTGATCATCGTCACTGTCGTCTGCGTCACCGTGTGCGTGGTGCGGGACCGCAACGAGCGGCGGTTGGACCAGGTGCGGTCGGTGGCCGAGGTGGCGCAGAGTGTGCTGTTGCAGCCCTTGCCCCAGCGCTCCGGCCCGCTGCGGATCGCAGGCCTGTACCTGCCTGCCGAGGAGGAGGCCGACCTGGGCGGAGACCTGTACGCGGCCGCACGGACCAGCCACGACAGCACCAGATTCCTCATCGGTGACGTACGCGGCAACGGTCTGGCCGCGATCAACAACGCCGCCCTGCTCCTCGGTGCCTTCCGCGCGGCCGCCCACCGGCAGGCCACCCTCCCCCGCCTCGCCGTCCACCTCGACGCCGCGTTCCGCTGGGACATCAGCCAGTGGCGATCAGGGGCGGAGCAGGACACCGACGAGGACTTCGCCACGGTCACGCTGCTCGACATCCCCGATCACGAGCCGGTCGTCCACCTCATCACCTGCGGGCACCCGCCCCCGCTCCTCCTTCGCGGGGGCCGCCTCACCCCGCTCGCGGCCGAGGCGAGTCATCTCCCGATCGGCTTCGGCGGGGCCTTCGGCATCGCCGCCTACGACGTCCAGACGTTTCCCTTCGAGGCCGGCGACCTTCTGCTGCTGTACACGGACGGCGTCATCGAGGCCCGCAACGGCGACGGTCACTTCTACCCGTTGGCCGAGCGGGCTCCGCAGTGGACGGGGAACGACCCCGCCGAAGTCTTGCGCCTGCTCCAGGACGACCTGCTGGTCCATGTCCGGGGCCATCTCGGCGACGACGCGGCGGTCGTGGCGATCCGCCGCCTCGCACGCTGATCGTCGCCCGGCCGGACGCGCGTCAGTTCGCCTCCTTCTGCGGGAAGACGAACTCGTCGAGGATCAGTCCGACGGCGACGGCCGCCGGGATGGCGACGAGCGCGCCGATGACGCCGAGGAGCGCCCCGCCGACCAGTACCGCGACGACGGTGACGAGCGGGTGGACGTCGACGGCGAACTTCATGGCCCGCGGCACGATCAGGTAGTCCTCGGCGACCCGGAAGACGATGTAGAACACCGCGGTGGCGATCGCGATGGGGAGGGACACCGACAGGGCGACGAGGCTCACGACGACGCCGGCGATGGTCGAGCCCACGATCGGGATCAGGTCCATGAGCGCCGTGAAGATGCCCAGGGCGGCGGCGTACGGGACACCGGTGGCCTCGCACCAGCCGAACGTCGCCACGCCCGCGATCCCCGAGGTGACGAGGTTGCCGAGCATGAACTTGCCGATCCGGTTCATGATCTCTTCGGCCACGCCCTCGACACGCTCACGGCGGCCGGCCGCCACGAATCGGTAGCAGAACTCCTTGATGGCCGGGAGCGCCACCATGCAGTACAGCGTCACCGTGATCACGATCGCCGAGGACGTGACGGTGCTCAGGACCTTCTGGCCGGCGCCCAGGACCCCTCCCGCCAGGCCGGACGCCCCGCCTCCCGAACCGATCTGCTCCTTGGCCTTCTCGACCACGTGGAAGCGGTCCTCCAGGCGGCCGACCGTGGACTGGTGGTCGTGCAGCTGCTCCAGCCAGCCCGGCACCGCGTCGACCAGCGAGGAGATCTCCTTGGTCACGGGCGGGATGACCAGGGCCAGGAAGCCGCCGAGTACGACGACGAACCCGGTCAGGACGATGGCGACGGCCCACCCGCGCCGCAGCCCCCGGCGCGTGAACCAGACGACGAGCGGTTCGAGGCTGATCGCGATGAACGCGGCCAGCAGGATCAGGGTCAGCATCGAACTGATCCGCAGGACGGTCTGGACAGCGAGCCATGCCAGGCTCGCGCCCAGACCCAGCGCGAATCCCACCCTCACCCAGGACCGCCTGCGCCCGCCGCGCGGATCGCGGATCGACGGACGGTGGGGCGCATCCCGCGGCACGTGAGGGGCGTCAGTCATTCCAGGGGCGGAGCCGTTCGGGCTCGGCCCGTCGGACGCGCCGCGCCCGGCGCGCACGGATTCAGCTTCGGGTACGGACTCGGACTCGGACCGCGCAGACATCGCGATGGCCCTCCTCTCCTGCCCCGCAGGGGTATGAACGGGTCCCGGAGTACGCGAGAGCCCCGGGACCCGTCGAAGGGTCCCGGGGCCGCGAAGCCCGGTGGGGGCGTCGGGTCAGGCGTGCGGGCCGCCGAACGTGGGGCCGCCCGTGCCGTAGTAGGTGCCCAGTTCGTCGCGGTATCCCGGGTCCCCGAGATGCTTCTCGCGGTCGAACTCGGGCGAGTCCTTGATCTGCTGCTTGGCGAGGCTGACGAAGACCTTCTTCTCGTTCGGGTCGATGCTCTCGACCGTGCTCGCCGGGAGCAGGACCTCCTTGCCGAAGATCCACACACCGGTGTCGACCACCAGGTAGGCGTCACCGACCTCGTCGGAGTGCTTGTCGACCTTGCCGATAGCGCCGTCGGTCGCCTCGACCTTGTATCCGGTCAGGTCGGCGCCCGCAAGACGGCCCGCGGTCGACTTGTAACTCCACACATCCTCAGTCACGCGAAAACAACTCCTCCGGTAAACGGAGGACGGCGGACGTTCCCGCCGTTCCTCCTTTTTCCGTGCGTCGTACACGGCGGTTTTCTTCGACCGCCGAAGGGCCGGGTGCCCGTCATTCCGGTTCGCACGCACCGGCTTTCGGCCAGGACCGTGATGGTGGTCGGTCCGCGGGCCCTGGGGCAGAAGGTGCGCTTCAGACGAGTCGGACGCACAGCCCGGGGTAGCCGGAGCGTGGAGGCCGCGGCCCGCTCCCGGTGCCCCGCGCGGCGGAACACCTACGCCAGAACCCACCCCCAGCAGTCACGAGGAGCAACGGCATGACCAGCGAACAGTCCCGCAAGACGACCCGACCGGTCCGGTCCGTGGCGCCGCCCCTGGCGGAGCGAACGGGGTGGGACGAGGTGGACCTACGGGCCGTGGACACCGCACGGGTGCTGGCGGCCGACGCGGTGCAGAAGGTCGGCAACGGCCATCCCGGCACCGCGATGAGCCTCGCCCCGCTGGCGCATCTGCTGTTCCAGAACGTCATGCGGCACGACCCGGGTGACGACCAGTGGCTCGGCCGCGACCGGTTCGTCCTCTCCTGCGGCCATTCCAGCCTGACCCTCTACATCCAGCTCTACCTGACCGGCTACGGCCTGGAACTCTCCGACCTGGAGGCGTACCGCACCTGGGGCTCGGCCACCCCCGGCCACCCCGAACACCACCACACGCGAGGCGTGGAGATCACCACGGGACCGCTCGGCCAGGGGATGGCCGCCGCGGTCGGCATGGCCATGGCGGCCCGGCGCGAACGCGGGCTGCTCGACCCCGACACCGAGCCGGGCAGCAGCCCCTTCGACCACCACGTCTACGTCGTCGCCTCCGACGGCGACATGATGGAAGGCGTCACCGGCGAGGCCGCGTCCCTGGCCGGTCACCAGGAACTCGGCAACCTGGTCGTCTTCTACGACTCCAACCACATCTCGATCGAGGACGACACCGACGTCGCCTTCAGCGAGGACGTCCCGGCCCGCTACGCCGCCTACGGCTGGCACGTGCAGACCGTCGACTGGACGAGCACCGGCAGCTACGTCGAGGACGTCGACGCGCTGCTGGCCGCCGTCCGCGCCGCGCAGGCGGAAAACGGCCGGCCTTCCCTCATCATGCTGCGCACCCTGATCGGCTGGCCGGCTCCGACCAAGCAGAACACCGGCAAGGCCCACGGCTCCGCGCTGGGCGAGGAGGAGGTCGCCGCGACCAAGCGGCTGCTGGGCTTCGACCCCGAACGCCATTTCGTGGTGGAGGAGGCGGTGCTGGCGCGGACCCGCGAGGCCGCAGACCGCGGGCGACGGATCCGCGCCGAGTGGGACGAGGCGTTCACGGCGTGGCGGACCGCCGACCCGGCGCGCGCCGCACTGCTGGACCGCCTCCAGGCACAGCGGCTGCCCGACGGCTGGACCGAGGCCCTCCCGGACTTCCCGGCCGACCCCAAGGGCATGTCCACGCGCGCCGCCTCCGGCGAGGTGCTCAGCGCGCTGGCCCCCGTACTGCCGGAACTGTGGGGCGGCTCGGCCGACCTGGCCGGGAGCAACAACACCACCATGGACGGCGAACCGTCCTTCGTGCCGGCCGACCGCCAGACCAAGAACTGGAAGGGCGGCCCCTACGGACGCACCCTCCACTTCGGCATCCGCGAGCACGCCATGGGCGCGATCCTCAACGGCATCGCCCTGCAGAGCCTGACCCGCCCCTACGGGGGTACGTTCCTGACCTTCTCGGACTACATGCGCCCGGCCGTCCGCCTGGCCGCGCTGATGAAGCTGCCCGCCACCTATGTGTGGACACACGACTCCATCGGCCTCGGCGAGGACGGCCCCACCCACCAGCCGGTCGAGCACCTGGCCGCACTCCGCGCCGTCCCGGGCCTCGACGTGGTCCGTCCCGCCGACGCGAACGAGACCGCCGCCTGCTGGCGCACGGTGCTGGAGCACCGGGACCGTCCCGCCGCACTGGTGCTGACCAGGCAGAACGTGCCCGTCCTCGACCGCGGTGACGGCGGCTGCGCCGCCGCCCTGGACGCGGCCCGCGGCGGATACGTCCTCGCCGACGCCGCGCACGGCAACGTGCCGGACGTCCTTCTCGTGGCGACCGGTTCCGAGGTGCACATCGCCCTGGAGGCCCGCGCGCTGCTCCAGGACGAAGGCCTCGCCGTGCGGGTCGTGTCGATGCCCTGCCAGGAGTGGTTCGCCGCCCAGGCCCTCGACTACCAGGACCAGGTCCTCCCTCCCTCGGTACGTGCCCGGGTCAGCGTCGAGGCCGCGGTGGGGCAGGGCTGGCGGGACGTGGTCGGCGACGCCGGACGCATCGTCGGCCTGGAGCACTACGGTGCCTCCGCCGCCTACGAGCGGCTGTACTCCGAGTTCGGCATCACGCCCCAGGCGGTCGCCGAGGCCGCCCGCGACAGCATCCACGACGCCTCCCGGACCCCTCGCCCCGGAGGCCACCAGCAGACCACCGCCCCCACCGGCGGACACTCCTCCTCACCCACGGGCGACCGCTCCTGAGAGAGGCGCCTCGGGGCGGCTCCTGAGAGAGCTGCCGCGGGACGCGTCAGGCGAAGAGAACGGGGCGGCAGAGACATCTGCCGCCCCGTTCTCTTCCTCGGTCCGGGACTCCCGCCGTACGCGGTGGCCGCGTCCCCTCGCGCAGGCGGCGCCCGTCAGTCCCCCTCCGGCTCCCCGTGGCTGCGTACGACCTCCTTCACCTTGGCCACCGCGAACCCCCAGCCCTGCTCGACGGTCGGCTTGGCCGGGACCGCGATCTCGTCCGGGTTGGTGAGGACGTCCAGCAGGACCGGGCCGGGGTTGTCGAAGGCGCGTCGCACGGCGTCCTCCACCTCTGCGGGGTCCGTCACCCGGATGCCGGTGATGCCCATGGACTCGGCCACGGCGGCGAAGTCGGGGTTGTCGAGGACCGTCCCGAACTCCGGCAGACCGGCCTGCTCCTGTTCGAGTTTCACCATGCCCAGTCGGCGGTTGTCGAAGACGACGAGCTTGACCGGCAGGCGGTAGGTCTTCAGGGTCATCAGGTCGCCGAGGAGCATGCTCAGTCCGCCGTCGCCGCAGAACGCCACGACCTGGCGTGCGCGGTCCAGGCACTGGGCGCCGAGCGCCTGGGGCATGGCGTTGGCCATCGAGCCCAGGTTGTAGGAGCCGATGAGGCGTCGTTCACCGCGCATCTCGACGAAGCGCGAGAGCCAGACCGTGGCCATGCCCGTGTCGGAGGTGAAGACGGCGTCGTCGGCGGCGACGCGGTCCACCACGGCGGCCAGCGCCTCGGGGCGGATGTCGTGGGCGCGGTTGTCCAGGGCGGAGCGCAGGCGGCCGACGAGGCCCTTGTCGTGCGCGGGGTCCGCGAGGCGGGCCTGGCCGGCGCGCCAGTGGTCGTAGCGTTCGCGCGCCTTGCGCAGGTGTGAGCGGTCGCGTGCGCCCGGGGCCAGGGGGGTGAGCTGGTCCAGGAGGTCGCGCACGGTGGCGCCGGTGTCCCCCACGAGCCCGATCTCGACCGGTACCCGGCGTCCGATGTGGGTGGCCTCGGTGTCGACCTGGATCACGGTCCGGCCCTCGGGATACCAGTCCCGGTAGGGGAAGTCGGTGCCGAGGAGGAGAAGGGTGTCCGCGTCGTCGAGCGCGGACGCGGCGGCGGGGTTTCCGATCAGCCCGGTCTGGCCGACCTGGAAGGGGTTGGAGTCGCCCTCGAAACCCGCCTTGGCCTTGAGGGTCAGCACCATCGGCGCGGCCAGCCGGTCGGCGAGGGCCAGGACGTCCTCGCGGGCGGCCCGGGCGCCCTCGCCGACGAGCAGGGTGACCCGCTCGGAGCGGTCGAGGAGTTCGGCGGCGGCGCGGACCGCCGGTTCCTCCGGCCGGCTCAGCGGGGTGCTCAGGGAGAACCGGGCCGGACGGTCCGCGGTCAGCTCCCGCTCGCCCAGGTCGCCCGGCACGGTGAGGACGGCGACCCCCTTGCGGCCCAGCGCGTGGCGCACGGCCGTCTCCAGCATCTGCGGCAACTGGTCGGGCGAGGTGACGGTCGCGCGGAAGACGGCCACGTCGCTGAAGAGGGCGTCGTTGTCGACCTCCTGGAAGTAGTCGCTGCCGAGCTCGGCGAGCGGCACCTGCCCCGCGATCGCGAGGACCGGGGCGTGGCTCTTGGCCGCGTCGTAGAGCCCGTTGAGGAGGTGGACGGAACCGGGCCCGACGGTGCCCATGCACACCCCGAGCCTTCCGCCGAGCTGGGACTGGGCGCTCGCGGCGAACGCGGCCGCCTCTTCGTGCCGGCAGCCCACCCATTCCAGGCCCTCGGTGGTGCGGATGGCGTCGGTCACGGGGTTGAGCGCGTCTCCCACGACGCCGAACACCTGACGCACGCCGAGCTCGCTCAGCGCGTCGACGATGACACGGGCAACGGTACGGGGCACGTGAGTTCCTCCAGGTCACACGGTGAAACGGTCGGGGTTCAGACGGTGAAACGGTCGGGGTCGGCGGACTTCCAGTCGGCCGCCCAGGAAGCCGGTGGTTCGGCGAGCAACTGCTCGGGCTCGAGCCACTCGTACAGCTCCTCGTAGGAGCGCTCGGTGGTCGGGTCGACGCGCCGGTGCAGCATGTGGGGGCGCAGTTCGGCGGGGTCCGTGACGCCCATCGAGGCCATGATCTGCAGGGCGCCGGCCACGGTCGCCTGCTGGTAGCGCCGTACGCGCTCCGTCTTGTCCGGGACGTCGAGGGCGCGGGCCCGGCGGGGGTCCTGGGTCGTCACGCCGGTGGGGCAGGTATTCGTGTGGCACCGCTGGGCCTGGATGCAGCCGAGGCCGAACATCATCGCCCGCGCGGCGTTGCCGTAGTCGGCGCCCTGCACCATGCGCTTGACCAGGTCGCTGCCCGTGGCGATCTTGCCGCTGGCGCCGATCCTGATCCGGTCGCGCAGGCCCGCGCCCACCAGGGCGTTGTGCACCGTGAGCAGTCCCTCGGTGAGCGGGGTGCCCACATGGTCGGCGAACTCCAGCGGCGCCGCGCCGGTCCCGCCCTCGGCGCCGTCCACCACGATGAAGTCGGGCGTCGTGCCCTCCTCCAGCATCGCCTTGCACACGGCCAGGAACTGCCGGCGCGAGCCGACGCAGAGCTTGAACCCGGCGGGCTTGCCACCGGACAACTCCCGCATCCGGGCGATGAACAGGACCAGTTCGCGTGGGGTGGAGAACACCCGGTGATACGGCGGGGAGACGACCGTGCGTCCTTCGGGCACGTCCCGGACCCGGGCGATCTCGGCGTTCACCTTGGCGCCGGGCAGCACACCGCCGATACCGGGCTTGGCACCCTGGGACAGCTTCAGCGACACGCACTTGACGTGATCGTGCGCGGCCTTGTCCGCGAACTCCGCCTCGTCGAAGTCGCCCTGCCCGGTGCGGCAGCCGAAGTACCCGGTGCCGATCTCCCACACGAGGTCACCGCCCGGCCGCAGATGGTACTCGGACAGGCCGCCCTCGCCGGTGTCCTGGGCGAACCCCCCTGCCGCGGCGCCCCCGTTGAGCGCGAGGACCGCGTTGGCGGACAGCGAGCCGAAGCTCATCGCCGAGATGTTCAGCAGCGCCATGTCGTAGGGACGAGCGCAGTCGGGGCCGCCGATCCGCACGCGCGGCGGGTTCTCCGGTACCGGACGCGGTGCCATGGAGGGGACCAGGAACTCGTGTCCGGGCTGGTACACGTCCCGCTCGGTGCCGTACGGCTCCTCCGCGTCGGTGCCCTTGGCGCGCTCGTAGACGATGCTGCGCACGTCCCGGTCGAAGGGGCGCCCGTCGAAGTTCCGCTCGATGAAGTACTGCTGCAGCTCGGGCCGCACGCGTTCCATGAGGAAGCGGGCGTGGCCGAGCACGGGATAGTTGCGCAGCACCGAGTGCCGGCGCTGCACCAGGTCCCACACCCCCAGCACGCCCACGAAGGCGAGGGGAAGGGCGGCGAACCACCAGTAGGGCGAGATCCCGAGCGCCGCCGCCACAGCTGCGAGGGCGGTCACCAGGGTCAGGACGACGACTCCGACGCGTATCACACCTGCCGCGTTGCCCGGATACCGATCAGTATGCGCCGGGCGGGCCGGTGCGCTGGACGCAAGCGGATATTTCCCACGAAGGCCGAGGTCACACATTTCGAAGGTCGACCCCTGGTCGCGTTTGAGGGCCCACCCAGTGGTGACCCAGGAGATGAACCACTGCTCGACAGGGACAGGGTGTGAGCGGTTATGGCTGCGGACCAGAAGGCCGAGGCCAAGGCGGAACAGGCCGCCCGGCCCCGGTCTCCGCGGGCCGACGCGCGACGTCGGTCTTGGCTTCGTGACATGTGAGCGTCGGCCACTCCCCGGTCCCGGTCGGCAGGGCCGCCCTGCCGACCGGCCCTTCTGCGCGCCCTCGCACTCAGCGCCCACGCTGCGCGGAGACGCCCTCCGGCTCCGACGTACACAGGTGTCCGCCCGACGGCTGGTCGACGGGCCGCATGCCACGCAGACCCGCCCCGCGGTGAACGATCGAAGGTGACCAGATCATGGACGACAAGGAAAAAGTAGCTCTCGCGGCTGCTGTGGTGGGCGGCTACGTGCTGGGCCGTACGAAGAAGGGCCGGATGGCCTTGTCCATCGCGACCTATCTGGCGGGGCGGCGATTCGGTCTCGAGCCTCGCCAGCTCGCCGCCGAGGGGATGCGCAGGCTGGGAGAGATCCCGCAGGTCGCCGAGTTGCAGGAGCAGATGCGCGGGGAGGTTCTGGAGGCAGGCCGCAAGGCGATGTCGGCCGCCGCCGACCGGAGCATGAGGACGCTCGCGGGCAACCTGAGCCAGCGCACGGCCCTGCTCCTGGAGAAGGCGGATGAGGGGGAGGAGGACGAAGAGGAGTACCCCCCCGAGGAGGACGAGGAGTACGAGGAGGACGAGGAAGAGGAGGAGCCGGAGGATGAGTACGAGGATGAGGAGGAAGAACCCGAGGACGAGCAAGAGGACGAGGAAGAAGAAGCGCGGGACGAACCGGAAGAAGAGCCCGAGCCAGAGCCTCGACGGCGCCGCGCGTCACCGTCGGCCCGGTCCCGCAAGGGATCCGCATCCCCCGCACGCAAGAAGGCAGCTCCCGCCGGTGGGGAGAAGTCTCGGGCCGCCAAGAAGACCGCTCCGGCCAAGAAGACCGCTCCGGCGAAGAAGGCCGCGGCAGGCAGGCCGGCGGCGAAGAAGTCGACGCCCGCCAAGAAGACCACGGCCCGCAAGACGGCTAAGAAGGCGCCGGCGAGAAAGCCCGCGGCGAAGAAGACGGCTCCGGCGAAGAAGACAGCCGCGAGGAAGACCGCCCCGGCCAAGAAGTCCGCCGCCTCGAAGACGACGTCGTCGAAGCGAGCGGCGTCCAAGCGCACCGGTCGCGGAAAGTAGGCAGCCATGGCCGAGCAGAGGACCGACCAGCTGACAGAGGGTACCTCGGGTGTGGACAAGCTCCGCGAAGAGCTGGCCAAGTTCGTGTCCGCGCAGGTGGAGAACCTCGCCGAGAAGGCCGGCGACAAACTCACTGACGTCGCCGACCAGTTGACCGATTCGGCCCAGAACGGTGGCTCGCTGCCGGCCATCGGGTCGCGGATCCTCCAGGGCGATTCACCGCTGAAGGCCTTCGTCTCGGAGAAGGCCAAGGGCGTCAAGGACAACGTCGTGGAGAAGGCCAAGAGCGCGTTCGGGGGCGGGAAGGGGAAGCGGAAGGCCAGCGGCGGCAAGGTCATGACCATCATCGAGGTGCTCGATGTCGGCGTGCCGCTGCGTGACACCTACGACTACTGGACGCAGTACGACAAGTTCAGCAGTTTCGCCAAGGGCGTTCGCGACGTGTCCAAGGACGACGAGGGCGGGAGCGACTGGAAGGTGAAGGTCGGCCCTTCGTCGCGCAGCTTCAAGGCGACGGTCCAGGAACAGATCCCTGACGACCGCATCGTGTGGACCTCCGAGGGAGCGAAGGGGTCCACGCGAGGTGCGGTCAGCTTCCACGAGCTGGGCCCCACCCTGACGCGCGTCGTCCTGGTGGTGGAGTACTACCCGTCGGGATTCTTCGAGAAGACCGGCAACATCTGGCGCGCACAGGGCCGCCGCATGCGCCTGGACTTCAAGAACTTCCAGCGCTACGTCACCCTCACCACCGAGGAGCCGGAGGGCTGGCGCGGCGAGATCCGCGACGGAGAGGTCGTGGTGTCCCACGACGATGCCGTCGAGCAGGAAGAGGCCGAGCAGGAGGAGCGGGAGGGCGAGGAGCCACAGGAAGGCGACGGCTCCGAGGGCGAGGACGACGAGACGGCGGAGGACGAGTACGAGGGCGGGGACGAATACGACGAGGAGCCCGAGGACGAGGAGGACGAGGACGAACAGGGGCCGGCAGACGAAGACGAACCAGAGGACGAAGCACCGGAGGAAGACGAAGAGGAAGAGGAGGAGGAACCGCCCCGCAAGAAGGGAAGCAGCCGACGGCGCCGCGCGTGACATCGACCGCGGCGGGGCTCGCACCCCGTTCCCGGCCCGCAGACCACATCCCGAACGTCCCTCCGCCCTTCGGAGGCAGTAAGTGACCATCCACACGCTGTTCACTCCCGCGGCGTCCCCTCCCCTGCTGGCGCCGCCCGGGGTGTACCGCCCCCAGCACGACACACGCCTCCTGGCCCGGGCGCTGCAGCGCGAGGACATGAAGCCCGGCACCCGGGTGCTGGAACTGGGGACGGGCAGCGGCGCCTTGGCGCTGGCGGCGGCGAGTCGGGGGGCGCGGGTGACGGCCGTGGACATCTCCCGACGCGCCGTGTTGACCGCACGTCTCAACGCGATGATCGCGCGGACGCATGTCACGGTGCGGCGTGGGGATCTCACGGCTGCGGTCGCGGGTGAGTCGTACGACCTGGTGATCAGCAATCCTCCCTACGTCCCCTCCCCTGATGCCCGCCCGCCCCGCAGAGGCGCTGCCCGGGCCTGGGACGCGGGGCACGACGGCCGGATGCTGGTGGACCGGATCTGCGACGCCGTGCCCGGAGTGCTGCGGCCGGCCGGTGTCCTGCTCGTGGTCCACTCCGGGCTCTGCGGGGTCGATGCCACGCTGGACCGGCTCACCGGCGCCGGCCTGGCCGCGGTGGTCGTGGACCGGGCCACCGTCCCGTTCGGGCCGGTGCTCCGCTCCCGTCTGCCGTGGCTGCGCCGGACCGGCCTGCTGCGCGACGAGGCCGAGGAGGAGCTGGTGGTCATCCGTGCCGAACACGCCTGAACGACCTCGCCGCGTCCGCGTGGAGCGCGACGGCCCGGTCCTCGTGGAGGGGCCGGTCGAGGTGATCGGCGACGACGGCAGCGTCAGCGTCTCCGACCGGTTCATGGTGGCCGTCTGCACCTGTCGGCGCAGCCGCACCTATCCGTGGTGCGACACCAGCCATCGACGCCGGGCTCAGCCGGGCGGCGGTCCTGCCTCAAGAACCGGCCGGACGTCCGAGGTCCGTCGATCCGAGCCCGGCGGGGCCTGCGGTGAGGTGTCCGGGCCGAAGGGAACCGAGTGATGCCCACGCGACGGGAAGCCCGACTCTGCAGCCCGCCGCTGCCGGCTCCGCGCGGCGCCCTGTCCACCGGCGTCGTCACCGCCCTCGCACACGGGCGTCCGGTGCCGGGACCGGACGAGGCCGACGGCGCCGATCCCTTCGGTGACGACCTGCAGCTCGCGCTGTACGTGCTGTACGAACTGCACTACCAGGGGTTCGACGGCGTGGCCGAAGACCGGGAGTGGGACCCCGCCCTGCTCGCCCTGCGCCAGGCACTCGAACAGAACTTCCTCGACGCCCTGCGCGCCGACGTCCCCGGGCCGGTACCGGTGCAGCAGGCGCTCGACGATCTGCAGCTCGAACCCGTCGGCCGGGACGCATCAAGCGTCTCGCAGTATCTGCAATACGAAGGCGAACCAGCCCAGTTGGCCGAGTACGCGGCGCTGCGTTCGCTCTACCACCTCAAGGAGGCCGACCCGCACGCCTGGGTGATTCCCCGGCTGCACGGTCGCGCCAAGGCAGCGATGGTGGCCGTCGAGTACGACGAGTTCGGTGCAGGGCGCCCGGACGAGATCCATGCCGGGCTCTTCGCGGCCCTCATGGCGGACCTCGGTCTGGAGACGGCGTACGGCCACTACCTCGACGCCGGCCCCGCCGAGGCGCTCGCCACCGTGAACCTGATGTCCCTGTTCGGGCTCCACCGGGCGCTGCGAGGCGCACTCGTCGGACACTTCGCCGCCGTGGAGGTGACGTCCTCGCCGGGTTCGCGCCGACTGGCGAAGGCATTGCGCCGCATCGGCGCCGGGCCGGCCGCCGTCCGGTTCTACGACGAGCACGTCGAGGCGGACGCCGTCCACGAACAGGTCGTACGACATGACGTGGTGGGCGGCCTGCTGGAGAGCGAGCCCGCCCTGGAGCCGGACGTCGTCTTCGGCGTGCAGGCCACGGCACTCGTCGAAGACCGGCTCGGCGCGGTGCTCCTCGACGCGTGGCGGAACGGACGCAGCGCTCTTCGCGCCCCACCCTCCCCCAGTGGAACCCGGGGGCTCCGGCCTTGACCTCGGCCGCCTGCCGCCCGGGTCAGGCGGCTTTCTCCGTCGGTGCGAGGCCTTTCGTGTCGCAGCGGCCGCGTCCTCCGTCGGGTACTCCGCATGGCCCAATCGACGGCTCTCTCAGGCATTTTCAGGGCAGGCGATCACCATGGACAGCAATCGCGAGATGGATGCGGCGCACCAGGTGCCCGAGGGTGTCGACGAGGCGACGGTGAACGCCCTCGGCGCGCTGTCGAAGGCGCTGGAGACCACGGAACGGGCCCGCGGCCACCTCTACGGTTTCCATCAGCTGACCGGCACGGCGGACTTCCAGCTCGGCGAGGCGGTACGGCTGCTGCGCGAGGCGGGCCACGAAGAGCAGGCCGCCCGGGTCGAGCGCGACCTGGTGGGGCGCAACGTCATCCCGGGCCACTGGACTTTTCAGATCGTCGAGGCCTACAACTCGACCTACTACCGGCCCTTCGCGCACATCGAGGGCGACATCGTCGACCAACTGGCCGCCGGACGCGATCACCTCCTGGAGGCTCGCCTCAAGTCGGCCCGCCGCACGCGCGGACACCCCGACCACACGGCGACGCCTCCGCCGCCCGGGCGGTGAGCCGAGCCCGGACGGCCCCGGACGGCCACGGAGCGACAGCCGTTACCAGTAGTGCTGTCGTCCGCCGACCCCACGCCCGATCGCTCCCATGATCCACAGCAGGGCGCCGATCGCCACCAGAATGATCCCGATGGTCCAAAGGATTCCGATGCCCGCGACAAGACCGATGACGAGCAGAATGACTCCGAGGATGATCATGATTCCTCCGTCGGACGGGAAGTCATCCGCCGACGTCCTCGTCCAAGGCCACGAGTCCCCGCCCGCACCTGAGGCAAACGCAACGTCGGCAGCGCGCCTGGCGCTTTGGCGGCGTTTCACGGCCGCCAACGCCCCCACTGGCGCCCACCGCGGCACAGCCATCACGTGACGGGACGCCGACGTACGGCGTGAATTTCGCTCGTGGTGTTCCTGCTCGCCCGCTCCGCCGACGCCCCGGATCTGCACACGGTCCCGAGACGCTCGCGGTGTCCGGCGCGAAGGAGGCGGGCGGTGCTCGCAGCCGCTTGTTCTTGTCGTCCCGCCAGTTGCCGGGAGCCGTCCGCATGGGCTCGAGGCGGGCGGCCCACGCGTCACAGCCGGTGTCAGGAACCGGGCTGAGGGCCCCCAGATCCCCACGGCTGGTCGCCGCGGCCTCGTCCGCGCGGCCCCATGGTCTCGACGAGCACCAGCGCGCCCAGACCCTCACCGTCTCGGCCATGCAGCGCTTCTTCGGCATCCCCGAATCCCTGGTGCCGTGTGCCGTGATCGTCGACCTGGAGCAGCGCCACGCCTAGGCCGTCGCCCTCAGGGAAGACACCGGCACCGGCGTGTACACGCTGACGAGGGAGATCATCACGCGGATCGAGCACATCGTGCCGCGCATCGACGAGGCCGAGGCGGAACGGGTTGCGGCCCTGCGCGCACGCCACTTGTCCCGCGACCGCGCGGGTCGGCTGCGCGCACCGGCCGAGGCCGCGCGGGCGCACTGGGCCGCGCGCAAGCGCCGCCTGGTCGACGACCTGCGGAGTGCGCGCGGTCGTCTGGCGTCGCAGGAGGCCGACCTGTGCTCCTCCATGGTCCGGCGCCTCGAACGCGACGAGCCGCTCCGCCAGGACGAGTGGACCGCCGCGCGGGCGCTGCTACGAGCCCTGGCCGCGGTCGAGCCGCGCGCGGGCGGCTGGCGCGAAGGCTCGGCCGGACGCCGGCCGGCCTGGACCACGGCCGGCCCGACCACGACGAGCCGTCGCCCCACGCCTTCGACCGCACCTACGAGCGGGCATGACGGCCGGCCCGGCCGACGGCCGCGCGCCCGTCCACGCACACGAGGGCCGCCGCAGGCCGGCACCGAGGACCTCCTCCGGCTGCTGGAGCCCACGGTCCGTCACGGCCCGCAGGAGTCGAACCGCGCGAAGGTCGACTCGATCGCGGCGCTGCGACGCGTGAACCGCGGCCGCGCCCGAGCCCTGTTGGCCGCCCCGCTGCTCGTGGTGGTCGCCCTGATCCTGATGACGGCGAGCGCGGCCCTCTTCATACGGTCCGCGACCGCCTGAGGGCCGTCCGCCAAAGGTCCGGCCGACGGCTGTCGGACGCTCTTCCTGTCACACTCGGCGCACGTGTCGGACTGAGGTCGGAAGGTGTCGGGGTGGCTGTGAGTGCTGAGAACTCTGCGCTGCTGGGCGTCGTCGTGGGTGCCGTGGCATCGTATGTGACCACGGCCCTGTCGGAGCGGGCGCGGTGGCGCAGAGAGCTTGATGTCCGCTGGGACGAAAGGCGATTGACCGCCTACGGGGACTATGTGAGAGCCGTCAAGGACATCATCGCCATGGCGAACGGCTTGGCCGCCCACCGTGGGCTGACCTTCGACCACGCCCCCTTGGAACCCACCCGGGACAACCTCGACAGACTGCACGAGGCCGAGGTACGGCGCCACGCGGAGATCGAGACGGTGCGGCTCCTGACCGACACGGACACGATCAGTGCGGCACGGCAGTTGAACCATTGTGTGTGGCACCTGCTCGCGATGAGCCGCGGTGACGAGCCCGGCGATCCCGCGCAGTGGAGCGAAGCCTTCACGGCATACCGACTCGCGCGGGACGAGTTCCACCGCTGTGCGCGCGCCACCCTCGGGATACCGGGCACGGCCATCGCGCGGGACCAGACGTGGCCGCCCCGCTGGACGCACCGGCGTGACAGCGCCGGCCCCTCGAACGCCTGAAGCGACAGCATGGGCGCCGCCTGAGGGTCCCCGCGCTCGGCTCGCGCCGCCGGCGTCCACCGGCCGGCCCCGCACGCACGGGGCCGGCCGGGCAGGGCGCGGGCCGGACGGGCTACTTGAGGTACGGGCCGTCCGTGCCGATCTTGCCCGGGGCGGCGTTCTTGCCGCCGAGGTCGAGGACGTAGACGCGCAGGTTGCCCTTGCCGGGGGCGGCGACGGTGAGGGTGCCGTCGGTGACCTGGCGGACGTCGCCCGTGACGGCGTCCTTGTAGGTGCCGTTGGGGATGCCGCTGTAGGTGGCGCCGTCGGTGACGGCGACGAGGGCGAAGCTGTCCACGCCGGCGGCGGTGTCGGTGTAGCGGCGCTTGAAGTCCATGCCGCCGCCCGAGACGCCGTCGGTGGAGTACTGGCCCATCTGCAGGGCCGGGATGGCGCGGCGGATCTGGTTGAGCCGCTGGAGGTGCTTGACCAGGGGCTGGGCCAGGGTGGTGGCGACCTCGCCGGTGGCGCTGTCGGCCTTGGAGAAGTCGCTTGTGGTGACGGTGCCTTCGAGGTGGTCGCCGTAGTAGGCGCGGCCGGTGGTGGCCAGCGGGCAGCTGGGGCCGCAGTCGATGGTCTTGCCGGCCTGGAACTGGATCTCGGAGCCGTAGTAGAGGGTGGGGATGCCGCGGAAGGTCCACATCAGGGCCATGTTCTCGGCCCAGGCGTCCTGGCCGCCGGTGTAGCGGACGCTGGACTTGTTGGGTCCGTAGTCGTGGCTGTCGACGTAGACGACGTTGTAGGTGGCGTCGTTGGTGGAGTCGTCGGAGTCCTTGCCGTTGTTGAAGGCGTTGTGCGCGTCGCCGAAGTTCATGTGCATGCGCATGTCGATGATGTTCATGCCGGAGAACTGCGAGTGGTCGGGGGTGTGGTAACTGTTGCCGCTGAGGAAGGCGTTGGTGGAGGTGGGCTGGTTGCCCGTGCCGAGGTTCTCCTCGTAGGTGTACTGGTCGAGGGCGGCCTGGACGTCGTCGTCGGTGTACGTCTTGCGCTCCTTCCAGGTGTAGAACTGGGCGGAGTGGTTGACCGAGCCGCGGTTCCACTTGTCGTTGACGAAGGCGCCGACCTCGCCGAAGACGAAGAAGTCCTGGGCCTTGTCCGGTCCCCAGTCCTGGGCGACGCGTTCCTGGATGGCGGGCAGGAAGCGACGGTTCCAGGTGACGCGGGGGATGTGGACGGCGGTGTCGATGCGGAAGCCGTCGACGCCCATGTCGATGTACTTGTCGTAGGCGCCGATGAGGTAGTTCTGCACCGTGGGGTTCTCGGTGTTGAAGTCGGCGAGGTCGTCGGCCAGCCAGCACGAACGGGAGTCCTCGCCCTCCCAGTTGCCGATCCAGCACTGGTGGTAGTACTTCGAGGGGAACATGCCGCTGGTGGGGCTCGGCCACTGGCAGTTGTAGAGGGTGTAGCCCTCGGGTGACTTGGACCCGGTGGGCTTGCCCCAGTTCAGGCAGGTGTTGCCGGTCGGTTCGGTGGTGGACCACAGGTCGCCGTTGTAGTACGACTTACCGGAGGTGGGCTCGACGGTCAGGCCGTCGTACTCGAAGCCGGGCTGCTTCTCGTCGTAGTACCAGGACCACTGGGAGTCGCGCACGCCGTAGACGGTGGGCACGAACAGGCCCTTGGCGCCCCAGCGCGAGCTGTGGTTGTAGACGACGTCCTGGTAGATCTTCATGCCCTTGGCGTGGGCGGCGTTGATGAGGTCCTGGTAGGAGGCGCCCGCGGACTCCAGTCGGGGGTCGACCTTGTAGAAGTCCCAGCCGTGGTAGCCGTGGTAGTCGTAGTCGGAGCGGTTGAGGACCACGGGGGTGATCCAGACGGCGGAGAAGCCGAGGGCCTTGATGTAGTCCAGCTTCTGCACCAGTCCCTTGAAGTCGCCGCGGAACATGGGGTCGTGGTTGGCGGCGTTCCCGGACGCCACGTCCTGGTTGCCGCCGCGGTTGTTGCTGCTGTCGCCGTCGTAGAAGCGGGCGGTCAGGACGAAGTAGATCGGGTCCTTGCGCGGGTCTCCGCCGAGCATTGTGCCCTGCGCGGCCGCCGGCGGCGCCTCGCCCGTCGTCGCGCTCGCGGTGTCCGAGGCGGCCGAGATGTTCCCCGCCGCGTCGAGTGCCCGGACGGTGTAGGTGTACGTGGTGTCCGCCTCCAGGCCCGATTCGCTGAGCACGGTGGAGCCGACGCTGGTGACCTGGCTGCCCTTGGTGCCGCCCGTGCGGGTCACCTGGTAGCCGGTGACGGCCGTGTCGTCGGTGGCGGGGTCCCAGGTCAGCACGATCGACGTGTCGGTGGCCGTCGCCTTGACGGCGGTGGGGGCGGTCGGCGCCGTGGTGTCCGGCTCGTAGGAGGCGCAGGGGTCGGTGGCGTTCTTGGTGACCGTCGTGTCCTTCACGGTGCTGACGCCGGTGGTCAGCGCGTAGTTGGCGCCGTTGTTGTTGTCCCACGTGCCGTTGCCGTTGTTGAAGGTCGCCGCGAGGCCGGCCGCGCCGGCCAGGTCGACGGTCTTCTTGAACCATCCCGGGCACGCCTGTTCCATGGCGATGCCGGGCACGGTCGTCCAGGCGCCGCCGGTGGGGGCGTAGTGCAGGTTGACGGTGCTCCAGCCCACGTTCTGGGTCGAGTAGAAGACGGTCGCGCTGGTCGTGCTCGAGGAGGAGGTGGGTGACGGCGAGGGGTCGGTGCTGCCGTTGTCGTCGCCGCACGGGTCGCTGTGGGCTATGACGCCGTCCTTGACGGTGATGGTGCCGGTGCCCAGGGCGTAGTTCTGGCCGCCGTTGTTGTCCCAGGTGCCGCTGCCGTTGTTGAACGTGGCCTGCCAGGTGGTGGCGGTGCCGAGGCTGACGGTCTTCTTCACCCAGTCCGTGCAGCCGGTCTCCATCGCGGTTCCGGGCACCTGCGTCCAGGCGGCTCCGTCGGGGGCGTAATGCAGGTAGTACTGCGACCAGTTGCGGGTCTTGGTGTAGTAGAACACCGTCGCGGTGTTGCCGGTCTCGTCGGCGGTCGGCGTCGCTGCCAGCGCGGTGCCGGCCCCGTGCAGGGCCGGCAGAAGGCTGATCAGGAGGGCCGCCGCGGCGGCCAGCGGTACCCAGGGGCGTCTGAGCCGCCAGGCCGTGGTGCGTCTCATCGAGGAATCTCCAAGGGGTGCGCCGCGGCGGGCGGCCGCGGTGTCCGGCATACGGGACCCGTGGGGGTGTCCCGCGTGGATCTCCGCCGTGGCCCCCTGACGCGCCGCAGGACCGTGGCGAGCAGCGGGTTCCCGATCTGAAATGCGTCTCGGAAACTTGCTGCAACTCGTTGCGCACCGGGAAGATACTCGGTCGTCACATGGCCGTAAAGAGTTCCGGCAGGCCGCGGCCCACCTATTCGAAGAGACAACAGCCTTTGTCCCAGGGGGCGTTGCCGGAGTAACGGTCAGGGCCTACCGGTCCGCGCCGGGGAGGGCGGGCGGCGACGGCCACGGCCGCATACGGCTCGGGCCGCGCCGCCCGCCCGTCTCAGGTCACGGGTGGCCGACCGGGTCCTGATCGTCCGCCGCGTCCTTCTGGTCCGCCGCGTCCTTCTGGTCCCCGACCGGCTCGCCCGCCGGAGCGTGGGCCACGGGAGCCGGCCTGCGCAGGCCGCCGGACAGGCGGAGGGCCACGGGTTCGGTGTAGCGGGCGGTGAGCGGGCCGAGGACCACCAGGATCAGGACGTAGGCCGTGGCGAGCGGGCCCAGGGAGGGCTCGATCCCGGAGGTGACGGCGAGCCCGGCGATCACGATGGAGAACTCTCCGCGCGCGACCAGTGTGCCGCCCGCCCGCCAACGCCCCTTGACGGATATGCCGGCCCGCTGCGCGGCCCAGTACCCGGTGGCGACCTTCGTCAGCGCCGTGACGCCCGCGAGGGCCAGCGCGGGCAGCAGCACCGGCGGAATGCTCGACGGATCGGTGTGGAGGCCGAAGAACACGAAGAACACCGCGGCGAACAGGTCTCGCAGCGGGGCGAGCAGGTTGTGCGCGCCCTCCGCGACCTCCCCGGACAGGGCGATGCCGACGAGGAAGGCCCCCACGGCCGCCGACACCTGCAACTCCTGCGCGAGCCCGGCGACCAGGAGGGTCAGGCCGAGAACCACCAGCAGCAGCTTCTCCGGGTCGTCGCTGGAGACGAAGCGCGAGACATGCCGGCCGAACCGCACCGCCAGCAGCAGGACCAGCCCGGCCACACCGAGGGCGATCGCGAGGGTGACGCCACCGGCGGCCAGGCCCGTACCGGCCAGCAGGGCGGTGACGATGGGCAGATAGACGGCCATGGACAGGTCTTCCAGGACCAGGATGCTCAGGATCACCGGCGTCTCGCGGTTGCCCAGACGCCCCAGATCACCGATGACCTTGGCGATGACCCCGGAGGACGAAACCCAGGTCACCCCGGCCAGGACCACCGCCGCCACCGGGCCCCAGCCCAGCAGCAGTGCCATCACGGCTCCGGGCAGGGCGTTGAGCGCGGCGTCCATCAGCCCGGCCGGGTACTGCGTCTTGAGGTTGGAGACCAGGTCGCTGGCCGTGTACTCCAGTCCCAGCATGAGCAGCAGCAGGATCACGCCGATCTCGGCGCCGATCGCGACGAACTCCTCGCTGGTGTCCAGCGGGAGCAGCCCGCCCTGCCCGAAGGCCAGCCCCGCCAGCAGATAGAGCGGGATGGGCGAGAACTGGAAGCGTCCGGCGAACCGGCCCAGCAGCCCCAGCCCGAGGATGATCGCCCCGAACTCGATCAGAAAGGTGGTCGAGTGCATCGAGGCTCACTCCCGCCCGAGGATCACGGCGGCGGCGTCCGCACCCTCGCGCGTGCCGATGACGATCAGCGTGTCCCCGCCCGCCAGGCGGAAGTCCGGCCCTGGTGAGGGGATCGCCTCCGCTCTGCGCAGCACCGCGACGATCGACACACCGGTCTCCGTGCGCATCCGCGTCTCCCCCAGCAGCCGTCCGTTCCAGTACGAGGTGGCGGACAGCTCGATCCGCTCCGCGACCAGCCCCAGCTCGGTCGTCGAGAGCAGACTCGGGCTGCGGTGCTCCGGCATCAGGGCGTCGACGAGTGCGTCCGCCTCTCCCGGGGCCAGCCTGACCGACAGCGCGCACGCGTCCGGGTCGTCCTGGCGGTACGCGTTCAGGGTCCGCGAGCCGTCCCGGTGCGCGACCACCGACACGCGACGTCGGTCCCTCGTGGTCAGGTCGTACCGGACTCCGATGCCCGGCAGCGGCGTACTGCCCATGCGTGCAGCCCCCATGGCTGCCCTCCCGTCCCAACAGGTCAGTTGACCATTTCTTTAATGATTGACGGGTGTCACTTTAACCGAGCGGCTGTAGCGGTCCGTGGCGGCCCCTCAGCTCGTCCGTCAGCCGGTACGCGCACCGCCGAGACGCCGCGCGCCCCCGTCCCTGCGAGAGCGCGGGCGCCGCCCCGTACCCTGGCGGCATGCGGATGCGACCCACGCTGAGCTGGACTCCCACAGGCGATGAGCCGGCGGCAGGCTCCGACCCCGGGCCCGTCGCCGATGCCCTGCGGGCGGGCGGGGTGCTGGTGCTCAGCGGGGCGGGTCTCTCCACCGAGTCGGGCATCCCCGACTACCGCGGCGAGCACGGCAGTCTCAGCCGGCACACCCCGATGACCTACCAGGACTTCGTCGGGGACGAGCGCGCCCGGCGCCGCTACTGGGCGCGCAGCCACCTCGGGTGGCGCACCTTCGGCCGGGCCCGCCCCAACGCGGGGCACCGGGCCGTGGCCGCGTTCGGCCGTCACGGACTGCTGGCGGGTCTGATCACCCAGAACGTCGACGGCCTGCACCAGGCCGCGGGCAGCCAGGGCGTGGTGGAGCTCCACGGCGGACTCGACCGGGTCGTCTGCCTGTCCTGCGGCACCCTCAGCGCGCGTCGCGCCCTGGCCGCGCGCCTCGAGGAGGCCAACCCCGGATTCGACCCGGTGGCCGCCACGGTGAATCCCGACGGCGACGCCGACCTGACCGACGAACAGGCCGGTGGCTTCCGGGTACTGCCCTGCACCGCCTGCGGCGGCATCCTCAAGCCCGACGTCGTGTTCTTCGGCGAGAACGTCCCACCCGACCGCGCCGAACACTGCCGCGACCTGATGTCCGCGGCCGACGCGCTCCTGGTCCTCGGATCCTCACTGACGGTGATGTCCGGGCTCCGTTTCGTCCGCCAGGCCGCCACGGCCGGGAAACCGGTCTGGATCGTCAACCTCGGTCCCACCCGCGGCGACCAGTACGCCCGCACGCGCGTCGCGCTGCCCCTGGGAACGGCCCTCACCACCATCGCCGAGCAGCTGGACATCACGGACCACATCTGACCCTCCGGCGGCCGCTGCGAAGCCAGCTGACGCAGCAACTCGCAGCCGATACCCGCCACCGCATCCGCGCCGCCCCGACCGTGCCCGACACCGGCCGCACCCACCACGGGTGTTCGCCGCTCGGGGTGGGTCGATCGGCAAGCTCGATGCCAACAGTGCTTCGTCAGGTTCGTGGTCTGGATCCGCATCAGGCGAGGGGCGACCGCAGGTGGTGCGGGATGCGGCCCTCGACGTGGCCGTTCCGGTTGACGAGACCGTAAGGAGACCGGCCCGTTGCCCCGAACCCGGTGTCGACCAGCGACCATGCGGACATGGAACATCCGACGGGGGAACGTGGTCGGACGGGGGCACTGGCGCGCGGATGTGTGACCGCCGTGCTGGCCGCGGTCGGCGTGGTGTGCGCGCTGGTGCTCTGCGTGCTGTGGCAACTTCACCGCGCCGTGGACCGCACGCCGCCCGATGTCGGCGCCTTCGCCCACTCCGCCACCACTCGGACCGCCGGCGCGGCCGCGGCACGGACGAGCTCCGCGCGCCTGACGAAACTGACGTCGGCGCTGCCCTGGGCCGTTCCGCTCGGCACATCGGTGGCGGACTCGTGCCAGACGGAGGACCGAAACCCGTTCCTCGGGTCGGCGAGCTGGGCACCGATCAACTGCGCCCGCAGCACCGTTCTTTACCTCGCCTTCGACGGGGACATTCGCACGCGCCTCCACCAACTCGACGCGGTGCTGGCACAGCAGCGATGGGTGGGCTCGGGCTCGTCCCCGAACACGCTCACCGGGATGGCGACCTGGTTGAGCCAGGCCGGTGGTGACCCGTCCCCGGCCGCGTCAGAGCGGGGAAGCACCGAACCCCCGGGTTCCCGGCCGATCTGCCTGTCCACGACGTACGGCCCGGCCGCGCAGAAGCACGCCGTTGCCCACGGAGGGCTCGGCGTCGGGCTGCACGTGGCGGTGGCGGAGCCTCCCTGCACGCCCGACGCCCGGACCGGCGACATCCAGACGGCCGGCGGACCGGAGAAGTACGCCGTGCCGGGGACCGTCTACCTCACGTGGCATCCCCTGTCGACGAAGACGGTGAGCCGGTGCGCCTACACCGCGCACCGCTATGTGGCCGCCTTCTCCCTCGTCGACGGCTACGCCGTCCAGTCCACCGCGACGACCTCCTCGGCCTCACCTCTCACCGGATAGGACCACCGCCAGGGCCTGAACGGCGGCGAACCTCCGGAGCACCTGCCGCCGGTCCGTTCCGGTTCGCCTTGACCACGCCGCCGCGGGCCGGGCAGGCGGGCGGCTGTCCTTCACCGCCGTACAGCCATGGGACCGCCCGCCGTTACGACTTCCTGGTCAGGATGCACCAGTTCATGTCGTCCGGGTCCCCCACGGTCAGCCCCACCAGCAGCCGCCCCTTGTCCGAGTAGAGGTCGAATGTGATGTACGTGTCCCCTGCGGCCACTTCGAGTTGCTGGTCACCCCTGAACTCGCCGATCTCCCAGGTGCCTGCCCCGCCGACCTTCTGCGTGACCTTGCCGTCGAGTTCCATCTCGGTAGGGATGCCGGTGGCGGACGCCGATCCGTCCCGCTTCAAGGTCACTTCGGTGCCGCAATCCGGGTCGCGCCAGGTGCCGACGAGCTGAGACTCGTGGACGTTCTTCGCAGCCGGATAGCCGCCCCAGCCCCCGCACGCGGAGACCGACATCATCACCGGGGCCGCAATAAGTGCCCACTTCCATGCCCGGCTGTCCATCGGCCGCCCCACCCTTCGTACTGGTGGCCTGATCCTAGGCCTCCGACCAGCCGGAACATCATGCGGTCCCGCGCGCGACGAGGCGGCCGGCGGAGTCTCAACGGCTCAAGCCCGGCGCAGGCACCCGGACGGCACCTGGCCTCCGGGCACCACCCGCCACAGGCTCCCGCCGCCGCACTCGCGGTACTGCGACGCGTCACGGCCGACGGCGACGACGCACGACCGCACCCGCTCGCCTCGGCGCAGGTACCGCACGATCGGCGAACGCGTCGTCGCGACCGGTCCCTCGTTCCACGCCGGCATACGCACCGCCACCTTCTGAACGGCCCGCCAAGCCGACGTGCATGGTGCGGACGCGGCAGCAGTCTGCGGAGCAGTGGACAGAGCGGTCGCGAGGACGGCGGTGACGGTGGCCGCCGTCGTGAGCAGACGTCGAGTCAGATGCATATGCGATCAACCCCGTCCCCCACCCACCAGGTCACGGCCCCCCTCCCGAGATCACCCACCAGGGGCAGTCGCGTAGCGGCCGGACCACCGCCCGAGGCAACACCAGGAGCGCAGCCGTTCGGAGGCCCCTCGGCCTGACGGCAGCCGATTCCGGACATCCCACCATCCGGGCGGAATCACCGGGTCCCGGTCTCCCGTCAGTAAGGTCGGGACATGACCAGTGCAACTCCTGCCCAGCAGAAGCTCGTCGACCACGCGGTGCTCGCCGCCGATCCGTACGCCGTGTACGTACAGTTCCGCGAGGCCGGACCCGTCCACAAGATCACCGGCACGGACGGGTTACCCGCCTGGCTGGTGACCGGCTACGACGACGTACGCCAGGCCTTGGCCGATCCCCGGCTGTCCCTGGACAAGCGCAACGCGGCACCCGGCGGCTACCGGGGCATGGCCCTGCCGCCGGCGCTGGACGCGCACCTGCTCAACATGGACCCCCCGGACCACACCCGCATCAGGCGCCTGGTGTCCCGCGCCTTTACGCCCCGCCAGATCGAGCAGTTGCGCGAGCCGACCCAGCGCATCGCCGACCGGCTGCTGGACGCCGTCGCCCAGCAGGAACACGCCGACCTCATCGCCGCGTACGCGGCGCCCCTGCCGATCACGGTGATCTGCGACCTGCTCGGAGTGGCCCCGGCCGACCGGCCCGACTTTCGGGCATGGACCGACGCGCTCGTCGCCCCCGACCCCACGCAGCCCACCCTGGCCAAGGAAGCGGCCGGGAGCCTGCTGGCGTACTTCACCCGGCTCATCACAGCCAAACGAATCGCCCCCGCTGACGACCTGCTCTCCGCGCTGATCGCCACACGGGACCAGGAGGACCGGCTGAACGAGGACGAGTTGACGTCCCTGGCCTTCCTCATCCTGTTCGCCGGATACGAGAACACCGTGCACCTGATCGGCAACTCGATCCTGACCCTGCTGCGCCACCCCGACCAACTGGCCGAACTCCGCGCCCGTCCCGACCGGCTGAGCACGTCAGTGGAGGAACTGGCCCGCTACGACGGCCCGTTCCCCCTGGCCGTCAGGAGGTTTCCGACCGAGGACGTCACCATCGGCGGCGTGACCGTCCCCGCCGGCGAGACCGTCCTGCTGTCCCTCGCGGCCGCTCACCGGGACCCCCGCCGGTTCCCCGACCCGGACCGCTTCGACATCGACCGCGACGCCACCGGCCACCTCGCCCTCGGCCACGGAATCCATTACTGCCTGGGGGCTCCGCTGGCTCGCATGGAGACCGAGATCGCTCTGGCCACGCTCTTCGACCGCTTTCCCGACCTGGCCCTCGCCGTGCCGCCGAGCGAGTTGCGATGGCGGCCCTCGATGCGGTCCCGCGGACTGCTCGCCCTTCCGGTCCGGACCGCCGATACCGGCCGCCGTACCGTCAGTACTTGATCAGACAGGGTGTACTGATGAGGTCGCAGGTGCTCGGGCAGCACCAGCAGAGGGATCGGCTAGGCAACAGCGCGGATCATCACCGTCAGGAGCGGTGAGGCGGGTGACGGCTGACTCTGGCCGATGTCGCCGTAACCCCACGACCTGTACAGATCGTGGACCTTCCCGTCACCGGCGGCCGAGTTGACCATGAGGGTGACATTGGGCTCGTCGCGTAGAGCGAGCAGAGCGTCGTGGATACGGCGCGCGGTACCGGTCTTCCGCCAGGCCGGGCTGACGCCGATCTCCTTGAGAGCCAGGGCCGGCCGCTCGGTGTACCTCCGCGCCGGCGTCGGGCTGATGCGCTGCCAGTACCGGTCGCCGTGCTCGATGGTGTTGCCGTAGGCGTAGCCGACCGGCCGGCCTTCCGCGTAGGCGAGGACGGCAATGAAGCCCCGTTCGCAGCCGTGGCGGTCCAGCCTCTCTCCGAATGCGGTGACCGCGTAGTTCGGCAGGTGGAGCAAGGGCGCCCGTACCTCGGCGTACACGTCGAGGAGGTCACCGCGAACGGCGTCGAGGGCTGAGAACGTACGCAGTTCGATGGCGGGGGCCGTGGTCATGTGGTGATCCTCCAGCCGACGGTGTGCTCTGTCCAGGTCTGGCTCGCTGTGCTGCCGGGTGCCGTGGCCCGCAGTGCGGCGCCGAATTCCTGGAGCATGCGCGAGACGCGGGCGTGGCGGGTGGCGGCTTCGGCGGTGACTCGTCTCGCTGTGGCGGTGGCGGCGTGGATGTCGCCTTGGGCAAGCTGGGCGTGGGTCAGCCGGGTCGTGGTGATGGCCCGGGAGCGGGCCATGTTAGGCCTCAGGGCGGACAGACAGCGGTGGGCGTGGTACTCGGCGGTCGGATGGTCACCGAGGGCGAGGTAGGCGGAGAGCGCCAAGTGGTCCAGCTCGGCCTGGTCGTAGAAGGCGAGCAGCCAGACGGGACGGTAGTCGTCCCGATCGGCGCGCAGCATGGCGTCCTGTGCCTGGTCGAATGCGCGGCGGGTGGCGGTGCGGTCCTGCGCCGCGCCGTGGATGGCGCCTTGTCGGGCAAGCCCGAGGGACGCGAAGAGGGGGTCTCTGCGGGTGAGATTGAGGCTGCGGGCGACATCGTTGGCGGCGAATGCGTCGGCCGGGCGGCCCATGTGGCGGTAGAGGGTGCCCGCGTGGCTCCAGATCCGGAATTTGATCGTCTGGTCGCCGGACATCTCGGCGAGGGTCTGTGCCTCTCTCATGTGCATTTTGGCGATGTCGTAGCGGCGGCCGTCGATTGCGGCCCACATCGCCGAGGAGCGGAAAGCGGCCGCCGAGGCGTAGAGGTTGCTGCGCACGCGCTGGCTGGCACTACCGGCGTTCTGCAGGTTGAGTGCCTCCTCGGCAAGGGCGGCGGCCCGCTGCTCGATACCCGGTTGTCCGCCGTGCCGGTGATCGCTGGCGATGATCTCGGCGAAGCGATGGTTGAGCCGGTTGACGTCGCTCATCCCGATGCGGCGTGATGAAGCGGTGCCGGGTGCTGCCGCTGCTGCGGCAGCCGCAGCGATGCCGCCGACCAGGGCGCGACGCTTCATGTCGGACTCCTCCTGCTGGAGTGTTGCGGACGGTGCGGAGGGCCGACTGTGCGGTACGAACCCCAGAGCGACAGCAGGCAGGCCACTGACGTTCTCAAGTGCTGTGCGGGTAGCCGACTTGGGCCACGTGACCCGGCCGGCCTTCCAGTCGCGCACGGAAGAGCCGTCGAGGCCGCCCGGCCGTCCTGTCAGCTCCTCCAACGCCCTGTTCACCGCTTCGGCAAGGCTGTTGGAGCTGTAGCCGTGCTCGGCCATCCACGCTTCAAGGACCGTGTTGCGCGTGGTGTCCATGCACGCACCGTAGCTCCGGTAGCGGCCGGCTTGCCAGGTAAAAGGCAGGCCAAATCACCCTAGGTCGCCGCATTCGCTGGATGCCCGATCGCCCTAACCACACCACGGAGTCCGGGAGTTGTCTGGGTACCGGCCGCCTTTGACGGCGGCTGTTGACGGCCTTGGCCGCCCGGGTCCTCTCCTTGCCTGAGCGGCCGGGCACCGAGACGACCCGAGGGCCCCATTCCATGACGAGCCTGCGATTACCGGCCAAGGCGTGCGCCGCCAGCCATCCCGCATACAGCCAGATCCTCCCCTGCGAGCCGTCCGCGGCCCAGCGCGGCCGCGAGCTTGTCCGAGAGGTCCTCAGCGTCTGGGGCCTCAGCAGGCTCGCAGACCCTGCAACCCTCATCACCACGGAGCTGATCGCGAACGCCTCCGGCCACACGCGGTGCTCCGAAGTGCGCCTTGTCCTCGACAGACCCAGTCCGAGTCTGCTGCGTATCGCAGTCGTGGACGGGGAGCCCTCTTCTCTGCCGATGCTCAGCCAGGCGAGCGTCAGCGACGAGTCAGGGCGGGGACTCCTCCTCATCAACGCCGTGACCGACCGCTGGGGCTACGACCTGACCGGCCCCAGCACGGACCCCTGGGGCAAAGAAGTCTGGGCCGAACTTCGAACCGAGGACGCCAGATGACGACCCCAACATGGACTCACCCGCGCACAGCAGCGCCTTGGGCCCCGCCACTGATTCCGGACGAACTCAGGTCGGTGCTCGCCAAGCTCTGCCGCTGTCAGCCCTTCGACGGCAGTGCCGTCCGCGGCGACGTGAAAACTGCCCTGGGCACCCGCCCGCCCTCCCAGAAGCAGGCGGACGAACTCCAGGTGCGACTGCCCGGCCACCTCCGGCGTCTGGTGTGCATCACCGTCGCCAACGCCGCCGACCCAGCCGAAACCACGGCACAGCTCCTCCTCCGGGCCCGCGCCGTGTCCACGCAGGACATGTCGGACAACCACGGTCCGGCCGTTGATCACCTGCGGCGGACTGCCCGGGTCGTCGACGAGCTCCTCACACGGCTGGTGGAGCTGCGCTGCCTGCGAGAGGCGGTCTGACGCCGATGCGATCCACGACGATAGAGACGAACAAGAACGTGAACCAGCAGCAGCAACCAACGCTGGTGCCCTTCATCGTCCAGCGCCGCGGTGAGGAAGCAGCGCCGGCCGATCTCGTCATCCACCGTGCCGCGCCCGGCCGTTACCGGCTGCACTACCTCGACGAGGACCCCCGCGACCGCGACCTGCACGGCGTGCTGTGGGGGCGCTGCTCCTTCAACCCTGTGGACGAGCACGGGCGGCCGACCGGGGTGCCGGAGTGGAAGATGATGCATCCGTTCCGGCAGCGGATCACCATGCAGTCCCTGCGCTGCCAGGTCTGCACAGCACCCGCCCGCACTCCCCTCGGGTTCGTCTTCCTCTCCGGGCCGCGGGATCTCGACGCACAGGCGGAGACGGTGCTGACCAACCAGCCGCCCGTCTGCACCCGCCACATCCAGACGGCGGCCCGGCTGTGTCCTCATCTGGCAGTCCGGCCGCGGGTGTTCCTCGCGCGCAGTGCGCCGCTGTACGGAGTCATCGGCGTCATTTACGGCTACGACCCCGAGCGTGGCGTGCATGTCGTCGCCGAGCCGGAGATGCCGCTGCCCTACGGGCACCCCAACCTGCCCACCTGTCTGGGCTCCCAACTCGTGCGTCGCCTCTCCTCGTTCACCGTCCTGACCGTGGACGAGCTCATACGCGAACTCGACACGGCCGGCACCCCATAGAGCCCCGTCCGGTGGCCCGGGCGCACACACACGGACCCGAGGCCACCAGACGGTCCCGCAAACCCCCGGCGCGGGGAGACGCACACCGCCTACTCCCCTGGCGCGGCCGTGCAACACCCCCGCTCCCCGCGCCGGGCCTCGTTCCACCGGCCCACCGAAAGCTGCGTTGGCGTGGCGCCCATCAGATGGCCGCGAGGCTGCTGAGCAGGTGGCCAAGTTCCGCCGGCGCCTGAAGGTGGGCCAGGTGGCCCTGGCCGGGGAGTTCGTGGACTCCGGCGCGAGCAACGTGCTGCCGCACGTTGTCGAACGAGTCTCCGTACGGGGCTGTCCCGCGGTTGCACTGGCCGATGATCAGGTCGACTCGATCTGCCTGTCGCGCCAACACATCCGGAGGCATCATCGCGTTGAGCGCGCCGAGTTCGGCGTACAGCGGACCGCTCAAGCGACACAGGACCGCCCAACTCTGCCGATCGGCGCGAAGGGCCTCGACATGCGCGGCGGAGAAGCCGGAGATCTGCCGATTGACGATCTCGACGCAGCGATCCCAGTCCGCCGTCTCCGCTGCGACCTTCAGGTCCGGCAGTGCATGACGTCCAAATGGCCGCGTCACCGGCTCGTAGGCGATCACCTGGGGAATCGGGCGATCGTTGGCGGTCAGCAAGGCGATCAAGCCGCCGTAACTCCAGCCGAAAAGTGCGCTCGCGTGGTCGAACTCGTCAAGGACCACACCGAGATCCTCAACCTCTGTCCGCAGTGAGTACGAGTTGGTCAACGGCCCTGAGGCAGTACGTCCCCGGCGGTTGACGACCACTACCGAGGGCCATGCGTCCACGGCTTCCGCGACGCGGCCCCACGTATGCGCATCGCTCATCACCCCCGGGACGACGACGAGGCTCGGGGCATCCACCTCGCCGTACACATCGACCGTGACCCAGCTGCCCCCGCCGACCGGCACCTTCTTCTGAATCGTTCGCTCCATAAATCAATTATGAAGCGAACGATCTACAATTCAAGGGTGACCGAACGCCACCGTGGACGCCCCCGAGCCTTCGACCGCGACCGTGCGGTCCTCGACGCCGCCCGCCTCTTCTGGCGACGCGGCTACTCCGGCACCTCGACCCGCACCCTGACCGCGGCCCTCGGGCTCTCCACCTCCAGCCTCTACGCCGCCTTCGGCAGCAAGGCCGGACTGTTCGAGGAAGCGGTGCGGACCTACGCCGAGCGGTACCGCGAGATCTACCAGCTGGCTGTCGCCGAGAAGGACATCCAGACGGTCATCGAACGCATCCTCACCGACTCGGTCCACGAGTTCACCCAGCCAAGCGACACGCATCCCGGATGTCTGATCAGCAGCGCCGTGATGACCGACAGCACGAGCACGCTCGACACGAGCGCCTACATCGCCGAACTGCACGGCTCGAACGAGCAGGCCCTCCTCGTACGCGTCGAACGAGCGATCCAGGACGGGGAACTGGCCGCGGGCACCGACGCGGCGGTCCTGACCGGGCTCGTCCAATCCGTCTGGCACGGATTGTCGGTGCGGTCCAACCTCGACACGGCTCGCGAGGATCTGCTCGCGACGGCACACCTCGTTCACCAGCTGATGTGCCGACAACTCACGTCAACGGGGCCGAAGGCGCCGACGGTCCGGTCCGGGTCGCGCGAGGGCACAAGGAAATGAACCCCCGCGACGGAGAAGGCATGCTCGGCATGTCGTAGGAGGTCAGCGACATGCCGACGCCCTGAGAGGGCGGCATCCTCCTGGGCTCAACAGCCGGCTGGCGCGCCGGTACGGCCGGTGGCGCCAAGGCGGCCGCGGCCCACAGCTCAGGGGGTCGGGCTCTGCAGAAGCGCTTCCGTGCGTGCGTGCCCGGCGGCTGCGACGGCGCAAGCGGCGCGTACGAAGGCGGCGACCGCCGGGGAGCGTGCCTCCTGGGGCCAGGCGACGGCCAGGGTGGCGTCCGGCAGGTCACTGACCGGGCGATAGGCGATGCCGGGTCGCGGGTAGCGCCGGGCCACCGAGGCGGGCGCGAAGAACACGACGCTGCCCGTCTCGACGAGGCTGAAGATCTCCGACAGGTTCGAGGCCGGCCACTCCGCTTCGGTACGAGAGGGGCGTTCGACGGGTCGGCCGTGGCTTGCCGGGGAGCCGCCGGGGAGTTTGCGGCCTGCCAGGTCGGCGAGGCTGAGCCGGGTCCGGGCGGTCAGTGGGTCGGCGGTGGCCAGGGCGACCAGGACCGGCTCGGTGAGCAAGGGCTCGCTGTCGAGGCCGCGTCCGTCGAAGGGGCAGAGCACGAGTCCCACGTCGGCGATGCCGTCACGCAGCGCCTGCGGCTGCTCGCCGAACCCTCCGAGGACCAGTTCCGACGGCAGCGACGCGCCGTCGGCGCCGTAGGTGTGAAGGATCTGCGGGAGCAGGCCGCCGTCGACGTCTGCCTTGAGCGCGATCCGCAGCCGTGGCGACGCGCTGCCGGCCTGCCTGGCTCGGTGGGCGGCGGCGGTGACCGCTTCAAGGGCGGTGCGGGCGTCGCGCAGCAGGACTTCGCCGGCCGCGGTGAGCCTCACCTGCCGGGTGGTCCGCTCGAAGAGGGTCACGCCGAGCTGCCGCTCAAGTTCCCGAATCGATCGGGACAGCGGCGGCTGCGCCATGCCCAGCCGAGCGGCGGCACGTCCGAAGTGCAGTTCCTCCGCGACCGCGACGAAGTACCGGAGCTGCCGTACCTCAAGGTCGCCCGAACTCATACCACCAGGGTATCAATGGCGACCGAACCGGTCCTGCACCTGCGAAGACGCGCCGGGTTGGCTAGGAGGCAACCGGCAACGCCCGTCACGGGCCCGCCGTCGACCGACTCCCCCGGAGGCACTCATGATCGTCGTCACCACCCCCACCGGCACCATAGGCCGACAGGTCGTGGACCGCGTGCTGGACGCAGGGGAGGCCGTACGCGTGGTCGTCCGCGACTCCTCCCGGCTGCCTCCGCACGTGCAGGCCCGCGCCGAGGTGGTGCAGGGCTCGCACGGTGACGCCGACACGATCACGAAGGCGCTCCGGAGCGCCGACCGCCTGTTCTGGCTCGTGCCCCCGGCTGACTTCCGCGACGCCGACCGAGCCGAGCACCACTATCGGGAGTTCACCCGGCCCGCCTGCCAAGAGGCCGCCCGCCAAGGCCTACGGGTGGTCGGCGTCACCTCCCTGGGACACGGATACCGGGGCGAGGCCGGACTCCTGTCCGCCGCGCTGGCCATGGACGAACTGTTCGAGGACGCGGGCGCGCACTACCGGGCGCTGGCCCTGCCCTTCTTCATGGAAAACCTGCTCCACCACATCCCGGCGATGACCGAGCAGGGCACCTTCTCCATGGCCAACGCCGCGGACCGGCCGCTGGCGACCGTCGCCACCCGTGACGTCGCCGACGCCGCGGCAGCGCTGCTCCTCGACACCTCCTGGAGCGGGCAGGCCCGCGTCCCCCTGGCCGGTCCCGACCGCCTCACCCCCCACGCCATGGCCGAGGTCGTCTCCGACGTCCTCGGCCGCACGATCCGCTACCGCCAGATCCCGCTCGCGGAACTCAAGACCACGATGATCCAGCGCGGCGCGAGCCCGGCACTGGCGCAGGACATGGCGGAGATGGTCGAGGCACAGAACGACGGGATCTACGACGCCGAGCCTCGCGGTCCGGAGTCCGTCGCCGCCACCGGCTTCCGCCAGTGGTGCCGGGACCACCTCGTACCGGCCGCACAGTCCTGACAGCACGCCTGTCTGTGCGCCTGTCTGTGCGCCCGTTCAGCGGGCCGGCAGGTCGGCTGCCGTCGATGGCCGATCGATGGCGATCGGTGGCGATCGGTGGATCGTTCAGTCGTCCAGTCGGCGCTTGCTGAGCCAGGTGACCATCTCGGGGTCGTGGTGGTCGAAGAACAGGGTCGTCCCGGTGTCGAGGGCCGTGATCCGGTCCATCTGGTCGTCGGTCAGCTGGAAGTCGAAGACGTCGATGTTCTGGGCCATCCGGTCGGGGTTGACCGACTTGGGGATGGTGACGATGTCGCGCTGGATGAGCCAGCGCAACACGACCTGCGCCACCGACTTGCCGTGCGCGGTGCCGATCTCGCCGAGGACGGGGTGGGTGAACAGGTCGTTCTTGCCTTCGGCGAAGCCGCCCCAGGACTGGTGCTGGACGCCGTGCTCGCGCATGAGGTCGTGGTCGGTGCCGCGCTGGAAGAACGGGTGGGTCTCGATCTGGTTGACCTGCGGGGTGATCTCGTTGTTGAAGATCAGGTCCAGGAGTCGGTCGGGGTAGAAGTTGGCGACGCCGATCGCCCTGGCCAGGCCTTCGCGGTGGGCGGCCTCCATGGCGCGCCACTGGCCGTAGACGTCGCCGAAGGGCTGGTGCATCAGGTAGAGGTCGACGTGGTCCAGGCCCAGCTTGGTCAGCGAAGTCTCCAGCGCCCGTCGGGTGTTGTGCTGCGCCGGGGCGTCCTGGACCCACAGCTTCGTGGTGACGAACAGGTCCTGGCGGGGGATGCCGCTGGACTTGATGGCGCGGCCGACGGCTTCCTCGTTGCCGTAGGCGGCGGCGGTGTCCAGCAGGCGGTAGCCGGCGGCGAGAGCGTCGGAGACGGCCTGCTCGGTGTTCTGCGGCGGGATCTGGTAGACGCCGAAGCCGAGGATCGGCATCTGGACGCCGTTGTTCAAGGTGACGTGCTGCACGGGTGCTCCGGTTCTCCGGTTCTGCGGGTGTTCCGCGGGTGTTCTGTGGGTGTTCTGCGCGTGCGATGGGGGCGGGCGGAGGCTCTTGCGCGATGAAGCCGGTCAGCGCTCCATCAGGCGCATCTGGGCCTCGTTGTGGGTGTCGCCGGCCGCGGGCGCCAGGTCGGTGAGCTCGGCGAGCTGGTCGTCGGTGAGGTGCACCGTGTCCGCGGCGACGTTCTCCTCGATCCGTGTCACGCGCTTGGTGCCGGGGATGGGGGCGATGTCGTCGCCCTGGGCCAGCAGCCAGGCCAGCGCAACCTGCGCCGGAGTGGCACCGACCTGCCCCGCAACGGCCGCGACCTGGTCGGCCAAGCGGAGGTTGTGCGCGAAGTTCTCCTCGGAGAAGCGCGGGTTACCGGCGCGGAAGTCGGTGGGGTCGAACTGGGCGGTGGAACGGATCGCGCCGGTCAGGAAGCCGCGTCCCAGCGGGGAGAAGGGCACGAACCCGATGTTCAGCTCGCGCAGCACCGGCAGCACGCGGGCCTCGGGGTCACGGGTGAACAGCGAGTACTCGGACTGCACCGCGGTGACGGGATGGACGGCGTGAGCACGGCGGATGGTGTCGGGGCCGGCCTCGGACAGGCCGATGTGCCGGATCTTGCCCTCGGCGACCAGTTCGGCCAGGGCGCCGACGGTCTCCTCGATCGGCGTCTCGGGGTCCACCCGGTGCTGGTAGTACAGGTCGATGTGGTCGGTGCCCAGGCGGGTGAGGGAGCCCTCGACGGCGGTGCGGATATTGGCCGGGCTGCTGTCCACGCTCCTGAGCGCGTCGCCCGTGTGGGAGACGAGGCCGAACTTGGTGGCCAGCACGACCTGGTCGCGGCGGCCCTTCAGCGCGCGGCCGACGAGTTCCTCGTTGGTGTAGGGGCCGTAGACCTCGGCGGTGTCGACGAACGTGACGCCGAGCTCCAGGGCCCGGTGGATGGTGCGGACGGACTCCGCGTCGTCGGTTCCGGCGCCGGTGTAGCCCTGGGACATGCCCATCGCCCCGAGCCCGATCCGGGACACTTCGAGGTCACGCAGTGTGATGTGCTTCATCGGGATTCCATCCGTTGTGTAGGGGGATGTGATGGTGTCATTTGTGTAGGGGGATGTGCTGGTGTCATTGGGGTGGCACCGCCACGTACGGCTGTACGGGGGTCGGCTGCCCCGGGGTGGGGCTGTGCAGTGGTCAGGGGCGGACGATGACCTTGAGTGCCTCGCGGTCGTTCATCAGCCGGTAGCCCTCGGCGACGCGCTCCAGGGGGACGGTGCGGTCGAAGACCCGGCCGGGGTGGATCTCACCGTCGAGGATGTGCGGCATGAGTTCCTCGATGTAGGCGCGGGCGGGTGCCACCCCGCCGGTGAGGGTCAGATTCCGCAGGAACTCCGGGAACCCGAAGGGCACCGCGGGGTACTGCGGGGCGCCGACGCGGCTGATCACGCCGCCGTCACATGCCACACCGGCGGCCTGGACGAGCGCGTCCTCCAGGCCCACGCACTCCAGGACCCGCTCGGCGCCGCGGCCCGAGGTCAGCTCACGGACCGCGGCCACGCCCTCCTCACCGCGCGCGGCGACGACGTCGGTCGCGCCGAAATCGCGTCCCAGGTCGGTGCGCGCGGCGTGCCGGCCCATGAGGATGATCCGCTCGGCGCCCAGGAGCTTCGCGGAGATCACCGCGGACAGGCCGACGGCGCCGTCACCGATGACGGCGACGGTCTCGCCGCGCCGGACACCGGCGGTGCGGGCGGCGTGGTAGCCGGTGCACAGCACGTCGGACAGGGTGAGAAGGTCGGGCAGCAGCACGGAGTCCTCACCGACGGGCAGCGCGACGAGGGTGCCGTCGGCGTAGGGAACGCGGGCGGCCTGGCCCTGGCCTCCGTCCACGCCGTTCACGCCCCACGGGCCGCCGTGCGGGCAGGACGTGGGCAGCCCGCTGCGGCAGTACTCGCAGGTGCCGTCCGCGTACGTGAAGGGGGCGACCACCAGGTCGCCGGGCTTGACGCGGGTGACCTGGGCGCCGGCCTCCTCGACGACGCCGATGAACTCGTGGCCCATCTGGCGCGGGTGGTCGGTGAGCGGCTGCGACTTGTAGGGCCACAGGTCGCTGCCGCAGATGCAGCCCATCACGATCCGTACGACGGCGTCGGTCGGCTGCTGGATCTTCGGGTCGGCGACGTTCTCGACACGGACGTCGCCGGCCTGGTGGAGACGGGTTGCGCGCACGCTTGGTGCCCTTTCTGCTGAGCAGGTCCTGTTCTGCCGGCCAGGTCCTGTTCTGCCGGCCAGTTCCTGGGTGGGCACGGGTGCCTGCTCCGGTTCCGGGAGGTGATCATCCACAGGAGTGCGGATACCCACTCCCTCCACCGTTCCCGATCCGCCGCCCGTCCGACAGGGCGGGTCTTTCCCGGGAGTCCCAGAGGGGGTGTGACAGGGCTCCCCTCGGCGGCAGCACACCGATGACCTGCGGGTCACACTGGAAGGCATGGCGGAACAGCGGCACGACGACACCGGCGGAACCGAGCTGGGGCGGTTCCTGCGCGCCCGGCGCACCCAGGTGACCCCGGCCGAGGTCGGTCTCACCCCCGGCACCGGAGTGCGGCGCACCCCGGGTCTGCGCCGTGAGGAGGTCGCCGCGCTGGCCGGAGTGAGCATCGACTACTACACCCGCCTGGAACGCGGCAGGGAGACCCGCCCCAGCCTGTCCGTGGTCGACGCCCTGGGCCGCGCCCTGAAACTCGACACGGACGAGCTGGCACACCTGCAGGACCTGGTGATCCGCGCCGCCCGGCACACCCCCGAACCGCCACCCGCACCCAGCCGCACCGTGAGCCCCCAGACGAAGGTGCTGCTGGAGAGCCTTCGCCCCAACCCGGCCTACGTCACCAGCCGCACTCTGGACCTTCTCGCGCACAACCCCGGCGCGCTCGCCCTGTACGCCGGCATCGAGGACTGGCCCGCCAAGCAGCGCAACCTCGCCCGCTTCATGTTCCTCCACCCCGCGGCCCGCACCCTGTACGCGGACTGGGACGCCCAGCTCGCCGGCTGCGTCGCGCGCCTGCGTGCCCTCGCCGGCACCGACCCCGACGCTCCAGACCTGGCCGGCCTCATCGGTGAACTCCTGCTGAAGAGCCCCGACTTCGCGAAGCTGTGGGACCGCTATCAGGTCACCCGGAGCCTGCACTCCCGTAAGGCCAAGACCTTCCACCACCCCCAGGTCGGAGACATCACTCTCCCCTTCCAGGGACTGCAGCTCGAAGGCACCCCCGGCCACCGGCTGGGCGTCTACGTCACCGCCCCGGGCACCCCCGAACGTGACGCCGTCACCCTGCTCGACATGAGCGGACCCCAGCCCACGGAACCTGGACGTCACGCGCCGTTGGACCGGTCACGTCACCAGAGTCACCAGAGGCCGGAAGTCTCCTGAACCAGCGCGGTGGACGGACGGAAGTCGCCGAGACGGGCCCAGAGGATCTTCACGCGGACCACGACGATCGCGGGGTCTTCAAGGGAGGGCGCGAACTCAGGAAACGCCTCCCGGTACGCGTCGGCGCAGCGTTGCCGCTCGTCCCCCGAAGGGATGTCGGCCAGACCCTCGGCCTGGAGGGTCACGCCGTCGCGGCCGCCGACGACCACTGACACGCGACCGTCGCGGCGCAGGTTGGCCACCTTGCGTGACGTCTCGCGAGCGTCGAGCACGATCTCCCCGCGGTCAGTGGCCGCCAGGGTGAGATACGCCGACTGGGGGGAGCCGTCCGGGCCGAGCGTCGAGAACACTCCGTCCCCGTGCCTGCGGATGAACGCCGTCACCGAGTCGCGGTCGAGCGCCGCCTTGCGATGCCCCGTCACGACGGTCACTCTAACCGGGCCGGACGCCGGACCTGTTGAAGCATCCGCCGATCTCGCCGGACACCTCCTGCGAGGTCGCCGCCTCCCGCCGCCCGACCGGCACGGCCTCCCGGCGTCCCCGACCGCTGACCTGGCCAGTGTCCCCGCCCCTGGACCAGGTCGGCGTCCCCGAGCCCAGACCCGACCGGTGTCGCGGCTCAGGCGGTGAACATGGTCAGCACGGCGGCGATCCGGCCCTCGCGGACCGTGATGACGTCGATGCCCCGCACGGCGGGCTCGCCCTCGGGGCCGAAGGCCCAGGCGAGTGCGCCGTTGTCCGGGCCCGCGTAGCGCGTGCCGTCCTCCGTGAAGGCGAACTCCGGCGGGACCTTGTCGAGCAGGGCGCGGGCCTTGTCCTCCAGCGCGTCCCGGCCCGTGGTGACGCCCTCGGGGTCGGTGAACACGACGTCCTCGGTGTAGATCCGCTCGATCGCCGCGCGGCGGGAGGCGGGGTCGCGGTTGCCGAACACGTCGTGCAGGTTGGCGGCGAGCAGGTCGGTCACGGTGCTCATGGTGCTCCTTCGAGTAGTGCTCCGCGGCCCATTGGATCACCGAGCCGATGGGCGGGGCGGAGGTGTGAGGGTGATGGTCAGATCTGGCTGGCGCCTCCGTCGACGTAGATCTCGGCACCGGTCATGTAGCTGCTCGCGTCGGAGGCGAGGAACAGCACGGTCTCGGCGATCTCCTCGGGGCGCCCGAGCCGGTTCATCGGCACCCCGGCGGCGAGGCCCTTCAGCAGTTGCTCGGCGGCAGCCGGGTCGCCGGCCAGGCCGCTGAGTCCGGGGGTCTCGATCGGTCCGGGGGCGATGCTGTTGACGCGGATGCCCCGGTCGACCAGTTCGGCGGCCCAGGTGCGGGTGAGCGAGCGCAGCGCGGCCTTGGTGGCGGCGTAGACGCCGAACGACGCGGCGCCCTTGGTGTCGATGTTGGAGCTGGTGACGATGACGGATCCGCCGCGCCGCAACAGCGGGAGCGCCTTCTGCACGGTGAACAGGGTGCCGCCGACGTTGGTGTTGAAGGTCTCGGCGTAGTGCTGCCAGGTCACGTCGGGCAGTGCCGCGAAGGCTCCGCCGCCAGCGTTGGCGAACACGATGTCGAGGCCGCCGCGCTCCTCGACCGCCGCGAACAGCCGGTCGAGGTCGTCGAGGTCGGCGACGTCTGCGCGTACCCCGGTGGCGCGGTCGCCGATGGAGGCCACCGCCGCGTCCAGCGCGTCCTGCCTGCGACCGGTGAGGAAGACGTGCGCTCCCTCGGCGGCGAGCCGGCGGGCGGCGGCGAGGCCGATGCCGGAGGTGGCACCGGTGACGAGGGCGGTCCTGCCGTCGAGCTGTCCCATGATCGATCTCTCCTGGTCCGAAGATGCGGTACGGACGATTTCTGTACCGTTCGATACTGAACAACCGGGGCGCCTCCCTGCCTATTCCGTACCGACCGGTTAAAATTTCGGGGGCATCAGGAACGGGGTGAGCACAGTGGTACGAGGCAGGCCGCGCGGCTTCGACGCGGACACGGCGCTCGACCGCGCGGTCGAGGTGTTCTGGCGCCAGGGGTACGAAGGCGCCTCGCTCAGCGATCTCACCGAGGCCATGGGCATCAACAGGCCCAGCATGTACGCGGCGTTCGGCAACAAGGAGGAGCTGTTCCGCCGCGCCGTGGCCCGCTACGCCGAGGCCGACATGGCGTACGCCCGCGCGGCGCTCGCGCAGCCCACCGCATACGCCGTCGTCGAGACCTTCCTGCGGGCGAACGCCGACGCCCTCACCCGCCCGGACCGCCCCTCGGGATGCCTGTCCGTGCAGGGCGGCCTGGCCGAAGGCGGCGACAGCGGCCGCATCGCCTCGTTCCTCGCCGAGAGCCGTCTGGCCGGCGAAAGGGAACTCGCGAACCGCCTGTCCCGCGCGGTCGCGGAAGGCGATCTGCCCACGGACACCGACGCGGCGGCCCTGGCCCGGTACGTCATGGTCGTCAGCGAGGGCAACGCCGTTCACGCGGCCGCGGGCGCCCCACGCTCCGCCCTCCACGCGACGGTCGACATCGCGCTGCGGGCCCTGCCGGTGGGCGGAGAGGGAACGGAGTGAGGTACACGCCAGGGAAGTCCGTGTCCGTCTGCACGGACTGCACCGGGTCGAGCCCGCGAGCGCGGTCGGCCCCCGGCCGTCAGGCGGCGGTGCGCACCGCCATCAGCAGTCCGCTCGCCCATGCCATACGGACGCACCGGAAGTCCTCGCGCGCCTCCAGCTCGGCCAGGAGGCGTTCGACGGAGGCTTCGTGGTCCTCCGGCCAGCCGGGCTGGGGGAAGAGGTCGTCGATCAGGTAGGTCCCGCCGGGAGCCACGAGACCCAGAGCCCGGTCGAGGTGGGTGAACTTGCCCGGCCAGGTGTCCGCGAAGACGAGGTCGAACGGGGCGCCGCCGAAGTCCTCCAGCCATGCGCCGCCGTCCCCGGAAACGAACGTCACCCGCGGATCGTCCCCCAACTGCTCTCGGGCGACGGCCTGGACGGAGTCGTCGAGTTCGACCGTGGTCAGAGAGGAGTCGGCGTCCATGCCGCTGAGGAGCCAGGCCGCTCCCTCTCCGACTCCGGTGCCGAGTTCGAGGATCCGGCCCGCGGGCCGGGCGGCGGAAAGCGCGGCCAGCAGACTTCCGGTGCGGTCTTCACTGGACATGATGAAGCCCGCGTCACGCGCCCTGGAACGCAGCGAGGGCAGGGCGGCCGGAATGCGGGTCGGCGTGTCGTCCATGCGCAGATGATGCGAGGACCACGTCATGGCAGGCAAGTCAATTCTCGTGGGACGCGGCCCGTTGCCTGCAGCAGCCACGCACCGATTTGATCACGGCTTCCGAACGACTCTGTGCACCAGTTGTGGGCGGCGGTGACACTGCTCGTGAAGATCTTGGCATGCCGAACGACGAGAGTGAGCCAGTGACCACGGCACCGCCCCCCGAGCAGCCCGACAAGCAACCTGACGGGCAGCCTGAGTTCAAGTCCTCCATAACTGACGAACAGTGGGAGGCGTTTCAACGCGAGGTCGCGGCGGGCGGTGAGGGAGCCGCTGCACCGGCCGAACCGTCGGCGCGGGCACGCATGGTGGCTCGGCAGCTGGGCGCGCAGGACGAGGCCGCACGCTCCGGCGGCCGCCGCCGTTGGCGGCGGCGCAAGGCGGCGCAGTCGCAACCGGCGTCACCACCGGGCTGGCGCACCGGTCCGGCGTGGCAGGAGTTCAACCGGACCCGCTCCCGAGGCCGTCAGGCGTGGTCGGCCGTAGGCGTGTTGCTGGCCGTGGCGCTCGCCCTGGTCGCCGTCCGTCCTTCGCTCCTCCTGGACCGGCTCCCCGGCCATGCGGCCGACGCGGCTGCCGCCGAGGCGACCGCCTCGCAACTGCCCGCCGAGACGGTCCAGCCGTCCAGCGCTCCCAGCGAGGTCGACCAGCCGGGGCTGCCCACCCTCGACCACCCCTTCCTGGGTTCTCCGGCAGCGAGTTGGGCCGATGGAGCGGACGCCATCGAGCTGCCGACAGCGAAGGCGGTGGGCGGGCTCAGCAAGGAGGACGTGGCGCTCGCGCTGCGCCGTACCAAGGAGTTCCTGGTCGCCACCAGTCTCAACCCGGCCGTCCTGCGGGGCGGACAGCCCGACAAGGCATTCGCTCTTCTGAACCTCAAGGACTTTTCCCTGCTGTCCCAGCTGCACCGCGCACTGGACAAGCCGACACGGACCAACGACCCGCTCACCCTCTTCAGCCGCTTCGACCCGGACGAGGTGAAACCGGCCGGCGACGTGGTCAAGGTCCGTGGCCACATGACCTTCGCCGCGGCAGAGTCGGGTCAAGTGCGGGTGCAGGCCGACTACACCTTCGTCTATCCGCTGGTGAAAGCGGACGGCGACAGCGACGTCGTGGCCCGTACGATCATCCGCCGCGAGGTGAAGATGATCCTGGCCGATCCGAAACGATGGACCGTCACCCCGGGCCGGATGGTGCTCGAACAGTGGAACGCCGCCTTCTACAACGACGAATGCGGCATCTACGACGGCTACTTCCACCCCACCTTCCCCCTCGACACCGCCTCGGGTTCCCCGGCCACCGGCAAAGCCGAGGATCCCTACGACCGCAGTCACCCCCTGAGCGACGGGTCCGAGTCCGACGCCAAGGAATGCGGTACGACCACCCGTACCTGACCCAGCCGACGCACCTGGGCGATCCGTCGGACCTGGCGGGCTGTCGCGCTCACGCGTCGTCAACCAGCGGCGCCCAGGCGCCCGTCACTCACACGCTCCGTCACGCAGGCCGTGGCGGAGAGCGGTATCGGTCGAGGAGGACATGGGCCATGAACAGTCTCAGAGGCGCGGCGCTCACGGCGGTGGCGGGCGGCATCCTGGTGCTGACGGGATGCCACGGTGCCGAGGACGCCGCCGACGCGCACGCTGCGTCCGCGACAGCCGTCGCCGCGCGCACGACGGCGGTGGGCGGGACCGCCTCCGACGCTCCGTCGACCACGACGCCGCCCAGTCCGCCCACGGCCACGCCGAGTTCGCCGGACAGCGCCGACGCCCCGGCCCCGAGCGCGACGAACCGAACCACCACCCGAAGCACCGCCCCCACGGCCCGCCCCGGCTGCCGCAACCTCCCCGTCACCACGTCGGTGAAGACCGCCGTGACGGCCGCCTACCGGCGTTCCTACCCCCGCTTCGTCCATGTCCGGCCGGTGGCACACCACTTCTTCTACGGCGAGTGCGGCGCTACCCGTTACGCCGCCACCTCCTTCGAGGCCACGGCCGGAGCCACCACCGAGGAACTCGTGGCCATGCAGGACGAGGGCAGCGCCACCAAGTACTTCCGCGCCGTGTCCGGAGCCGGCTGGGGCTACCTCGCCAGCGACGGTTTCCCCCAAGGGCCGTACGGCTGCGGCGACATCCCGCAGATCCCGGCCGACCTGGCCAAGGCGTGGGGCGACTGCTCCGTCGGTTAGCCGCTCAACGCGGGCCCGGCGTAAGGCCAGGAGCCAGGTTCGCGCATTCCCCGTCGCATCCCGACCGTGATCGGCACGTGACCGACGGCTCCTACGATGGCGGCCCATGGGAGAGCGCGTGCAAAGCCGTTGGGCCAGGACACTGGCGACGGCGGTGACCACCGCACTGGCCGCATCCACGCTGGCCTCCTGCTCACCGCCGGAGCGGGACCTCATCGCCATCCGCCTGACGGCGGACGGTGACCCGATGGCCTCGCTGCGGCCGTGCGGGGAAGACCGGGTGACTTCCGTCGAGGTACTGGGTTCGGCCGTCCGCGACGACCCCGATGGCCCCGTGGAGGATCTCACGTCCTGGGAGGTGCAATCGCCCCGGTCCGTCCAAGGCCCGCAGGAGATCAGGCTGTTCCACACGCCCGACGGCTGGACGGGCGACCCGGCGCCGCTGGGCGACCAGCGGATCAAAGCGACCCACAGCTACTCGGTCGCCTTCATCGTGTCCTCTGGCGGCGGCGTGAGCTACCGGGGCGTCGTCGACTTCACCGTAGCCGACCTGGCGCGACTGCAACGGGGCCACGTCTGGTCCGACGACCGGGCCATGACCGCCGAGGAGTTCCGCGAACACACCGCCAAGGAGTGCGACGACGGCTGGTTCTGAGGCAGTTGGACCTGACCGAGTACCGAGCCCTCACAGACCGGCCGGGCAGGGTGGCTCAAGCCGGCGGTGCCCGGCGGACCCGTACGGGCCTCAGGACATGCTGCCCCGGCACACCGTCCCCGCGGCCGGGGTACGGCCGGTGCGGAGGTAGCGGTCGACCTTCTCCGTGACGCAGCGGTTCTCCGGGTATGTGCCGTGGCCCTCCTCCTGGGCCGTCAGGAGCACGCCGACACCGTCGCCCAGGGCGTCGGCCATGTGGCGGGCGCCGGAGTAGGGGGTGTTCGGGTCGCCGGTGCCGCCGACCACCAGGACGGGGGCCGCGCCGTCGGCGTTCACCTGGAGCGTGGCACGTTCGCCGTCGAACGGCCAGTCGTAACAGAGGTAGACGCTGGAGGACCACGCCTCGCCGAAGACCGGTGACGCGGCCTCGATGCGAGCCTCGTCCCGGTCGAGACGGTCGAAGCCCGGACGCAGGCTGGAGTCCGCGCAGGTGATCGCGTTCAGGGCGGCACGGCTGTGGTCGGGCGGGGTCGCCGCGTGGTCGGCGGAACCGAGGTCGTCCGCGCCCTCGCTCAGCGGACGGCCGTCGTTGTGGTCGATCAGCGCGGTCAGCCCCTTGGCGAGCTGCGCCCAGCCGTCCGTGCCGAGGTCGAGTTGGTCGCTGACGGCGTACGCGAGGTCGTGTGCGTCGAGGGTGTTTCCGCTGCCGGCCGGGGCGGGTTTCTTCTCCAGGCGGTCGGCCAGGCGCGCCATGCGCCGCGCGGCCTCCTCGGGCCCGTCGCCGGTCGGGCAGTGGCGGATATGGGCCGCGCAGTACGTGGCGAACCGGTCGAACGCCGCCTGGACCGCCTTGACCTGTGACACCTGCTCCTCGTCGAAATTCTCGGTCGGATCGACCGACGCTTCGAGGACCAGCCGTCCGACGTGCGAGGGATACAGGTGGGCGTAGACCGCGCCGAGCGCCGTGCCGTACGAGACGCCGAAGTAGTGCAGCCGCTGGTCGCCGAGGAGGTAGCGCATCAGGTCGAGGTCGCGCGCGGTGTGTGAGGTGCCGACGTACGGGAGGAGCGCCCCGGAGTACTTGGCGCAGGCGGCGGACCCGTCGTAGCCGAGGTCGTCCGCGGTCTTCCCGCAGCGCACGGGGATGGTCCTGCCGACGCCGCGCGGGTCGAAGGAGACCAGGTCGTAGCGGTCGAGGAGCGGCTCGTACTGGTTGAGGAACTTGGGCAGTCCGTTCACGCCGGACACGCCGGGGCCGCCGAAGTTGAGGACGAGCGAGCCGATGCGCCGGTCGTTGGGGCCGGTGGCCTTGCGCCGGATCAGGGCGACGTCGATCGTCCTGCCGTCCGGCTTGTCGTAGTCGAGGGGGGCCTTCATGGTGGCGCAGTCGTAGCCCGAGCGCGCGGTGGGCGGCGAGGTGCAGCGGGACCAGTGGAGGTGCTGGCCGGTGGTGAGCGCGGCGGGCAGACCGGCGGGCGGGTTGTTCGCAGTGAACTCCGTACGCGGCTGGGCACTTTGGCTGCGCGCGTCGTGCTGGAGCCAGGCGCTGACGGCCCCCATCGCGGTGAGGAGCAGCACGGCGAGGATCCGCACACCGATCCACGACCCCGGTCTGCGGCTTCGTATCGCATGTGCGTCATTCATCGAAATCCCCGCGCTCCCGCCCCTGGACGCCCGACCCGTGCCCGCACGCCCGTACCCCGTGATCGTCCGATCCCCGAACGAGTGCAGGGTACAAGCTGCCTCCGACAGCACGACCGGGGCGGACAGGTCGACAAGGACGTGGTCGAAGGCTTCACCATCCCCCGCAGTCCTGGAAGTTGGAGCGGTCGGTCAGCGGTCCGTTGCGAGGTCGATCAGCTGATGCATCCATGCGGACGGCAGTGCCGGATTGGCCGCGGCAGCGAACGCGCTGCCCGGCAGGGTGAGCCGCCGCAGTAGTTCGTCGGGGGGAAGCCTCGGGTCCCGCACCGCCCACACCCCCACCTCCGGGTCGTCGGCCAGCCGCGACGGCAGCTCCGGACCGGCCTGCGGGTCGTCCAACGCGGCAAGGCGCAGGCGGTGATTGGGGTGGTCCCAGAAGCGGGCCAGGCCGGGGCGGGCGAAGTTGGGGTGGTACCGCAAGGCGGACCAGCCCCGGTCCTCGGCCGTGGCATAGATCTCCACCAGCAGCTCGTGCGGTGCGTCCTGGCAGTGGTCGCACAGGTCGCGCCGAACCCACGGATCCTTGTCCGCGGCCAGCCGGGCCACCACCTCCGGCGGAAGGTGCGGCTGCATGGCGAGGGCACGCCGCAGCCCGACGTGGCGGGACTCGGCGATCCGCAGTGCCGTCCGCGGATCGGTCGCGCGCTCCTGGATCCACCGCGGTCGGGGCACCCAGTCCGAGTCCGGCACTTCCACCGCGATCGCGGCCCGCTGCTCCTCGGTCAGGTCCTCCCGCATCGACAGGGCGAGGCGAACCGTGTTCTCGGGATCGTTCGCGAGTCGCCGGGCCAGGACGAACGGCACCTGCGGGTCACCGGCGGCCTCGCGCCGGATGGTCGCGTCGGCGTGCGCGACCCGCGCCTGGGCCGTGAGGGCCATCGGTTCCGCCTCCGCCCGCGACAGCTCGGCGATCCTCTCGCGCACCCGCGGGGCGGGATCGTCGAGCAACCGCCGCCGGACCGGCTCCGCGAGCCGCCTCCACAGGTCCCGGCTCAGCACCGCGGCCCGTACAGCCGGGTCCTCGTCGCTGACGAGCAGGTCCTGCACCTCTGGTGACAGCCCCTCACAGCCGCCGATCATGCGCCGGACCCTGGGGTCCTTGTCCCCGGCCAGCACCTCCGCCACCCCGGCGGGGATCCGGCGTCCGAACTCGCGGAGCAGCACCGCGTACACGAACCGGACCCTGGGCTCCGCGTCGTGCGCGAGCCGCGCCAGCGCATCGGCATCGGCACTCGGATTCTCCGCGACATCCAGCCGGTGCTGCGTCCGCGACGACGCCACCGCGACGGCAGTCGCCTCCGCGTCGAGCTTGCGCCAGATGAGCCACGACCGGTCCGCGGGCAGTTCCTCGAACTCCAGCAACCGCCGCAGCACCGTCACCGAGAGAGCCGGATTGCAGGTCAGCCCACGCAACCACTCCCGTACCACCGTCTCATCCGCACCCGCCCGCTCCAAACGCTCCCCCACCCCGTGCATCCGCCCATTGTCACCGCCGGACGCATGAGCGCATGCCTCCGGCAGAACAGTCCCCTACCGCCAGGACCCCGGGAATTCCTCTTCGAGCCCGTACGACGGTCGTGGCGCGGCATGATGACCTCCCGCACCGAGGAGGCGCCTGTGAACTACCGGAAGCACGCCCTGCAGTACGCCGCCGACCGTGGTTGGGACCACGTCACGGCCAGCATGACGCTGGGAGCGACAAAGGTGACGGTCGACGAGTTCCGCAAAGGCGCCAGGACCGTGGTCGCGACGTTCATGGACTTCGACGCGCTCACGCCGGAGTGGACCGACTACTGGACCCTGGGCTACTACGACTTCGGCGACGGCCGCTGCGGCCGGATCGAAGCCGTCCAGTCGGGCCCGGGCCAGACCAAACCGAGCCTGGAGAAGGCCCTCGACGAACTCCCGTGAAGAATTGCCGGCGCGCGGCCAGGCCCACCTGTGAGCGGCTCACCGCAGAGAGCCGCGGACCGCGAAGGGAGGGCGGATTCGCACCTGCGACCATGAGCACATGTCCGAGGAGTCGAACCTGATCTCGAGCCTGTGGCCGCTGGTGCCGTCCGGAGCCACCGACTGGTTGTTGGAACTGTGCGGCGACGGCCTCACAGGCTTCATGCCTCCCGCCATGCCCGACTCGGTGTGGGTGCTGAACGCCATGTACGAGCACGAGCAGGGGCCGGAGGATATGTCGTATCACGAGTACCACCAGGCACGTCTTGCCGACGGAAGCGCCCTGCCCCACACCATCGCGGGCCTCGACCTCGACGCCGTGGCCGTCGCCACGGGAGGAGGACTGGGCCGGGCTCGGCACCCGGGCCCCGGCTGGCGACGGCTGCGCTGGGCCGAGCTCGCCCGGCGGACCGGTGACCCGGTCGTTTCCGACGGGCTGATGCCCGCCTACCGTTGCTTTCCCTCGGCCCAGAAGCAGGGCAGCTGGCCGCTCGGCATCGTCCCGCCGACCGAGGGGAGCCTGGACCGTGAGACCTGGAACCGGCTGATCGCCATCCTCACCCAGTACAGCCCCCCAGGCCCGGACACGCGCTGCCTGGCCTACTACAACCCGCTGACGCTCGGAGCCGTCGACTTCGACAACCTGCACGTGCGTGAGGGTCGGCTCGGCGACGCCGAGATTCTCTACGACCACTCCGAGGCGGATTTCAGCCCGGCCAACCTCTGGCCCGACGACCGCTCCTGGGTCCTGTGCACCGACTACGACCTGTGGGCCACCAAGGTCGCCGGGCCCCCGACCCTCATCGACGCGCTGCTGAACGACCCTGAAATCGAGGCGGTTCGTCTGCCCTGGGCGCACTGACGACGAACCGGCCCCATCCGCAGGTCCGAAGCACCGAGCGCGGATCCACGGATGGTCCCGTCGCACGCCGATTGTCAGAGGCTGCTGGCAGCATCTCCGCCGTGAACCTGATCCGTACCACCCCACCACGACCGTTCGACGTGGCCGCGGCCTTCCCTCAACTGGCCCCGCTGGCACGCACGGCGACCCGGCTGCATCCCCGCCCCGGTTCTCCGTCGCCGTACCAGAGTTCGATCGGCGGACCACTGCTGTGGCCTTCCAGGCAGCCGTGGCTGTACTGCGACAAGTGGCACGAGGGTCCGGTCTGCCCCCTCCTGCCGGTGGCCCAGCTGTACGTACGCGACGTGCCCCAACTACGGTCGCCCGGACGGACAGACCTGCTCCAGGTGCTGTGGTGTCCCTCGGAGCACCCGCCGCATTTCAAGCCTCGGACCGAACTGTTCTGGCGAACCGCCGCCGACGTCACCCACGTTCTGACCTCGCCGCCATCGCCGTACGAGGCGCAGCGCGGCTACACGCCGGAGCCCTGCGTGCTCGCACCGGAGCAGGTCACCGAGTACCCCCACTTTCTGGAACTGGACAGGGAGTTGCGGCAGCAGCTGAGCGAGTGGAGTACGTGGCAGGCAGTCGGCGTCGTGACGGATGATTCCGATGAGTCCGACCCGGAGGCGTTCTACATAGACGCGCTGTCCGTCGCCCCCGGATGGAAGGTCGGTGGATGGGCGCCATGGGGCCTCACCGATCCCATCGCCCGGTTCTGCATCCACTGCGGCTCCGCGATGAACCCGCTGCTCACCATCGCCTCGGACGAAAGTCGCGACTACAGGAGGAGCTGGGTCCCGCTCGAGGACCAGGCCATCCCGGAGATCGACAACGACAAGGTGTCGAACCCGCCCGGCATCCAGGTCTCCGACGCGAACAACCTGCAGCTCTACGTCTGTCCGACCTGCTTCACACATACCGATCTGATCCAATAGGCCGTCACCGCGCTCGCAGCCGGCGCGTTCTCCGACGTGCGGGGCGGGTGTGCTGCTGCCCGAAACGGCGCCCAGCAAAGGTAGGCGGGCCATGGGCCGGGTCTGTCTCTGCCTGGGCTGGTTCATGGTCCTGGGAGTGGTCGTCAACCTGATCAACGGCATCAGGGCAGCCCGAGGCTGGACCGTTGTGCGGCTCGGCCCGGCCTTCGTGGACGACTCAGGCGACGGCGCCCTCGACGACCCGGCGGTAGGGGCCCAGGTCGTCGAAGCCCTGAAGGTGGCCGCGTGCGGCGATCACCGTTCTGATGCCGCGCTTCCAGAGCAGGCGGCGGTACGTGTCGTGGTCGTAGCCGCGGTCGGCGATGAGTGCGTCGGGCCGCTGCGGCCGTCCACGGGGCGCGTCACAGTGTCTGGTGGCGGTACAGCCGACCGTGGTTGCGCCACCAGGCCACCTTCCCGTCGGGGCCGCGCACGAAGTCGGAGCGCGTGCCGACCGGTGTACCGTCGGGGGTGAGGTCCAGTGCGACGTCGGGGCGGTAGAAGGCGGCTCCGACCTCGCCGGTCTGGACCGCTGCCGTGTCCTCCTCCTCTTCCTCGGGGGTCGTGCGGCCCGCGCCAGTCGAGCTCTTGAACGTCTGCGTGCCGCGCAACCTCCCCTCGTGGCCAATCAGTTCGACGACCACGTCCTCCATGGCACCGTCGTCACCGATCCGTTGGGCCAGGTAGCGGCCCTCGTAAGGTGCCAGCTCCTTTTCGCTCAAAGTCCGTGCCGTGGCGGGCAGGTTGGTCACTCCGGCGAACCGGCTGAGCGCCCAGTCGTCGGTGAACAGGTCGTCCCTGAGCCGCGTTCCGCCTTCCGAGTTGGTCAAGAGGGTCAGGGCGAAGCCGCGGCTGGGAACCATCAGGAAGCCCGAGATCTGCCCCGGCCAGGTCCCGCCGTGCTGCACGACGCGGACCCCCTGGGCTGTGGGGCGCAGCATCCAGGTGACTCCCATGCCGTCGAGTTCCACGACGAGCGTGCCGCCCGGGCCGGGGGTGGAGCGCATCTGTTCCAGCGACGTCCTGCTCAGCAGCCGTGTGCCGTCGGGCGTCGTACCGCCTCCGAGGTGGAAGCGGGCCCAGCTCAGCTGGTCGCGCACGCTGGACATCAGGCCGCCGGTCGGTGCGAGGCTGCGTGGCTGGAGCCAGAACGACGGCTCCGGCACCGCCTTGCCGTCGACGACGTCGTGTGGCGCGGCGACGTTGAAGCCCACGATCTCGTCACTGGAGAAGCGGCTGTGGTCGAGCCCCAGGGGATCGATGACCAGTTTGCGCACCGCCGCCTCGTAGGTCGTGCCGGTCACCGCTTCGATGATCCGGCCGGCCACGCACAGCGCCGCGTTGTTGTAGGCGAACACTTCGCTGGGGGCGTTGAGTTGGGGAAGCCGGGCCATGGACGCCACGAAGCGGGCCAGCGCGTCGTCGCCGGGGCCGAAGTCCTGGTAGTCGTCGCCCAGCCACCCGGCGCTGTGGTCGAGCAACTGCCGCACGGTGACCTGGGCCGACGCGTACGGGTCGGCCACCGTGAAGTCGGGGAGGTAGCGGCGCACCGGGGCGTCCAGGGCGATGTCGCCCCGTTCGACCAGTCGCATCACGGTGGTTCCGGTGAAGGTCTTGGTCGTCGAGCCGACCCTGAAGACGGTGTCGGCGTCGACCGGGACGGGGTGGTCGACATGGGTGACGCCGTACCCCCTGACGTACTCCTGGCCGTTCCATAGCACGCCCACGGCCGCCCCGGGAATGGCGTACGCCCTCATGGCCTCCTCGATCTTGGCGTCGAGGGCGCCGAACAGTGGATTTGCGGGGCCGCCGGTGGCGCCGCCGTGGACGGCGGATCGCGGTGACGCGGCCGACGCCGCGGTGGGCCCCAGCGACACGGTCGCGCAGCTCACCGCCGACGCGGCGCCGAGGAAGCCGCGGCGGGACCAGCGCGCGGGGCCGGGGTCGGAGACCCCCGACAGCAGGTTATCTTTCACGAGGTGCCGGCTCCCCCGTTGCCGATGGTGAACGGCACCGGCTTGACGGAACTCACGCACCGGGTGTCGGGGTTCTCGGGGTCGTCGAAGAAGGACGTGATCACCGATGCCCCGCACGGCTGCGGGAACGCCCCGTGGGCGACTCCGGCCAGCGTCACCACGGTGGAGCGGGAGAGCGTCCGTGCCACGTAGCTCCCCCACTGGGCCCCGGTCTGGGCGTCGAAGCTGCCGGAGATGGCAAGGGTGGGAATGGTGCCCCGGGTGACCGCGCGAACGGAGGCGGGTGCCTGGGGAACGTTCCATGCCTGGCACGCCTGTCGCAGGAACGGCAGCTGGGGCGCCTGGGCGAGGACCGAGCGGGGCAGCTCGGGAAAGGCTCGAAGCCCCTCGGCGAGCTGCTCGCCGGAGGTCTCGAACGGCACCCATTCGCTGCACCACACACTGAGCGACAGCCCGTGCGCGAACTTCCCCTGCGAGCCGGGCAGCCAGGCGGCCGCCCACTGCTCCGCGATGCGCTCGGGGTGGCCTTGGGCCAACTCCTCCACGGCCAGCGGGAAGTCGTCGGGGGCGTGGCTGGTGCGAACGATCCAGTTCAGCAGCGCCCCGCCGTCGAGGACCACCTTCACCCTGCCGACCTGCTCCACCGTCACGTGCGTGGTGACCGGACGGGCCTCCAGCCGGCGGACCATGCGCAGGAAGGTGCCACCGATGTCCGGGTAGCGCTGCCGACAGGAGGGCTGGGCCGCACAGGCACCCACGATGTTGTCGAACGACTCCCTCAGGCTGCTCCACGTCCAGCCGGGCGACGCCACGGACGGCGGTACGACGCCGTCGACCGTCACGGAGCGGATTCCTTGGGGGAACATGCGCATGTAGACCAGGGCCAGTTGCGTCCCGTAGGAGTGCGACAGGACGTTCCACTCGTCGATTCCCAGCGCGCTGCGCAGATCGGCCACGTCGGCGGCGTTCTCGCTGGTGTTGTAGGCAGCGGGATCGATTCCCTGGGCTGTCAGGCGCTCGCGGCACCGGGCCGCCGCCTGTGCGTACAGGTCTCCGGTCGAGGCTGCGTCGTACCGAAGGTGGACACGCTCCGCGTAGAACTGGTCGATCTCGGGGCACGTCAGCGGCTGCTGCGACGAGAGCGTCCCGCGTTGGGACAGGACGACGAGATCACGGTCACGGTTGATCCCGGCCTCGGTGAGTTCGGATATGTCCGCCAGGGCGTCGGCGCCGGGTCCGCCGGTGAGGAACACGATCGGGTCGGGGCGCGGACTGGGCGATGCCGAGCGGACGCGGGCAACGGCCAGGCGAAGGGTGCGTGCAAAGGGGTGGGCCCGGTTCTCCGGTACGACGAGGAAGCCGCAGGTCGTGCCCTTCAGCGTGCCGTAGGTGGTCGGGCACGGGGCGGGCTCGAACCGCGATGCCTGCTGCGTCCGCCCGGGCTCGTCCCGGGGAAGGGCGAGCACGGTTCCCGGAAAGATCCAGTGGCCACCGTCACTGGAGCCGTACCCGTGCCGGCGGGCCGCATCCTCGATGGCCTGCTGGTTGAGGGTGTAGACGCTGTCCCACCGCACTGCGCTGCCGAGGCTCTGCTGGGCGATGCCGCTCAGCGTGTCCCCGGACGAGACGGTGTACGCGTCGGCCGCGGCGCGGGCGGCCGGAAAGTCGCTGATCGTCCGTGCCGGCGCCAGTCCTGGTGCTGGGCGGCCCGCGGGAAGGGGGCCGTCCTCCGCCCTCGCGGGCCCGAGGCGGCCGGTGGCCGCGCCGGGCAGGCCGTAGGCCGGGGCCGAGCTCAGCGCCGTCAATCCGGCCAGGAACATGGCGGCTGCGGCAGCCATACCACGGTTACGTATGGGCATGTCGTCCTTCCGAACCAGTGCGGGTGGCAACGCCCCAGCACCGATCGCATCGATCGCACATGGGGTGGGGTCGTCAGACGTCATGCTGCGAAGACGGCGCGGGCCGCGCACTCCGGCGGACGCCAATGGGGGCATGCACCTGCCCGCCGGCGGTGACCGCGCCCGGCGAGACCTCGCCTCCGCCACGCCGCGCGCTGCCGTGACAGCCGCTCGCCGCCGAAACCGAAGGCCGCGCGGATGGGATGGGCGCTCACGGGTACCCGACGCACCGCCGTGCCTCGGACGGGGGCACGAGCCGAACACGTGGTGGAGAGGAAGGGCCGGCTGCCACGGCAGCTGCCCAGAAAGGCGGCAGGTCGCCATGAACAGTCCCGATACGCGCCGTGGCCAGAGCAGTTCGCAGGAGCCTGTGGGCGAGCTGGTCCAGCGGGCGTCCCAGCAATTGGCGGAGCTGGTCCGGGGCGAGATCCGGCTGGCGCAGGCGGAAATGAAACAGAAGGGCAGGCTCTACGGCAAGGGTGGGGGCCTGTTCGGCGGAGCCGGTCTGGTCGGCTTCCTGACGCTGCAGGCCCTCGTCGCCGCCGCCATCGCGGCGCTGGCCGTTCCCCTGCCGGTGTGGGCCGCAGCCCTCATCGTGACCGCCGTCCTGGGCGCGATCACGGCCGTACTCGCCCTGGCGGGCAAGAAGGAGGTCGGCCGGGCCGCGCCGCCGGCGCCCGAGCGGACCATCGACAGCGTCAAGGCCGACGTGGCCACGATCAAGGAGAGCGCGCAGCGATGACCCAGCAGCCCCACCCAGCGGACGGCCCATCGGACTGACCGGTGAGGCCATGGCGAAGGCCGCTGGAGCCGCGCACTTGGTGCAGGACAAAGGGGCCGCCCTGATCAAGGACGAGGTCACCGCGGCTGGCTGACGTTCCGTCACTGCGCCGACGCCACGCACGTGTCTCAGGGCGTCGCCGGCGACGGATGCACGACGGGCGGCGGGCCGTCCTCTTCGGACTCGAGTCCGCACCCGACAAATCATCGAAAAGCAGGTCGCAGGCGAGCAGACGCCGACGCTCGAAGGGGGTACCCGGACCGAACGAACAACTGATCACGCCTTCCTCCGGACGAAAGACGGCGTGACAGAAAGGAGGCCCGTGATGACACGGCGCGACGACGGGATGCTGCAGATGCTGAGGAGCCTCCTGTCCGGCAGTCACACGATGGCCTTCGAACAGTTGCCCTCCAGCGTGGCCGAGCAGGCTGCGTCGGCCGGCTTCGACGACGTACGCATCTACCTCGCCGACCTGCAGCGGGACGTTCTGCGCCTGCTCACCGGCAAGGGGCTGGACGCGGCTCAGGAGGCCGCGGGCGCCCAGGCGGACATGCCGGTCGAGGGCACTGTCGCCGGGCGCGCCTACCAGTACGGTCACATCGTGGCCGGCGCCGGCACCGAGGACGGGCGCCAGTCCTGGTGGGTGCCGCTCCTGGACGGCACCGAGCGCCTTGGCGTCCTGCGCGTGACCACCGCCCACCACGGCGACGGTCTCCACCAGGACATGCTGACGCTGGCGTCGATGGTGGCCATGCTGGTCGTCTCCAGCCGGGACACCAGCGACTCCCACGCCCGCATGACGCGTACCCAGGCGATGAACGTCGCGGCCGAGATGCAATGGACCCTGATGCCGCCGCGCACCTACGCCGACAACCGGGTCGTCATCGGCGCGGCCCTGGAGCCGGCCTACGAGGTCGGCGGGGACGCGTACGACTACGCCGTCTCCGGCGACACCATCCACTTCTCGGTCTTCGACGCCATGGGACACGACACTTCCGCCGGTCTCACCGCCAATCTCGCCGTCGCCGCCTGCCGCAACCACCGCCGTCAGGGCACTCCGCTCGACCAGCTCGGTGAGCGCGTCGAGCAGGTGCTGGTCGAGCAGTTCGGCCACAGCCGCTACGTGACGGGAATCCTCGCCGATCTGGACACCAGGAGCGGGATCCTGACCTGGGTCAACCGCGGCCATCCGCCACCCCTGGTGATCCGTGGCGGACGCTGGTCCACCCTCCTGAAGTGCCCGCCTTCGCACCCCATGGGCACCGACCTCCATCTGCCCACCACCGTCTGCCACGAGCAGCTCGAACCGGGCGACCGCCTCGTCCTCTACACCGACGGAATCACCGAAGCCCGCGTCGGACGCCAAGAGTTCGGTCTCGCGCACTTCATCGACTTCCTCGTCCGCCACCACAGCGACGGCCTGCCCGTCCCCGAGACCCTGCGCCGGCTGATCCATTCCCTGCTGCAGCACCACAACCAGCAACTGCAGGACGATGCCACCATCCTGGTGTGCGAATGGTTCGGGCCACAGCCCCGGACCATCACCGTCGTCGCACCGCAGGCGGGCTTGCCGCTTGCGGCTGACCACCCCTGATCGCGGAGGGCGCCACCCGGAGATCGCAGGAGCCCGGCGGGCTGTGCACCCGGGCCGAGGATGGGAACCCGGCCCGGGCCGTCGGTACTTCACGGGCCGCACTGGACGAGGGGGTGTGCCCCGAGCTGGGAGCGGCCCTACGCCACGAGATCAAGATCGGACCGCTCACCCTGCACCACAGACCGTGGTCCGCCGCAGCGAAGCGCCCACCGTCCTCGAACTGCCTGCCGTCCTGCGGCCACCGTGCCTGCCGTCCTCCGCCCGGGCCGCCGGCCGGCTCACATCGTGTCGGCTCCTCAGCCGCCGATGGGTCCGCTGGAGCCACCGTGCCAACGGGGGCGGGTCTGATTCTCGTCCGGCCTGCTGGGGGCGTTGCCGAGTTGGTGCGGGGTGAGGCGGTCGCTGCCACCGGTGGCCCGGGGCACCTCGTTCGGTTCGCGCATGCTCTGTTCCTCGCGCACCGGGCCCGAGGGCGGAGGTGTGGGGTGGTCGCCGCGACGCGGGGGTGCGGGCTCCTTGCGCCGCACTCCGATACCGAGACGGACGGCGGCCACCAATGCGGCCGTGACGAGCAGTCCGCAGCCGACCATGATCATCAACCCCGCCGCCGAGCCGGCAGCGGCCAGTTCCTCATGGGTCGTGTGCATGGGCGCCGTGTACCCGCTGCCTGACGGCGAATGCCGTGCGGGGATGCCTGGCCGACGTGCCTGCCCTCGAAGGCGCTTCAGGCCCCTGTCTGCAAGCAGTGCGAGCGAGGCCTGATACGGTCCCCGACGTGACGGGTGCACGGTGGTGGCCGAACGTGGGACACGGCAGCTAGGGATGTCCGAGCCGTCGAGCCTGCTGGCCGTGTTCGCGCATCCCGACGACGAGTCCCTGTGGGCGGGCGGCGTCATCGCCCGCCACGCTGCGGCGGGAGCCCGGACCGCTGTCGTCACGGCCACCTGGGCCGCCGGCACGCACCGCGCCGCCGAACTGGCCGACGCCACTCGCGCCCTCGGGGCCGGTGAACCGCTGCTCCTCGGGTACGCCGACGCCCGCGTCCCCGAGTCGGCGCCGGGCCGTCCGCGCCTGCTCGACGCGCCGCTCGACGAGGCCGTGGGCGCCCTGGTGGCGCACCTGCGGCGGTTCCGCCCGCGGATCGTCGTCACGCACGACGCCTACGGCGGCCTGACCGGGCATCCCGACCACGTGCACACCCACCGGGTGACCGCGCTCGCGGTGCACGCGGCCGCGCACGAGCGGCTGTACCCCGAGGCCGGAGCGCCGTGGCGGGCCGGTGCACTGTACCTGGCCACGCACCCGCACTCGGCGGTGGACACGCTGACCGGGTTCGCCGCGGCGGGCAGGGCACTGCGCACCGTCCCGGACGAGTGGGTCGCCGCGGCGGCCGACGTCCGCCCCTGGCTGGAGCAGAAGTGGGCCGGCGTTCAGGCGCACCGCTCGGAAGTGGCCCGGGGCGCCGCACCGGGGCTGCTCGCCTCCCTTCCGGCGGCCGACCGGGAGCGGCTGCTCGGCACCGAGTGGTACATGCGCTACGACGGCGTCGCCACCGACACGGCGGGCGGGATCGCGAACGAGCTCACCGGCTAGCTGGACGGGGTCCCTCTGCGCCGGCTCTTCGCCCTCCACCGCGGCCGGTCTCCTGCGCCTCATGGACCCCGCGAGGCATGATCGTCCCCGGCCCGCCCGCGGGCCCCCGCTCCAGCCTGCGACTTCGTATCACTGCAGGATCACCGCGGCAATGCGACAGTGAAACCATGAGCCGTCACCGACGCCCGTCGCGGCGGGCCTGGTGGATAGCGGGCGGCGCCGCCGTCCTCGTTCTCGGCGGCACCGGAACCTGGCTGCTGCTGCAATCGGACACGGGCACACCCCACTCGGCGGCGACAGCTCCCAGCACATCCGCATCGACAACGGGACCGTCGCAGACAACCGAGCCGCAGACCCCCACCTCAGCGCCCTCGACACCCCGGCCGACCTCGACCCCGACCGCGAGCGCGACATCCCGCTCCCCTCAGCCGACGTCCTCCACAGCCCGCCCCACGCACCACACGGAGGCCTCCTCGGAGGCGGCCCGCCCGCATACCGCTCAGCCGACACGGCCGTCGCCGACTCCCTCGCACACGCAAACACACACGCCGACGCACACGCACACGTCCACGCACACGTCTCCCGCGCCCACACGCTCCCAGCCGGCGCCACGGCCCTCCCGGACCACGACACGGCCCGCCACGAGCGCCCCCGCCCCACGCACCAGCCCGTCGACGGCAACGCCTCGCCCCGAGCCCAGCGGGCCGGTCACCACCACCTGGTACACGTCCCCCACCGCTGTCGCCGCCGCGCAGCGCATGGCCTTGGCCCAGACCGTCGGTGACCCCGCATGTTCCCTGGCCTCGGCAGGTCCTCCCGACCCGAGCCTCATCCCCCACGTGAGCCGGATCGGCATCGGCAACGCGGGAAACTACTGGTGCCTCATCTGGTGAGGCCGGGCATCCAGGAGGGGACCCGGGCCTACGCCGCGACGTCGAGCCCGGCGAAGGATGCGAGTTCCGGCCGGCCCGACGGTGTGGAGTGAGGCACCCAGGACGCCAGGCAGCGCGGTTCGAACAGTTCGTCGGCCACGAGATTGACCGCGCCGGACAGCCCCGCCTCGGTCCCGAGGGACGAGCGCTCGATGCGCAGGCGGCGCGTGGCAAGGGGAAGGGACCGGCGCCGTACGGTCTCCCTGATCTGGGTGAGGATCGTGTCGCCCGTGCTGATGGCGTTGCCGCCGAGCGCCACCCACCCGGGGTTGTAGAAGCTCACGAGGGTGGCCAGCGTGCTGCCGATCAACTTCCCGGCATTCACGAGGAGTTCCTTCGCCGCGACGTCCCCGAGCTCCGCGGCTGACGCGATGTCGGCGGCGGTCAGACGACCTCGCTGCTCCAGCACTCTGGCCAGTTCGTCGCTCCGGTCCGTTTCCGCGAGGCGTCGGCCCTGGGCGGCCAGGGCGGCCCCGCCCGCCAGCGCCTCCAGACAGCCGGTGTTGCCGCACCTGCACGTCACGTCCTCGCTCTCGGACACGGTGACATGACCGATGTCGCCCGCGCAGCCCTCGCTGCCCCGGTGCAGGCGTCCTCCCGAGACCAGGCCCGCCCCGATTCCGGTGCCGACCTTGACGTACAGCAGGTTGCGGACCCCGGCGGCGGCAGGGTTGGCCCGCAACTCGCCCAGGGCCATCAGGTTCACGTCGTTGTCCACCCAGGTGGGCGCGTTCCATGTGCGCGCGAAGCGTTCGCGGATGGGATACCCGTCCCATCCCGGCATGATGGGCGGCACCACGGGCAGTCCGGTGCTGAACTCCACGGGGCCGGGCACGCCGACCCCCACGCCCCACACGCTCCCGCCCGAGGACCTGGCCAACAGCGTGCCGACGAGTTCCTCGACCCTGCCGAGGACGCCGTCAGGGCCGAGTGCGACGTCCGCGGGTTCCATCACCCGGTCGAGGATGCGGCCGGAGAGGTCGGCCAGGCCCACCTTGAGGAAGGTCGCGCCGATGTCGACGCCGACGATCAGGCCGGCTTCGGCCCGTAGGCGCAGCCGGCGTGGCTGCCGTCCGCCGGTGGACGGTCCGACGCCGGCCTGGGTGATGAGTCCGGCGCCCTCCAGCTCCGCGATCCTGGCGGTGACGACGCCGCGCCCCAGCCCGAGGTGCCGGATCAGTGCAGGCTGGGTCACGGCAGCGTTGGAGCGCACGGCTCGCAGGACCGCGGCCAGGCTTTCGGCCTGTTCACTCGGCACTCTGTCTCCTTCGGTCGACAGCCGCGGGCAGGGCTTCGCCATGGGCCGGGGCTGGAGCGAACCTTTACGCGTCGAGAGGACAGGCGTCAACGTCGTCGGCCCGGTCCGGGCGGCGCGACACGTGGGAGGAATCCGCAGCGGCTCTGTCGGGCAGTCTCCGTCCGCGTCGCTCGACAGCACGCTAGTCGATCTCCCTCGACACCACGCACCCCGGCTCGCGCAACCGTCATGACCCTGCTGGGTCGCCGTCTGCGGCTGTGGCGGTCACCCGGACGCCGATCCGACTCGACCTGAACAAACGTCACGCGTCAGGCGGTGAGCGCGCAGCCGGCGGCCGCGCACCACCGCGACCTGACGATCCGTCAGTCACGGATTGTCAGCAGGATTGTCGGCAAAGGCATTGACTTTTGCATGCGACTCGCCAAAGTATGTGGTCGCCGTCACGAAGGCGTGTCCGGATCCTGCAGGGAAAAGGCGGACATCCATGACGTCATCCCTACTTGCGTGCATTTCGTCCCCTCAAGGAGCATCCGGTGAGTACAGCGCGTAGACGAGCCCCCGACGCCGACGAGGCCCCGCCCGAGGGCGCGGCGCAGCCCCCGCAGGCCACCGAGGCGTCGCCCGGCGCGGCTACGAAGGTGGCCATCGCGGCGGAACATGTCGGCAAGAGGTTCGGCCACGTGGAAGCCCTGCGCGACGCGTCCCTTCGCGCGGAGCGCGGTCAGATCGTGGCGCTCTTCGGCGACAACGGGGCGGGCAAGTCGACGTTCCTCCGGATCCTCCAGGGCATCCATCAGCCCGATGCCGGCCGGCTCGTCGTCGACGACCAGCCGGTCTCCATGACCTCGGTGCGGGACGCGCAGGCACTGGGCGTCGACACGGTCCACCAGGATCTCTCCCTCGCGCCCGACCTCAGCGTGGTGGACAACATGTTCGTCGGCCACGAGGTGCTGCGGCGGGGGCCGCTCGGCCGGATGGGAGTCCTGGACCGACGGGAGATGACGGAGCGGACCGAGGCCGCGCTTCGTGAGCTCTCGATCAACCTTCCGTCCCTGACCGTGCCCATCAGCGACCTGTCGGGCGGACAACGGCAGGCGGTCGCCGTGGCCCGTGCCGTCATGTGGTCGAGCACCGCGGTTCTGATGGACGAACCCACCGCGGCGCTCGGCGCACGGCAGTCGGAGCTCGTCTGCGATCTCATGCGGACCGTGGCGGGCCGGGGACTCGGTGTCGTGGTCGTCTCCCACGACCTTCCCCGCATCCTCGCCATCGCGGACCGGGTGGTCATCCTCTTCCGCGGACGTACCGCGCTGGACGTACCGGCCGCGGACCTCACCGTCCCCGACGTGGTGGCGACGATGGTCGGCTACGGCCAGGAAGAGAGTGCGGCGTGAGCACCCAGACCCAGGCCCCGCCAGACGGGGCGTCCTCGTCCGTCGACACCCGGGCCGTGGCCGTCAGACCTCTCTGGCTGCGCGTGCTCACCACCAGGGCCGCCGCGATCCTCGCCCTGGACGTCGTCCTGTTCGTCGTGTTCGCCGTCCAGTCCGGTGGCCCGTTCGCCTCCGAGGCCAACATCCAGTCGCTGCTCCTGTCGGCCACGGAAGCACTGCTCCTCGCGGTCGGGCTCGCGATGCTGCTCGGTGCGGGGATATTCGACCTCTCCCTCGGAGCCAACCTCGTCCTCTCCTCGGTGGTGGGCGCGAAGCTGATGCTCGCGGTGGCCGACCGGACACCGGACGGCGGCTACCGCAACCTGAGCACGGTCGTCGCCATCGGGGTCGTCGGCTGTCTCGTCACCGGCATGCTGTTCGGCCTCGTCAACGGCCTGCTCGTCGCCTACCTGAAGATCAACGCCCTGATCGCGACCCTGGGCACGCTCGGCATCGGGACCGGGCTCGCCTACGTGATCAGCGGCGGCGCGGACGTCGGCGGACTTCCCACCGAGATCCAGTCGGACTTCGGGCTGCTGACGTTCGGAGCGGTCCCCGTCCCCGCCGTCGTCGCCGTGGTGATCACCGCCGGGGTGTTCGTGTGCGTCCGGTACACGCGGTTCGGCTCGCGCACCCTGGCGATCGGATCCTCGCCCAGCGCCGCCGAACGCGTCGGTATCCGCGTGCCCCGCCATCTGCTGCGACTGGCCGTCCTGGCCGGTCTGCTCGCCGGCATCGCGAGTTTCATCGACCTGTCCCACTTCATCAGCACCAGCCTGAACGGCCACTCGAACGACGCCCTCAACGCCGTGACGGCGGCGGTCATCGGCGGAACCCTGCTGGAGGGCGGCAAGGTGTCCGTGCTCGGCGCCGTCTGGGGCACGGGTCTCGCCGTCATCCTCCAGGGCGGCCTGGTCATCGCGGGCGTGTCCTCCTACTACCAGCTCATGGCAGTCGGCGTGGTCCTGATCCTGGCCGTCGGCGTCGACCGCTTCAGCCACCTCCGGCGCGCACGTACCTGACCGGGCCGCCCCCGCGACCGGCGCCGACAAGGCACCGGCACCCGCCCGTCACGCCTCGGCGACGACATACCGTGCCCCGGCCCTCCTCACTGCCTCGGCGTCCCCCACGCCCCTTGGCCACCGAGCTCCGCGCGCCGGGACGAGGTCGCCACCGACGCTTCCCGCAGCGCCCCGTGCCGGCGAATCCGCCCCGAGCCTGCCAGCGATCCGCAACCCCAGCACCGACGCCGCATCCCGGCAGCCTCCTGCGCTCCGTGTCCGGGAGAGACCCGCCCGGCACCGCCGGCCAGCGACGCACGGTGATTTATTCCCGGCCACAAAGACATGCACATTCCGCATCACAGGAGTCAGAACATGAGAAGGATCATGAACCGGTCCATCACCAGCGCCTCCGTCCTCTCGCTGGCCCTCCTGGCCGGCGCCTGCGGTCACGCCGCCGGCGACACGTCCACCTCCAAGTCCGCCGACTCGGCCGGCTCGGGAGGGAAGCTGACGGTGGCGTCGGTGTACGGGCTGACGACCGACCCGTTCTGGACGACGCTCGGCTGCGGCGCCAAGACCGAGGCAGCCAAGCTCGGCGTGACCTACAAGGAGTACACCTCCGCCAACGGCGACGCTTCGTCGTACTCGCAGAACTTTTCCTCCGCGCAGGTGTCCAAGCCGGACGCCATGCTGGTCAACGCGAGCAACCCCAACCAGTTCACCAGCCAGTACAAGACCCTCATGAAGCAGGGCGTCCCGGTCGCGACCATCAACTCCGCGAAGCCCGCCACCCAGTACAAGGTCGTCGGCACCGACACCGAGAACCTGGACTTCCTCACCGAGCTGTCCGACCTCGTCCCCGACGGATCCGGCACCATGGCCATCGTCAACGGCATCCCCGGACTCGAACCCGTCGACTCCCGCCTGAACCCCGTCGTCTCCGCCATCAAGAAGGCCAACCCCGACCTCAAGGCCCTGTCTCCCCAGTACACCAACTGGGACGTCACCAAGGCCACCTCGGCGGTCTCCTCTCTGTTGATAGCCCACCCCGACCTCAAGGTGATCGTCGCCGCCGACGGACCCGACGGCCAGGCCACCGCGGCCGCGGTCAAGCAGGCCGGCAAGGCGGGCAAGGTCACCGTGATCGCGCTCGACGCGACTCCGACCGAGGTGGACGCGCTCAAGGCGGGAACGATCACCGCGCTCGTGGCGCAGTCGCCCCGGCAGATCGGCGAGCAGCAGGTCAAGACGGTCGTCGACTACCTGCGCCAAGGCAAGGACGGAGCCGTGCCCGCCTCCTCCGACAAGGTCGGTGTCCCGCAGAAGCTGCTGACCAAGAAGAACGTCTCGGACGCGGCGAACGCCGACTGGATCTACAAGACCGGCTGCTGACGCGCCGGAACGGGGTGCTGCCGGCCGACAGCGGCAGCACCCGTGGCGTGCGGCGCCTTCACCGCGGCGCGAGCCGTCCACCGCGACCGGGGGCGCGGGAGCCATGTCCGGCCCGGCCCGCCCCGCACGGGTCACGACGACCCGCCGGACTTCCCCCACCGGTCACGACGACCGCCGGACCTCCACCGGCGGTCGCCCTCCTCCACCACGATTCCCAGCAGTCACTCTCCGCTGGCAGCAGAGAAAACGAGAAGCCTCATGCACAGACCGCTTGTCAACACTTCACTCGTCTTACTCGCCCTCGTGACCAGCGCCTGCGGCAGCGAGGCGGCGGATTCCCCGTCCGCACGGTCCGCCGACGACGGAACGTTCACGGTGACGGCCGTGTACGGGCTGACCAGCGACCCCTTCTGGACGACGCTCGGCTGCGGCGCCAAGGCCGAGGCCGACAGGCTCGGCGTGAGCTACAAGGAATACACCTCCGCCAACGGTGAGGCCTCCTCGTACGCGCAGAAGTTCTCGCTCGCCAAGCAGTCGAAGCCGGACGGCCTGATCGTCAATCCGGGCGACCCCAACCAGTTCACGAGCCAGTACAAGACCCTGATGAAGCAGGGCGTCCCGGTGGTGACCATCAACTCCGCGCAGCCCGCGACCCAGTACAAGGTCGTCGGCACCGACACCGAGAACCTGGACTTCCTCACCGAGCTGTCCGACCTCGTGCCCGACGGCGCCGGCTCGATGGCCGTCATCAACGGCATCCCCGGACTCGAACCCGTCGACTCCCGCCTCGACCCCGTCGTCTCCGCCGTCAAGAAGGGCAACCCCGACCTCAAGGCCCTGACTCCCCAGTACACCAACTACGACATCACGAAGGCGACTTCGGCAGTCGCCTCCCTCCTCGCCGCTCACCCGGACCTCAAGGTCATCGTCGCGGCCGACGGACCCGACGGGACGGGCGCCGCAGCCGCCGTCAAGCAGGCAGGCAAGGCGGGCCAGGTCGCCGTCATCGCGCTCGACGCGACCCCGACCGAGGTGCTGGCGCTCAACGCGGGGACCATCACGGCGCTCGTTGCGCAGTCACCCCTGAAGATCGGCGAGCAGCAGGTCAAGACCGTCGTCGACTACCTGCGCCAGAAGAGGGACGGGACCGTCCCCGCGTCCTCCGACAAGACCGGCATCCCCCAGAAGGTGCTGACCAGGAGCAACGTCGGCGACTCGGCCGACTGGGTCTACCGAAGCGCGTGCTGACACCGCGAGCCGGCGCCTCGGCCCATCACCTCCGTGCTCCCCTCGCCCCCGAACCAAGCCTCGTGCCCACCGCATCGCGCCCCGTGCCCACCACCACATCGCAACCTGAAGTGAGTTCGCCCATGCGTCGCTTCGCCGTATCCCTGGCCGCATCCACGATGGCCTTGTCACTCGCCGGTTGTGGCGTTCTGAACACGTCGGACGACGGTGCGGACACCGACCCGTCACAGAGCTCCGACATCACGGTCGGTCTCCTGCTGCCCGAGAAGGCGAACACGCGCTACGCCCAGTTCGACCACCCCACCATCAAGAAGTGGGTCGCCTCCCTCACCAGGAACCGCGGTACGACGGACTACAAGAACGCGGACCAGGACTCGGACGTCCAGGCGTCCCAGATGCAGAAGATGATCGACGAGAAGGTCGACGTCATCCTGCTCGACGCGGTCGACTCGCACAAGATCGCGCCCATGGTGGAGAAGGCCAAGGCGGCCGGCATCCCGGTCATCGCGTACGACCGCCTGGCCGAGGGCCCGATCGACATGTACATCTCGTTCGACAACGAGCTCGCGGGCAAGCTGCAGGGCCGCGCCCTGGTCGACGCCCTCGGCTCGGACGCGGACAGCTCCGACAAGATCGTCATGGTCAACGGCTCACCGACGGACCCCAGCGCCGAGCAGTACAAGACCGGCGCCCTGTCGGAGATCTCCAGCGCGGTGACGATCGCGAAGTCCTATGACACCGACGGGTGGAACCCCGACATCGCCCAGTCCGAGATGGCCGAGGCCATCAACACGCTGGGCAAGGACAACATCGCCGGCGTCTACTCGGCCGACGACGCGATGGTGTCCGGCATCATCAAGAGCTTCGAAGCAGCGGGCGTCAGCAGACTGCCGCCCATCACGGGCCAGGACGCGGAGCTGTCGGCGGTGCAGCGGGTCGTCACCGGCCAGCAGCTCATGACCGTCTACAAGTCCTACACGGAGGAGGCCACCGTCGCCGCCCGGGCGGCCGTGCTCAAAGTCGAGGGCAAGGACATCGAGTTCGAGGCCCTGGGCCGCGACGACGTCGACAGCCCGACCGCCAAGGACATCCCCGCACACCTGGTCTCGGTGGTCGCGCTGACCCGCAAGAACATCAAATCCACCGTCGTCGCCGACCACATCTACACGGTGGACCAGATCTGCTCGGCCTCCTACGCGGCCGCGTGCTCCGCGATCGGTCTCAAGTAACCGCACCGACAGCTACGTCGAGTCCGCGACCGGGGGCGTCCGCCTCAGGAGCGGAACGTCGAGATCTCCGTGAGGAGCCTGCTCACGGCCGCCTTCAGCTGACCCGCCACTCGCTCCTCCCACCCGCTGTCGAAGGACGACTCGGGGCACACGAGCCCGATGCCGGCGTACCGCCCCGGTTCGGTCGACTGGAACGCCATCCCCATGGAGAGGACGCCGCTCTCGCTCTCGTTGCGGTTCACCCCGTATCCGACCTCTCGCACCCTCTTCAACTCCGAGAGGAGGGACGGCACGTCGGAGATCGAGTGCGGCGTCACGGCGACCGGTGGCGCCTCCGCGTAGAGGCGGCGCACCTGGTCGTCGTCCAGGCAGGCCAGGAGCGCCTTGCCCACGCCCGTGACATGCGCGGGCAAGGTGTCACCTGTCCTCAGCGCGGCTCTGATGGTGCGCCGGCTCTCCACTCCGTCGACGTACAGCACCTCGCGGCCGCGGGGCAGGGCGAGATGCGCGGTCATGCCCGTGGCCTCCGCCAGTTCCACGAGCACCGGCCTGGCCAGGACACGGATGTCCAGGGACCGCACGGCCGCCAGTCCGACATCCACGAGGGCGGGACCCGGCCGGAACGAACGGGAGGCCGGGTCCTGACGCACGAAGTCGTAGTAGGTGAGCATCGCCATGAGTCGATGTGCGCTGGAACGCGCGATGCCCAGCTCCGCGGCCACGTCGGAGAGCGCCAGGCTGCCGCCGGTCCTGAGCAGCAGCAGGATGCGCAGCGTGTTGTCGACGGACGCGATCGGGTAGGCCGGTGTCGCACGGTCTTCGAGCGGCGACATCTCGCCGAGGCGGTCGGGGGACGAATCCATGAGGTCAGCTTCCCACGACCGGATCACGGCAGAAGGCAGGGCTCCCGGGCCGCCCGCACCCGACCATGTCAGGCAGGCCCGGAGAGGTCGCGCATGACGCTGCGGAGATGTTCGCAGATCGCGTTCTCCGCAGCGGCGGGGTCGCCGGCCGCAATGGCGTCGACGATGGCCAGCTGCTCGCCGAGGGACTTCTTCGGTCCGCCGGGCCGCAGTGCGAGCTGGTACTCGTGCCTCACCAACTGGGCATTCAGTCGCGCCAGCATGTCCCTGGCGATCTCGTGTCCCGAGAGGTCGATCACCCGCTGGTGAAGCTGTTGGTTCAGTTCTGCGTAGCGGCCGACATCACCGGCGCCGACGGCCCGGGTCATCTCGGTCCCCAGACTCACCAACTCCTCACGTTCCCGTGTTCCGGCGGCGAGGGCCGCCTTCCGCGCGCAGAGCGCTTCGAGAGCGATGCGGCATTCGATGATCTCCACGGCTTCGGCCACGGGCACCACGCGCACGCGGGAGCCGCGATGCAGGGTGCGTTCCACCAGGCCTTCGCCGGCCAGGTCGATCAGCGCGGCCCGCACACTCGCCCTCGTCACGTGATGCAGTTCGGCCAGGAACGGTTCGTGCAGACGCTGCTGGGGGGCGAACTCCCCCCGCAGGATCTGCTGCCTGACCATGCCGAGCACATGGCACCTTCCGGCTTCCCCCGACAACGGCACCACTGACTCTCCACTCTTTCCTCGATGCCCGGCCGACCACTGGGGGCACGCATGTCCCGCCCCCAGTGATCAGCCGAAGCGCACGTCCGCCGCAAGGGTGCTTCCGTGGACCAGTCCTACTCGTGCGGAAGCTCCGCGAATTCCACGTACGCGGGCTGCGCCACGTCCACGGTGCCCAGCGCAGAGAGCGAGCCGTCCTCGGCATCGACCGCGTAGGCGCGGACGAGGTTCGCCGGGCGGTCGGCGACCAGGAGGAACCCACCGCCGGGCGCGAAGGCGAAGCTGCGGGCGGCGACCCCGGGATGCAGGGACGGCGCCAGCGGCACGTGGCCGAGCCGGGTCAGGCGACCGTCCGCGTCGGTGCGGAACCAGGCGAGCGAGTCCTCGCCCCGGTTGTTGACGTAGACGAACCCACCATCGGGGTGCACCCGCACCTCGGCGGGCTCGTTGAGGCCCGTGTGCCCCTTGTCCACGGTCGGGGCCTCGTCGAGCGGGGTGAGCCTGCCCGTGTGGGCGTCGAACGCGAACGCGGCAAGTGTGGAAGCGAACTCGCAGGTCACATAGGCATGGCCGGTCGTCGGGGCGAAGGCGATGTGCCGGGGCCCGGTCTGCGGGGGGAACACATGGCTCTCGACCGGTGTGAGGGTGTCCTCCCCCAGGGCGAGGACGTCGATCCGGTCGGTGCCCTTGTCGGCGACCAGGACGAACCGTCCGGAGGGGTCGACGACGGCGCTGTGGGCATGGGCGCCGGACTGGGCGTGTCCGCCGGCCTGAGGTGAGGTGTTGGGGTCGGGTCCGTGGCCGGTGCGGACGTGCACGTCGCGGAGTCCGGCGAGGGCGCCGTCCGGGCGCAGGCCGTACAGGAGCACGGTGGAGTCGTCGTACAGGTACTCGACGTCCCACCCCCCGTCGGCCGTGCGGACGACGTGTTCGACGTGGTCGAAGTCGCCGTGGTTGGCGGTGAGCAGCACGCCCCGGCCCTCGTCCAGGCACAGGTGGGTCGGCCGCGGTCCCGGTGCGGGCAGCGCGTTGACCCGGGTGAGACCGCCGTCGGGTCCGACCGCCAGCGCGTGGACGGCGGCCGGGGGCTGGACGGGGCCGCGCCCGTCGTTCTTGCGCTCGTCGACCGCGTACAGCGTGCGGGTGCCGGGAGCGTAGACCAGGTGTCCGGCCTCACGGGGTTCCGCGGAGCGGCCGAGTGGGGTGAGGGTGCGGCCGTCGCGTGCGACGTCGAGGACGGTGATGCCGCCCGCCTGCTCGTCGCCGTCGACACCGTAGGCTCCCACGAAGGCGACGAGACGCGAGGCGGGTTCGGCCGGCTGTGTGTCGGTGGTCATGCCGCGATCAGCCTCCTCAGCAGCTCCTGGTGACGGCGGACCTGGTCCACCTCGTCCATCAGGTCCTCGCGGCCCCGGTCCTGGAAGTACCGCTGGCCCTCGTACTCGGAGTTGATGTACCCGTCGAAGCCACCGGCCTTCAGCGCGCCGATCGCGGCGTCGTAGTCGATGGAGATCTCCTGGTAGCGGCCGGGCGCGCCGGGCACCTCGGACATGTTGTTGAACTTGCCGTGCACGTGGATGACGTGCGGGGCGATCTGGCGGAGCGTCTCCGCGGACGTGCGGGAGAGCATGAGCGCCTCCGCGACGGTGCGGTAGTCGATGGCCTCGGGGTCCGTGACGCGTTCGTCCGTGTACCGCTTGACGCCCTCGAACACGTCGAGCAGTTCGGGCGCGCTCTCGCCGGTGGTCAGGAAGCGGCCGAGGTCGGAGCGGAGGTTGCCGGCGGTGTGGCGGTGGACCGCGGTGAGGTCGAAGGGGGACTCTCCCCGGTGAATGGCCAGGGCCAGGTCCACGGACGCCAGCGAGGCCGTGGGCTGGGCGCCGCGGCGCTCCAGCCACGACAGCAGGACCTCGGAGGGGCGGAACTGGAAGATGCCGAGGTCGGGCACGATCCCGAGGTGCCGGGTTCCGGTGCGTTCGATGACGTCGAGGATGTCGCCGACCTCCCGGCCCTCCAGCCGCATCGGCTGGTGGATCTCCTTGCCGAGACGGATGTCGAGCTGCTCCGCGAGGGGCAGTGCGGAGACGAGGATGTCGACGGGGACGACGGACAGGACACGCACGTTGGCGAAGCCGAGGGACTTCGCCAGCCGGATGTCCTGGCGCAGCCGGTCGGCGCACTCCTCGTGGGTCATGACGTGGTCGCGGAACTGCAGGACGTCCATGCCCACGTCCATGGCGACGGGCTTGGTGCCGTAGGCCTCCATCCACGCGAACCACTGCCGGCGGAAGTCGTCGCCGGGGTCGGGGTAGCGCAGGGACATCTCGTCGATGAGCTCGATGCCGTCGGCGCCGCCGAGGTTCCGGCCGACCTCGCGGATCTGGTCCTCCAGCATGAGTTCCTTGAGGAACTGGGACTGCTGGTAGCTGTAGAGCGAAACACCGCGCTGGATGGTCATCAGTTCTTCTCCGGCTCGGTCAGGGTGAGGCGGTAGGCGACGATCTCGGGGGTCTTGTCCGACCCCGCGCCCGATCCCGGCGTGGGCGGGTTCTTGACCCACTCCTCGTCGGTCGGGAGGTAGCCGTAGGCCGCCAGGACGGACTGCTGGAAGCGCAGGGTGTGCTCGCCGGGGGCGAGGCCGCCGGGCGCCTCGACGTGCAGGACCGCCTCGTCGTCGTAGTTCCAGTGTTCGTGCACGGCGGTACGGATCTCGTCGAAGGAGCGCGGCGCCTGTCCGTTGATCTCGAAGGTCTGCCGGTCGGTGGCGTACTGGGTGCCGTCGACCTCGACGTAGTAGCCGTTGTGGAGGGAGAGGTAGCAGCCGCGGTAGTTGGCGTGGCGGACGGCCAGGGTGAAGCCGACCGTCTTCCCGTCGCGGACTTCGTTCCTCAGGCTGTCGGAGCGGATCAAGAAGTTCTCAAACATTCCTTGCACCAGGTGTGATCGTCGGGGGGGCCGGGCCGGCCGGTGCGGCACTGCTGCGGCGCACCGGCCGGCCGCGTGCCCTAGCGGTCCGCGGAGCGCTGGTGGAGCGAGCCGTCCGCGTGCTGACGGGCGATGTGCTCGCAGGCGCGAGCGGTGAGCGCCATGATCGTCAGGGTCGGGCCCACCCCGCCGTTCGACACGTAGGCACTGGCGTCGGTGACGTAGAGGTTGGGGATGTCCCACGTCGCGTTGTACTCGTTGAGGACCGACTTGGCCGGGTCGTTGCCCATCCGGGCCCCGCCGCACTCGTGGATCGCCGCGCCCATGGCGAGGCTCCGCTTGATGCCGATGCGGAAGATCGCGCGGCTGAACGGGTCGGCGTCCGGCCAGATCTTCTTGGAGTCCAGGCCGAGCGTGGAGGCCGCGAAGTTCACCTGGTAGCCGCTCGCCTCGGCCATCTCCCGCAGTCCGCGGACCTGGGCACGCATCAGAGCGCGCTCGTTGTCGGTGAGGGACAGGTGGATGCGCGGGATGGGGATGCCCCACGCGTCGGTACGGCGGGGGTGCACGGAGATGCGGTTGTCGTAGTACGGCAGCATCTCGCCGAACCCCATCAGTCCGACGACACCGCCCGCGCCCTCCGGGACGGGCATCCGGCCGACCGTTCCCTGCACCGACCAGCCGCGGGCGAAGTCGCTCGTGGTGGTTTTGTCGACGTTGTCGAAGTGCGGGATGTAGACGCCGCCGACGGGCGGGTAGTACGGGTCCGGCGGCGCGGGGTCCTCGGGGGACTCGGCGCCGGGGTGGTTCGGGTCGGAGCCGAACAGCAGGCTCGGCGTCTGGTCCATGAAGTAGTGCCCGAGCAGGCCGGAGGAGTTCGCCAACCCGTCGGGGTGGGCGGTGCTGCCGGAGTTCAGCAGCAGCCTGACCGACTCGATGGCCGACGCGCACGAGACGACGACGTCGGCGTACACCCGGTGCTGGGCCTTCGTGTTCTGGTCGATGAAGATCACGCCGTCGGCGAGACCCGTCTTCGGGTTGACGGTGATCTTCTGCACGATCGCGTCGGTACGGGTGGTCAGCCGGCCCGTGGCGCGCGCCGCGACGATTCCGAGCGGGACCCGGTGCAGGTTGGGAGCGGCGTAGCGCCACGGGACGACGTGGCGCTCGGACCACCGCCGCTCGACCGTGGCCTTGAACTCCTCCTCGGCCTTGGTGAACACCGACGGCCCGCGGTACTTGCCGTCCGGGAGGTTGTCCAGGCCCTCGCTGGTCCCGTAGAGGCCCAGGAACTCCTCGATCCTGTCGTAGTACGGGGCGAGGTCGGCGTAGGAGATGGGCCAGTCCTCGCCGTGTCCGTCGCGCGACGCGGCCTTGAACTCGTGGTCGGAGGAGCGCAGGAGCACGCGTCCGTAGGCGTGCAGACGTCCGCCGAGCTGGCGTCCGCGGATCCAGAGGAACTCGCTGTCGGAGGCGTAGGGGTGCTTGAAGTCGTTGACCAGGAACGGGCTGGTCTGGTCCTTGAACATGGCCCGCCGGGCCTGGACGTACTGTCCCCTGAGGCCCGAGCGGAGTCGGCCGCCGAGGCCGATGCTCATCGCCTTGGGCGGCGTGGGCTTCGGCGGGACGAAGTCCGCCTCGCTGATGTCCCGGCCGGCTTCCAGGAGCAGGACCTCCATGCCCCGTTCCGTCAGCTCCTTGACCGCGATGCTGCCGGCGGCGCCGGAGCCGATGACCAGGGCGTCGAAGCGCTTGTCGAGGGAACCCATGATCAGCACCCGCCGAGGGCTCGTGCTGCCCGGCCCGTGCGGCCGGCTTCGGTGGGTGCCCCGTGGGCGCGGCGGACGGCCGCTTCTTCGTGGGTGGCACGGTTCGCGTTCACTGTCGTTCGACTCTTCTCTGCTGTGAGGCTCGGTCCGCCTGCCGCCCGTGCGGAGGGGACCCGGATGGGGTCAGCGGTCCTGGACCGTGGGACCCCGTACCTCACGCAGGCCGAGCCGCTGGCTGCGTGCCCAGGCGCCGCAGAACAGGCCGAGCGGCGCGTGGGAGCTGTCGAGGAGGGGCCGAGCCTCCTGCCCGCTGCCCAGTGATGCCGGGGACAGGTACTTCATGACTCCACCTCCTCGTTGGGTGATGACGTAGGTGTGACGGGTACGGCGGGCTCTCCCGCTCGCGCGGGTGAGGGCTGTCCTGCTTCCTCAGGCTTCGGCGGGCGCGTTCTGCGGGGTCCGGTGGTGGCGGGAGAAGACGCCCCAGACCACTGCGGCGATCACGGCGGAGAAGACGGGGAAGACCCAGACCGCGGTCCAGTCGGACAGGGGTCCGTTCTGGTGGGCGCCGACGGTCGCGTCGTAGATCTGCCCGGAGATCGTCGCGCCGATGAACTGGCCGAATCCGGAGACCATGAGGATGAGCATGCTCTGGGCCTGGACGGCGAGCTCGACCGGCGCCACCTCGCCGACGTACATGGCGCCGAGGACGAGGAAGAAGTCCTGGCAGACGCCCTGCACCGCAATGGCTCCGACGGCGAGCCAACTGCCGTGCCCTGCCGCCTCGATGAGCAGTACGCAGCGGACGGCCCACATGCACATGCCGGCGAACAGCGCCCACTTCATGCCGACCCGCCGCAGGACGAAGGGGATGGTCACGATGAAGGCCACCTCCGACGCCTGTCCCACGGACATCAGCCCTGCCACGTTGGTGAAGCCCAGCGCGCCGAGGTAGGTGGAGGCGTAGGTGTTGTAGACGCCGAGGGACACGGCGACGAGCAGGGCACACACCATGAGTACGGCGTAGTTCCGCCGGCGCAGCAGCCGGAACGCCTTGGCTCCCACCAGGTCGCCCCACGAGAAGCGGACTCCCTTGGCGGGCGGCGGCGTGGCGGGGAGGGTGAAGGAGAAGAGGCCGAGCAGGAAGCTGAAGGCCGCGGTGACGTAGAAGAGGTTCGTGGACGCCGACAGGCCCATCCAGCCGACGAGTTGTCCCGCGATGACCCAGCCGACCGTGCCGAAGACGCGGACGTAGGGAAAGCGTCGCTGGTTGGCGCCGAGGTGCCGGAAGGCGATGGCGTTCGTCAGACCGAGCGTGGGCTGGAAGAAGAGCATGTAGACGAAGACGAGGGCCAGTACCAGACCGCCCGCGCCGGACCGGACCGCGAACGGCAGGAACAGCATGGTCACGCCGCCCAGCAGATGGGCCAGGCCGAGGGCCTTCTGGGAAGCCATGAACCGATCGCCGATGGCGCCGAACACCATGGGCGAGACGATCGCCGCGAGGGCCGCGAGGCTGAACGCGGTACCGATGATGGTCGGCAGCCCGTGGGTCGCCAGGACGAGACTCACCGTCGCGAACCAGGAGCCGAACACCGCGAACTCCAGCAGCATCATCACGACGAGCTGCACGAAAAGGCGGGTGTCTCCCGTGCCGGACTCGATGGACGCGGTGCCGGAATCGGGCAGCGGGGCGGCGGAGGCGGCCTTCGTGGCGGTGACCTGCTCCGCGGGGCTCATGTGCGTCGGTTGACTGCTCATCTTTGAGGTCCTTTAAACCGTTCGAATCCTGAACGTTCCGCGTCGGCGTGCAATTCACCGCACCCTTGAGCAAGGTGTGCTTTCAGCGCTCGACGCTTGTTCTGATGCTGTGGGGACTGGAAGGCCACCGGAACCCAAAGGGGTCGGGCCTGGGGTGCGGCGGTAACGTCAGACCTGCATTGATCTGCGACGTTCCCCGGCCGAGGGGACAAGGGGCAGTGCGGCTCGGGTCATGCAATTGAACTCGGTGCTGCAGGGCGGCCCATTCTCGGAGTCCCCTCCGGGTCGCCCTCAACTGCGGCCATCGTCATCCCCCTTTACGGGAATGTCAACGATTATGTGCGCGATCGTTCGAGACGCGAACAGTATGGGTTCGGCGGGCCCATTCCGGGAGGGCACTCGCTCCCCCGCCGGACTCTGTGAGGGCCAGCGCCACACCACCCAGGAGGGTCGCGTCGTCGCCCAGCACCGCGGGCAGGAACCGGATTCCGGGCGAGACCATCTTCAGGCTCTGCACCTCCACGGAGGAGAGCAGGCCGTCGAAGACCAGCGGTCCCGCCTCGCCGAGGATGCCTCCCACGGCGACCACGCTGGGCGCCATGACCTTCGCCGTGCTGGCGAAGGCCCGCCCCAGGTGCCGGCCCGCCTCGAAGAGCACGCGACGGCACGCCGGATCGCCCCGGCGGGCGCCGTCGACGACCGCGTGCAGCGAACCGAGGGAATTGCCGGAGGCCGCGAGCGCGTGCAGGATCGAACGTTCGGACACGAAGGTGGTGAGGCAGCCACGGCTGCCGCAGAAACACACCGGCCCCGACGGCTCCAGCACGAGATGGCCGATCTCACCGGCCAGGCCGTCGCCGCCCCGGTGAATCCGGCCGTCGATGATCAGTCCGCCACCGACTCCCGCCGAACACATCACGTACAGGAAGTCGGTGGAGCCGCGGCCGGCCCCCCAGGTCCACTCCGCCAGCGCGGCGAGGTTGGCGTCGTTCTCCGCGAAGACGGGCGCGCCGAGGGCGTCCTGGAGCGTCTCGGCCACCACGACGTCCTTCCAGGCGGGCAGCTGGAGCCGCGCCCACGACGTGACGGTGCCCGTCGCCCGGGCCAGCGGGGCCTGCATGCCCACCGTGACCCCGGCGAGATCACTCGGCTGCATTCCGGCGCGCGCCGCGAGGGACCGCACCATGTCCAGAACCAGCCCGGCGTGCCCGCCTCCCTCGCCGTCGCTGACACGCAACGCGGCGGCGGCGTCGAGGCGGGTGCCGGCACCGAAGTCGAGCAGGGCTGCCCGCAGCGAGTCCACGTTGACCTGGACCGCGACGACCGCCCCCTGGTTGGACACGAGGGCGACCAACGACTCACGGCCGTTGACCGGCATCAGTTTCGCGACGCCCTGCTCGCGCAGGGTCTTCACGATGCTGTTCACCGTCGCCCTGGACAGATCGGTGCGGCGCGCCAGGGCGGCCTGCGACGACGGCCCGCTCAGGCGCAGCGCCTCCAGCACTCTCTGCACGTTCTGGTGCCTCGTGCCCGAGTGCGCCCGGGAGGCGCGTCCCGCCCCAGTGGTGCCTCCGTCGTTCTGTTCCACCGCACGACCATACGTCGCCGTTGTCGCGTGCGCCCCGACGTCGCGGGGAAGATCCACGCCGTCGGAGTCGGTGGTCACTGGTTGCTGAAGGCGGAGTCGAACGCGGCCTCCGGCAGGGGCCACAGGGCCGCCTTGATCCGGTGCACGGCCTCCGCGGCACCGTGCAGTCGGTCCATGCCCGCGTCCTCCCACTCCACCGAGACGGGGCCGCGGTATCCGATGTGCGCCAAGGCGCGGAAGGCGTCCTCCCAGGGAACGTCGCCGTGGCCGACGGAGACGAAGTCCCAGCGCCGGCGCGGATCGCCCCAGGGAAGGTGCGAGCCGAGGATGCCGGCGCGTCCGGTCCGGGGACGGATCCGGGTGTCCTTGCAGTCGACGTGGTAGATGCGGTCCGCGAAGTCGGTGAGGAAGCCGACCGTGTCGATGCCCTGCCAGAGCATGTGGGAGGGATCCCAGTTGAAGCCGAAGGCGGCCCGGTGGTCGACGGCCTCCACGGCCCGGACGCTCGTCCAGTGGTCGTAGGCGATCTCCGAGGGGTGCACCTCGTGGGCGAAGCGGACGCCCTCCGCGTCGAAGACGTCGAGGATGGGGTTCCAGCGGCGGGCGAAGTCCTCGTAACCGTCGTCGATGACCGACTGGGGCACGGGCGGGAACATGGCCACGTACTTCCAGATCTTCGATCCGGTGAAGCCGACGACGGTGTCCGCACCAAGGCTGCGCGCCACCCTGGCGGCGCGCTTCATGTCCTCGGCGGCCCGTCGGCGCACGCCCTCCTCGTCGCCGTCGCCCCATACGGAGGGGCGCAGGATGGCCTGATGGCGGAAGTCGATCGGGTCGTCGCAGACGGCCTGGCCGCCGAGATGGTGGGAGATCGCCCAGACCTTGAGGCCGTAGCGGTCGAGCACGGCCCGCTTGGCGGGGAGGTACGCGGGGTCGTCCTCGGCCCGTGCGAGGTCGAGATGGTCACCGGAGGCCGCGATCTCCAGCCCGTCGTATCCCCATTCGGCGGCCAGGCGCGCCACCTCCTCGAAGGGGAGGTCCGCCCACTGCCCCGTGAACAGGGTCACCGGCTGCCGTGCGGCGCCGGGCTCGGCCAGGGTTCCTGCGGTGTCCGTCATGTCACAGCCTCCTTGGATTCGCTGCCACTTTAGCTTAATCTGAGTAAAAGTCGACGCTCTGCACGTCTCAAGCTGCCTTGTTTCGATCATCCAGAGCATTAATGCCGCTCGGGGGCGTGCGCTCCCGGCGGGAGAGGAGCACCTCCATGAGCGGGTTGCGGGTCGCGATCGTCGGTACCGGGTTCATGGGAGCCGTGCATGCCCGCTCGGCGGCCGTCAACGGCGCCCGCCTCGTCGGCGTGATCGGCTCGACTCCCCTCAAGGGTCGAGCCGCGGCACAGCGGTTCGGGGCGGAACGCGGCTTCGACTCCCTGGAGGAGGCTCTGCGCCACGGTGTCGACGTGGTCCACGTGTGCACCCCGAACGCCACTCACGCCCGCTTCGCCCGTACGGCGCTCGCCGCCGGAGTACCGGTGGTGTGCGAGAAACCGCTCGCCACCGACATGGGCACCGCCGCGGAACTCGCCTCACTGGCGGCGGACCGGGACCTGGCGACGGCCGTGCCCTTCGTCTACCGGTACTACGCGTCCGTCAGGGAGGCCCGCGCCCGGCTCGCCCGGCCCGGCCACCGTGCGCCATGGCTCCTGCACGGCAGCTATCTCCAGGACTGGCTGGCTTCCCCGGAGGCCACCGACTGGCGCGTGGACGCGGCCGACGGCGGAGCGACCCGGGCCTTCGGCGACATCGGCGTCCACTGGTGCGACCTCGCGGAATTCGTCACCGGCCAGCGGATCACCAGGATCGACGCGCGGTTCGCGCGGGCCTTCGCCACGCGCCCCGGCCCCGACGGCGCAGCTCGCCCCGTCGCGACCGAGGACGGAGCGGTCGTCCTCCTGGAGACCGACGCCGGCGCCGTCGGCTCACTCGTGGTGAGCCAGGCTTCCGCCGGCTACAAGAACGCGCTGACGTTCTCCTTCGACGGGCCCGACTCGAGTTACGCCTTCCGGCAGGAGCAGCCCGAGTCGCTGTGGATCGGCGGGCGCGACGCGCACGAGGTCCTGGTCCGCGACCCCGGCCGCGGCGGCGCCCCCGTGGGCCGGTCGGCCGCCCTTCCCGCCGGACACCCGCAGGGCTACTACGAGTGCTTCGCCGATTTCGTGGCAGACGCCCACGCCGCCGTCCGCGGCGAAGCGGTGGACGGGATGCCGGACTTCGACGCGGGGCTGCGCGCGGCCTGCATCGCGGAGGCCGTGGTCGCCTCCGCCCGGGACGGCGGCTGGGTGGAGGTCCCGACCGCGGCCGACGGACACCGCGTGCCGGCACCGGTCGCTGTGCAGTGACCGGCGCCCGGGGCGTGTCCGGCGGGGCATGCCGCGGGCACGGAGTCGGGCACGCCCGACCGGGCCTGCGCGGTGCCGCCGGTCTCCTCCGGCCTGATCCGGCCTGATCCGGTCCGGTCCGGGCCGACCTGACCCGGCCTGACCCGGCCTGACCCGGCCTGACCCGGCTGGCGGGCCCTAACCGGTGCGGGCGTCGCGCGACGCGTCCTCGCGCGCCGCCTCGGCCGTGAAGTCGTCGCCTCCGCTCCCGTCACCGACCCGAGTGCCCCGGGGAGTGCCGGCGGGCAGCCAACGCGTGAGCAGGTCGGGGTGGAGCAGTTCGTCGATGACGAGTTCGGCTGCGCCCATGACGTCGCGGCGACTGCCGTGTCCCACCTCGACGACCTCCAGCTCGTCGGTGGCAAGGGGCAGGGAGCGACGGGTCACGGCCTCGGCGATGGGCGCTCGAAACACCTCGCCCGCCCTGGCCAGGGTGCCCGCGAGGAAGACCGTGGACGGGTTGAACACACTGACGAGCGTGGCCAGTTGCAGTCCGATCAGGTCTCCGGCGCGCACCACCAGCTCGGTACAGGCCGCATCGCCGGCCAGGCAGCCTTCGAGGATGTCGGTGGCCACGAGCGGCGCGTCCGTACCCTCCAGGCGTGCGGCCAGGAAGGGGCTGCGTCCCGCCAGGGCGGCCGTTCGCCCGTCCCGGGAGAGCGCCCAGCCTCCCGCGAACGCCTCCAGGCAGCCGAACTTGCCGCATCGACAGCGATGCCTGGACTCCTCCGCCACGATGGTGTGCCCCAGGTCGCCCGCCGCCCCGCGCGCGCCGCGGTGCAGTCGGCCGCGGGACACCAGTCCGAGCCCGATCCCGGTACTGGCCTTGACCAGGAGGACGTTGTCTCCCGCGGTCTCCCTGGCGGCGCTCCACGCGCCGAGAGCCATCAAGTTGGCGTCGTTGTCCACCCAGGCCGGCACATCGAAGTGCTCCTCCAGCCGCTCCCGCAGGCGGAAGCCGTGCCAGCCGGTCATGATCGGTGGCCGCACGGGCGTGCCGCGGGCGAAGTCGACCGGCCCGGGGACGCCGACGCAGACCCCCCACAGCATCTGTTCGTAGCGGCGGAGCAGCCGGGCCGCGGCGCCGAAGAGCGTGTCCAACGATGCCTCGGGACCGCGCTCGACGTCCCAGGCCAGCCATTCGTCGGCCAGCACGGTGCCGTCGAGGTCGGTCACGGCGGTGTGCAGACCGGTCGCGCCGAACACCGCTCCCAGCACGACTCCCTTGCCGGCCGCCATCCGCAGCACCCGGGAAGGCCGGCCCCCGGTGGAGGGCGCCTGTTCACCTTCCACCAGGAGCCCGGCCCGGACGGCCTGATCGACGCGCTGGGTGACCACCGTGCGGCCGAGGCCCGACCTGCGGACGAGTTCGGGCCTGGTCACGGCGGACCCGCTTCTGATCATGCGCAGAACCAGCGACAGAGTCCGGGTGTGGTCACTCATGCAGTGCAGTCTCCATCAGCCGGGCCGTACGCCGGGGTCGGCAGTCATGCGGAGCGCTCCGCGGCCGAGCCCGGCGAGGGCCGCCTCGGAGCTGCCTCGGCGGTACGAGCTTATGTTCCCGGGATGGTGCATCGCACCGACCTCCCCGGGACGCACGTCGCCCGATTGTCTGCATAGTAGAATCCATGTCTACATTACAGAATGACATGACGGAACGGGTGTGGAATGAAGGCCCCGCAGGGCACCCCGAACAAGCCGAGCCGAAGGACGCCGCCCTGGGCGTCCGTCCTGCGGACGGCCGCGGTCACGGCGCTCCCCCTCGCCATCGGCACCGCGTCCGGTGCGCCGGCGTACGGCGCGCTCGTCTCCATGGGCGCTCTCAACGCGGTCACCAGCGACAGGGGGCCCGGGCGCCCCGGACGGCTGGTGGGCATCGCGCTGCCGCAACTCGCGGGCGCGGCCGGTCTCGTCGTGGGGCCGCTGGTGCACGGCAGGGGTCCGGTCACCGTGGTCGCGGTCGCTCTGGTCGGGCTGGTGTCGGGCGCCCTCTCGGCCCGGGGACCGGTCGCCTCGGCGTGCGGACTGCTGCTGCTTCTCGACACGGTCGTCGGCGCCGGTCTGCCGATGCCGGGATCGTGGTGGCTCGCTCCGTCGCTGGCCCTGCTCGGCGCTCTGCTCGTCCTGGCGCTGGTGGCCCTCCCCCGGTCCCGCCACGCCCGCCCCACGGCCCAGGCCGCGGTCGCGGACGCCTATCGCGCGGCCGCCGTCCTTCTGGAGACGTGCGTGAGACGGCCGGTAGGGGATCGGCACCGCACGCCGTCCGTCCCAGGCCCGGCGGACGAGCCGGTACGGCATCGCCACCAGCCACCGTCCGGCCTGCACCCGGCAAACCAGTACGGGTACGAGGCCGCGCGCCGAGCCCTGACCGCCGCGCTCGATGTGGCCCATGACCGGCTCCGATCCCACCGCCCGCGCCGCGATCCCGAGGCGCGTCTGCTGCGCACGCGGATCGACGCCCTGGCACCCCTGGCGGACGTCGCGCCGCTGGTCCACCAGCACTGCGGGCAACTGTCGCCCGCGGTGCCGGTCTCGGTCCGTGAACTCGCCGGCGTCATCGCAAGGGGCGACGCCGTACGACAGCCCCGCGCTCTCGTCGACGTCTCCCTCGGGCCGGCGGACCGAGCGGCAACGCGTGCGCTACGCGTCACCACCGACGTGCTGCGCTCGACAGGGACCGCTCCGCTCCCGTCGAGCCCCTCCGGGCCCGCCCCGCGGTCGGCTTCCGCCCCGCGGTCGGCTTCCGCCCCGGGAGAGAGACGGGCCAGGCCATGGCGTGGACGCCGTACGGCGTCACCCGGATACGGGCTGCGCCTCGCTCTGTGCGTCGGTGTGGCCGAGGCGCTCGTCCACTGGGTGCCCCTGCCCCGGTCCTACTGGGTGCCGCTCACCGTCACCTTCGTCCTCAAGCCGGACGCCGGACCGGTCTTCTTCCGGGCACTGCTGCGGGTGCTCGGCACCGCGGCAGGCCTGGTCGTCGCGGCGGCGGCCCTGGCCGGCTCTTCGCGAGGCTGGTGGGACATTCCGGTGGTCGCGCTGCTGGCCGGGCTGCTGCCCGTGCTGGCACCCCGCGGCTATGCGCATCAAACAGCCGCGATGACGCCGTTGATCCTGATGCTGTCGGACCTGCTGGCCCACCAGGGCACGGCAGCGCTCCTCCCCCGTCTCCTGGACACCGCCATCGGCTGCCTGATCGTGCTCGTGGTGGGCCATCTGCTGTGGCCGGGGCGCCGCAAGAGCCGCGTGCCCGCCAGACTCGCAGACGCTCTGGACGACGCGGCCCGGTATCTCACGGCCGGCTGCACTCCCGGGCTCGACGAACGCCGCAGCAGCCAGTTGCGCCGGCATCTGTACCGCGACCTGGCGGCGATCCGCGCGCAGTTGGAGAAGACTCCCGTGGAACTCCCGCCACTGCGTGCCGGGGTCGAGCGCGGGGCGACAGGCGTCGCCCTGGTGGAGAGCGTCGCGGATGAGATCAGCGCCGCACGGGTCCGTATCGCCCACGGCGCCGAGGCGCCGGGCACACAGGACGTCGCTCTCCTGGCCGACAGAATTCGCCGGATCGCCGACGTGCTGCGCACACCCGCGCTCGACGGGGATCTCGACGACGCAGGCGTCCTCTACGAGGGCATGGCGTCCGACGAGTTGCTGCAACCGTTGCGGAGGAAGATCGCCACGCTGGAGGCCGAGGTGCGCGCAGGCGCGCACACCTGGTGAGAGCGCGGCGTAACGTCCAGGCCGAGCGAGGGCGACGAACACGTGCCACCGGACCGACGCCGGTGGCGCGCGGACCGGCACCTGGTGGCGGGCGGATCAACCCCGCGCCGTCCAGGCGCGGGCCATACGCACCGCATCCCGGTTCGCGGGCACGTCGTGCACCCTGACTCCCCAGGCACCGGAGGCCGCGGCCAGCGCGGACACGGCTGCCGTGGCCGCGTCCCGCCCGGCCGGGGGCACCGCTTCGCCACCCGTGCCGGCCAGGGCCGAGCCGATGAAGGACTTCCTGGACGCACCGATCAGTACGGGCCGTCCGAGGGCCGTCAGTTCCGGAAGCCGGCTGAGCAGCTCCCAGTCGTGCTCGGGGCGCTTGGCGAATCCCAGGCCCGGATCGAGGACGATGCGTTCGAGGGCGACACCGGCATCGGTGAAGGCGTCCACTCTGCGCAGCAACTCCTCGCGGACTTCACCGACGACATCGCCGTAGTGCGCGTACCGGTACATGTCCGTGCTGGGCGAGCGCCAGTGCATGACGACACAGGGAACCTCGGCTGCCGCGATCACGGAGGCCATACGACGGTCGGCCAGACCTCCGCTGACGTCATTGACCATGACGGCCCCTGCCTCCAGGGCGGCGTCGGCGACCTCCGCGTGCATCGTGTCTACGCTGACCCGCACACCGCGCGCGGCGAGCGCGCGGATCACCGGCAGGACCCTGCGCCGTTCCTCGTCCGCCGGAACCGGACGGGCACCGGGGCGGGTCGACTCCCCGCCCACATCGATGATGTCGGCACCCGCTCGCGCCAGCGCCAGCCCGTGCTCCGCCGCTCGTCCGGGGTCCAGGTGGGCACCGCTGTCGGAGAAGGAGTCGGGGGTCACGTTGAGGATCCCCATGACCACACAGCGGGTCCCGTCGAGAGGAGCGACCGGGCCGGTGCGGGTCACGGGAACACGATGGTGTGATGGGAGTGCCTGATCACGCGGTCCTCCGCGTGCCACAGGACGGCCCTGGACAGCACGGCGCGTTCGACGTCGGCTCCCCGGCGCTTGAGTTCGGCGACGGAGTCCGCGTGGGTGACGCGCGCGACGTCCTGCTCGATGATGGGGCCCTCGTCGAGGTCCTCGGTCACGTAGTGCGCCGTGGCGCCGATCAGCTTCACCCCGCGCCCCTTGGCCTTGGTGTAGGGGCCCGCTCCGACGAACGCGGGGAGGAACGAGTGGTGGATGTTGATGATCGGAACGCCGACGCGCTCGATGAAGTCGCCGCTCAGGATCTGCATGTAGCGGGCCAGGACGACGAAGTCGACGTTTCCGCCGAGGAGCCGGAGGTGCTCGGCCTCGGCGGCCGTCTTGTCGGGGCCCGTGGAGGGGACGTGGAAGAAGGGAACGCCGAAGGTCCGCACCTCGTCCGCCGTGTCGGGGTGGTTCGAGATCACCATGGCGATGGTGACGGGCAGTTCGCCGCGCCGATGACGCCACAGGAGGTCGAGCAGACAGTGATCGGACTTGGACGCGAAGATGGCGACCCGCTTGGGAGTTGCCATGTCCCGGAGCGTGAAGTCCAGTTCGAAATCGTCCTTCAGCCTGCTCCGGAGCTCCTCTCGTAGCGCGGGAAGCTCCGCCCGGAGGCCGGGCTTGGAGAACACCGTGCGCTGGAAGTAGGCGTCGTCCTGCGGATCCGAGTACTGGTCGAGGGAGACGATGTTGGCGCCGCGCCGGCTCAGCAGTGTGCCGACGGCGGCGACGATGCCCACGCGATCGGTCCCCTTGATGGTCAGCGACGCGCGGTCCGTCTGCGGCCGGACGAAGGTCGGCCGTACGTCGGCTTGGGGAGCGAGCGTCACTTCAGGCCCTCCTTGTCACGAAAGGTGTCGATCCAGGTGGAGGTGGCTCCGAGGCCGCCGAAGGTGTAGAAGTGCAGCTTCACGTCCCCGTGCCGGGCCACGTCGTAGCCGGCGGCGAGCGCGCGCAGGAAACGGTCGGGGCCGGCGGTACCCATCAGGTTGGTGAGGGAGAGCCCGTACTTGCGGGCGATGGAGGTGCTCGTGCCCACACCGAAGCGAGTGGCGAAGGCCAGCAGGCGCTTGACTCCGGCGGGGCCGGGAACGCCCACACGGACCGGCAGGTGGATGCCCCGCGCGCGCACTTCCTCGATCCACGCCAGGACGGGATCGGCGTCGAAGCCGAACTGGGTGATGATGTCGCCGTCGAGATCGCCCTCGGTCATCGCGGCCGCCTTGTCCGTCAGCGCGGCCCAGAGCGTGACGTCCGGGATCTGCGGGTGGCCCTCCGGGTAGCCGCTGATCCCGACACGGCGTACGCCGTGTTCCTGGAGCAGCCGGGAACGGATGATCTGCAGGGAGTCGTCGTACGGACCGTGCGCCTGCGCGGGGTCGCCGCCCACGGCGAAGACCTGTTCCTGGACGCCGTGCGCGCGGAGGGCCGTGAGGAACTCCCGCAGGGCGGCCTCGGAGGCCAGCCGACGGGCGGAGATGTGCGGTACGGGGACGAATCCAAGGTCACGCGCGGTGGTCGCTGCGTCGAGTCGCAGCGCCAGATCCTCGTTGCCGAGGTAGGTCACGTTGATCCGGGTACCGGGCGGGATGGACTGCCGGGCCTCGCCCAGCTTCGAAGTGTCCTTCCCCGTCATCTCCAGGGAGAAGTCGCGCAGCAACGCGACTCCCGTGGAGGGTGGGATGGAGGTCGTCTTCATCGTGCTCCTTGCACACGTGGGGTGCCGACCGGGGCTGTTCGTCCCCCAGTCGGCACGGACGAGCCGCACGGTGCGGAGAGGAGCCGTACGGTGCGGGCGGGATTCGGGAGACCTGAGGGCGACCGGAGGGCGACCGGAGGGCGAC
>NZ_LAVA02000159.1 GCF_000974985.2 Streptomyces mangrovisoli | reverse complement strand
GGGGCGCGGGGAACTGCGCGACCAGCCACAACCGGCCCGCGGGCCGGAGCCCACCCCCACCCAGGGACACCCCGGGCCGGGGCCCACCCCGATTCCGCCAACCCTAGGCCGGGGCCATGAGCAACGGCCGAGCCCTCTCCCGCAGCTCCACCACCCGCGGCTCGTCCCCGTAAGGCTCCAGCCGATGCAGCAGATCCTTCACGTACTCGGTCGTCCGCGCCGACGAGATCCGTCCCGCCACCTCGACCGCCCGCACCCCCTGCTCGCACGCCGCGTCCAGATTCCCCGACTCCAGTTCCGCGACCGCGGAGACCACCAGCCGCAGCCCGTGCGAGCGCACGAACTCCTCGGTGGGCCGCGACAGCGCCTGCTCGGTGAACCGCCGCACCTGCCGCGGCGCCTTCAGATCGCGGTAGCACTCGGCCGCGTCGGCGGCGAAGCGGTCGTAGGAGTAGAAGCCGAGCCAGGAGGGGTCGTTGTCGCCGTCCCGGGAGCGCTCCAGCCAGCTCTCGGCGGCCTTGAGCGCGGCCCCGGCCGCCTGCGCGTCACCCGCGCGCGCGTGCGCCCGTGCCTCGACCAGGCGGAAGAAACTCATGGTGCGGGCGGTCGCCAGGCCCCGGTTGCGTTCCAGCGCGGCCTGTGCGAGGTCGACGCCCTCGTCGCCGAAGCCCCGGTAGGTCGCCTGGAGCGACATGGACGCGAGGACGTACCCGCCGAGCGGCACGTCGGCCGCCGCACGGGCGAGCCGCAGCGCCTGGATGTAGTACCGCTGCGCGGCCTCCTGCTGGCCGGTGTCGAACGCCATCCACCCGGCCAGGCGGGTCAGCTCCGCGCTGGCTCCGAACAGGGCCCGCCCGACGTCGTCGGAGTAGGAGGCGAGCAGCAGTGGTGCCGCCTCCACCCTTAAGCACTCGGGCACCATCGACGAACGCCAGTCGCCGCCGCCGTACTTGGAGTCCCAGCGCCGCGCGTCCTCGGCGGCCTCCCGCAGTTTCTGCACATCGCTGTGGCCGACTTTGAGCGGTGCGCCGGAGCCCTCGGCGGGGCTCGCGTCGCGCGCGACCGAGCTGTCGGCCGGGGTTATCAGCCACCGTGAGGCGGGTGTTGCGTATGCGCTTACTGCGAAGGAACCGGCCAGCGACTGCCAGATGCCGCCGCTGCCCGCCTTGCGGCCGGCGAAGTCGAGCCGGTAGAGGTCGGTGGCCGTCCGCACGGCCTGGCCGACGTCCCTGGGGAAGGCGAGGCCCACCTCCGGCGCGGGATCCGCGTCCGCCAGGCCGATCTCGTGGAGCGGCACCGGGCGGCCGAGCTTCTGGCCGATGGCGGCCGCGATGAGGTGCGGCGCGGCGCCCTGCGGCACCATGCCCTTCGACACCCAGCGCGCCACCGACGTCTTGTCGTAGCGAAGAGTCAACCCGCGTTGAGCGCCAAGGTCGTTGACGCGTCGCGCGAGTCCTGCGTTGCTGATTCCCGCGAGGGCGAGAACGGCGCCGAGTTTTTCGTTCGGCCCGCGTTGCTCCCTGGACATTGCGCCACCCCTCGACACAGACGGCTGCCGCGCTGGCATAACCACGCGGCATTCGTAAACCCAGCGTAGTTCGCCGCATCCCAAGCGTTAAGAGGCATTGTTCCGGATGGCGGGATTGTGGTCCGTACGGGAGTACGGGTCCTGTACGCACCGTGCACGGCCGATGGCCTCGTGCCCCCGCCGTGTGGCCGTGCGCCTGCCCGTGCGCTCTCCTCCGGCCACCGGGGGAGCGGTTCCATGGGTCGTGCGTGGGTCGGCCCGCTGTACTGGATCCAGTGGGCTGGGGGACACCGCCGCCTCCATCCCCGCGGGCGGCGGACCGGTCCGGGAGGCGGGCTCCGCCTCCCGGACTGAGCGCGCGGAGCGGGCCGCGCGGAGGCTGTACGGAGCGTGCGCACGCCTGTTCCCGCGGCCAGGATTTGGCTGAAAATCGCCCCATCCCTTTTCGGATGATCAGCCCTCTCACCACGGTACTTGAGGGCGCATCAGGTGTTTTCGGGGCGCAAGCCGGGGGCGCATTCGCGTCGCAACCGCCCTGCTCCGCCCGGGAGTCGATCCTACGACGGACCTCGCGGGCATCGCGTCAGAGGCCTGCCGTGCCCGCCCGGCCCGCCGCAGCGCGCCCGCCCGGCCCGCCGCACCGCATCCCCACCGCCCGGCGGGCCGGACGCCGTTCGCCCGGTGGCGGACCGGCGCACGCGAGCGCGTTCGAGGGATCACAAGCCGCTCCGCCGCACCTCCGTGACGCGTCCTTCATGGCAGCATGGTGACCGGTTCGTACGGTGCACTGGTTGTCCACAGCCTGTGGAGGCGTCGATGCGGTGGTTGGTGGGATGGAGCAGCACCGCCGCGGCGGCCGCGGGGATCGGCTCCGCCGGTGCCACCGGAGGCGACGGCGAGACCGTGCACCCGGTCGGCTCCCAACTCCTGTGGGGCGACCCCGATCCGCTGTGGGCGGTCGGCGACTGGCGCCCCGACGAGGTCCGCACGGTGAGGATCGACCCGCAGACCCGGATCGCCGTCCTCGGCACCTGCGGCGCCACCGACGAGGAACTGCGGCTCGGCCTGCTCGCCACCCGCGGCGGCGCCCTGCGCCACCTCACCAACTGGCCCGGCAGCTACACGGCGGTCGTCCAGGTCGGCCGCCGCATCACCGTCTGCGGCGACCTCGCGGGCGCCCGCCCGGTCTTCTACACCCCCTGGGCCGGCGGCACCGCCTACGCGACGGCCGCGCTGCCGCTCGCCGACCTCATCGAGGCCAACCTCGACTTCGCGCACCTGGCGGCCCTGCTCGCCGCCCCCGACGTGCCGGCCGCCGTGCACGACTCCACGCCGTACGAAGGCGTACGGCGCATCCCGCCCGGCCACACCCTGATCCTGCGCGCCGGCGCCCGCGAGATCGCCGGGTACGAGCCGGTCGCCTCCCTCGCCGTCGCCGCACCCACCGCCGACCCCGACCGTGCCGTCGACGCCGTACGCGACGCGCTGGTCGACGCCGTCCGGGCCCGGCTGGCCGCGCCCCGGCACGTGCCCGACATCGACCCCGGCCCGGTGCCCGGCATGGGGCCCGCCGAACGGCGCGCCGCGCGCGGGATGCCGGTGCCCGGCATCGGCGCCGACCTCTCCGGCGGACCCGCGTCCGGCACGCTGGCGCTGCTCGCCGCGGGCCTGCCCGGAATGCCCGGCACCGTCCTCGGGCACGGCACCGGCGCGGGCGAGCGGCTGCTCGCCGTCACCTTCAACGACCTCGCCGTCGGCGGCCGCGAGGCCGAACTGGAGCGGGCCGGCACGCTCGCCGCCAACCCCCGGCTGCACCACGTCGTCGTCACCGGCGGCGAGGACGTCCTGCCCTACGCCGACCTCGACGGACCCCTCACCGACGAGCCCGGCCCCTCCCTGGTCGCCGCCGCCCGCCACCGCGCCCGCCTCGCCGCGGGCAGCGCCGACCACTTCACCGGCCACGGCGCCCGCCAGGTCCTCGACGCCCACCCCGCCCGCCTCGCCGACCTGCTCATGGACCGCAAGCGCCGCCACCTGGTGCGCCCGGTCGCCGCGCTCGCCAAGGCCGACGGCTCGGTGCTGGTGCCGGCCCGTGTCTACGGCGCGGCCCGCCGGCTCGCCCGCACGCCCTACCGCTCCGGCCTGGAGGTGCTCGCCGACCGCCTGCTGCACCGGCGCTTCGACGAGCCGGGCGGCGCCGTCGGCGCGTCCCTCGCCGCGCTCACCTGGGGCAGACCCGGGCCGGCGGCGCGCTGGCTGACCGGCGAGGCCCTCGCCGAAGTATCGGTTCGCCTCCAGGGCGCGACCCACCGCTCCGCGGTCGGACCCGGCCAGCGCCCCGGCGACTACCGGGCCCGCGCCGCCCTCGCCCGCCACGCGGCCGACCTGCGGGTCCTCGAACAGGCGGCGGAGATCCGCTCGCAGCGGCTGCACGCCCCCTTCCTCGACAACCAGGTGGTCCGCGCCTGCCGCGCCCTGCCGGAGGCGCTGCGCGTGCAGCCCGGGGCCCGCGCGGCGATCCTGCGCACCGTCCTGGAGGGCGCCGGGGTCGCCGACCTCCCGCCCGGCTGGGGCGCCCCCTCGCACGCCTCCGCGGCGGCCGCCTCCCGCACCGGGCTGCGCGTCGCGGCGGACGACGTCATCGACCTCTTCGGCACGCCGCTGCTCGCGGAGGCGGGCCTGGTGGAGGCGCGGGTGGTCCGCAAGGCGGTGCGCTCCGCGGCGGTCGGCGAACCGCTCCCCCTCGACGGCATCGCCGACCTGGTCTCGCTGGAACTGTGGCTGCGCCGCCTGCTCTCGCGCCGCGGCACCTGCTGGACCGGCACCCCGGCCCGCGCCCGCGCGGTGCCGTCCGGCATCTCCCCACGCCGCAGCGCCCTGACCTCGGGCGCCTGAAGCGCCACACGGCTCGCAGAATCTCGCACAGCTCCCCGCGCCCCT
>NZ_LAVA02000158.1 GCF_000974985.2 Streptomyces mangrovisoli | reverse complement strand
AGCCCCTCCGGCGTTTGAGGAGCGGGGGTCCAGGGGGCGGAGCCCCCTGGAGACGGCGCGGGAATCGTCAGGCCGCCGCCCGCAGGGCCTCCGGCAGGGATCCCGTGTGCAGGACTCCCAGCCGCTGGGTCGCCCGGGTCAGCGCGACATACAGGTCGCTCACGCCGTACTCCCCGGGCTCCACCACCAGCACGGAGTCGAACTCCAGCCCCTTCGCCTGCCGCGGGTCCAGCAGGACGACCGTATGCGTGAGATCCGGCTCCGCCCCCGCCGTCACCCCGTCCAGCCGAGCGGCCAGCGCCCGGTGCAGGGCGCGCGGCGCGATCACCGCCAGCCGGCCCTCCTTCGGGGTCAGTTCGGCGGCCGCCCGCTCCACCGCGCCCGGCAGATCGTCGGCGACCTGCCGGATCCACGGTCGTTCACCGGTCGAGCGGACGGAGCTCGGCGGCACGAAGTCGGGCCGTTCGGCACGGACCACCGCCGCGGCCAGCTCCATGATCTCCGCGGGGGTGCGGTAGTTGACCGCGAGCCGGGCGTGCTCCCAGCGGTCCTGGACGTACGGCTGGAGGATGTCCGCCCAGGAACCGACGCCGGCCGCCTCCGCGGTCTGCGCGGGGTCGCCGACCAGGGTCATCGAGCGGGTGGGGCTGCGCCGCATCAGCAGCCGCCAGGCCATCGGCGACAGCTCCTGCGCCTCGTCGACGATGATGTGCCCGAAGGCCCAGGTGCGGTCGGCGGCGGCGCGCTCGGCGGCGCTGCGGTGGTCGTCCTCCTCGTGCCGCTCGGCGAACCGCTCGGCGTCGATGATGTCGTGCGCGGACAGCACCTCGGAGGAGTCGGGGTCGCTGTCCTCCTTGTCCTCGAACTCGAAGGTGCGGGAGGCGAAGGAGACGTCGAGGACGCCCTGCGCGTACGCGATCTGCAGGGCGCGTTCGCGCTCGGCGCGGGCCCGCGCGGTCCGGTCGTCCTCGCCCAGCAGTTCGGCGGCCTCGTCGAGCAGCGGTACGTCCGCCACGGTCCAGGCCCGGGTGAGCGGGCGGCGGATCGCGGCCGCGTCCTCGTCGGGGAGATGGCCGGCCGGGTCGGCGAGGAAGTCCGCGACCAGCCGCTCGGGGGTCAGCCGCGGCCACAGCCGGTCGACGGCGGCCCACACTTCGCTGTTCTCGGCGAGTTCGTCGCGGATCTGTGTGATGTCGCTCGCGTCGAGCAGGTTCGAGCCGTCGTAGGGGTCGGTGCCGATGCGCTCGGCGACCATGTCGGTGAGCGCGTTGAGGATGTGGCCCTCGAAGTGCTCGCGGGCGACGTTGTGCGGCAGCCCCACGGCGCGGGTGCGTTCGCGGGCCACCCGAACCAGGCCGTCGTCGAGCATCAGCACCTCGCGGTCGTGCTCGATGGTGATCACCGGGTCGGGCAGCGCCTGCCGGTCGCGTACGACCTCGGCGAGCACGTCCGCCATGCCGGCGCGGCCCTTGACCGCGGCGGCCTCGCGGGTGTCCGTGGCGGTGGCGCGCACCCCGGGGAACAGTTCGCCGACGGTCGCGAGCAGCACGCCGGTCTCGCCGAGCGAGGGCAGCACCTCGCCGATGTAGCCGAGGAAGGCGGGGTTGGGGCCCACGATGAGGACGGCCCGCTTGGCGAGCAGCTCGCGGTGCTCGTAGAGGAGGTAGGCGGCCCGGTGCAGGGCGACCGCCGTCTTGCCGGTGCCGGGACCGCCCTCGACCACCAGTACGCCGCGGTGGCCGTGCCGGATGATCTCGTCCTGTTCGGCCTGGATGGTCTGCACGATGTCGTTCATCCGGCCGGTGCGCGCGGAGTTCAGCGCCGCGAGCAGCACGGCGTCCCCGGAGGGGTCCTCGTGGCCGGTGCGGGTGGCGTCCCCGAGGTCGAGGATCTCGTCGTGCAGCGAGGTGACCGTGCGGCCGTCGGTGGCGATGTGCCGGCGACGGCGCAGGCCCATCGGGGTGTGTCCGGTCGCCAGGTAGAAGGGGCGGGCGACATCGGCCCGCCAGTCGATGAGTACCGGGGTGTGCTCGGCGTCGTCCGCGCGCAGGCCGATACGGCCGATGTGGTGGCTGGTGCCGGAGGTCTGGTCGATGCGGCCGAAGCAGAGCGATCCGTCCACCGCGTTGAGGGCGGCCAGCAGCCCGGACCGCTCGGCGACGAGGATGTCGCGCTCCAGTCTGGCCTGCATGGGCTTGTCGCCCTGCGCGAGGGCGTCCGAGACGCCGGCCTCGGTGTCGCCGCGCAGGGCGTCGACGCGCGCGTACAGCCCGTCGATGAATTCCTGCTCGCGCCGCAATTCACCATCCGGAAATTCGGTGTTTGACAATTCCGCTCCCGCCCGGATATACTCTGCTCACTGAACTTCTTCGCGCCCGAAATCATTCGAAGTCGCGAATCATTGAATATACGCAAAGAAATCCCCCGGGCGCAATTGCGCCCGGGG
>NZ_LAVA02000157.1 GCF_000974985.2 Streptomyces mangrovisoli | reverse complement strand
TCCCGGCGCGGCGCCCACCGCTTCCGCGGCTTCGGCCGCGTGGGCCGTGTCGGGTCCGCCCGCGGCCGCGTCGTCCGGGCCAGGGTCCGCCTGGTCAGATCCCGCGGTCGGTGTCCCGGTGCTTCCTGGCGCGGCGCCCGCCGCTTCCGCGGCTTCGGCCGCGTGAGCCGTGTCGGGTCCGCTCGCGGCCGTGTCGGCCGCGCCCGGCGGCGTGTCGTCTGCACCCGGGGCTGCCTGGGTGGATCCCGCGGCCGGTGCCCGGGTGTCTCCCGGCGCGGCGCCTGTCGCTTCCGCGGCTCCGGCCGTGGGCGGGTCGGCCGCGCCTGCCGTCTCCGCGGCGCCGGTCACGGGTGCCTCGTCCGCCCGGCCCGCAGGCGCCCGCGCCGCGCCCGCGGCTGCGTCCGCCCCGCCCGCGGGCGTCCGTGCCGCTTCCGCGGCTCCGGCGGCGCGAGTCGTCTCGGGTCCGTCCGCGGCCGCGTCGTCCGCGCCCGCAGGCACCTCGGCGGAGCCCCCCGCAGGGGCCTCCGCTTCCGCGGCTCCGGCCGCAGGAGCCGGCTTCGAGCCCGCCGCAGGCGCCTGGGGCGCGTCTGCGGCGGCACCCGCAGGTACCTCCGGAGAGCCCGCCGCAGGCAACCCCGCAGAGCCCGCCGCAGGCGACTGCGCAGGCGACTTCTCGTTCTCGGGCCGCTCGGTACTCACCGCATCGCTCCTCACGCCGCACGTGCCGTCCCTCGACCCTCTGACCTGAGCCTGTCAGAAGTGACCGGCCGGAGAGTCGTATCCCGTATCCCCCACACGGGGGACGGCGATGGGACGCAGCGGGGGAGCGCGCGGTTCCCTCGTGTACCGCCCGGCTCAGTCGCCGTAGTCGGACATGGCGTCCAGAAGCCGTGCCGAACGGGCCGGAACCCGGACCCCGTGGATCAGTGACGGCGGCACGGGCAGCGAGGTGTGGCGCTCGGGGGCCGCCCAGTGGGGGGCCATCCGGGCACAGTCGCCCTGGAGCGAGGCGAGGCCGCCCTCGAGATCGGCCGGAGCAGGCGCGTACGCCTTCAGGTTCGTCATAACGGCACCGTACGCATGCGCGCCCCCGCGAAGAAAGATCTACTAAGGGGTAGTTTCAGCCGCTTCAGCGCTCCGCCTCCAGCGGGTAGCGTGAAGTGTCAATACCCCTCCCCCCAGGAGAGACCACGCCGTGCGCATCGCAGTCACCGGCTCCATCGCCACCGACCACCTCATGACCTTCCCCGGCCGGTTCGCCGACCAGTTCGTCGCGGACCAGCTGCACACGGTCTCGCTGTCCTTCCTGGTCGACAACCTGGACGTACGGCGGGGCGGAGTCGGCGCCAACATCGCCTTCGGCATGGGCCAGCTCGGCTCCCGGCCGATCCTCGTGGGCGCCGCGGGCTTCGACTTCGACGACTACCGCGCCTGGCTGGAGCGGAACGGCGTCGACACGGACTCCGTCCGCATCTCCGAGACCCTGCACACCGCCCGCTTCGTGTGCACCACGGACGCCGACCACAACCAGATCGGCTCCTTCTACACCGGCGCGATGAGCGAGGCCCGCCTCATCGAGCTGAAGACGGTCGCGGACCGCGTCGGCGGCCTCGACCTGGTGCTGATCGGCGCCGACGACCCGGAGGGCATGCTCCGCCACACCGAGGAGTGCCGCTCCCGCCGGATCCCGTTCGCGGCCGACTTCTCCCAGCAGATCGCCCGGATGAACGGGGAGGAGATCCGGATACTGCTGGACGGCGCGACCTACCTCTTCTCCAACGAGTACGAGAAGGGCCTGATCGAGTCCAAGACCGGCTGGAGCGACCAGGAGATCCTCGCCAAGGTCGGCCACCGCGTCACCACCCTCGGCTCGCGCGGCGTCCGCGTCGAGCGGGACGGCGACGACCCGATCGAGGTCGCCTGCCCGGAGGAGGACCGCAAGGCCGACCCCACGGGCGTCGGCGACGCGTTCCGCGCCGGCTTCCTGTCCGGGCTCGCCTGGGGCGTCTCCCTGGAGCGCGCCGCGCAGGTCGGCTGCATGCTCGCCACGCTGGTCATCGAGACCGTGGGCACGCAGGAGTACCAGCTGCGCCGGGCCAACTTCATGGACCGCTTCACCAAGGCGTACGGCCACGACGCCGCCGCCGAGGTCCGCGCCCACCTCAGCTGAGTCCCGCCGGGGCATCGCCCTAGCTCAGCCGGCGGACCACATAGGCCGAACCCCGGTCCGCCGGCTCCTCGCCCACGTACTCCTGCCCGCGCATCTCGCACCACGCCGGGATGTCCAGCCGGGCCGCCTCGTCGTCGGCGAGCACCCGGACGGTGGAGCCGACCGGCACCTCGCCGATCACCTTCGCCAGCTCGATGACGGGCAGCGGGCACAGCTTGCCCAGCGCGTCGACCAGGAAGGCCTCCGCCGACGCCTGCTCCGGGACCGACGCCTCCTCCTCCCCGCCCCCGGTGGCCCGCACGGCCCCGCCCTCCGGC
>NZ_LAVA02000156.1 GCF_000974985.2 Streptomyces mangrovisoli | reverse complement strand
GGCTGGTCGCGCAGTTCCCCGCGCCCCCTTCGGGGCGTGGTGCGGAGGGGGATCGCGGGGTGTGCGTGGGCCCTGGGGCCGGTCGTGCGGGTGCGGGTGCGTCGTGGCTCGTCGCGCAGTTCCCCGCGCCCCTGACGGGGCACGGCCCTGCGCGGCCCCGAGGGGCGCGGGGAACTGCGCGATCGGCCACCACGGCGCCGCACGTGCCGAACCGGCCCGGCTCGCCGAACGCGATCGCCGGACCGCGGGCGGCGAGCCGGGTGCCGGTGAGCCCAGCGGCGAGCGAGCGTGCGGTCGGCGTCATGTACGGCAGCGTGCGGCGCGGAGGTTACCCGGTCGCATCACACCTGTTTCCCATGAGGAACGCTGCCCTCAGCACTGCCGTACGCGGAGTGTGAGGGTTCAGCGGCTGCCCGTCAGATGGGCGAAGACGACGACATTGCCCTGGTAGCCCGTGCTGCGCGAGTAGCCCCCGCCGCAGGTGATGACCCGCAACTCCGGCCGCGCGGCGGCGCCGTAGACCTTCTGGTCGGGGAAGTCGCTGGCGGCGTACACCTCGACGGCGTCGACCGTGAACACCGCGACGCTGCCGTCGCGCCGGTCGACCTCGACGGTGGCGCCCCGCTTCAGCGCGCCGAGGTCGTAGAAGACGGCCGGCCCGTCGGCGTTGTCCACATGGCCCGCGACGATCGCCGTGCCCTTCTCGCCGGGCATGGTCCCGGCCTCGTACCAGCCGGCGAGGTTCTTCTCCGACGCGGGCGGCACGTCGAGGCTGCCGCTCGCGGTGAGCCCGAGGCCCATCAGGGGCGCGCTCACCCGGATCGAGGGGATCCGGATCCGGTCCGGCGGCGACGGCGCCAGCGCGGGGGCCGCGGAGCGCCCGGCGGCCGGTGCGGCCGACGCCTCGGCCGCGGAGGGCTGCGGCGGGGGGTGGGACGCGCCGCTGTGCAGCAGCCACGCGCCGGAGCAGAGGGCGGCGGCGGTGACCGCCGCTATGACGGTGTTCCCGGCGGTGGCCCTGCTGCGCATACCAACCCCTTCCAGCTCCTTGCGAGTTCTCGCCCCGCACCCCCTCCGGGCCGCGAGGGGCGTCGGACCCGGAGGGGGTGGGACGTGCGGTACCGGCGGACGGACGGCGGAGGGTGTCCGTCAGATCCCGTCGCCTCTCGCCCGGCGATGCAGGAGCCAGGTACCGCCCGCGGCGGCGACGGCGAGAGCCGCCACACCGGCCGCGGTCTGCACGGGGTCGCCGCCGAACGTGCCGCCGACCCCCGTCCTCACACTTCCGTGCGGCTGCACCTGGGCCTGCACGGGGGTCAGCGCGACCACCAGGTCGCCGGTGACCTGCCGCTTGCCCTCGGCGCACTGCGCGACGATCTCGTAGGTGCCCGGCTGGGCGCTCTCCGGCACCCGGAACTGCCCGATCGCCTCGTTCTCGTGCGTGGTCGGCGCGAGGGTGAAGGTGCCCGCGCCCACCGCGGTGGCGTCGCCCACGGCGGTGCCGCCGCCGCACGCCGCCGTGTTCACGGTGACGTCGTCGCCCGGGACCACGCTGGAGGGGAACACCTCCAGCGTGGTCCCGGCCGCCGCGAGCGGACGGGCGGCGGGCGGACGCACGAGGGGCGGACGGGCGGCGCGTGGCCGTACCGCGAGCGGACGGAACGCCGGCGGGGCGGCGGCGCGGGCCGCGACCGGCCGGCCGGCCACGGCGGCCGGGCGCGCCACGGCCCGGTCACCGGGGCCGCCGTAGGCGGGCGCGGTGGCCAGGCCCGCGGCGGCGACGGCGAGCGCGCTACCGGTCAGCAGCCGGGCGGTACGTCGCATCGGTGCTCCTCCGAGCTCTCGGTCCCGTTGATCCTGTGTGCGTGCGGTGCTTTCGGTGCCGCACCTCCGAGGTAAGGGCCGCGGAGCCCGGCGCGCTTGCCGAGCGGACGCGGCAAAGGGGTTGAACGGGTGGCCCCGGGGGCCGTCCGGGGTACTCGGCGCCGGGGCGTTCGCCCAGGTCACGACGGGTGGGCGGGGAGTCCGGGCAAAAAGTGTCCAAACCGGACCGGGCGCGGGTGAGAACGGGTGAACCCGGCCCCCGCCGGGCGGGCGCCGGGCGAGAATCGTCGCCACGGCGAACCTCCCGCGACGCGACCCGGACAGGTGGACGAGTGACACTGCCCTTCTTCGTCTACGGCACCCTCCGGCCCGGCGAGTCGAACCACGACCTGTTCCTGCGGGGCCGCGTCCAGGAGGAGGTGCCGGGGCACCTGAGCGGCGCGGTGCTGTACGACGGGCCGGGCTACCCGTACGCCGTGGAGCAGCCCGGGGGAGTGGTGCACGGCGAACTGGTCACCGCGCTGCCGCGGCTGTACGCCGGGCTGCTCGCCGACCTGGACCGGCTGGAGGATTACGTGCCGGGCGATCCGCGCAGCCTCTACGAGCGCGTCGAGCGCCGGGTGGTGCGCGACGGGGACGGGGTGGCGGTGCCCGCCTGGGTGTACGTCGCCGGGCCCGCCGTCGCCGCCCGGCTGCGGCGGCGCGGCAGGCGGCTGGCGGGGGGCGACTGGCGGACCCGGGACCGCTAGCCGCGGGGCCGCTGGCCGCGGGGGGCGGGTTGTTGGCTTGCGGTGCCGTGTGGGGGCTCGACGTGTCCGCAGGGGCCGGACCGGCCGGGTGGTCGGCTGCGGGTGGGTGGGGGCTGGTCGCGCAGTTCCCCGCGCC
>NZ_LAVA02000155.1 GCF_000974985.2 Streptomyces mangrovisoli | reverse complement strand
ATTGTTCGGCGGTGTCCTACTCTCCCACAGGGTCCCCCCTGCAGTACCATCGGCGCTGTGAGGCTTAGCTTCCGGGTTCGGAATGTAACCGGGCGTTTCCCTCACGCTATGACCACCGAAACACTATGAAACTGTCGAACAATGCCGCACCACACTCCATCAAACCCATGGAGATATGGGGCTGTTCGTGGTTTCAGAACCAACAC
>NZ_LAVA02000154.1 GCF_000974985.2 Streptomyces mangrovisoli | reverse complement strand
GGTCTCCACTTGAAGGGGCCGGCGGCCGGCACCGTCCGCCGCGTCGGCCGGGGGTCTGTCGTACGGGTCCGTCATCGTCGCACCCCTGCCTGTCCAGCTGTTTCCAGCCGAGGCTAGGTGGGCTGCGGAGGGGGGTCAAGAGGGGGTCGGGAGGGGCCGGGCCGGTCGGGGAGGGGCGGTCGCGCGACCGAGATGACCGTGTGACGGGGGTCACATTTCATGGGGTGCCGGGCGTGAACCGATCGGCAGGGGTCGTCCGATGAAGGGGTGAGCGGCCTTGGAATGCGAGGCCCACCAGTCCCAAGGATCAAGGAGTGACCCCCATGTTCGCCGTCCTCGCCTGCGTCCTGTACGCCCTGGTGGTCGTGCTGTACGTCCACGCCCTGATCGAGTGCCTCAGGACACCTGCCGACCAGATCAGGTATCTGCCCAAGCTCGGCTGGCTGTTGTTCATGCTCTGCGCTCCGATCCTGGGCGGCATACTCTGGCGCAACCTGGGGAAGGCCCTGGAGTCAACTCCCCCGCGTCGCCATGCTGAAGGCGTTGGCCGCGACCACCGCGGCGATCCCACCGGCCTCCGCCCACCCGAGGCCCTGCCCCAGTCCGACCCAGCCGACGAGCGCGGCGAGCACGGGGTTGACGCTCATGAAGAGACCGAAGGACTGCGCGGCGACATGGCGCAGCGTGAACAGATCGGCGAGATAGGGCACGGCTGACGACAGCACCCCGGCGACGACCGCGTACGCGAGGGCGGCGGCGGTCGGCGGACGGTGCAGCGCGACGGCCGCCCCGACGGGCAGGAACACGACGGCGGACACGCACGCCGCGGCGGCCGAGCCCTGCGCACCCGGTATCCGGCGGCCCACCGTCCGGTTGAGCAGGATGTACGAGGCCCAGCAGGCGGCGGCGAGCAGCCCGAGCCCCATGCCGAGGTAGTCGGCGGAGGGCCGGGGACGCAGGAGTACGACGACTCCGCCGGCCGCGACCACCGCACAGGCGGCGTCGACGCGCCGACGGGCGGCGGCGAGGGCGATGGTCAGCGGGCCGAGGAACTCCAGCATCACGGCGAGGCCCAGACCGATCCGGTCGATGGCGGTGTACAGGGAGAGGTTCATGGTGCCGAACACGAGGGCCAGCAACAGCACCGGCCACCACTGGCGCCAGGTGAACGAGCGCAGGCGGGGCCGGCCCACGGCCAGCAGGACGGCCGCCGCGACGTACTGGCGCACGGCCACGACACCGGCGGGCCCGAGTACGGGAAAGGCGAGGGAGCCGACAGCGGCACCGATCTGGTTGGACAGCCCGCTGCCGAGCATCGTGGCCGCTCCGGCCGGCCGGGCGCCGCTGGGCAGGGGTGCGTCGACGGGCAGGCCCGAACCGCCCACGGGCTTCCGGTGAGCGAGCGGCACAGGGTCGGGGAGCGCGGACGCGGGCTCAGCTGCCATGAGCCGATGGTGCGCGGAGAAGTGGCTTGCGCAAAATGCATGATCCGGCAGATCTATACGCTGAAGTCATGGATGGAGGAACGAGTGTCGAGCTGCGTCAGCTGCGGTGTCTGGTGGCGATCGTCGACGAGGGGACGTTCACGGATGCCGCGGTGGTCCTCGGAGTCTCGCAGGCGGCCGTCTCCCGCACGCTCGCGTCCCTCGAGAGCGCGCTGGGCGTACGGCTGCTGCGCCGGACCTCCCGGGAGGTGACGCCGACGGGCAGCGGGCTGCGCGTGGTGGCGCACGCGCGGCGCGTGCTCGCGGAGGCGGACGCGCTGGTCCGGGAGGCCACGTCGGGGCACACCCGGCTGCGCGTCGGCTACGCCTGGTCCGCCGTCGGCCGCCACACCGTGGCCTTCCAGCGGCGCTGGGCCGAGCGGCAGCCCGAGACGGAGCTGCACCTGGTCCGGGTCAACTCCCCGTCCGCCGGTCTGTCGGAGGGTGCCTGCGATCTGTCGGTGGTGCGGCGGGAGCCGGACGATCGGCGCTTCGACTCCGCGATCGTCGGGCTGGAGCGCAGGCTGTGCGCGATGGCCGCGGACGACCCGCTGGCGCGCCGACGCTCGGTGCGGCTCGCCGATCTCGCCGGGCGCACGGTGCTGATCGACCGCCGCACGGGTACGACGACGGCGGAGCTGTGGCCGCCGGACGCCCGGCCACGGACGGAGGAGACCCATGACGTCGACGACTGGCTGACCGTGATCGGCTCCGGCCGCTGTGTGGGGATGACGGCGGAGTCGACGGCCCATCAGTATCCGCGCCCCGGTGTCGTGTACCGCCAGGTCCGCGACGCCGAGCCCGTGGCCGTCCGGCTGGCGTGGTGGCGCGACGACCCGCACCCGGCCACGACGGCGGTGATCGAACTGCTCGGCGGGCTGTACGACGTCGGTGGGGCGTGAGGGCGTGGGCCCGGCGGGGCCCTGCCGAGCCGCCGGCGGGCCGCCCGGCGGGATGCCATGCCCGCTCGGTCAGCTTCGCTGGGGGCCGGGGCCGCCCCGGGGGATGCGGGTGAGGTCGCGCATGAGGGCGTCGAGCCAGGAGACGGTGGCGTAGTAGAGGCGGGGGGCGCCGGGCGGCTCCGTCTTGCATCCGTCGGCGTGCGGGCCGAACACCGGCACGCGGGCGGCGGGGGTCTCGCTGCCGGGGTCGAGCGCCGCGGATACCAGCAGCATCCGCCCGGCGACGCGGTCGCCCCACCCGTTGAGTGTCTCCGCCGCGCCCTCGTCCAGTTCGGTGACCGGCGGCTGCAGCAGCCGTTCCGATCCCCACAGGGTGTGGTGGCCGGCCATGAGGGTGGCCTGCCAGTCGATCTGGGGCAGCGGTCTGCCGCCCGCGCGGCCCCCGAACAGGGTGGGCTCGCTCTGGAACTGCGCGTAGGCGGACTCCGCGAGGATGACGGCGCGGCGCAGGGAGAGGTGGCCGGGGACACCGGCCGGTGCGGCCACCGCTCCGTCCGCCACCGAGGCGCCGGTCGCCACCACGATCTCGGCGGCGCGGCGCAGCAGGTCCGCCGCCGCGTGGCGGAGTTCGTCGTGGGCGCCGCGGGGCCAGGCCAGCAGGCCGAAGACGGCACCGATGGTGCTGCCGATCAGCACGTCGAGCACGCGTACCCCGGCCAGTTGCCAGGAGGAGGCCTCCAGTTGGGCGAAGACGAGGGCGACCAGCACGGTGAACAGGCCCTGGGCCCAGCCGACCCCCTTGACCGGACCGACCGTGAAGGCGAACAGCATCCACACCGGCAGTACGACGGCGTAGACGAGCGTGTGGGAGCCGACCAGGGTGAGCGTCGCCGCCACCACCAGGGCACCCGCGAGGGTGCCGGTCAGAGCGCGGCGGATGGTGGTCCGCGTCTCGTCCATGGTGGTGCGGGTGAGGGTCAGGGTCGCGAGCATGGCCCAGAAGCCGTGCGGGAGGGTGTCGAGACCGGCCACCAGCCGGGCCGCGGTCAGGGCGAGTGCCAGGCGGACGGCGTTCTGGAAGAACACCGACCGGCGGCCGGCGTGCCCGCGCACGCGGTGCCACCACAGCATGGGGGCCGGGTCGTCGGCGTACCAGAAACGGCCGGTCGGCACGGGCAGGGCGCAGCGCCGGCCACCGGCCGCGAGGTCGGCCGCGGCGGCCATGGCGAGGGCGGCGTCGGCGATCTCGAGGGTGGCGGCGTGCCGGCGCAGCACGGCCGGCGGGAACTCCGCGGCCGGGGCGGGCGCGGCCGCGAGCTGGGCGGACACGGACCCTGCGGACACGAGCGAGGCCGCCGGGGCGGGAGCGGACGGCCCGGCCGGGCGGGAGTCCGGGGCCGGGGCCGGGGTCTGGGTCTGGGTCTGGGTCTGGGCCGATGTCTGGGGCGGGGTGGGGCCCGCGGAGAGGGCGGCGAGGCGGGCGCGGGCCTCGATGAGTTCCCCGTACGGGGCCAGGGGCGACGGCCCGGACGTGAGGCGGGTGGCGGTCGCCGTGGAGAGGCGGGCCACCGCCTCCAGTACGGAGGTCACGGCAGGTCCGGGGCCGGGGCCCGGGGCCGACGGCGTGCGGAACTCGCTCAGCCGGGTGAGGAGGGTGCGTTCGGCCAGCCCGGTGTGGGTGAGGGCACGGTCGCGGGTTCCCGGTCCCGCGGGGCGTTCGGCTTCGGGGACGGACATCGACCGCAGCGAGCGCCCTGCCGTACGGGCCGACAGGATGTCGTCGTCGGTGAGGGCGTAGGGGGGTTCGGCGAGCAGCGTGGCGCAGTGGGCGGCGGTCCGGGCGGCGGACGCGGCCCGGTCCCGGTAGGCGGGCGGGGCGGGTTCGGGGAAGATCAGCGCCTCGGACAGCACGAGCAGGGCCAGCCCGACGGTCGTACCGAGGAGCCGGTCGTCGAGCGAGCTCGGATCGTACGGGGGGAAGGACGGCAGGATGTAGAGGAGTTGCAGGCCGGGGGCGGCGCCCGCGGGGCGGGGGCCGCCGATGGCGGAGAAGGCCAGCGCGAAGCCGACGATCAGCATCCCGACGACGGCGGTCCAGGTCCGCACCGAGAGATAGGTGCCGACGACGATCAGCAGCCAGCACACCGGGATCATGCGCAGCACGACCGCGGCGCGCTGCCGGCCGGTGCCGGGGATCTTGGACAGGCCGCCCAGCGCCACCACGGAGAAGAGCGCGTAGGTGGCGGGTACGGGGCGGTTCAGGCCGTAGCGGAAGAAGAGGAACGCGACCGTGGCGGCGAGCGTGACGCGCACCGCCTGGCGACCCGGGTCGCGGTAGGCGGCCGGGATGCGGGCGGCTGGGACACCAGACACCCCTACAGGATCACGCACCGCCCGGCGCCCGGCACCTTCCGCGGTACCGGGCGCGTGGACGCTTGGCCCCGACTGCGGTCAGCCGGCCGTGGAGCTGGCCCGGCGGGGCAGCTTCCAGTTGGGGCGGGGGAAGTGGCAGGTGTAGCCGTTGGGGTAGCGCTCCAGGTAGTCCTGGTGCTCGGGTTCGGCCTCCCAGAAGTCGCCGACCGGCTCCACCTCGGTGACGACCTTGCCCGGCCACAGGCCGCTCGCCTCGACGTCCGCGATGGTGTCGACGGCGACGCGGTGCTGCTCCTCGTCCGTGTAGTAGATGGCGGAGCGGTAGCTGCGGCCGAGGTCGTTGCCCTGGCGGTCCCTGGTGGTCGGGTCGTGGATCTGGAAGAAGAATTCGAGCAGGTCGCGGTAGCTGGTGGCGGCCGGGTCGAAGAGGATCTCGATGGCCTCGGCGTGGTCGCCGTGGTTGCGGTACGTGGCGTTGGGCGTGTCGCCGCCGCTGTAGCCGACGCGGGTGGCCACCACGCCGGGCTGCTTGCGGATCAGGTCCTGCATGCCCCAGAAGCAGCCGCCCGCCAGTACGGCCCGCTGGTTCTGCGCTGTCATCCGTCTCTCCCTCACGCTCGGTCCGTGGTCCGGCGCGCTGTGGCCCGCCGGTTGCACGTCCCTCCAGCTTATGGGGTCGCGCTCGTTGCCTTTCCGCCCGGTGTCGGACCGGGGGCGACGGAGAAGGCGAGCGCGAGACCGTCGTCGGCGGCGTGTGCGGAGGTCAGGGCGATGCCGTGGGGCAGCCCGGTCACCGGGAGGGTGCGGGGGCGCAGCGCCTCCCGGAGCGGGGAGCCGGACGGCAGATCTGTGAGGTCGCGGACCGGTGTGGTGCGGCCGAGGACGCTCACCGTGGTCGGCGTGACGGTCAGGCTGTGCGCCGTGGTGGTGAGTTCGGCGCGCACGGTCACCGGCAGACCGAGGTTCCCCACGGGGCCCTCGAGGACCAGGTCGCCGTCCCGGCCGGTGGCGGTGAGGCCGTCGGCCCGTGCGCCCGTGCGGCGCGCGACCTGGTCGTATCCGACGGTGGCGGTCCCGGTGCCGCCGGCGCTGGTGCCGTGGGTGGTGACGTCGTTCAGCCGGGCGGTCACGTCCATCACCGTCTGCTCGCGGTGCACGCCGTCGGCGCTCACCCGCACGTCGCCGAGGTGTCCGCCGAGCGTGCGCAGGCCCGCGAGGGGGGTGGTGAGGTCGACCCGCACCGGTCCGTCCGGCTTCAGACGGCGCCGGGCCTGCGCGGCGACCCGCTGTTCGGCACGGTGGCCGACGAGCAGGTCGGTCGCGCCGACGAGGGCGGCGAGCACCGCCGCGCCGACGACGAGTACGAGCACCCTTCGCCGGTGCTTCCGCTGGTTCCAGATCATCGGGTGACTCGCTCCGGGTCGTCGACGGGCGGACGGGCAGGGGCACGGGCAGGCAAGGGGTCGGGCCCGCAGGGGGTGGGGCGTGCAGGCGTCAGGGGGGTTCGGGGGTTCAGGCGTGCAGCCGCGGCAGGATGCGGTCGAGCCGCCGCGGTATCCACCAGTTCGCCCGGCCCATCAGGAACATCGCGGACGGCACGAGGACCAGACGGACCACGGTCGCGTCGACGACGACGCTGATCGCCAGCCCCAGGGCGAGCATCTTGACGACCACCGTCGGCGAGGTGGTGAAGGACAGGAACACGGCGGTCATGATGAAGGCGGCCGCGGAGATGACGCGGGCGGTGGCGGACAGCCCCTCCCCCACGGCGATCCGGTTGTCGCCGGTGCGGTGCCACGCCTCGGCGATCCGGGACAGCAGGAAGATCTCGTAGTCCATGGAGAGCCCGAAGGTGATCGCGAACATCATCATCGGGACGTACGACTCGATGGGCACGGGCTCGGACAGCCCGAGCAGGGAGTCGCCCCAGCCCCACTGGAAGACCATGACGAGGACGCCGTACGACGCCGCCGTGGTGAAGACGTTGAGGACGACCGCCTTCAGCGGGATGACCACGCTGCGGAAGACCGTCATGAGCAGCAGGAAGGCGAGGACGAGCACGATGCCGATGACGAGCGGCAGCCGTGCGCCGACGGTGTGCCGGAAGTCGGCCTGCCCGGCGACGCTGCCGGTGAGGTAGGCGGTGGCTCCGGTGCCGTGCAGGGCGGTGGGCAGGGTGTGGTCGGAGAGGGTGTCGAGGAGGGTGGCGGTCGCGGCGTCCTGGGGGCCGGTGGCCGGGGTGAGGGTGGTGACGAGGACCTTGCCGTCCTTGCTCGGCCGGACGGGGGTGAAGGACGCGACTCCGTGGGCGGCGTGGAGCGCGGTGGTCACGTCCTGCGTGACGCGGTCAGCGGAGGCGTGCGCGGAGCCGAGATCCACCACGGCGACGACGGGACCGTTCGCGCCGGGTCCGAAGCCCGGTCCGTCGGCGTCGGCGATCCAGTCGTAGGCGGTGCGGGTGCTGGTGCCGGGCCGGTCCGCGCCCGCGTCGACATGGCCGAGGCGCATGGCGAACAGCGGCACCGCGCACAGACCGAGGACGGCGAGGCCGACGCCGAGGAAGGTCCAGGGACGGCGCGCGACCAGGCGCGCGTAGCGGTGCCAGGCGTCGTCGGCGCCACCGCTCTCGGCGACGGGCCGGCGCACCCGGATCCGGTCGACGTGCCGGCCGACCAGTCCCAGGGCCGCCGGTACGAGGGTGAGGGCGGCGGCGGCCGTCACGATCACCGCCAGCGTGGCGGCGAGTCCGAGCCTGCCGATGAAGCTCAGCCCGCAGCCGTAGAGGCTGAGCATGGCGACGGCGACGGTCAGGGCGGCGACGAGGACGGCGCGTCCGGTGGTGTGCGCGGTGCGGGCGGCGGCCTCGACGGGGTCGCGCCCTTCGATGAGGTCCTGGCGGAAGCGGGTGGTCAGGAAGAGGGCGTAGTCGATGCCGACACCCAGGCCGATCATGCCGGCGAGGGTGGTGGCGGAGGTCGCGAAGGAGACGGTGGCGGCGACGATCCCCACGACGCCGAGTCCGGCGCCGACGCTGATCAGCGCGGTGAACAGGGGCAGCAGCGCCGCGAGGACGCTGCCGAAGGCGAGCAGCAGGATGAGCAGGGCCGCGGCGACGCCGACGCCTTCGCTCAGCTTGTCGTTCGCGGGTTCGCGTACGACCTGTTCGAGGTCGCCGCCGTAGGCCACGCCCACGCCGGCCGTACGGGCGGGGCGGGTCGCGCCGTCGAGTCGGTCCGTGTAGTCGTGGCCGAGGTTCTTGAGCTGCTGGTCGAAGGAGACGGTGGTGTCGGCGGTGCGTCCGTCGGTGCTGGTCACGAGGTCGGAGACGGAGACGACGTGCGGCAGGGCGCGCAGGCCGGCGAGGGTGCTGTCCAGGGCGGCGCGCTGGTCGGCCAGGGTGCCCGAGTCGGTGTGGAAGACGACCTTGCCGCCCGGTCGGCCGGCCTCGGGCAGGGAGCGGGCGAGCAGGTCGGCGCCGGTGTGCGAGGCGGTGCCGGGCAGGCTGACCTGGTCGTTGTAGGTGGGCGCGGCGAGGTGACGACCGGCCAGGGCCGCGACGAGGACCAGCAGCCAGGCGGCGACGACCAGGACGGGGTGCCGGGCGCAGGCGCCGCCGAGTCGGCCGAGCACACCGTGCGGCGCGTCGGGGCCGTGGGGCCGGCCGCCGTCGGTCGGCGCGTCTGCGTCTGTGACCGCCGTGGCCGGCGGTTGCTGTGCGGGTCGGGGCACCTTGGTCTCCCACAGAGGAACGGGTCGCGCAGGATCGGGGCGCGGAGGAACAGGTCGCGAGTGGGATGGACCCTAGAGATAAAGTGGCATGCATGACAAGTGGCAGTCATGCCACTTTGCTTTCGCGACCCGTCTCGCGTGACACTCGTGCCAATTGACAGTCGCGACACCATGCCGGAGGCTTCCGTCCATGCCGAGTGACACCACCCCCGCCGGACTGCGCGAACGCAAGAAGGAGGAGACCCGGCGCCTGCTGCTGGAGGGCGCCGCGCGCCTGTTCAAGGAGCGGGGCTTCGAGGCCACGACGGCGGCGGACATCGCCGCATACGCGAACGTCTCCGTGCGCACGTTCTTCCGCTACTTCGACGGCAAGGAAGCGCTGTTGCTGCCGGACGGCGTCGAGATCTTCTCCTACGTCGAGCAGGCGCTGGCCGCGCGACCGGCGGACGAGGACCCCTTCGACGCGGTGTGCAACGCGCTGCTGGCGGCAGCCGAGCCGTTCGCCGCCTCGACGCTGACGGCGCTCAGCCACCCGCTGGAGGACATCGAGCGGGTGGTCACGGCCCGTCTCGTGCAGGCCTTCTCGGAGTTCGAGGAGCGGCTCACCGTACTGGTGCAGCGCAGGCTGCCGCCGGACACCGAGGACGGCGACCTCGAGGCGGCGGTGATCGCCGGGGCCGCGCTGTCCGCGGTGCGCGCGGTGCTGCGCACCCGCCGCACCCGCCGCGCGTCGGGCATCGACGACCGGGGGCCCGCGCCTTTGCTGCGGGCGTTCGCGATTCTGCGCGGGATCGGGGCGGACCATGGTGGACCGGGGTGACGCCAGGCCGGACGGGGGCGAGGGCCGGGCCGCCTAGGAGGTACCGGAACCGCGCCCCGTCCCGTCCGGCGCCGCCGTCGCGTCCGGCGCCGCCGTCCCGTCCGGCCCCGCCTTCCTGTCCGGCAGATAGCTCGCCAGCCCCCGCAGAATGATCTCCAGGCCGATGTCGAACCGTTCGTCCGAGGAGTCCGTCACCATCACCCGCGCCAGCGCCCGTAGATGGGGGAAGTCCTCCTCGGGCAGGGACGCGAAGTAGTCCTGCATCTCGCCGGCCATCTCCCGCCAGTCGGGGCGGGCCAGGGACGTGCCGGAGTCGCCGGGACCCGCGGCGCGGTCGCGCCACATGTCCTCCTCCAGGACGAACCCGTCGATGTAGGTGGAGATGAGGTCGCTGGCCTCCGCCGCGATCCGGTCGGGCAGCCCGGCGCTGCGGAAGACGGCGAGCAGCCCCTCGACATGGGGCAGCAGTTCGGCGGTGAAGGGCACGTGCGCCATGGAGATCCGGGCCATGTCGCGATGGGCCAGCAGCAAGCGACGTCCCGAGCGGGCGTAGTCCCGGATCTCCTCCTGCCACCGGTCCGGGTCGGGCCGGGGAACGTCCAGGCCGTCGAACATCCGGGTGTACATCAACTCCAGCAGGTCGTCCTTGGAGCTGACATGGGCGTAGAGAGCCGAGACCGTGACCCCGAGTTCGGCCGCGACCTGCCTCATGGACAATCCGTCGAACCCCTGCCGGTCGAGCACCTCGAAGGCGGCGTCGACGACCCGTTCACGGGACAGGGGGGCGCGCACGGGACCGGACTGGGAGCGGGCGCGGCGCTTGCGCTCCCAGGGGGACGGCGGAGGGGAGGCGGGGGTGTCCGCGGCCGGGTCGCTCATGAGGACAGTCTAGGCAGGGGCAGAACAGTGTTCTCCGCGGGTGAGCGCCGTTCATCGCGGCGGTGACACGGGCGTTCGCGGCGCCCATGCCGGCGGCTCCGATGCCCAAGGCTCCGATACGGGCGTTCACGGCGCCGCTCCTCGCGCGGCGGCCGGGGCCGGATGCCACCCCCGGGTGACGACACGCGATATATCTTGTCCCGGCAACGCGATTGCGCTATATCTTAATGAACAGCGTTCTCTCGGTGAGCGGTGTTCCGTTACAGTGAACACTGTTCTCCGACTCATTCCATCCACCGCCCCCGCGGATCGTCGCCGCGGTGCGGCCTGCCCGACCGAGGAGTCCCCATGTCCACCACCGGTGTCGCGTCCGCAGAGACGCCCACCGACACTCCAGCGCCCTACCGGTGGCGCTGGGCTGCGCTGTTCGTGATCCTCGCGGCCGAGGTGATGGATCTGCTCGACGCCGTGGTCACGAACATCGCCGGCCCCTCCATGCGGGCCGACCTCGGCGGCGGCGCCTCCACCCTGCAGTGGCTCGCCGCCGCCTACACCCTCTCGATGGCCGTCGGCCTCGTGACCGGCGGGCGGCTCGGCGACATCCACGGCCGTCGGACGATGTTCCTGGTGGGTGCCGCGGGCTTCACCGTCGGCTCGCTGCTGTGCGCCGTCTCCGTCTCGCCCGAGATGCTGATCAGCGCGCGGGTCGTGCAGGGCCTGTTCGGCGCGGTGATGCTGCCACAGGGCCTCGGCATGATCAAGGAGATGTTCCCGCCGCAGGAGTCGCAGAAGGCGTTCGGCATGTTCGGCCCGGTCATGGGTCTGTCCGCGGTGTGCGGGCCGATCCTGGCGGGCTGGCTGGTCGACGCGGACTACTTCGGCACCGGCTGGCGGATGATCTTCCTGATCAACCTGCCGCTGGGAATCGCCGCCATCCTCGGCGCGCTGCGCTACCTGCCGACGACCCAGTCCGGGGACAAGCCGCGCCTCGACATACCCGGCATGTTCCTCGTCTCGCTGGCCGCGCTGCTGATCATCTTCCCGCTGGTGCAGGGCCGCGAGTACGACTGGCCCGCGTGGGCGTTCGTGATGATGGGCGCCTCGGTGGTGGTCTTCGCCGTCTTCGGGGTGTACGAGTCCCGGCGCAGCAAGGCCGGTCTGGACCCGCTGGTCGTACCGAGCCTGTTCCGCAAGCGCGGCTTCAGCGGGGGCATGACGCTCGGCCTGGTCTTCTTCTCGACCATGCAGGGCTTCATGCTGGTCTTCAACCTGTACACCCAGATCGGCCTCGGCTACTCGCCGCTGAAGGCCGGCCTGGTGATGGTGCCCTGGTCCGGCGGCATGATCGTCGGCTTCGGTGTCGCCCAGGGCGTCGCCCGCTTCGGGCGTGCGGTGCTCCAGGCAGGCGCGCTGGTCATGGCACTCGGCGTGTTCGGCGTGTGGCTCACCCTGGACATGGTGGGCAGCGGCGTCGGCCCGTGGCAGCTCGTGCCGTCGCTGCTCGTCACCGGCATCGGCATGGGGCTGCTCATGGCGCCGTTCTTCGACATCGTGCTGGCCAGCGTCGAACAGCACGAGACGGGTTCGGCGTCCGGCACGATGACCGCGATGCAGCAGCTCGGCGGCGCGTTCGGCGTGGCCATCCTCGGCACGGTGTTCTTCGGACTGCTGGGCGGCGGGATCGGCTCGGCCGTCGACCACCACGCGGGCAGCCTGCGTACGCAGCTCGCCGCCGCGCACGTCGCGCCGGCCACGCAGGACCGCATCGTCGCCGACCTGCGCCGCTGCGCCTCCGACCGGGCCACGGCCAAGGACTCCGAGGCGACCCCGGCGTCCTGCGCCCGCCTGGAGAAGGACACGCGTGCCGCGGTGACCTCGCCCGAGGCCGCCGCGAAGATACCCGCCGCCCTGCAGACCACCGCCGCGTCGGCCTTCGAGACCGGCTTCGGAACGGTCATGAAGACGCTGTTGTGGGTCGTCGACGGGATGCTCGCGCTGACCTTCCTGCTCGCGTTCCTCCTGCCCCGCCACGCCCGCCCGGAAGACGCGGGCGGCCATTGAGCCGAGGCGCTCACAGGACAGGACGGCCGGGCGGGGAGCGACACCCCGCCCGGCCGTCCGGCTTTCCCGGTCGTTCCGTACGCTCGGGACGGACGGGTGTACGGCGGCCCGCGCCGCGGACCGCCGTACCCGCCACCGGAGCGCCTCTTGCGCCGCCCGCCCGCACCGACCCGCACCACCCGGAAGGACGAGCCACGTGCTCACGTCGTACGCCGCCCACTTCGACACGCCCGCCGGGTATCTCGACTTCGCGCGGTTCGGGCCGCCGTCACGGGACGCCGTGGCCGCCACCGCGCAGGCCCTGGCGGGGTCCGCCCGCGCCGACCACACCACCGTGGACGGGCTGATGCGGGCGGAAGGGGTCGCGCGGGACACGGCCGCCCGCCTCGCGGGCACCGACGCCGAGCACACCGTGCTGCTGCCCAACGCCTCCACCGGCCTGTTCCACGCCGCGCTCGGCATCAGGGAAGGCGCCGTCCTCGCCCCGCGCAGCGACTTCCCCGCCAACCACTACCCGTGGCGCCGTGCGGCGGAGCTCGGGCGGGCCACGCCCCGCTGGCTCGACCCGGTGCCCGGCGGCGGCGTCACCCCCGAGCTGGTGCGCGCCGCGCTCGACGAGGACGTGGTCGCCGTCTCCGTCAGCGCCGTCGACTTCCGTACCGGCTTCCGCGTCGACCTGGCGGCGCTGCGCGAGGCGATCGGGCCCGACCGGCTGCTGATCGTCGACGCCATCCAGGCGTTCGGCGTGACGGAGATGGAGTGGGGAGCCGCCGACGTGGTCGTGGCGGGCGGCCAGAAGTGGCTGCGTGCCGGCTGGGCGACCGGCTTCGCGACCCTCTCCGACCGCGCCCTGACCGCGCTGGAACCGGTCCTGACCGGCTGGACCGGCGTCGAGGAGGTCGGCCTCTTCGACGGCGATGAGCACCCGCCGGCCCCGGGCGCGGGCCGTTGGTCGATCACCAACCTCAGCCCGGTGACAGCGGCCTCGTTCGCGGCCGCCCTCGACCTCGTCGAGCGGCACACCGTCCCGGCGATCGAGGCGTCGATCGCCACCCGGGTCACCGAACTCACCGAGGTCGTACGGCGGTACGGCGGAAGCGTCCTGTCCCCCGCCGATCCGGCGCGGCGGGCGGGCATCCTGTCCTTCGCGATGCCCGGCCACGAACCGTCCCTGGTCGCGAAGGCGCTGCACGCCGAGGGGGTCACCCCCACGGTGCGGGCCGACTCGCTGAGACTCTCCCCGCACGCGTCGACCCCGCCGGAGGCGACGGAGCGGGTCGCGGCCGCGCTGGCGTCGCTGCGCGACTGACCTTCCGGTACGCGCGGGTCACCAGTCGTGGACGGTTCCGTCCCGGAGCCTGGCGACGGGCAGATACGCCTGCCGGTAGGGGAAGCGGCGGGCCGCCGCCACGTCGAGGTCGACGCCGAGCCCCGGGGTGTCGGACGGATGCAGCAGCCCGTCCTCGAAGCGGTAGGAGGTGCGGAAGACCTCCAGGGTCCGCGCCGAGTGCCGCATGTACTCCTGGATGCCGAAGTTGTGCACGGCCAGGTCCAGATGGAGGGCGGCGGCCATGCCGACCGGGGAGATGTCGGTGGGGCCGTGCATCCCGGACTTCACGCCGTGCAGGGCGGCGAGGTCCAGCAGCTTCTTCATGCCGGTCACACCGCCGGTGTGGGTCACGGCGGAACGGACGTAGTCGATCAGCCGCTCGCTGAGCAGCGGGACGTAGTCGTGGATGGAGTTGAAGACCTCGCCGATGGCCAGCGGGGTCGTGGTGTGGTGCCGGATCCAGCGCAGGGCCGACGGGTCCTCGGCGGGTGTGGCGTCCTCCAGCCAGAACAGGTCGTACGGTTCGAGGGACTTGCCGAGCCGGGCCGCCTCGATGGGCCGCATCCGGTGGTGGCCGTCGTGCAGGAGCGGCAGTTCGGGGCCGAACTCGGCACGGACCGCTTCGAAGACGGTGGGCAGGTGCCGCAGGTAGGCACGCGTGTCCCAGGTCTCGACGGTGGGGCGGGGGCGGTCGTCGCTGGTGGGGCGGGCGGGTTCGTAGTCGTAGCGGTCCCCGCCGCCGGAGGCGGCCACGCCGTAGACCGACTCGAAACCGGGGATGCCGCTCTGGACGCGGATGGCGCGGTAGCCCTGGGCCAGGTGTTCCCTGATGGAGTCGAGGAGTTCGGGTATGTCGCGCCCGGAGGCGTGGCCGTAGGCGAGGGCGCCGATCCGGGAGGCGCCGCCGAGGAGCTGGTAGAGCGGCATCCCTGCGCACTTGGCCTTGATGTCCCACAGGGCGGTGTCCACGGCCGCGATCGCCGCCATCGTCACGGGGCCGCGCCGCCAGTAGGCGCCGCGGTAGAGCTGCTGCCAGGTGTCCTCGATGCGGGAGGCGTCGCTGCCGATGAGCAGCGGCACGAGATGGTGGTCCAGATAGGACTCGACGGCCAGTTCGCGGCCGTTGAGCGTGGCGTCGCCGAGGCCGACGACGCCGTCCTCGGTGGTGAGGCGCAGGGTGACGAAGTTGCGCCCCGGGCTGGTGACGATCACTTCGGCGGACACGATCTTCATGACGGACTCTCCCTCTGGGGACTGGTGCGTACTCCTGGGAACGGGCCGGTCGAACGACGGGCGGGGACGGGCCGGTACGGCCGTCCGGGTGCAGTGACAGGTTTCGGTGCCGTCGGCGGCCGCGGGTCACGGAGCGAGGCGCCGCCACAGAACCCGGTTTCCGCACGGCAGCTCAGCGGGGGCCGTCTCCTCCCACATCGACGAAGCCGCAGGAGTGCCGTATGCCCGAACCCTCGGCGCCCACCCCCACGCCGCCGCCTGAACGGCTGTCGCTGTGCCGGCCGCCCGCGGTCTCCCCCTCGGAGGCTGAGAGCCCGCTGAGAGGTTGCTGTGCGAGGCTGGCGCGCCCGTGCCGCCTCTTGAGGAGCCTCCGAATGACCCTGATCAACGGCCTGCCCGCCCATGTGCTGCTTGTCCACGTGGTGGTCGTGCTGGTCCCGCTCGTCGCGCTGGCCCTGGTGGCGGCGGCGCTCTGGCCGCGCGCGGCCAGACGGCTCGGCATACTTCTGCCGGCGCTCGCGCTGGTGGCCCTGGTCAGCGTGCCGCTGACCACCCAGGCCGGCGAATGGCTGGAGCGGCATGTCGACGGAGGCGCCCTGGTGCGCCGGCACGCCGAGCTGGGCGACGGGCTGCTGCCGTGGGCGTTCGGCCTGTTCGTGCTGGCGGCGGTGGTGTGGTGGGCGGCGCGGCCCGTTCCCGCGGAGTCCGGGCCGGGCGGTCGCGCGCGCTGGTCCACCCTGCCGGTACGGATCGTCGTCGGCGTGCTGTCGCTGGCCGTCGCGGCGGGAGCGATCGTGGACGTCTACCGGATCGGTGACTCCGGGGCGAAGGCCGCCTGGCACGACGCCTACTCGAAGAAAGTGACGGGCCACGACTCCTGAACGGGCCCGTGACCCCGGGTTCCTGACGGGGCCCCGTCCTCCACCAGCGGGCCGATGAGAGAAAGCAGCGCGTCGGCTCGGCGGCGGTCCTTATGAAGGGTGCGCAGCGCCCGGTGGATCTCCTGGAGCCGGGCCAGGGCGGCCGGCTTGCGGTCCCGCACCTCGTCGAGCAGCGGCGTGGTGACGACGTCCAGGCAGGCGGTCAGGAGCTGCCGGGTGGCCGGGGCCGGGGGTGCCGGGTCGGGGGCGTCGAAGCCGGTGGTCAGGTGGCGTACGGGATCCGTGAGGCTCCAGCCCACGACCGTGCCGTGCTGCACCAGCAGCGCCACGTCGGGTGCGATGCCGATCCGGGCCTCCAGCGGCTCGTCGAGGACGTCGAGGTCGCGCAGGCAGGTCAGCACCGAGTCGCCGGGTCCGCGGCACAGCTCGGAGGTCACCTCCAGACGGAAGTCCCGCGACTCGGCCGCGCGGAGCCCGCCCGGCCGTACGGGAGGCGCGGCGGGCACGCGGGCGGCGTCCTCGGCGTCGGCCGCCTCCGCACCGGGGATCTGGAACTCGGCGCCGACCAGTTCCCGGCCGTCCGGGGCGAACCGGAGTTCGTCGGGCGTGTCCCACAGCCACGGCTTGCTGCCGAAGGTGTCCAGCAGGAACCGCCCGCGCTCGTCGACGTCCGCGTAGGGCGCGACGCGCACCCGCAGATCCCGGACGTCGAACCGCGGTGCGAGGCACAGCGGTTCGCCGGTCACGGTTGCGGTCCAGTCGTCGTCGACGGTGAGTCTCACGCGCGAGCCACCTCATCCTTCCCGGGCGTCCGAGTCGTCGGCGAACGACGCAAGAACGACGAACAGTTGTCACGGTGGAAACGGAATGCGGTCTCGGACAAGGCCCGTTCGCACCAGCATGACTGTCGGAGTAGCACTCGACGCAACCGCCGCACCCCATCAGGTCGATGCCACGGTACAGCTGGCCCGGGAGGCCGCGGACCTGGGTCTGCGCTCTGCCCGGTTCGGCCAGACCTTCGGCGCCGACTCGCCCCAACTCGCGGCGATCGTGGTACGCGAGGTGCCCGGCCTGCACGTGGGCACGTCCGCGATCCCCGTCTTCGGCCGGCACCCGCTGCTCGTCTCCAGCCAGGCCCAGACCGCCCAGGCCGCCACACACGGCCGCTACCACCTGGGCCTGGCGCTCGGGACGAAGCTCCTCACGGAGACCGGCTTCGGCCTGCCCTTCGAGCGGCCCGTCGCCCGCCTGCGCGAATTCCTCACGGCGCTCAGGCAGTTGACCGAGACCGGCAGCGCCGACTTCCACGGGGAACTGCTCACCGCCACCACGCCGGTTCCGGCACGCGTCCCCGGGGCGGAGTCCGGGGTCCCGCTGCTGGTCGCCGCGATGGGCCCGCAGGCGCTGCGGGTCAGCGGCGAACTGGCGGACGGAATCCTCCCCTACCTCGCGGGCCCGCGAGCCCTGGCCGAACACATCGTGCCCGCGGTGACCGCCGCGGCCGAGGCCGCGGGACGCCCCGCGCCCAGGATCGTGGCCCTGGTCCCCGGCGTGGTCACTGACCAGGTGGACGCGGTGCGGGCCACGGCCGTCGAGAACCTCGCGTTCTACGAACGGATCCCGTCCTACGCACGGGTCATCGAACTCTCCGGCGGCCAACGGGCCGCGGACGTGGCCGTCATCGGCGACGAGAAGACCGTCGAGGCCGACGTACGGCGCTACCGGGACGCCGGTGCGACCGAGGTCGTGTTCTCCGGCACCGAGATCGCCGGGGACGAGGACCGCCGACGCACCTGGGCGCTCCTCGGCGAACTGGCCCGCTAGAGACGGCGATTCACCGGGGGGCGGGTCGCGACGGTGACCTTGCCCGACCCCCCCTGCGCTCAGCACACGGCCCGGCCCCGCCCCCTCCGCCCAGCCCGCAGCCCAGCCC
>NZ_LAVA02000153.1 GCF_000974985.2 Streptomyces mangrovisoli | reverse complement strand
GTGTGGGGGTGTGCGGGGTGTGTGCGTGGGCGCGTTCGTGGGGTGCGCGGTCGTCGGCCGTGGTGTCCCCCGCCGGGTCCGGGGTGTGCCCCGCGGTGGCCGTGGTGTCTGCCGCGGGGTCCGGGGTGTGCCCACCCGTGGCCGTGGTGTCTCCCGCCGTGTGCGTGGGGTCGTCGGGCGGCGGTACGGCGTCGGGGCCGTGGGCGGGTGTCCGGCCGGGCTCGGCGGTGTCCGGGTGTCCGGTGGGCGCGCCGTCGGCGGGTGCGGTGTCCTCGGGGCCGGGAACGGGGCCGGGGTCGGCGGGTGGCGGCACGGTCGGCGGGTCCTCGGGGCCGTGTGGCGCGCCGGGGGGCTGCGGCCCGGACGCGGGGGGCGGGGCCGAAGGGGGTGCGGGGTGCTGGGTCGGCTCGTCGTCGCCGGACCGCGACTGTCCGATCCCGCCGCTCACGTCCACGGTGTCCCCTCGTTCGAAGTTTTCCGCACCGGCCGGCCCGGAAGGTCGTGGGGTCGATGGTATGCGTCCGTCGGGACGCGTTCCGCCCCGGCACCCCCTGTGTTTTCCGGGCGGTCGCCGGGTGGGCGGTGGCGTGGCCAGGTGACTGAACCTGAGTATCAGCATCGATGTCAGTGCTGGGCCGTAAGGTCTGTGGACATGGAGAGCAGCAGCGAGGGCGTGGAAGAGGCGTGCGGCGCTGCCGCGCCCGGTGAGCCGCGGGCCGGGGCGGGTGCGGCGGTGGGGGCGGCTCCGTCGGCCGTGCCTGGTGTGGCCGACGCCGGGGTCGCGGAGCCGGCCGCGGTGCCCGTGCGGGCGCCCGCGGCGCCGGCGTCGTTGTCCCCTTCGCGTGCCGGTGACTTCATGCAGTGCCCGTTGTTGTACCGGTTCCGGGTGATCGACCGGCTGCCGGAGAAGCCGAGCGAGGCGGCGACGCGGGGCACGCTGGTCCACGCGGTGCTGGAGCGTCTTTTCGACGCGCCGGCGGCGGAGCGGACGGCGCCGCGGGCGAAGTCGCTGATCCCGGGGCAGTGGGACCGGCTGCGGGAATCGCGTCCGGAGCTGGTGGAGCTGTTCGCGGACGATCCGGCCGGTGAGCGGCTGACGGGCTGGCTCGCGGAGGCGGAGCGGCTGGTGGAGCGGTGGTTCTCGCTGGAGGACCCGTCGCGGCTGGAGCCGGCCGAGCGGGAGCTGTTCGTGGAGGCGGAGCTGGAGTCGGGGCTGCGGCTGCGCGGGATCATCGACCGGGTCGATGTGGCGCCGTCGGGCGAGGTGCGGATCGTCGACTACAAGACGGGCAAGGCGCCCCGCCCGGAGTACGCGGAGGGGGCGCTGTTCCAGATGAAGTTCTACGCCCTCGTGGTGTGGCGGCTGAAGCGGATCGTGCCGCGCCGGTTGCAGCTGGTGTATCTCGGCAGCGGTGACGTGGTGACGTACGACCCGGTGCTCGCGGATCTGGAGCGGGTGGAGCGCAAGCTGCTCGCGCTGTGGGAGGCGATCCGGGAGGCGACGGAGACGGGCGACTGGCGGCCGCGGCCCACGAAGCTGTGCGGCTGGTGCGACCACCAGGCGCACTGTCCGGAGTTCGGCGGTACTCCCCCGCCGTATCCGCTGCCGGTGAGGGCGGCCGCTTCGGGCGGCGGCGCGCAGGGCAGAATGGGCGCGGACTAGCGAAGGAGACTCACGTGGCCATCCGCGTCCTACTGGTCGACGACCAGCCGCTGCTGCGTACCGGGTTCCGGATGATCCTGGAGGCCGAGCAGGACATCGCGGTCGTCGGTGAGGCCGGAGACGGTGTGCAGGCGCTCGATCAGGTGCGGGCGTTGCAGCCCGATGTGGTGCTGATGGACATCCGTATGCCGCGGATGGACGGGGTCGAGGCGACGCGGCAGATCACCGGCCCGGAGCGCAACGGCCCGGCGAAGGTGCTGGTGCTGACCACGTTCGACCTCGACGAGTACGTGGTGGAGGCGTTGCGGGCGGGGGCGAGCGGCTTTCTGCTGAAGGACGCCCCGGCGCATGAGCTGGTGCAGGCGATCCGGGTGGTGGCGGACGGCGAGGCGATGCTGGCGCCGAGCATCACGCGGCGGCTGCTGGACAAGTACGCGACGCATCTGCCGTCGGGGGACGAGCCGGTGCCGGACACGCTGCACACGCTGACCGACCGTGAGGTCGAGGTGTTGAAGCTGGTGGCGCGGGGGCTGTCGAACGCGGAGATCGCGGCGGATCTGTTCGTCAGCGAGACGACGGTGAAGACGCATGTGGGTCATGTGCTGACGAAGCTGGGTCTGCGGGACCGGGTGCAGGCGGCGGTGTACGCCTACGAGAGCGGTCTGGTACGTCCGGGCGCGCAGTGAGACGTGGCCGGCTGACTGCTGACTGCTGACTGCTGACTGCTGACTGCTGATCCGACGTCGATGGGCGTCCTCCTCCGGGAGGGCGCCCTTCGTGCGTCCCGGATGCGGGTCGGCGCGGCCCGCCGCGGCCGTGGGCGGGGGTCCGGGGTCCGGGTGGATCGGGGGCCGGATACGCCGACGGCCGGCCCCGCCGTGGTGGCGGGGCCGGCCGTCGGGTGTGCCGGAGGGGGTGAGGGTCAGCTCACGCCGCGGCCGAGCTCCCACAGCTGGAGCGTGGAGGAGGAGTTGAGCGCGTACGCGGTGCCCGTGATGTCGTCGCGGGCGGCGACGTACTGCTTGCCCTGCCACAGCGGGATGACCGGGACGTCCTCGGCGACGATGTCCTGGATCTCGGTGAGGCTCTTGGAGGCGGCCTGGCGGTCGGCCTCGCGGCGGGACTCCGGGATCAGCGTGTTGCGGATGTCGGAGTTCGCGTAGGGCGAACCGAGGAAGTTGTCCTTGTCGAGGAACGGCGCCAGGTAGTTGTCGGCGTCGGCGAAGTCGGGGAACCAACCCATGCCGTAGACGTCGTACTGGCCCTTCTGCTCGGCCGGGCGGAACGTCGTCCAGGGCGAGCCCTTGATGTCGACGTCGAAGAGGCCGCTCTTGTTGAGCTGCTTCTCCAGGATCTCGAACTCCTGCTTGGAGGCGGCGCCGTAGTGGTCCGTCGTGTAGTGCAGGGTGATCCGGACCGGGGTGGTGATGCCCGCCCGCTCCAGCATCGTCTTCGCCTTGGAGACGCTGGGGTCGCCGTACTTGTTGAAGAACGAGTTGGAGTGGCCCGTGATGGTGGCCGGGACCAGCGAGTACAGCGGCTCGGCCTGGGTGCCGTAGACCTTGGAGACGAGCTCGCTGCGGTCGATGATCTGGGCCATCGCCTGGCGCACGGCCTTGGTCTTGACGCTGTTGGCGTTGGTGTTGAAGGCCAGGTAGCGGATTTCCAGACCCGGCATCTCGACCAGGTCGACGGCCTTGTCCTTGCCGGCGTCGAGCTTGTTGATCTGGGAGGGGGTCATCGCGCGGGTCATGACGTCGATGTCACCCTTGTCGATGGCATCGCCCATCGCGTCGGCGCTGGCGAAGCTCTTCATGACGACCTTGTCGTTGTTCACCTTCAGCGCACCCTTGTAGTTCGGGTTCTTGGTGAAGGTGGCGCTCACGATGTGGTCGCCGTCGACGTCCGCCTGGAACGTGTACGGGCCGGAGCCGTCGACGTCGAAGCCGTCGCGCAGCTTGTCCTTCTCGTAGTCCTTGGGGTTGACGATGCCCGCGACGGGCGTCGACAGCTTGTACGGGAAGGTGGCGTCGGCGGTCTTGAGGTGGAAGATCACCTCGTCGTCGCCCTTGGCCTCGACCGTGTCGATGGTCGACAGCAGGGCGAAGACGCCGGAGTCGGCCTTGATGCGCAGGGCGCGCTCGATGGAGTACTTGACGTCCTCGGCGGTGATCGAGTCGCCGTTGCTGAACTTCAGGCCGGAGCGGAGCTTGCACGCGTAGCGCTCGTTGCCGCTGTCGGTGAAGCCGCAGCTCTGGGCCGCCTCGGGGACCGGGTCGCCCTCACCCTTGGGCTGGACCATCAGGGTCTGCACGGTCTGGCGGAGGATGTTCCAGGTGCCGACGTCGTAGGCGTAGGCCGGGTCTACCGGGGCCGGGGCGTCCTTGGTCGCGGTGAACGTGTCCGTGGTGCCGACGCGGATCGGATCGCCGCTGCCACTCCCACTGTCGGAACCCCCACAGGCGGCCAGAACCGGCGCGAGCAGGCCGACGACGGCCGGCAGCACCAAAGTCTTGCGGTTCATGCTCGAGTTTCTCCAGAGCTGTACGAGTCCGTGTACCTGGCATGCAAAGGGTGTCGCGGCCGATCACGGGGGTAACGGTGGTGTTTCCGCGCTGACATTAGTCCGCGTAGCGGCCGGAGTTCACGGGTAGTGGAGAGCAAGGCTCATCACGCAGCGAAACCGGGTGTGGACGCACCGAAAACCCGACAGCGGAAGGATTCGTGCAGGCTTCCACCAATCGGGACACAAGGGCACGTCCGCGCGTCCTGAAAACCTGGCGACAGCACACCGTGGCCCCTCTGTCGACCCCCTGTCACGTGGTGAACATCACATGCCTGGAGACCCGGTGCAGTGCGTCAATTCGGCCATTCGGCATCGGCCGGAAATGCCATGACTGCCGCGTCGGGAATTCCTTGATCGGCCCGTGTTCGAAACGCGATCATTCCGTGTTCCGCGGTGTCTGTACAGCTAGGGCATTCCCGTGATGAGGCCGCGAAGAAATGCCAGGTCGACCTCTTCGAGCGAGGTCACGACGGTGCGTCGCAGGGCGGGGGCGATGGGCGCGACGGAGGGGACCGCCACGACATGGCAGCCGGCCGCCTCCGCGGCGGCCACGCCGGTCGCGGTGTCCTCGACGACGGCGCAGCGGGCGGGGTCGACGCCGAGCCCGGCGGCCGCGGCGAGATAGGGCTCGGGGTGCGGCTTGGTGCGGGCCACCTCGTCGCCGGCGACGGTGAGGGCGAAGTGCCGGTGGCCCAGGGTGGTCAGGACGCGGTCGATGATGCGCCGGTGCGAGGCGGAGACCAGGGCGGTGGGGATCTCGTGCGCGGTCAGTTCGGCGAGCAGGCGGGCGGCGCCGGGCATCAGCGGCAGGGTGCGGCCGATGCGGTCCTCGAAGCCGTCGTTGAGCAGCACCGTGAGTTCGGGCAGCGTGATGTCCGCGCCGGTCGCCTCGATCAGGAACCCCGCGCTGCGGGTCATGGGACCGCCGACGACGACATGGCGCCATGAGTCGTCGAGGGCGTGGCCGAGGGCGGCGAACACCTCGACCTCGACGTCCCACCAGAAGCCCTCGGTGTCGACGAGGGTTCCGTCCATGTCGAGGAGTACGGCCTGAAGGGCTGAGCCTTCCGCCGTACGGATGACGGGCGCGGGGACCGTGCTGGTCATAGGCGCACCTCCTTGAGGGACGCGCAGGCCGGTTCCCGCTGCGGGGAACCGGCCTGCTGTGGACCGACCAGTGTACGACTCGGCCGGACCGAACGCCTGGTGTGCCGGTGGGGCGGGGTGGGCCCGGGGCCTCGGGCCGCCTCAGCGGGCGTTGAAGTACTTCGCCTCGGGGTGGTGGATGACGATCGCGTCGGTGGACTGCTCGGGGTGGAGCTGGAACTCCTCGGAGAGGTGGACGCCGATGCGTTCCGGCCGGAGCAGGTCGGCGATCTTGGCGCGATCCTCCAGGTCCGGGCAGGCGCCGTAGCCGAGGGAGAAGCGGGCGCCGCGGTACTTGAGGGCGAACATGTCCTCGACGGCGGCGGGGTCCTCGCCCGCGAAGCCGAGTTCGGCGCGGACCCGGGCGTGCCAGTACTCGGCGAGCGCCTCGGCGAGCTGGACGGACAGGCCGTGCAGTTCGAGGTAGTCGCGGTAGGAGTCGGACGCGAACAGCTTCGCGGTCTCCTCGCCGATGCGGGAGCCGACGGTGACGACCTGGAAGCCGACGACGTCCGTCTCGCCGGACTCCTCCGGGCGGAAGAAGTCGGCGAGGCAGAGGCGGCGGCCGCGGCGCTGGCGGGGGAAGGTGAACCGGGTCCGCTCGTTGCCCTGCTCGTCCAGGATGATCAGGTCGTCGTCCTTGGACACGCACGGGAAGTAGCCGTGGACCACGGCCGCCTCCAGCAGGTTGTCCCTCTGGAGCCGGTCGAGCAGTCCGCGCAGCCGGGGGCGGCCCTCGGTCTCGACGAGCTCCTCGTACGTCGGGCCCTCACCGGTGCGGGCCTGCTTGAGGCCCCACTGGCCCTTGAACAGGGCGCCCTCGTCGAGCCAGCTCGCGTACTCCTTGAGCTGGATGCCCTTGATGACGCGGGTCTCCCAGAAGGGCGGGGTGGGCACGGGGTTGTCGACGGCGACGTCGGAGCGGACGTGGCCCTCCTCGGGGCGCTCCTCGACCTCGGCGGTGGCGGTCTGCCGCACCCGGCGCTGCTTGAGCTCGGGCAGGGTCGCGCCGGGCACGCCGCGCTTGACGCCGATGAGGGCGTCCATCAGGCGCAGGCCCTCGAAGGCGTCGCGGGCGTAGCGGACCTCGCCCTCGTACAGCTCGTGGAGGTCCTGTTCGACGTAGGCGCGGGTGAGGGCGGCGCCGCCGAGGATGACCGGGTAGTCGGTGGCGAGGCCGCGCTGGTTCAGCTCCTCCAGGTTCTCCTTCATGATCACCGTGGACTTGACCAGCAGGCCGGACATGCCGATGACGTCGGCGCGGTGTTCGGCGGCGGCTTCCAGGATCGCGGAGACGGGCTGCTTGATGCCGAGGTTGACGACGTTGTAGCCGTTGTTGGACAGGATGATGTCGACGAGGTTCTTGCCGATGTCGTGGACGTCGCCGCGGACGGTGGCGAGCACGATGGTGCCCTTGCCCTCGGCGTCCGACTTCTCCATGTGGGGTTCGAGGTGGGCGACGGCGGCCTTCATGACCTCGGCGGACTGGAGGACGAACGGCAGCTGCATCTGACCGGAGCCGAAGAGCTCGCCGACGGTCTTCATGCCGTCGAGGAGGGTCTCGTTGACGATGTCCAGGGCGGGGCGGGTTTCCAGCGCCTGGTCGAGGTCGGCCTCCAGGCCGTTGCGCTCGCCGTCGATGATGCGCCGCTTGAGGCGCTCCTCCAGCGGGAGGGCGGCGAGTTCCTCGGCCTTGCCGGCCTTGAGGGACTTGGCGGTGGCGCCCTCGAAGAGCTGCATCAGCTTCTGCAGGGGGTCGTAGCCCTCGCGGCGGCGGTCGTGGATGAGGTCGAGCGCGGTGGTGACCTCCTCCTCGCTGAAGCGGGCGATCGGCAGGATCTTCGAGGCGTGCACGATCGCCGAGTCGAGTCCGGCCTTGACGCACTCGTCGAGGAAGACGGAGTTCAGCAGGATGCGGGCGGCCGGGTTGAGGCCGAAGGAGATGTTCGACAGGCCGAGGGTGGTCTGCACGTCCGGGTGGCGCCGCTTGAGTTCGCGGATCGCCTCGATGGTGGCGACGCCGTCGCCGCGGGACTCCTCCTGGCCGGTACAGATCGTGAAGGTCAGCGTGTCGATGAGGATGTCGGACTCGTGGATGCCCCAGTTCCCGGTGAGGTCGGTGATCAGCCGTTCGGCGATCTCGACCTTCTTCTCGGGGGTGCGGGCCTGGCCCTCCTCGTCGATGGTCAGCGCGATCAGCGCGGCGCCGTGCTCGCGGGCGAGCGCGGTGACCTTGGCGAAGCGGGAGTCGGGGCCGTCGCCGTCCTCGTAGTTGACGGAGTTGATGACCGCGCGGCCGCCGAGCTTCTCCAGACCGGCCCGGATGACCTCGACCTCGGTGGAGTCGAGGACGATGGGCAGGGTGGAGGCGGTGGCGAAGCGGCCGGCGAGCTCCTCCATGTCGGCGACGCCGTCGCGGCCGACGTAGTCCACGCACAGGTCGAGCATGTGCGCGCCCTCGCGGATCTGGTCGCGGGCCATCTCCACGCAGTCGTCCCAGCGGGCCTCCAGCATGGCCTCGCGGAACTTCTTCGACCCGTTGGCGTTGGTGCGCTCGCCGATCGCCATGTACGAGATGTCCTGGCGGAACGGGACGGTCTGGTAGAGGGAGGCGGCGCCGGGCTCGGGGCGGGGGTCGCGGGTGGCGGGGGTGAGGCCGCGGACCCGCTCGACGACCTGGCGCAGGTGCTCGGGGGTGGTGCCGCAGCAGCCGCCGACCAGCGAGAGGCCGTACTCGTGGACGAACGTCTCCTGGGCGTCGGCGAGCTCGGGGGCGGTGAGCGGGTAGTGGGCGCCGTCCTTGCCGAGCACCGGCAGGCCCGCGTTCGGCATGCACGACAGCGGGATGCGGGAGTGGCGGGCGAGGTAGCGCAGGTGCTCGCTCATCTCGGCGGGGCCGGTGGCGCAGTTCAGGCCGATCATGTCGATGCCGAGCGGCTCCAGCGCGGTGAGCGCGGCGCCGATCTCGGAGCCCAGCAGCATGGTGCCGGTGGTCTCCACGGTGACCGAGACGATCACCGGCACGTCCAGGCCGAGCGCGTCGAGGGCGCGGCGGGCGCCGAGGACGGAGGCCTTGGTCTGGAGCAGGTCCTGGGTGGTCTCGACGATCAGCGCGTCGGCGCCGCCGGCGACCAGTCCCTCGGCGTTGCGCTGGTAGGCGTCGCGCAGCACGGTGTAGGGGGCGTGGCCGAGGGTGGGCAGCTTGGTGCCGGGGCCGATGGAGCCGAGGACCCAGCGCTGCCGGCCGTCGCGGGCGGTGTGCTCGTCGGCGACCTCGCGGGCGACGCGGGCGCCGGCCTCGGACAGTTCGTGGACGCGGTGTGCGATGTCGTACTCGCCGAGGGCCGCGTGGTTGGCGCCGAAGGTGTTGGTCTCGACGCAGTCGACGCCGACCGCGAAGTAGGCGTCGTGGACCGAGCGGACGATGTCCGGCCGGGTCAGGTTCAGGATCTCGTTGCAGCCCTCGAGGTGCTCGAAGTCCTCGAGGCTCGGGTCCTGCGCCTGGAGCATGGTGCCCATGGCCCCGTCGGCCACCACCACGCGGGTGGCGAGGGCCTCACGGAGCGCGGACACACGGGTCCGGCTGTCGGCGGAAGGGGACGGCGGCACTGAGGCCATGGAAGGGCTCCCTCGAATGCGACGGCTGTCGGCTTTGCGTCGTAGCCGGAATGTGTCCATCGAGGACTTCCCGTGCACGGCGCACGCCGCCAGGGTAGCCGGGACCGGGACCTGATGGTCGGAGCGTCCACGGGGCGGACGAGGATGGTCTCCAGGTCAGCTCGTCGGCACGGCTTCGTGAAGACTTCGTGGCGGGGGGCCGACCAGGTGACGACACGCGGCGACCTGCTGTTGGCGGCAGGTCGGCGTTGACCGGTAGTGTTCGGCATTGCCGAACACTGACGGCGGATGACGGCGGACCCGGGGTCCGTCGGTCGAAGGGACGGAGGCAGTACGGCGATGGCTCGGAACATCCAGTCGCTCGAGCGGGCGGCCGCGATGCTGCGGTTGCTGGCGGGCGGCGAGCGGCGGCTCGGCCTGTCCGACATCGCCTCCTCTCTGGGTCTCGCGAAGGGCACGGCGCACGGCATCCTGCGCACGCTCCAGCACGAGGGGTTCGTCGAGCAGGACGACGCCTCCGGCCGCTACCAGCTGGGCGCGGAGTTGCTGCGCCTGGGCACCACCTATCTCGACGTGCACGAGCTGCGGGCGCGGGCGCTGGTGTGGACGGACGACCTGGCCAGGTCCAGCGGGGAGAGCGTCTACCTGGGAGTGCTGCACCAGCACGGGGTGCTGATCGTGCACCACGTCTTCCGGCCCGACGACAGCCGGCAGGTGCTGGAGATCGGCGCGATGCAGCCGCTGCACTCCACCGCCCTGGGCAAGGTGCTGTCGGCGTACGACCCGGTGGCGCACAGCGAAGCGCTGGAGGCGGACCGCAAGTCCTTCACCGAGCGGACCGTCTGTGACCTGGACTCTTTCGAGCAGATCCTCGACCTCACGCGGGCCCGCGGCTACGCGGCCGACGTGGAGGAGACCTGGGAGGGCGTGGCGTCGCTCGCCGCGCCGATCCACGACCGCCGGCGGATGCCGGTGGGCGCGGTCGGGATCACCGGGGCGGTGGAGCGGCTGCGCCGGGACGGCGAGCTGCGCCCGGAGCTGATCGCCGCGGTGCGGGACTGCGCCCGCGCGGTCTCCCGGGACCTGGGCGCGGGCCGCTTCTGAGGGCCCCGGGCCCGTCCGGCCCGGGCCGGCCCCGCCCCGGGCCGACCCGAAGACC
>NZ_LAVA02000152.1 GCF_000974985.2 Streptomyces mangrovisoli | reverse complement strand
CTGTCGGCGTACGGCGCGATCACGGGGACCAGCGCCTTGACGCCGTTGCGGGCGAGGAGTTCGGCGAGGAAGCCGATGCGCTGCACGTTGGTGTGCCGGTCCTCGCGGCTGAAGCCGAGCCCCGCGGAGATGAACTCGCGGATCTCGTCGCCGTCGAGCACCTCGACGAGGTGGCCCTCCGCGCGCAGCCGGCCGGCCAGTTCGTACGCGATGGTGGTCTTGCCGGCGCTGGGCAGGCCCGTGAGCCAGACGGTGGCTCCGGTCGTCACGTGGTTCTCCAATGTCGGTGTCATGGGGTCAGCCGTGCAGTCCGCACTCGGTCTTCGCGTTGCCGGCCCAGCGGCCGGCCCGCGCGTCCTCGCCCGCGAGCAGCCTGCGGGTGCAGGGCGCGCAGCCGACGGAGCCGTAACCGTCCATCAGCAGCGGGTTGGTGAGCACGCCGTGCTCGGCGACGTAGGCGTCCACGTCGTCCTGCGTCCAGCGGGCGATCGGGGAGATCTTCACCTTGCGGCGCTTGTCGTCCCAGCCGACGACCGGGGTGTTCGCGCGGGTCGGGGACTCGTCGCGGCGCAGCCCGGTGGCCCAGGCCCGATAGCCCGTCAGGCCCTCTTCCAGCGGCTGCACCTTGCGCAGCTTGCAGCACAGGTCGGGGTCGCGGTCGTGCAGCTGCGGACCGTACTCGGCGTCCTGCTCGGCGACCGTCTGACGGGGGGTCAGCGTGATGACGTTGACGTCCATCACGGCCTCGACCGCGTCACGGGTGCCGATGGTCTCCGGGAAGTGGTAGCCGGTGTCGAGGAACACGATGTCGACGCCCTTGGCGGCCCGCGACGCCAGGTGCGCGACCACCGCGTCCTCCATGGAGGAGGTGACACAGAACCGCTTGCCGAAGGTGTCGGCCGCCCACTGGAGGATCTCCAGCGCGGAGGCGTTCTCCAGCTCGCGGCCCGCCTGCTCCGCGAGCTGCTTCAACTCGTCGTCGGTGCGCTCTTCCTGAGCGGTGGTCATATGTCGTCCCCTCCGTGGTCGGCTCGCTGAAGACCCCGGGACAGCAGTCCCAGGAACTTCAGCTGGAATGCGCGATTGCAGCTCGCGCATTCCCAGGCGCCGTGGCCTTGCTCATGCGGACGCAGGTCCTCGTCGCCGCAGTAGGGGCAGTGGAAGGGGGCGGCCCGCTCGCTCATGAGAGGGCCTCCTCCGAGGCGCGCGCGGCCCAGGTGGCGAACCGCTCGCCGTCCGTGCGCTCGTCCTGGAACCGCTTGAGTACGCGCTCGATGTAGTCGGGCAGTTCGTCCGAGGTGACCTTCAGGCCGCGCACCTTGCGGCCGAACCCGGCCTCCAGGCCGAGCGCGCCGCCGAGGTGCACCTGGAAGCCCTCGACCTGCTCGCCGGCGCCGTTGACGACCAACTGCCCCTTGAGACCGATGTCCGCCACCTGGATACGGGCGCAGGCGTTCGGGCAGCCGTTGATGTTGATGGTGATCGGCTCGTCGAACTCGGGGATGCGGCGCTCGAGTTCGTCGATCAGCGAGATGCCGCGCGCCTTGGTCTCGACGATGGCGAGCTTGCAGTACTCGATGCCCGTGCAGGCCATGGTGCCGCGGCGGAACGGCGACGGCTTGACCATCAGGTCGAGCGCCTCCAGACCGGACACCAGCGAGTCGACCTGCTCCTCGGTCACGTCGAGCACGATCATCTTCTGCTCGGCGGTGGTACGGACCCGCCCGGAGCCGTGCGCCTCCGCGAGGTCGGCGATCTTCGCCAGGGTGGTGCCGTCCACGCGTCCGACGCGCGGGGCGAAACCGACGTAGAACCGTCCGTCCTTCTGCCGGTGCACGCCGACGTGGTCGCGCCAGCGGGCGAGCGGCTGGGCCGGCGCGGGGCCGTCGACCAGCTTGCGCTTCAGGTAGTCGTCCTCCAGGACCTGGCGGAACTTCTCGATGCCCCAGTCGGCGATCAGGAACTTCAGGCGGGCGCGGGTGCGCAGCCGCCGGTAGCCGTGGTCGCGGAAGATCGAGATGACGCCCTCGTAGACCTCGGGGACCTCGTCCAGCGGGACCCAGGCGCCCACGCGCTGGCCGATCTTCGGGTTGGTGGAGAGTCCGCCGCCGACCCAGAGGTCGAAGCCGGGGCCGTGCTCGGGGTGCTCGACGCCGACGAAGGCCACGTCGTTGATCTCGTGCACCACGTCGAGCAGCGGGGAGCCGGAGATCGCCGACTTGAACTTGCGGGGCAGGTTCGAGAACGCCGGGTTGCCGATGACCCTGCGGTGGATCTCGTCCAGGGCCGGGGTGCCGTCGATGATCTCGTCCTCGGCGATGCCGGCCACGGGCGAGCCGAGGATCACGCGGGGCGTGTCGCCGCAGGCCTCGGTGGTGGACAGGCCGACCGCTTCGAGGCGCTCCCAGATCGCCGGCACGTCCTCGATGCGGATCCAGTGGTACTGGACGTTCTGCCGGTCCGTGAGGTCGGCGGTGCCGCGCGCGAACTCCTGCGAGATCTCGCCGACGACGCGCAGCTGACGCGTGGTCAGCGCGCCGCCGTCGATGCGCACGCGCAGCATGAAGTACTTGTCGTCCAGCTCCTCCGGCTCCAGGATCGCGGTCTTGCCGCCGTCGATCCCGGGCTTGCGCTGGGTGTACAGGCCCCACCAGCGCATCCGGCCGCGCAGGTCGTTCGGGTCGATCGAGTCGAAGCCGCGCTTGGAGTAGATCGTCTCAATGCGTGTCCGCACATTGAGACCGTCGTCGTCCTTCTTGAACTGCTCGTTGCCGTTGAGCGGGGTGAAGTGACCCGCGGCCCACTGACCCTCACCGCGGTGACGGCTCACCTTGCGGCGTGGAGTCGCGGCAGCAGGGTTCTGCGGGGTGGCGGCCATGGTTGATACGTCCTTCGGGACAGGTGGAAAGCGGCTCTGACCTGCGCGTACGGGCGCACGAGAAATGTCTGCGCGTCATTGCGCGGGTGGAAGCAGAAGCAAAGGGAAACGGTGCGGCTGCGGCTCTTCAGCGCACCGGACACATGGCGCTGGACATGCGGCCGAGGTCGACGTGCCGCCGACTCACCAAGGCGATCCCAGTTCCAGACATGACGGAAGCGTGTCACGGCGATCTGGACACAGTCCAGCTTCGTCCAAAATGCGGACACCCTTGTCTCGCTATGAGAGACAAGGGTGTCGTCGGTCACATGTCGCGCGGGGAGGCTTGTCGCGCCAGGTCAGGCCGGGTATGCGGGTGGCCCGGGGAAGCGGACGCTGCGGGGTGCGGGGTGCGGGGTGCGGGGTGC
>NZ_LAVA02000151.1 GCF_000974985.2 Streptomyces mangrovisoli | reverse complement strand
CCCCCACCTCCCGCCGCACCCCCGTCCCTCGCGACTCCCCCGCCGTCCGGCCGCCGCTGTACTGGCATGTCGCCCGGCAACTGCTCGACGCCCTGCGCGACGGCTCCGTCCCGCCCGGCGAACGGCTGCCCGGCGAGCGGCACTTGGCGGACCGCTTCGGGGTCAGCCGGGAGACCGTGCGGCAGGCGCTGGACGTGCTGCGCCGCGACGGCCTGGTCACCACCGACCGGCGCGGCAGCCATGCCACGCTGTCCGGCTCGGCGACCGGTCCCGCCTCCTCGCTCGCGTTCCCGGTCGGCGCCCGGACCCCGGACCCGGCCGCCGCCGACCTCGCCACCGTCACCTGGGAGGCGCCCCCGCCCGAGCACGCCGAGGCGCTGGGGCTGGCCCCGCACCGGCCGACCCTGGTGCACCGCTACGAGTCGGCCGGGGCCGACGGGCGCGGGCTGCGGCGGGCGGTGACCTCGTTCTCCGCGGTCGCGCTCGCTGAGGTCGAGGAGCTGGGCCGCTACCGCGACCGGGCCGACGGCCGCGGCTCGGCCCAACTGCGCCGGGCCTACGACTGGATGCGCAAGGCGGGCCTGACGCTGCACCACCGCGACGCCATCGTCCCGCTCGCCGACACCTCCTCGGTGCGGGTGACCCGGCGCGTGCACGACCAGTACGACCGCCCGCTCGAGATCACCGATCTCGTGGTGGACGCCCGACAGGAGGCGTTGGTCTACGAGTTCACGCTGCCGTCGGCGGGCTGAGCACCGGGTCCCGGCGACAGCGGGCGGGGGTCCGGGACGCGGCGGGCGACCACCAGCCGTACCCGCGGGCTGCCGTCGTCGCGCCGCCCGAACTCCTCCAGCGCCTGCGTCCGCGTCTCGAACCCGGCACGGTCGAGCTCCCGTTGCACGTCGCCGAGGCGGAAGGCGCGGTAGTACATCACGAAGGGCGGCCGCCACACGGCGTTGCGCACCCGCATCACCGCGTCGAAGCCGAGCAGGGTCCAGTAGGCGGGCGTCGACGGCCGGGGCGGCGCGAGAACGGGGAACGCGAAGCTGCCGCCGGGGCGCAGCACGGAGTGCGCCTGGGCGAAGAGCACGGGCAGTTCGCGCGGCAGGAAGTGCCCGAGCGCCCCGAAGCTCACCACGAGGTCGAAGGCGGCGCCGAACGGCAGGGCGCGGGCGTCGGCCCGTACGAGGGAGACGGGTGGCCCGTCGGCCCCGGCCCGCCGCCGGGCCACGTCGAGCATTCCGGCGCTGAAGTCGAGGCCGGTCACGCTGGTGCGGCAGACCCTGGAGAGCACGTCGAGGCCGGCGCCCGTGCCGCAGCACAGGTCGAGTCCGTCATCGAAGGGCCCGATCCGGCGCAGGGCGGTCGCCACGGCGTCGAGCAGCGGATCGGGCGTACGGAAGGGGGTGTGGTCGAACTTCGGGGCGAGCAGGTCGTAGCCGTGCTCGACGGACGACAGCGCCTGGACGGCTAGTTCACGCAGGCTCGGGCCTTCGGGGCTGAACATCCCGCCGAGCTTACCCCCGGGCCGGGGCGCCGGGGGCCGGCATCACGTCCGCGTCCTCGGCGGTGGTCCGCGCCGACCGTCGCCGTCCCGCGAGCCGGCAGCCGAGGCAGTCCCGATGGCCGTGTGCCGCGGCGCCGTCCCTGACCCGCAGGCCCCACTCCCCGGGCGGCCGCGGCCCCGACGCCTTGCCCCATCCGGCCAGGTGGAGCGCCCAGGTGACGAGCGCCGCCAGTAGGATTGCCGCCATGCCCGCGGCGACGAGCAGGCCCGACGCGGTGATCACCGCGAGGCCGCACAGGGCGCATCCCGCCGAAGCGATGACCGTTCCCGTCCATCCGGCGACCGTGTGCCCCAGGTCGTACGGGTCGTCTCCATGCATGGACTTCTCCTCGGTCGGGGTGCGCCTCGTCGTGGGCTCGGCACCGAAATCATCTTAACTCGCGAGCTAAGATACTTAGAGACTAAGGGGATGTCGTGGAGCACGGCAAGGCGGACCGGCCCGCCACCGCGGCCGAGGCGCTGTCCGCCATGGACCGGCTGATCGCGAGCGCGCAGTTCGGGCAGCAGGACGTGGCCCGGCAGCTGGGGCTGAACGTCACCGACCTCACCTGCCTCGGGTTCCTCACGGAGGCGTCCCTGGCGGGCGACCCCCTCGTCGCCGGAGACCTCGCCGAGCGCGCCCGCCTGACCACCGGCGCCGTCACCGGCGTCCTCAACCGCCTGGAGAAGGCGGGCTACATCCGGCGGGAGCCCGATCCGCACGACCGCCGACGGGTGTACGTCGTCCTGGACGCCCGGGCGCAGACGCGCCTGCTGGAGGTCTACGGCCCCTTCTACGAGCGCCTCACCGCCCTGTTCGGCACCTACGGACCGGCCGAGCTCCACGTGCTGACCGACTTCTTCGTCCGCGCCCGGGTGCTGTTCACGGAGGAGTCGGAGCGCGTCCGCACCGAGGAACGGACCGACGGGCAGGGCTAGGCCGGGCCGCACGGCACGACCGGAGGTGTGGACACACCCCCGGTCGCTCACTACTGTCATCTCTGATTACTCAACTAATTGACTATGAGGTGATCCGATGCGCGCGTTCCGCGAGGCCGTCGAGGCGAACGACCTGGACGCCGTCGAGGCCCTGCTCGCCGAGGACGTCGTCTTCAGCAGCCCGGTCGTGTTCAAGCCCTACCCGGGCAAGGCGATCACCGCGGCGATCCTGCGCAACGTCGCCCAGGTCTTCGAGGACTTCCGCTACGACCGCGAACTCGGCGGCGGCGACGGCCGCGACCACGCCCTCGTCTTCACCGCCCGGGTGGGCGACCGGGCCCTGGAGGGCTGCGACTTCATCCACCTGAACGAGGACGGGCTGATCGACCGGCTGACGGTGATGGTGCGCCCGATGTCCGGCGCGCAGGCGCTCGCGGAGGCGATGGGCGCGCGGTTCGAGCGGATCGCCGAGGAGGCGCGGGCCCGGTCCGTCTGACCGACCCGCACCCCCCGTCACCCGGCCGCCGACCACCCCCGCGCGATCCGCGGTCCGCGGTCAGGCCACCGTCAGGGTGAGCGCGCCCGTGTACGTCATGCCCGGCACCGGCTTCGTGACGATGCCGTCGACGGTCAGCGTCAGCGCCTTGCCGCGCGGCGCCCGCAGCGCCGCGTCCTCGGCGAGGGTCAGGGCGGTGAGGTACGACGTCCCGGTGACGGTCCACGCCGAACCGGCGTTCAGCCGCACCACGACACCGTTGTTGACGGCGGGGCCCGCGGTGTTGGTGACGATGCCGAGTTCGTAGAAGGTGGCGGCGTCGATGCGGGACACCCGGTGCCTCGCCACCGTCGCGGAGACGACGCCCTCGATCGTCGCGTCCTCGAAGGTGAGGACCATGTTCTTGCCCTTGCGCATCCCGTTGTAGAAGTCGCCGCGCAGCGCGATCGAGCTGAAGGTGGCGGCCCCGTCGCCGGTGTGGACGGCCGTGACGTCGAACGTGGTGTCCTTGGCCGGGTCGCCGGTCGGCTCGGTGTAGACGCCGGTGTTCATCATCTTGCCGTCGACGTTGACCGGGCCCGGGTCGTCCAGTTCGATCATCTGGAGGATGACGCCGTCCTTCGGGTGGAGCCGGGCGCCCCGCGAGCCGTCGACCGTGATCGCGGTCTGCTGGCCCTTGTTGAGGAACGTGGCCCGCTCGGAGGTGACGACGGTGCCGCCGTCCAGGGTGAGGGTGCCCGCGCCGAAGAACATGAAGCCGAAGTGCCCGGAGTTCACCTCGGTGCGCCGCACCGGAATGCGCGCCAGTTCGGCCTCGGTCAGGCCCAGTTCGAGTTCGGTGTCGAGGGCGGCCACGGCGGAACGGGTGCTGTCGCCGTAGTGCACCACGGCCGCCGGGCCCGCGATGATCGTGGCGTAGCTGCCGACGTCGACCCGGGAGCCGAGGACGCGGACGGTGGCGTCCCCGATGGCGTAGGTGCCGTACCCGTAGGCGCCCGTGTTCCCGAAGTGGCTGTCGATCGCGGTCAGCCGGAGCCCGCTGCCGCCCTCCACCGACAGGGCGCCCCAGGTCTCGGAGAAGACGGTGGAGCCGAGGTAGGTGGCGCGGCTGCCGGCGCCGATGAGGTTGGTGGCGCGGACGTTGCCGTCGAGGCCGAGCATCCACGGCACGGACTCCATGTACGGCGTCTCCACGGTGGCCCGGTAGTCGGCGGGCAGCACGCCGTTGCGGCAGCGGATCGTGGAGTTCTTGACGACGACGTTGGCGCCGGCGTCGGCCACGACCCCGGTGCGGACGACGCCCTGGTTGCCGATCCGGGCCCCGTCCACGACCAGCGTGGTCGAGGAGCCCGCACCGACCACCGCGGCGCCGTAACCGGCGAAGTCGCTGCGGCCGTTGCCGGTCAGGGAGATGACGGGCCGGTCGAGGGTGTAGGCCGCGCCGCGGACGTAGACGCCGTCGAAGCACTCGCCCGTGGAGGTGATCGCGACGGCGCGGGCCGCGGAGTCGGTGAGCCGTCCGCCGCGGACCGCGGCGAGCACCGAGCGGTCGCGGTCGACCCCGCCGGCCGCGACGTACAGCGCCTGCCGGAAGGGGAACGTGAGCGTCTGGTAGGTGACGTCGTTCGCCAGGGCGACGGTGAGGACGACGTCGCCGCGGTAGGTGCCGGGCCTGATCAGGGTGGCGGTGGCGCCGGTGCCGGTCAGCAGCTGGCCGGTCTCGGTCCCGTCGACGGTCAGCGTGACGCTGTGGCCGTCGGGCGCGGCGATCACACCGCCCTCGGCGACGGTCAGCGCGGAGAGCCGGGTGGTCATCGCCGGGGTGTACGTCTCGCCGGAGCCGACCGTGAGTCTGCCGCCCGGCGATGCCGGGGCGGCGGAGGCGGAGCCGACCGGGACCAGGAGCGCCCCGGCCGCCGCGGAACCGGCGATGAGGATCGAACGTCGGGTGATCAGCGTCATGACTTGCCTTCCCAGATGCGGAGTTGACGTCGCGCACAGTGACCGCCAAGGCGTGCGGCACAGGGCCGCACCGGCTCGGACGAAGGCACCCGAGGTGCGCAGCACGGAGTGAACCAGCCCTGAAATCACGGCAATAGCCGGGCGGCACACGCATATCGAGGCCCGATGCCTCGGATCGCGGGGCCCACTGCATGCCGGTCACACAGTGTCGCCACAGGCGTCGATCACCGCCGTTTCGGTACAGCGCTTCGAGGCGGGCGGCCCGGGGCCGTCCGCCTCGCCGTGCCGCGGTCCGCTCAGACCGGGGGCGCCTCGAAGAGCACGTCCGGGTCGTTGAACTGCTCCTTGGCGACCGACTCGCTCATCGGGTCGGCGGTGCCCCACTGGTCCTGGGTCAGCGGGTCGTCCACGTCATGCCGGCCGGGGTGCCACAGGTCCTCTTCGAGCACGGCGAGTTCGGTGGTGTACTCCACGGTGTTGCCGTGCGGGTCGTGGAAGTAGGAGAAGGTGTTGTCCCCGGCGAGGTGCCGTCCCGGCCCCCAGGTCAGCCGGGTCCCGGCCCGCAGCGCCCGGCCGGTGCCGCGCAGGTACTCCTCCACGCCCCGCATCTCGAACGAGGCGTGGTGCAGGGAGACATGGGGTCCGCGGGCGATGGCGAAGGAGTGGTGCAGCGGGCTGCACCGCAGGAAGTACATGAGGTCGCCCAGGTGCGCGGAGTACAGGGTGTCGGTGAGGCGGAAGCCGAGGTGGCGGACGTAGAAGTCGCGCAGCCGCGCCGGGTCGGGCGAGTTGACGACGCAGTGCGACAGCCGGACCGGTACCGCCTCGCGCTCCTCGATGCGGCGGTGGGCGCGGGTGGCGACGTCCGCGGACACCTCCACCACCCGCCCGTCCGGGTCGAAGAAGCGCAGTCCGTGGCCGCCGCCGGGGGTGTCGAGGGCGCGCGGTTCGTGGACCAGGCGCACCCCCGACCGGCCCAGGCGCAGGGCCAGTTCGTCGACGGCCTGCGGGGAGGCGGCCCCGAAGGCGATCAGGTCCATGCGCTTGCGGGCGTCCTCGCGGATGCGCACGACGTACTGCTCGGGGCTGCCCTCGGCCGCGAGGAAGGCGAGTCCGCGCTCGCCGGCGACCTCGGTCAGGCCCCAGGTGATGCCGTAGAAGGCGCGCTGACGGGCGAAGTCCGGTACGGCGAGGTCGACATGGCGCAGATGGGTGATCGGCTGGAAGGGGGTGTCCGGTGTCACTGTCCGCTCCTGACGGTGTTGCGCTGGTGGCCGAGGCCGGTGATCTCCGCCTCCAGGACGTCGCCGGGGCGCAGGAAGACGCCCCAGTGCGCGCCGTTGCCCGCGGGCGAGCCGGTCAGCAGCAGGTCGCCGGGGCGCAGGGTGGTGGTCGTGGAGACGTACGCGACGAGCCGGGGGATGTCGAAGATCATGTCCTTGGTGGACTCGTCCTGCCGGACCACGCCGTTGTGCCGCAGGGTGATCCGCAGGTCGTGCGGGTCGCCGGCGAACATGGCGGGGACCAGGAAGGGGCCGGTCGGCAGGAAGGTGTCGGCGTTCTTGGCGGTGAACCAGTCGGTGCCGATGGCCAACAGGTCGGGCCGGTAGAGGCGGTCGCGGGTGGTGAGGTCGTTGCAGATCGTGTAGCCCGCGATGTACGTCATGGCCTCCTCGGCCGGGATGTTCCGGCCCGGCCGGCCGATCACGGCGGCGAGTTCGAGCTCCCAGTCGTGCTGCTCGCCGAGCGCGGGCAGCACGATGTCGTCGTAGGGGCCGCACAGGGCGCGGGGCGAGCCGAGGAAGACGTACGGCACGCCGTCACGGATGCGCTGGTCCATCATGCGCTCGGCGTCGGCGCGGGCCTCCTCGGGCGTGCTGCCGTGCACGCTCTGCCGCTCGGCGGCGACCAGGTCGACCACGTGCCTGCGGTAGTTGGCGCCGCTCTGGAGGATCTGGCCCGGCTCCAGCGGCGCGTGGACGCGCAGCGCGGCGAGGTCGTGCCAGGGGCCGTCGGCCGTCCGGGCGAGGCCGTCCAGGCGGGGCAGCCAGCCCGCCCAGTCGTCGAGCAGGGCGCGCACGTTCGGCACGAGGCCGCTCAGGTCGCGCACCCACGCCCCGGTCACCAGGCCCGGGAAGGCGCCGCCCGCGGCGCCCTCGAAGGTGCCGAGCGCGAACGGGCCGGTGTGGCTGGGCAGTCGATCGGACACGGCGGCTCTCCTTGTGCGGCGAAGGTTCCCCTGCGATCTCCGTGTGCGGCGGGGACTCCCCTCCGACGCTAGGCACGCGCGCGGATCGGCGGAAATGGCCGTTGCCGATGCCTGCCATCGCCGGCCGCGCCGGGTGGCGGTCCGGGCCCGGCCCTGAACCGCGGGTCCATCGCCCTGCGGGATGGATGACGTCCCCCTTGCCGATGCCTCGGTCCGTTGACCGGGCGCGGGACGGCCGACCAGGCTCGGAGCATCCCGGTCACCGTCCCCCGCTACGTTCGCAAGGATCGCCCATGCCCGTTCACAAGGTGCTCGTCGTCGGCGGCGGCATCACCGGAAGCGTGCTGTGTCTCGCGCTCGCCCAGCGGGGCGCCGAGGTGGAGCTCGTCGAGATCTCGCCGCAGTGGTTCGGTGTGGGCCACGGCATCACCCTCCAGGGCAACGCGCTCAAGGCGCTGCGCTCGGTGGGCGTCCTGGACCGGGTGCTGAAGCGGGCCGTGCCGTTCGACCTGATGCGGCTGCGGCGGGCCGACGGCGGCCTGATCACCGAGCTGCCCACCCCGCACACCGGCGGCCCGGACCTGCCGTCCACGGCGGGCGCGCTGCGCTCGGACCTGCAGGACGCGCTGTGCGAGGCGGTGCGCGCGCACGGCGTGACGGTGCGGCTCGGTCTGAGCGTGGGCCGCCTCGACCAGGCGCCCGGCCATGTGGACGTCACGTTCACCGACGGCTCCACGGGCCGCTACGACCTCGTGGTGGGCGCCGACGGCGTCAACTCGGCGACCCGCGCCCTGATCGGTCTGCCCCAACGGCCGCGCCCGGTCGGCATGTCGATCTTCCGGGTGGTCGCCGCGCGCCCGCCGGAGATGGACTGCGCCGAGGTGTACTACGGCGGCCCCCGCTTCAAAGCCGGCTACAGCCCCATCTCCCCCGACCAGTGCTACGCCTACCTCCTGGACGAGAACCTCGACGCCTCCCTAGTCGGCCCGCGCGCGCCGCTGGCCGTGCTGCGGGAGCGCGGCGCGGGCTACGGCGGCACCTGGGGTCGTGTCCTCGACGCGCTGGCGCCGGACACCGCCGTCGACCACCGCTGGATCGAGGCGCTGTTCGTCGACGGGGACTGGTACCGGGGCCGGGTGCTGGTCGTCGGCGACGCGGCGCACGCCTGTCCGCCGCTGATCGCGCAGGGCGCCGCGATGTGCATGGAGGACGCGGTCCTGCTGGCCGAGCTGGTCACCGGCGGGGAGCAACTGCCGAGGGCGCTGGCCGGGTTCATGGCGCGTCGCCTGCCCCGGGTGCGGATGGTGCTGGAGAACTCGCTGCGGCTCGCCGAGTGGGAGATCCACCCCGGCACCCCGGGCGCCGATCCGGCACGGATCATGTCGGAGACCCTCGACTCCCTGACGGCAGCCGCATGAGCGGGCCCGTCGTCGACTTCCACGGCCATCTCGCGGTGCCCGCCGCCGACGCGCTGCTCGCGGGCAGTGCCGGTCTCGCCGCCGAGCTGGCCGCGGAGCAACGCGGCCACTCCGCCGCCTCGATGGACGTCAACCGTGCTCAACTCGTGCGGTTGCGGCACGCGTTGACGGATGTCGGAGCCCGCCTCGCCGCCCTGGACGCGATGGGCGTCGACGTCCAGGTGGTCTCGCCGATGCCCATGCACCACTACTGGGCCGACCGCGACCTGGCCGTCCGTCTCACCGACACCGTGAACGCGGCGGTGGCCGAGCACTGCGCCGCCGCCCCCGGGCGGCTGCACGGACTCGGCACGCTCCCGCTCCAGCACCCCGAGACGGCGGTCGAGTCGCTCTCCCGGGCGGTCACCGGACTCCGGCTGTACGGCGTCAGTGTGGCCACCTCCGTCGACGGCCGCGAGCTGGCCGACCCCGCGCACGACCCGGTGTGGCGCGCCGCGGAGGAGCTGGGCGCGGTGGTCTTCGTGCATCCGTGGGGCTGCTCGCTGGCCGGGCGCCTGGCGACCCGGTATCTCGGCAACACCGTGGGCCAGCCCGTCGAGACGACGGTCGCGCTCTCGCAGCTGATCTTCACCGGCGTCCTGGACCGCTTCCCGCGCCTGAAGCTGGTCGCGGCGCACGGCGGCGGCTATCTGCCGACGTACATCGGCCGCTCCGACCACGCCTGGCGGGTACGGCCGGACGCGCGCGGCTGCGCCGAACCGCCGAGCGCCTATCTGCGCCGGATGTGGTTCGACGCGCTCGTGCACTCCCCGCGGGTGCTGCGCCATCTGGTCGCGGAGGTGGGCGCGGACCGGGTGGTGCTCGGCACCGACCACCCCTTCGACATGGGGGTCGACGACCCGCTGGCCCAGTTGGACGAGGCCGGCTTCGACGCGCCCCAGCGGGCCGCGATCGCCGGGGGCAACGCCCTCGCCCTGCTCACGGAAGGACGCGTCCGATGACTCTCGGTCCCATCGAGGAGGAACTCGCCAAGGCCCGTGCCGCCTACCGCAACTGGGGCCGCTGGGGCGACGACGACGTGCTCGGCACGCTCAACCACCTGGACGACGCGATCCGCGCCCACGCGGCCGGACTGGTCCGGCGCGGGCGGTCCTTCTCGCTCGCGCTGGATTTCAACGACGCGGGCCCGCAACGGGGCTTCCGGGGGCGGATCAACCCCGTGCACTACATGAAGGACACCGGCTCGGACGCGGCCGCCGGGACCCAGGGTTTCCCGCACGGTTTCGGCGGCGCCGACGACCATGTGGTGATGCCGCTGCAGGCCTCCACCCAGTGGGACGGCCTCGGCCACGTCTTCGACGACAAGCGGGCGTGGAACGGCCGTCCGTGCACCGTCGTGGGCGGCGACGGCGACACGGTCACCGGCATCGAGCACATGCGGGACGCGTTCACCGGGCGCGGAGTGCTGCTCGACGTCGGCCGGGCCGTGGGCGACGGGCACGGCGAACTGCCCGACGGCTTCCCCGTCCTGGAGGAGCATCTGCGGGCCACGATCGGCGCCCAGGGCGCCACGTCGAGCGTGCGCCGCGGCGACCTGGTGCTGGTGCGCACCGGGCAGCTCGGCCGGGTGCGCAGGCTGGGCGGCTGGGGCACGTACGCCGCCGGGGACGCGCCCGGCCTGTCGTTCACCACCCTGGGCTGGCTGCATCGCACGGAGATCGCCGCGGTCGCCGCCGACACCTGGGGGCTGGAGGTGCGGCCGTACGAGTTCGCGGAGCCGGCGATGTCGCCGCTGCACCAGATCGCCATCCCCAACATGGGCCTGCCGCTGGGCGAGATGTGGGATCTGGAGGCGCTGGCGGAGGACTGCGCGGCCGACGGCGTGTACGAGTTCCTGCTGGTGGCGGCCCCGCTGCCGGTCACGGGCGCGGTGGGCGCGCCCGTCAACCCCATAGCGATCAAGTGAGCCTCCCCATGGACGACTTCACCGGCACCCTGTACCTGCCCGGCGACCCGGACTTCGACGACGCCTGCTTCGGGCGGGTGTTCAACGCCCGCCGCCCCGCGGACCGTACGCCCGCCGCGGTGCTGCGGGCCGCGAACGAGCGGGACGTCGTCGAGGGGGTTCGGCTCGCCGTCGACCGTGGCTGGCGGGTCTCCGTCCGTGCCGGCGGGCACAGCTGGGCCGCGTGGTCGGTGCGCCGCGACGCGCTGCTGATCGACCTCGGGGACTTCCACGAGCTGTCGTACGACGCGGAGACCGGCATCGCGACCGCCACGCCGAGTGTGCGCGGCGGCGACGAACTCAATCCGTTCCTCGCCGGGTTCGGCCGGTTCTTCAACGGCGGGCACTGCCCCTCCGTCGGTATCGGCGGCTTTCTGCTCCAGGGCGGGCAGGGGTGGAACGCGCGCGGCTGGGGCTGGGCGGCGGAGAGCGTCGTCGCGGTCGACGTCGTGACGGCCGAGGGCGAGCCGGTGCGCGCGGACGCGACGACGAACAGCGATCTGTTCTGGGCGGCGCGCGGCGCGGGCCCCGGCTTCTTCGGTGTGGTCACCCGCTTCCACCTGCGGACCCGGCCGCTGCCGCGGCATCTCGCGCACACCGTGCACGCCTATCCGCTGGACCTGTTCGACGAGGTCATGACGTGGCTGCACGGGATGCATCACACGGTGTCCGAGCTGGTCGAGATCGTCGCGGTGACGCAGACGCTCCCGGACCGCGAGGAGCCGGTCCTGCTGGTCACCGGGCTGTCCATGACGGACACCGCCGGGCAGGCCGCGGAGGCGCTGGCGCCGCTGGCGGCCTGCCCGTACGCGGACCGGGCCCTGTTCCGGGTGGAGGCGCGGCCCACCACCCTCGCCGAGCAGACGGACCGGCAGCGGCTGGCCAATCCGGAGGGGCACCGCTACTTCGTGGACAACGCCTGGCTGACCGGGCCCGCCGAGCGGGTCGTGCCCGCCGCGCGAAAGGTCTTCACCGAGCTGCCGACCCGGCGGTCGTTCACCATCTGGTTCTCGATGGCGCCGCTGCGGCCCCTGCCGGACATGGCGTTCTCGTTGCAGTCGGAGATCTACTGCGCGAGCTATGTCGTCCACGACGACCCGGGCCGGGACGCCGAGTTGCGTGCCTGGCTGGACGGCGCGATGGCCGAGCTGCGGCCGGTGACCGCGGGCCAGTACCTCGGCGACTCGGACTTCACGGTGCGCCGGCTCAGGTTCATGGGCGACGCCCAGTGGCGGCGGCTGAACGAGATCCGGGCGGCCCGCGACCCCAAGGGGCTGTTCGCCGGGTATCTCAGCGCCGGGACCGTCACCAACACCAACGACTGGGAGCGGTGAGCCGGGCGGCTCGCGGCCTTCCTCGACCGCGATCGGGTGGCTAACCTCCCGTTTCACCGATGCTTCAACGACGTGGCTGCCGGAAGGGGACATCCGTGGGTCTCGGAGCGATCGACCTGAATCTTCTGGTGGCACTGGAAGCCCTGCTGGAGGAGAAGAACGTCACCCACGCGGGGGTGCGGCTGTCGACCAGCCAGTCGGCGATGAGCGGTTCCCTGGCCCGGCTGCGCCGTCACTTCAACGACGAGCTGCTGGTGCGGGTGGGCCGCGAGTACGAGCTGACGCCGCTCGCCGAGCGGCTGCTGCCGGTCGTGCAGGCGTCGCTGCGCAAGGCGGCCGAGGCGCTGTCGCTGACCCGCCACTTCGACCCGGCGCGCAGCCGGCAGCGGTTCTCGGTCGTCATGTCGGACTACGTCATGACGGTGCTGGTGGAGCCGCTGCTGCGGGCCATCGCGGCCGAGGCGCCGGGCGTGCGCATCGACTTCCATCCCATCGTGGACGGGCAGTTGGAGAGCGAGACCCATCTGCGCTGCCACGACCTGATGATCGTGCCGCTCGGCTATCAGCTGCCCGGGGTCAGCGAGGCCGTGATGCACGACCGGTTCGTGTGTCTGGTCGACCCGGACAATCCGCGGCTGGTGGACGGCGCTCTCGCGCTGCGCGACCTGGCAGAGATGCCGCACGCCGCGTGCGCCATCGGCAAGAGCCACACGCCGGCCGAGCGCCAGCTGGAGACCCTCGGCATCACGCCGCGGGTCCAGGTCAGCACGCCGGGCTTCAGTGTGCTGCCGTTCCTGGTCAGCGGGACCGACCTGGTCGCCCTGGTGCCCGAGCGGCTGGCCCGGCGCTACGAGGGCTTCGCCCGCTGCACGGTCGTCCCCACGCCGTTCCCGGACGTGCCGCTGGTGGAGGCCATGTACTGGCACCACAACCGGCACTCCGACCCCGCGCACGGCTGGCTGCGGGAGACGGTGCGCAGGGTGGGCGCCTCCCTGGACGAGCCGCCCGTGCCGGAGATCGCCGCCGCGGATGCCAGCCATGGCGAACACGCGTTTCCGGAGCTGAGCGCGGCTTCCTAGCGTGGACGGGAGGATTCCCGAGCCACCAGGAGGAGCCGTGAGCCGTACGCGTCTGGCGGGCCGTACCGTCGTCGTCACCGGAGCCGCGCAGGGGCAGGGCGCCGCGGAGGCGGCGGCCTGCGCCCGGGAGGGCGCCGCGGTGATCGCGGCCGACGTGCTGGACGAGCCGGGCGAGAAGCTGGCCGCGTCCTTGCGCGGCGACGGCCTCGACGCGCGCTTCTCGCATCTGGACGTGTCGTCGCCCGGGGACTGGGCCGCGCTCGCCGCCTCGCTGAAGGCCGTGCACGGGCTGGTCAACAACGCGGGCATCCCGGTGCGGGGGCGGCTCGGACACGTCGAACTGGCCGACTGGAACCGGGCCTTCGCGGTGAACACCACCGGCGCCCTGCTCGGCATCCAGGCCCTGGCCCCGCTGATGCCGGCCGGGTCCTCGATCGTCAACGTCGGCTCGGTGGCCGGGCTGACCGCGCACCACGCGGTGGCGTACACGGCCAGCAAGTGGGCGCTGCGCGGGCTGTCCAAGGTGGCGGCCCTGGAACTGGCCCCGCGCGGCATCCGCACCAACATCGTCCACCCCGGGTACATCGAGACCCCGTTGATGGCCACGGCCGACCCGGTCTTCGTCCGCGCCCATCTGGAGCTGACCCCGCAGGGCCGCGCCGGCCGCGTCGACGAGGTCGCCCCGCTCGTCGTGCACCTGCTCTCGGACGAGGCGTCGTACATCAACGGCGCGGAGATCACCGTCGACGGCGGCTACGCGGCGCACGGCGGGGTCAAGCACATCGTCGACGCGCTGGACGGCCGGGTCAGTCCTTGAGGTTCTCCAGCGTCGCCCTGGTGTCCGACTTCAGCCAGCCGGACACCTCGGAGATGGTCGGCGGGTCCTTGTCCTCGTCGTAGGAGGACAGGTAGGCGCTGTACGACATCGTGAACGTCATCGAGCCCTCCCGTACGGCCAGGGTGCCGTAGCGGGAACCGGTGTTGGTGCCGCTGGTGGTGTCCTGGGTGACGAGGTAGGCCTCGTCACCGATGCCCTCGACGCTCTGCACGTCGTAACCGGTGTGGCTGTCGCCGTAGTTCTTCCACGTGGCGGTGAACTCCGGTGCCGGGTCGGTCTTCTTGTGCAGGTCCATCTGGAGGGAGAGGTAGGCGTCCGCGATGGTGGAGCCGGTCTTCTTCAGACTGAGGCTGCAGAAACCCTCGTCGAGGGCGTCGGACTTGAGCGAGGTGTGGCTCGGCGCCGTGTCCTCCTCGGGGTACTCGCCCTTGAACCCCGAATAGTCCGCGCTGGAACAGAGGTTGGAGGGCGCCGAGTAGCCGCGCAGGTCCCCGCCGCCGCTCGACGAGTGGCCGACCAGGAAGACTCCGGCCGCCCAGGCGGCGGAGGCGACCACCGCGCCGACGGCCGCCCACAGGACGGCCTTCCCGGCACCGCCGCCGCCCGGCGAGGGCGCGGGGGCCACGGGGCCGTAGGGTCCGTAAGGGCCGGGCTGGGCGTACGGGTTACCCGGCTGGGGCTGGACGGGCGCGGGCGGCTGGGGCTGGCCCGGATACGGCGGCTGCGGCTGCGGCTGGCCCGGCACGGGCGGCAGGGGCTGGCCCACGACGGTCGGCTGCGCGTGCGGGTACGGCGAGGCCGGTGACTGCGGGCTCGGATACGGGTAGGCAGTCGGCTGCGGCGGCACCGCGGGCGTCACGGGCTGCTCCGGCGGCACGGACTGCTCAGCCGGTACGGGCTGCTCCGGGATCGGCGGAGGCTGTGGTGGCGTGGACATGACGTGAAGATAGTACAAAGCGGCTGCTCAAGTCCCCCTGAAATCACGGATCGTTACGGTCCTCGGACATCCGATGCAAGATCGCTACGCGGGTGTCACACGTCGGCGTGGGACAGCCACCGCACGCACACGGGAAGGCCGGGACCCGGGGTTCCGGCCTTCCCTCGTACGGCGATACGGCGATACGGCGACGGCCGTCAGGCGGACGCGGCCTGCACCGCCGTGTCGTCCTGCGCGCCGACCGCCGCGCGCGCCGTGTTCCTCCGCACCAGCAGCAGGGTGACCAGAGCGCCCGCCAGCGAGGCACAGCCGCAGATCACCACGCCGATCGCCATGCCGTGCCCGAGGGCGGTCTGCGCGGCCGCCCGGGCGCTGTCGCTGCCGGCGTTGACGACGGCAAGCGGTCCGGCCGCCGCCTCCATGCCCGCGTCGGCCCCGGTGAGCTTCCCGGCCAGCGCGGACGACGCGAGGCTCATCGCGATGGTGCTGATCACCGCGGGGCCGAGGCCCTGGCCGAACTCGCGCACCAGGCTGGTCGCGCCGCTCGCCATGCCGGTCATCTCGATCGGTACGGCGTTGACGGCGGCGGAGGTCAGCGAGGACACCACGCAGATGAAGCCGACGCCGAGCAGCAGCACCGGGCCGATGAAGGCGGCCAGCGAGGTGGTGGTCACGGGCAGCGCGGCGATCCAGAACTGCCCGGCGGCCATCGGCAGCAGCCCGCCCATCAGCAGGAAGCGCGGCTCGACCCGGGTGAGCATCCGGCTGAGCACCGGCGCGAGCAACAACGGGATCAACTGGAGGATGACGAAGGGCATTCCGGCGCGCAGCGCGCTGAGGTGCATCACCGCGCCGAGCCGGATCGAGACGCAGTACGCGGTGCCGATGAAGCCGAACATCCCGGTGAGCGCCACCACCGCGGCCGCGGCGAAGGAGGGGATCTTCAGCAGTCCGAGGTTGAACATCGGTGAGGCGGCGCGCCGTTCGGCGATCACGAAGCCGGCCAGGGCCACCGCGGCGAGGGCGAGCGCGCCGACGATCGCGGGGCTGCTCCAGCCGCGGTCGCCGCCCTCGATGATGCCCCACAGCAGGGCGGTGAGGCCGATGGCGACCGTGATCTGGCCGGGCCAGTCGAGAGCGCGGCCCTTGGGCGCCTTGGAGTCGGTGACGAGGATCCAGCAGGTGACGCCGACGGCGAGACCGAGCACGACCGGCGGGACGAACGCCCAGCGGAAGTCGGCGACGGTGGCGAGCACGCCGGAGGAGAGCGGGCCCACGGCGGAGGCGAGGGAGATGCTCAGCGCCCAGATGGAGACGGCCTTCGCGCGGCTCTTCTCCTCGGGGGTGGCGGCGGCGATCACCGCGAGGGAGCTCGGGAAGAGCGCCGCGGCGCCGATGCCGGCGAGGGCCTGCCCGACCCAGAGCATGGTGACGTTCTGGGAGGTGGCGTTGAGGAGTTCACCGAGCGCGAGGACGAATCCGCCGAGGACCAGCAGCCGCTTGCGGCCGAACAGGTCCCCCACCACACCGAAATTGAGTTCCAGAATGGCCGTCGGCAGAATGAAGGCGGAGGTGACCCAGGCGACCTGGGAGCCGGATGCCCCGAATGCGGCCTGGATTTCCCCGTTGATGGGCGAGGGAACGGTAATGCACAGCTGCGCGGCGGCAACTGCCAGACAGCAGGCTATGAGCGTGCCCGTGTCGAGTTTCTTCAGAGCGTTGTTCATTCCGTACTCCATCTCGGGGAAACAGCGGTGCTGCGCTCCATGAGTTCGATGAGATTTCCCTCGGGGTCACCGACCCAGGCCATGCGCACGCCGGGCTCCGGGGAGGGACCGGGCGGCATCACCTCGTCCGCGCCACGGTCCAGCAACGACCGGTGGACGGAGTCGAGTTCGGGGGTGCTGACCGCGAAGTGCCCGTATCCCTCGGTCAGGGCGGCGGTCATCGGGTCCGGCGCCCTGAGGCCGGGCGCGGAGCCGGGCCGGGCGAGGAGTTCCAGGCGCCAGCCGTCGGGGTGTTCCAGGACGACCCCGGCGAGACCCGGGCCGTCGAGACGGAACTCGAAGACGCTGCGGAGACCGAAGGCGTCCTGGTACCAGGCCGTCATCGCCGCCAGGTCGCGGACGTTGACGCCGACATGGTCGAATCGTGTGCTCACGCGCGCTCAGCCCGCCATCGCGCTGTCGCCGCCGTCGACCATGAGGTTGGCGCCGTTGACGAACGCGGCCTCGTCGGAGCAGAGGAACGCGGCGACCCGGGCGATGTCCTCGGGTTCGGCGACCCGCCCGACGGGGATGCGCGCCTCCAGGTGGGCGCGGGGGCCGTCCGGGTCGTCGAGGAACGGCGCCGTCGCGGCCGTGCGGGTCATGCCGGGGGCGATGGTGTTGACGCGGATGCGGTGCGGGGCGCCGGCGGCGCACAGGTGCTTGCTCATCGCGAGCACCCCGCCCTTGGCGGCGCCGTGCGGCACCATCGGCAGGAACGGCGCCCCGCGCACGGCGGCCACCGAGGCGACGTTGAGCACCACTCCGCCGCCGCGCGCGATCAGGTGCGGCCAGGCGGCCCGCGTGCAGAAGTACGGGATGTCCAGCTCGTTCCTGATGGTGAAGTACCAGTCGTCGGCGGGCTGCGACGCGAACGGGCCGTTGCGCAGGGCGGAGGCGTTGTTGTAGAGGACGTCCACCCCGCCGAACTCCGCGACACCCGCGTCGATCCACGCGCGGGCGCCCTCCTCGGTGGACAGGTCCACGGGCGCGAGGGACCGCATGGTCCCGCCCGCCTCCTCGACGAGTTCGACGGTCCGGGCCGCGCTCTTCTCGTCGAGGTCGCAACCGAATACGAGGGCGCCCTCCGCCGCGAATATCTGCGCCGCGGCCCGGCCTATTCCGGCTCCTGTCCCACTGATGAAAGCGATTTTCCCGGCCAGTCGGCCCATGATTGCCAAGTCCCTTGTCCGTTGCCGCCGTGGTGCGGTGGTGGCAGCGTAGGAAGGGCGATGAGCCGGAACAAGAAATGCGTCAGAGGGGGGCCATCGGGCGTTCGTATGGCAGGTATACGGCTGTTCGGAGCTCTCAGGCCGCCAAACGCACCGGGAGGACCCGCACGCTGTTGCCCACGAAGCTTGCGGGGCGCGTGAGGTGCTCCTCGGCGACGGCGAGCCGGAGGTCGGGGAACCGGGTGAACAGGCGCCCCAGCGCGATGCCCGCCTCCAGCCGGGCCAGCGGCGCGCCCAGGCAGTAGTGCGGGCCGTGGCCGAGCGACAGGGTGCGCACGGCGTCGGGACGGCGCGGCCGGGTGACGTCGAACCGGTCGGCGTCGGGGCCGTGCGCGGCGCGGTCCCGGCCCGCGGCCGAGTAGCCGGCGAGGACGGGGGTGCCGCGCGGGATCAGGGTGGTGCCCACGGTCAGGTCCCGCACCGGGTAGCGGAAGGGGAAATAGCTGACCGGGGCGTCGAAGCGCAGGGTCTCCTCCACGACGTCGTCCCAGCTCGCCCGTCCCTGCCGGACCAGGGCGAGCTGGTCGCGGTGGGCGCACAGGGCGCGTACGGCGTTGGTGACCAGGTTCAGCGTCGTCTCGTGCCCGGCGATGATCATGAGGATGAGGGTGCCGATCAGCTCGTCGTGGCGGAGCCGGTCGCCGTCCTCGTCCCGGGCGGCGATCAGCGCGCTGGTGAGGTCGTCACCGGGGTGTTCGGCCTTGGCCGCGGCGACCGCGGCGAGGACCTCGACCAGTTCGCGGTTGGCGGCGACGGCGTCCTCGGGGCTGATGTCGGTGGCCACGACCTGACTGGTGAGGTGGTGCAGCCGGTCCCGCAATTCCGCGTCCACGCCGAGCAGTTCGCTGATCACGCCCATCGGCAGCGGGAGCGCGAAGTGCCGTCGCAGATCGGCCGCTCCGCCGTCCGCGGCGGCGGCCGCGGCCAGTCCGTCGAGCAGCGAGTCGGTCAACTCCTCGATGCGCGGCCGCAGTTCCTCCACCCGGCGGACGGTGAACGCCCGGCTCACCAGGGACCGCAGCCGCCGGTGGTCGTCGCCGTCGGCGGTGGTCATGCCGCGCACGGTCGCGAAGGTCGCGAGCGGCCAGCCGACCGGTATGCGGCCTTCCTGGAGCGCCGTGAAGTGCCGTGCGTCCTTCGCGACGTCGGGGTGCGCGAGGAACTCCTTGAGGTCCTCGTGCCCGAGCACCACCGCGCCCTCGATCTCGCCGGGCAGCAGCACCCGCGCCGCCGTGCCGCGGGCGAGGAGCCGGGCGTTGGCCGCGTGCGGGCAGCCGCCCGCGGGGTCGATGCGGTGCGGTGCGGCGGTCGACGGCTCCACGGAGTCCTCCGGTTCGGGGCGGGCGGCGGGGGCGGCGGCCCCCGCCGCCCGATTGTGCCGCCGCCCGCACTCGGCGCACCACGGGGCCCGCCGTACCGATCGGGCGCGGGGCGCCGCGGACCGGTCACAGCAGTCCGCGCAGCACCTCGGCGAAGCCGGCGGGGTGGGTGATGTTGCCGTTGTGGCCGCCGGGGAAGTGGACCAGTCCGGCGCCGATTCCGCGGCCGAGTTCCTCGGCGCAGCGGTAGTCGAAGACCGTCCGCGGGGTGCTGCGGCCGGCCGCCGGCACGATCCGCACGGGCCCCTCGCGCAGGGCGCGCAGTTCCGCGCCGGTCAGGTCGGCGCAGCGCATGGTCCAGGCGTCGTAGAGGACGAAGAAGGTGAATCCGGGTTCGCGCGAGGCGTCCAACGGGGCGAGCCGGGCGCCCGGTTCGGTCTCCTGCCGGGCCGGGTCGATGCCGAGCAGCTCACCGATCCGGCGCACCCCGGCGAGCCAGCCGTCCCGCTGGAAGACGGTCCGCATCTCGTCCAACTCGGCGCGTGTGCGGTCCCGTTCGGGCTCGGGGAGCAGGCCGGGGATGGCGGGCTCGTGGGCCACGAGGGTGTGCAGCCGCTCGGGGTGCCGCTGCGCGAGGCGCAGGCCGATCACCGCGCCCATGCTGCAGCCGAGCATCGCCGCGGGCTCACCGGCGCGTCCGGTGAGCGAGCCGGCCTCGGCGAGCAGGCGGGCGGCGTCGTCCACGTGCTCGTCGAGGGTCGCGCCGCGGCCGGGTTGGTCCAGCACGCTGCGGGCCAGTCCCCGCCGGTCGTAGGTGACCACGGTGTGGGTGGCCACGAGCCGGTCGGTCATCGCGTCGCTGCGGTTGGCGTCGCCCTCCCCGCTCTGCGAGACGAGCAGCAGCGGTCCGCTGCCGCGCACCTCGTAGTAGAGCGTGGCGCCGGGGACCTGGAGCGTGGCGGTGTGGGTGGCGGCGGGCATGGCGGACTCCTCGGACACAGGACACGGACACGGACACAGGACACGGACGGGGATGCGGTCGTAACGGCCGGGCGCCGGCTCTCGCGGCCCTTTCGGGAAGCCCGGTCCGACGCGCCTCACGCTATCCCATCGATCGAGATACATCAAGAAAGATGCATCTATCGAGATGGGAATAGCGGGATCACCGCACACTCGGCGGTTCTCCACGCCCGGCGGCCGCCCGCACGGTTGGATGGGGCCATGACCACCGACGCCGATCCGGCGGCCCGGCTCATGCGGGCCAACCAGGCGAACTGGGACGCCCGCACCCCCGTCCACGTGGCCAGCAGGTTCTACGGCCTCGACCAGGACCTCGACCCCGAGCGCTGGTTCGCGCCCTTCGAGTGGGCGGACCTCGGCGACCTCACCGGGCGCGACCTGGTGCACCTCCAGTGCCACCTCGGCACCGAGACCATCGCCCTCGCACGGCGCGGCGCCCGCGCCGTCGGGCTCGACTTCTCCGCCGCGTCCGTCGCCGCCGCCCGCGAGATCGCGGCCCGGGCGGGCGCGGACGTCACCTACGTGGAGGCGAACGTCTACGACGCCGTCCAGGCGCTGGGCGGGCGGCGGTTCGACGTCGTGCACACCGGCAAGGGCGCCCTGTGCTACCTGCCCGACCTGGACCGCTGGGCAACCGTCGTGGCCGAACTGCTGCGTCCCGGCGGCCGGTTGTGCCTGACCGAGTTCCATCCGCTGCTCAACTCGCTGGGTCCGAAGCCCGCTTCGGGCGAGGGCCCCGAACTGCAGCTGCGCCACGACTACCTGGGCGGCGGCGGGCCCGTGCGCCGGGACGCCACGCACACGTACACGGACGGACCAGCCGTCGAGGGCGCCACGGACAGTTACGAGTGGATGCACGGAATAGACGAGGTCGTCAACGCGTTGACCGGTGCGGGACTGACCGTCAGGCGACTCCGCGAGCACGACGAGCTGCCCTGGCCGCGCTGGCCCCGGATGGAGCGCACCGCGTCCGGCTGGTGGCGCCTGCCACAGCCGCGGATCCCGCTGCTCTACGGACTGCTCGCCACCCGGTGAGCACGACGGCGAGCCCGCCTCCTCCCCCGTACCCTGCACCGGGTGCTACAGTGCGAACAGCACCTGTGCACGCCCCGCTTGAGGGCGCCGGTGCCGGTATCACCCTCCACCGCTGATCAGCCCGTCGTCCGGACGTGCGGCGATCAGCTTCTCCAGCACCACCTCGACGGCTCGGACGTCCGCCGTACCCGAGGTGCTGTTTCCCGTCGCCCGAGGCGCCCCGACGGCCCTCCCCGCGCGACCTCACCCCCTCCCTTCGCATGTCCCATGCCATCGGTCCGTGAAAGGACACCCACACCATGACCACCACACTCGAACACCCTCCTGTACGGCAGCAGCCCTCGGCGCAGCTCGTGACCGGTGTCCTCGACATCGACGCGAACGGCAAGGGGTACCTGCGCCCCGAGAACTGCCTGGCCACCCCCACCGACCCGCAGGTCCCGGCCGCGCTCGTGCGCCGGCACGGCCTGCGCAAGGGCGACCTCGTCGAGGGCGCGCGCGGCGACCGCCGCACCCTCACCGACGTGGCGCGCGTCAACGGCCGCACCCCCGACGAGCTGCGCGGCCGCCGCCGGTTCCACGACCTCACCCCCCTGCACCCGCGCGAGCGCATCCGTCTGGAACACCCCGCGTCCGGCCTCACCGGCCGCGTGATGGACCTGCTCGCCCCGGTCGGCAAGGGCCAGCGCGGCCTGATCGTGGCCCCGCCGAAGACCGGCAAGACCGTTCTGCTCCAGCAGATCGCGGCCGCGGTCGCCGGCAACCATCCCGAGGCCCGGCTGATGGTCCTGCTCCTGGACGAACGGCCCGAAGAGGTCACCGAGATGCGCCGCTCCGTCCACGGCGAGGTGTACGCCTCCACCTTCGACCGCGGCCCCAAGCAGCACATCGCCCTCGCCGAACTGGTCGTCGAGCGCGCCAAGCGGCTGGTCGAGGCCGGCGAGGACGTCGTCGTCCTGCTCGACTCGCTCACCCGGCTGTGCCGGGCCCACAACAACGCGGCCGCGTCGGGCGGCCGTACCCTCAGCGGTGGTGTGGACGCGGCCGCGCTGCTCGGCCCCAAGCGGTTCTTCGGCGCCGCGCGCCTCGCCGAGGAGGGCGGTTCGCTCACCATCCTCGCCACCGCGCTGGTCGAGACCGGCTCCCGCGCCGACGACTACTTCTTCGAGGAGCTGAAGAGCACCGGCAACATGGAGCTCCGGCTCAGCCGCGACCTCGCCTCCCGCCGCGTCTTCCCCGCCGTGGACATCGGCCCCTCCGGCACCCGCCGCGAGGAACTCCTTCTGCCTCCGGCCGAGTTGACCACCGTGCGCGGACTGCGACGGGTGCTCCAGACGCGCGACGGCCAGGGCGGCGTCGAGACCCTGCTGGAGCGGATGCGGGACACCCCCGACAACGCGGCCTTCCTGCGCCGGATCCAGCCGACGCTCCCGGCCGGATGACCGTCCGGCGGGGACGGGCCCGCCCCGCGCCCCGCTGCGGCATCCGGGTGCTCCCGGGGCCCGGTCCGGCCCGGCATCGCCACGGACGGCGCGGGCCTTCCTACGTTGATTTGTATGACTATCGGATTCTCGGCTCGAACCGTTATGTCGGCCTGTTCCCTCTGCCTGGCAGGCACCCTCGCCCTCACGCCGGCCACGGCGGCCGCCCGCACCGGCCCCGGCGCGTCCCCGTCGTCCCGGGCCAGGGCGGCGCAGCTGCCGCAGCCCTCGCTCCTGGAGCGACACGGCACCCAGGTCCGGCGCCACGACGGCGCCCCCTCGGTACCGGACGTCTCCGCGCTGTCCTGGCTGGTCGCCGACGCCGACAGCGGTGACGTGCTCGCCGCCTCCGAGGCACACCGGCAACTGCCGCCCGCCAGCACGCTGAAGACCCTCTTCGCCCTCACCGTGCTCCCGGGACTGCCCGCGGGCCTGCGGCACACGGTCACCGACCAGGAACTGGAGGGCCTCGGGGAGGGCAGCAGCCTCGTCGGCATCGCCGAGGGGCTCACCTACAAGGTCTCCGACCTCTGGCGCGGGGTCTTCCTCAGCTCGGGCAACGACGCCGTGCACGTGCTCGCCGCGATGAACGGCGGCATCGACGCGACGACGACCGAGATGCAGGCCAAGGCCCGCGCCCTCGGTGCCCTCGACACCCATGTGGTCACCCCCGACGGCTACGACGAGCCCGGCCAGGTCTCCTCCGCCTACGACCTCGCCGTGTTCGGCCGGGCCGGGCTGCACAACGCCGACTTCGCCCGCTACTGCGCCACGGCCGACGCGTGGTTCCCCGGCTACGGCACCTCGACGTACGGCATCCAGAACACCAACCGGCTGCTCACCGGCGCCAACGGCGTGGAGCCGTACCCGGGTCTGATCGGGGTCAAGAACGGCTACACCACCAACGCGGGCAACACCCTGGTGGCCGCGGCCCGCCGCGGAGGCCGCACCCTCGTCGTCACGGTCATGAATCCGCAGGCCGGCGGCGGGTTCACGGTGTACGAGGAGGCACGGGAGCTGCTCGACTGGGGGTTCGCCGCCGCCGGACACGTCGACCCCGTGGGCTCGCTCGACGCCCTGCGGCCCCGGGCAACGGCCGTACGACCGCACACGCTCGACCCGCAGGCGGGCCCGGCGGGCCGGCCGGTGGCCGCGCCGTCCTCGCCCGACGCGCGGGGCGCCCGGGGCCCGCAGGCCGCCGCCGAGGTTCAGGACGCCGCCGGGGGCGGGTCCGGGTGGCCGGTGGCCGGTGCCATCGCCGCCGCCGCGGTACTGGGCGCGGCCGCGGTCGCCTGGGCGCTGCGCGTCAGGAACGGCCGTGCCGCGCGCGGCTGACCGACCGGCAGCCCGAACAGCAGCCCCAGCGTGATCCAGGTGTAGAGGTTGCTGCCGAGGAACCCGTCGACGCCGGACGCGTCGTGGAACCACAGCCACACCACGCTGGTGCACATCACGGCGTAGAGGGCGCCCGCCACCCGCGCGTGCCCGGTGCGCACCAGCACCACGAACGACGGCAGCAGCCAGACCAGATGGTGCACCCAGGTGATCGGGCTGACCAGACACGCCGTCAGCCCGGTGAGGGCGACGGCGGCCGGCCAGTCCCCCGCGGCCAGCGCGCGGCGGGACCGCCAGGCCCACACGGCGAGCACGATCACGGCGGCCATCGCCCAGGCCGGCCGGTCCGTGACGCCCAGCCGGGCGAGGACGCCCTGCACGGACTGGTTGGAGACGTAGTCCAGGCGGCCGACCCGGCTCGTGTCCCACAGGGCCTCGGTCCAGTAGTAGCGGGAGGCGTCCGGGGCGACCGCGTACGCGAGCCCCGTCGCGCCCACCGCCACGGCCGTCGCGACCGCCGCCGCGCGTCGGCGGCCCGCGAGCAGCAGCAGGCCGATGAAGAGGGCGGGGGTGAGCTTGACGGCGGCGGCGAGCCCGATCCCGGCGCCCGCCCGGCGGTCACGGCCGGTCGCGAGCAGATGCCCGTCGGCCAGCACCAGGGCGAGCAGCACCAGGTTGACCTGGCCGAAGCTGAAGGTGTCGCGCAGCGGCTCGAACAGGGCCAGCCCGCACAGCGTCAGGGCCCAGCCGTACCAGCCGATCCGGCGCGCGTCCGGCCCGGCGAGCAGCCGGAGCACGGCGGCCAGCGCGGCCAGGTTCAGCAGCAGCGCGAGGACGATCGCGGTGTGCAGTCCGACGAGGGCCATCGGCGCCATCGCGACGGCCGCGAACGGCGGATAGGTGAAGCCGTACGCCGTGCCGGGCACGTGGTAGTCGTAGATGCGGCCCCCGTGGTGGAGCCACGTGTGCACGGTGCCGTAGTACACGCGCAGGTCGAACCAGTCGCGCAGCAGCGGCACGGTGGCGGTGAACACGGTCACCGCGCCGGCCAGGACCAGCAGGAGCGCGATGCGGCCGCGGTCGCTCTCGGGGGCCCTCATGCCGTGGTCCCGAGGGCCGGGACGCTGTTGGCCAGATGGACCTGCCACAGGACCACGAGGGCGAGCGCCCCGCCGGACACGGCGAGCACGAGCTGCCCGGTGTCCGCGGGGCCGCCGCTGGGCAGCACGGCGAGGGCGAGTACGCCGGTGACGGCGGCGACCCGGACCCGTACCGACGTGCTGGGCGCGGCCGCGGCGATGAGGAACAGGCCCCACAGCGCGTACCAGGGGCGGATCGCCGGGCCGAACGCGGCGACGGCGGCGAGGCTCAGGCCCAGGGCGTAGACGGGTGCGGGGCGCAGCCGTAGCCATATGGCGATGACGAGGGCCGCGGTGAGCGCCAGGCCGAGGGCGTGCCAGGCGGGGACGGCGAGCGGGGCGAGGCCGCTGCCGAGCCGGGTCAGCAGGGCCCCGGTCGCGCGGCCCAGCAGGCTGCTCAGGGCCCAGTTGTGCGGCGAGACGGGGGTGCTGAGGGAGCGTATCCAGCCGTAGCCGGTGCCGGTGGCGGCGGTGGCCAGGGCCGTGGTGACGGCGGCGGTCAGCGCGGTGGTGAGCAGGGCCCGGACGGGCGTGCGGCCCGCGCGGACCGACGCGACGACGACCGCGGCCAGACCCAGCGCGGCGGGCGCCTTCACCAGCGCCGCCAGCGTGATGAGGACGGCGCCGACGAACGGTCTGCGGCCGAGCGCGGCGACCAGGCCGATGCCGAGCAGGCCCAGCATGATGGCGTCGTTGTGGGCACCGGCCACCAGGTGCAGCAGGACCAGCGGATTGAGGGCGCCGAGCCACAGCGCCGCGGCCGGGTCGGCGCCGCTGTGCCGGGCCAGCCTGGGCAGCGCGGCGGCCATCAGGGCGACCCCGACGAGCGCGACCAGCCGCATGCCGAGCAGCCCGGCGGGCAGCGCGCCGCGGGTCAGGCCGCTCAGCACCGAGGCGACGGCCAGGAAGACGGGTCCGTACGGCGCCGCGGTGTGCCGCCACAGCGGGGCGACCTCGGCGGCGAGCGGGCCGCCGAGCTGGTCGGGGCCGTGGGCGTACACGTCGATGTGGGCGTCGACCATGGCGCCCTGCGCGAGATAGCTGTAGACGTCCCGGCTGAACAGCGGCGGCGCGAGCAGCAGCGGGGCGGCCCAGGTGGCGAGGACGAGCAGCAGGGCCCGCGGGGTCGGCGGGTCGGCACCGTGCACGACCCGGCCCAGCAGCGCCCAGGCCGCTATGAGCAGCACCACGCCGAAGTAGACCCCCACGAGGCCGGCGGCGGCGCGTGCGGAGGAGGGGGCGATCAGGTTCTGCACCGGCAGGGCACCGGCGGTCTCGCCGCCGAGCGTGAGGACGGCGGTGCCGGCCAGCCCGAGGGCCTGACAGCGGCGGAGATCGACGGGAAAGGCCATGGCCAACACTCGGGAAGCGTGTCAACGCGGGATGGCCGGGAACCGACATGCCGACTTCGGCCCGGCGGCGGGTGCATGACCGCAGTGTGATCAGAAGACCGAGAGGCCGGTGAGGGTCGTGAAACGGTCGAGCGCGGCGACTCCCGCGACCGAGTTGCCGCGCTCGTCGAGGCCGGGGCTCCACACGCACAGCGTGCAGCGGCCCGGCACGACGGCGATGATCCCGCCGCCGACCCCGCTCTTGCCCGGCAGGCCCACGCGGTAGGCGAAGTCGCCCGCCGCGTCGTACGTCCCGCAGGTCAGCATCACCGCGTTCACCTGCTTGGCCTGGCTCCGGGTGAGCAGCCGGGAGCCGTCGGCGCGGATGCCGTGCCGGGCCAGGAAGCCGGTCGCCAGGGCGAGATCGGCGCAGGAGGCCTCCACGGAGCACTGCCGGAAGTACTGGTCGAGCAGGGCCGGCACGTCGTTGTCGATGTTGCCGTACGACGCCATGAAGTGGGCGAGCGCGGCGTTGCGGTCGCCGTTGGCGGTCTCGGAGGCGGCGACCTCCTTGTCGAAGTCGAGGGAGGCGTTGCCGCTCTCCTCGCGCAGGAAGGTGAGCAGTTCGCCCGCCGCGTCCCCGGTGCGGGTCATGAGACGGTCGGTCACGACGAGCGCGCCCGCGTTGATGAAGGGGTTGCGCGGGCGGCCGTTCTCGTACTCCAGCTGCACCAGGGAGTTGAAGGGGTTGCCGGAGGGCTCGCGACCCACGTGCTCCCAGAGTTCGTCGCCCTCGCGGGCGAGGTCCAGGGCGAGGGTGAAGACCTTGGTGATGGACTGGGTGGAGAACGGCTGACGCCAGTCCCCCACCCCGTACACGGTGCCGTCCAGCTCCGCGACGGCCATGCCGAAGCGGCGCGGGTCGCACGCCGCGAGCGCCGGGATGTAGTCGGCGGGACGGCCCCGGCCGGGCGTCCGCTCGATCTCCTCGGCGATGCGCTCGAGGATCGGCTCGTAGGCGTAGGACGACGTGGCGGTCATGATCGTCATTGTGCCTCCGCAGGGGGACGGCCGCGACGTCCGGCAGGGGGCCGCCGGGTTCCGCGGTGGCGCTACGCGCAGGCCGCGTGCGGGTCCGGGTCCAGTGCCGGGACCGGTCGTACCCGGCCCACCGGCGTCCCGCCGCCGAGCAGCGGCTGCCCCGCGAACGCGGTGAGCGCGGCCGGGTCCACGCCCGCGTGCACCAGGGCGGCCGCGGCCACGGGGACCCGGGCCCGGTCGGCCCCGTCGGCGATCTTCACGGCGACGGCGCGGCCGTCCGGCAGCGCGGCGACCTGGACGCCCTCGAAGCCGTCCTTGGCGAGCAGGCCGGGCACCGCCCGCATGAGGGCGGCGACGTCCCGTCCGGCGCCCGACGCGGTCTCGGCGTGCTCGCGCATCGCGTCGGCGACCCGCGCCTCGGGGGTGCCCGGCGCGGCGGTGGTGAGCCGCGCGAGCGCGCGAGCCAGGCCGTGCAGCGAGACGGAGAACAGGGGCGCGCCGCAGCCGTCGACGGTGACGCGCGCGATGCGCTGGCCGGTGAGGTCCTCGACCGTCTCGGCGATCGTCCGCTGCAGCGGGTGCGCGGGGTCGAGGTAGTCGTCGAGGGACCAGCCGTTGAGCACGCAGGTGTAGAGCATCGCCGCGTGCTTGCCGGAGCAGTTCTGGGCCAGCCGGTCGGCCGTACGGCCCGCGCGCACCCACGTGTCGCGGACGGCCGGGTCGAACGGGAGGTCCGGGACGTTGCGCAGATGCCCCTCGGTGAGACCGGCGCCTTCGAGGATGCGCCGGGTCCCGGCGAGGTGCCGCTCCTCCCCGGAGTGGCTGGCCGCGGCCAGGGAGAGCAGCTCGCCGTCGAGCGGGAGCCCGCACCGCAGCATGGCCACGGCCTGGACGGGCTTGAGCGCGGAGCGCGGGTAGAAGGCGGCCTCGATGTCGCCGAGCCGCAGCAGGACCTCCCCGTCGGCGTCGAGGACGACGACGGAGCCGTAGTGGACGCCCTCGACGACCCCACCGCGTATGAGGTGGGCGACGGGGGTGTGGAGCGGCTCGCGCACGACGGGCGCGTCCGCGGGAGAGCTGGTGTGCATGGCCGCCTTCGGGGTCGACGGGACGGGATGGACCGGCACGGGGGTGGCGCGCCGGCGCGGGGGGCGGGGGTGACCGCCGTGGAGGCACTGCTGGTACTGCTCGCTCACGCCCCGGGGCCACCTTGGTGGGGGACCTCGGGGGTGGCGTCGGGCGGAGCACCGAGGACGCGTGCCGGGGTGTCCGGGGTGTCCGGACGAGTCGGGCGCGCGAGAGTCGTCAGCGTGGTCAGGGTGGTCCCGACGCGGTCGAGGTGGTGGGTCATGGCCCGCTCCGCGCCGGTCTCGGAACCCGCCGTCAGGGCCTCGACGATCGCCCGGTGTTCCCGGTCGGACTGCTCGCGGCGGCCGCCCAGCTCGTTGAGGAAGGCCGACTGGCGCGCCAGGGCGTCCCTGATCTCCTCGATGACCCGCCGGAACACCGGGTTCCGGGCGGCCTCGGCGACGGCCAGGTGGAACAGCGTGTCCATCGCGACCCAGGCGGCGGTGTCGGTCTCCCGCTCCATCCGGTCGAGCAGGCCCGCGAGCCGGTCCAGGTCGTCCGGGGTACGGCGGCGGGCGGCGTACCCGGCGACCGGGATCTCCACGTGCCGGCGCACCTCCATGAGGTCACCGGCGGTGTAGTCGCCGAAGGTGGGGTTCTCCACCGCGGCGGCCACGACGAAGGTGCCCCGGCCGGTGCGGGAGACCGTCAGACCCATCGTCTGGAGCGCCCGCAGGGCCTCGCGCAGCACGGGGCGCGAGACCTCCAGGGTGCGGCAGAGCTCCGCCTCCGAGGGCAGCTTGTCGCCCACGGCGTAGTCACCGCGTTCGATGGCCCCGCGCAGGTGGGCGAGGACCGCCTCCATGGCGCTGACCCGCCGGGGCGGACCGGCGACCGCACGGGTCCCGGCCTTCCCGGCTGTCTGGCTGTCTGACAGGTTCACGGAGCCGATGGTGCGGGGAGCGAGGCCCGGGTGTCAAGGCAGCCGGTCACAGACCACGGATGGCGGACGGCGCTCGGACCGGACGGAGCACGACACGACAACGGGGTGTGACGCCCGGGAACAGGCATCACACCCCGTACGGTGCCCCGCGGACCGCACCGATCGCGGTCAGATCGCGGTCAGGTCGCGGTCAGGCGTTCAGGACGCCCGCGCCCAGCAGCCCGAAGAGCAGTACGCCGATGACGATCCGGTAGATCACGAAGGCGTTGAAGGAGTGCTTGGCGACGAACTTCAGCAGCCAGGCGATCGAGGCGTACGCGACCACGAAGGAGACGATCGTGCCGACGGCGAGCGGGGTGACGCCCACGCCGGTGCCCAGCGCGTCCTTGAGCTCGTAGAGGCCGGCGCCGGTCAGCGCGGGGATGCCGAGGAAGAACGAGAGCCGGGTGGCGGCCACGCGGTCCAGGTCGCGGACGAGCGCGGTCGACATGGTGGCGCCGGAGCGGGAGAAGCCGGGGAAGAGCAGGGCGAGGATCTGCGAACTGCCGACCAGCATCGCGTCCTTGAAGGTGGTGTCGTCCTCACCGCGCTTGTGCCGGCCCATCTGGTCGGCCGCCCACATCACGCCACTGCCGACGATCAGGGACGCGGCGACGACCCACAGGGAGGCGAGCGGGCCCTCGATGAGCGACTTGGCCGCCAGGCCGACCACCACGATCGGGATGGTGGCGGCGATCACCCACCAGGCGAACTTGTAGTCGTGGTGGTAGCGCTCCTGCTTGTTGAACAATCCGCGGAACCAGGCGGTGACGATCCGCACGATGTCCTTGAAGAAGTACAGGAGCACGGCGGCGATGGCGCCGACCTGGATCACGGCCGAGAAGCCGACGACGGCGTCGTCGTCGACGGGGATGCCCATGAGGCCCTCGGTGATCTTCAGATGTCCTGTCGAGGAGACAGGGAGGAACTCGGTCAGCCCTTCCACGACTCCGAGGACGGCGGCCTGACCGACGTTGATGACGCTCATGGGATCCAGTTCTGAGGAGATGGTTGGTCGACAGTGCTGTAGACAAACTTATTACCAGGGGGAGGCCCCTCGTGCCTACGCCCCCCGGGTACGGACGTCCGGGCCCGTAAGGGCGTGCCCCGTGGGACGTGGACGCCCGAACCGCTCGGGGCGCGCTCCGCTATGCCCACAGGGCCTGGGCGATCGCCACCCCGGCGAATGCCGCGCCCAGCCCCGCGAGGACGCTTCCGACGACGTTGGCCGCGGCGTACAGCCCCGCCCCGGTCTCGGTCAGGCGCAGTGTCTCGTACGAGAACGTCGAGTATGTCGTCAGGGCCCCGCACAGGCCCGTGCCCAGCAGGAGCTGGAGGTGGGTCCCCGCCGCGCCCGCGGCCACCGCGCCGGTCAGCAGACCGAGGATCGTACTGCCTACGACGTTCACGACGAAGGTCCCCCAGGGGAAGACGGAGTCGTGACGGGACTGCACGGCGCGGTCCGTGAGGTAGCGCAGCGGGGCCCCGACCACGGCGCCCGCGACGACCAGCAGCCAGTTCACTACGACTTCTCACCCTTCACGTCCGTGTCGCCCCGCTCTCCGCCGCGGCCGACGTACCGGATCACCTCGCAGTCGTCGAGGATCACCAGCCCCTCGGAGACGAGTTCGTCGATCTGCGGCAGGAAGGCCCGCACCCGTTCCTCCGTGTCCACGATCACGATCGCGACCGGCAGGTCCTCGCTGAGGGACAGCAGCCGCGAGGTGTGGATCAGGGAGGAGGCGCCGAAGCCCTCGATGCCGCGGAAGACGCTGGCGCCCGCGAGGCCGGCCGCGTGGGCGCGGTGCACGATCTCCGAGTAGAGGGGCCTGTGGTGCCAGGTGTCGTTCTCGCCGATGAAGACGGTCACGCGCAGGGCGCTGCCGGTGAGCCTCGTCATCGCTGCCTCCGGGTCATGGCACGGCGGGTCGCCAGGGCGGCGAGCCACACCGCGGCGAGGGCCGCGACCAGGGTCGCGGCGAGATAGGCCAGACCCACGAGGGGGCGGCCCGAGTCGATCAGCCGGCGGATGTCGACGACGTAGGTGGAGAAGGTGGTGAACCCGCCGAGCACCCCGGTGCCCAGGAAGGGGCGGACGAGCCGGTGCGCGGAGCGCACCTCGGTGATGACGACCATGAGGACGCCCATCAGGGCGCAACCGACGACGTTGACGCAGAGCGTCGTCCAGGGGAAGCCGACGGCCGGGGTGGGCCACTGGAGGCCGGCCGCGTAGCGCGCCGTGGCCCCGAGGGCGCCGCCGAGCGCCACGACACCGACGACGGGGGCCTGACCGCGCCAGACAGGCTGTCGCGGAGAGCGCGCGGGGACGCGGAGGCTCTCGGCTTCCGGGGCTGTCATGGTCGTACGTCTCCTCCGTCGGCCCCCACCACCGCATCGCGAGGGATGATCACGGCCCCCCTCAGCCTACCGCCCCCCACTTCCCACCCGACCCCCCGCAGGGGCGCGAGGAACCGCGCGACCAGCCCCCACGCACCGTCACGGCACCACAACCCACCAGGCCCACCCCCTCAGGGGCGCGGGGAACTGCGCGACCAGCCCCCACAGACCGCCACGGCCCCACAAACCCAAACCAGCCACCCCGCCCCCAGGGGCGCGGGGAACTGCGCAAACCCCGCACAGACACCCGCCGCCGCAAAGGCACCCCGGCCCCCCAACCCACCCCAACCCACCTCACGCCGGAGGCGCCCCGCACACGGCTATCCCCCGCTCCCACATACTCCCCAGCACCAGCACCCCCTCCACCTCGCACACACTCGTCACCATCCGAAACCCGGACCCGCGCCGCGCCAGATGGTGGACGATCTCGCCCCGGTCGTCGACGGCCACGACCGCGGCCGCCCCGACCGGCCGGTACGGCGCCCGCACCGCCACCCGTGCCGCCCCCGCCCGCACCCCGGGGGACGCCCGGTGCAGCAGGTCCAGCGCGGGCACCCGCGGCCCGGCGAGGGCCACCCAGATCGGCCCGCCGGGCCCACCCCGCCACACGTTGTCGGGCATACCCGGCAGGTTCTCCACGAACGGCTCGGCGTGCCCGGCCCGCGGCCCCGTGAGCCAGTAGCGCGTCAGCCGGTACGAGGCGGTCTCCGCCACCACCAGAAACGATTCGTCGGCGCTCGCCGCGAGCCCGTTCGCGAAGTCGAGCCCGTCCAGCACCACCTCGGGCCGCTCGCTGCCCGGCGCGAGCCGCAGCAGCTGCCCGGTGCGGGTGTGCTCGACCACGTCACCGAGCCACTGGCCGAGCGGATAGCGGCGGCTGGACACGGTGAACCACACCGTCCCGTCGGACAGCGCGACGACATTGCTGCAGAACCGCAGCCGCTCCCCCGCCACCGAGTCGGCCAGCACCCGCACCACCCCGTCGTCGACGCCGACCCGCAGCAGGCCGAGTTCCGCGTCGCAGACCAACAGGTCGCCGTCGGGGAGGAGTTCGAGACCGAGCGGGCGCCCGCCGGTCTCGGCGACGACCTTCACCCGGGCCGCCACCGGATCGCCCACCCCTTCGACCCGCAGGATGCGCCCGTCCGCCACGCCGGTCAGCACCCGGCCACGGGGGTCGGCCACCACGTCCTCGGGGCCGTGACCGCCGAGCGCGAGGTAGTGACGGGGAACGAGAGCGGTGGGACTGTTCATGCGCGCCTGCCCTTCGGTGTCTCCGGTCGTTCATCGTGTCAGACGGGGAACCGGCGCACCCCTGCCCGGCGGCCGGATTCCGCCCGGCTCCCGGCGGACGAAACGGCGGCGCGGGAAAAGGAGTTGACCCAGGGGGCGGCCCGCGGTTCGGATGGCCCGATGCGCACCGGCACCCCGCAGCCCGACACCGCTCTCGTACGGCGTCTCGTCGCCGACCGGTTCCCCCGCTGGGCGGGGCTGTCTGTTGCACCGGTCCCGTCGGCCGGCACCTCGAACGCCATGTACCGGCTCGGCCCCGACATGGTCGTACGACTGCCCCGGACCGACGGGTCCGCGGCCGACGTGGCGAAGGAGCACCGGTGGCTGCCCCTGCTCGCACCCCGGCTGCCGGTCGCGGTGCCCGTGCCGCTCGGCCGGGGAGAGCCGACCGACGCGTTCCCCCGGCCGTGGTCGGTGTACCGCTGGCTGGACGGCGCCCCGCCCGACGTCGACTCCCTGACGGAACCTCAGGCGTCCGCGCTGGCACGGGATCTCGCGGAGTGCGTCGGCGCGCTGCACGGGACCGATCCGGCCGGCGGTCCGGCGTCCTACCGCAGCGAGCCGTTGGCCCAGCGGGACGGCGCGACCCGCGCCGCGATCGCCGAGTTGCGCGCGGAGGTCGACGGCGGCGCCGCGGCCGCGCTGTGGGAGTCCGCGCTGCGGGCTCCGGCCCACGCCGGCCCGCCCGTGTGGATCCACGCCGACCTGCAACCGGGCAATCTCCTGCTGCGTGCGGGCCGGCTGGCCGCGGTCATCGACTTCGGCTGCCTGGGCCTGGGCGACCCCGCCGTCGACCTGATCGCGGCCTGGTACGTGCTCCCGCCACGGGCGCGCGAGACGTTCCGCACCGTCACCGGCGCCGACCCCGGCGCCTGGGAACGGGGGCGGGGCTGGGCCCTGTCGGTCGCGCTCATGGAGCTGCAGGCCTACCGGGGTTCGCATCCGGTGATGGCCGGGCACGCCCGCCGGGTGATCGGCGCGCTGCTGGGCTCACCAGCCCTTCTCGAACATCCGCGCGACCTCGGCGATCCGCACCTCGTCGCGCCGGTAGTAGGCGCGCCGCCGGATGCGCCGGACGCGTAGCACGCCCACGGCGACGAGGAGTCGCAGGTCGGTCTCGACGAGGGCGAGGGGCACCCCGAGCTTCGCGGCGATCGCCCCGGCGGTGACGCCGTCGGCAGGAAGGTCGCCGGGCGGCTGGGGCGGGAAGTGGGTGGCCGGGTCCTTGAGCCACTCGAGGATGGTCAGCCGCCTCCGGCCGACGGGTGTCCCCAGCATCGCGTCCCTCCGTCCCGGCGCCGCGGACCGCGCTCCCCCACTGTCCCGCGGGTGCGGCCACCTCGTCCAAGGCTCCGAGGCCCTTCGACAGGGGACGAACGGCCCTTGCGTACACGGCAGTCGGGCGATAGGGGCGGGCCCCACAGCCACTGGGGGCGAAGCCGGCGACCGCCGAGGACGGGCCCCCGGCTGGACAAGCCCGGCGACCGCCGGGGACCGGACCCGGCGGACGCCGGACCCGGTCCCCGCACCGAGCGGCCGTCGGCTCAGCGGTGGCTGAACCAGGACATCGACGTGAGCGCCTTGTCGTCGAAGCCGAACAGCGCCTGGTTCTCCCAGCCGTTGCCCGAGGTGGCGTCCGTCGGGTCCCAGCCGTTGCCGGTCACCGCGGTCCAGGTGGCCTCCCAGTAGAAGACCCCGAGGCCGCGGCCGTTCGGCACGGCCTCCACGATCGAGGCCACGTCGTTCATCCACTTGGTCTGGCCGGCCACGGTCGCCGGATAGCCGGAGACCAGCTCCGCGGTGGTGTCGATCTGGTTGACGAGCGAGTCGTCACTGTCCAGCCGGAACGGGTAGGCGGTCTCCGCGACGAAGACCGGCTTGCCGTAGCGGGACGCCGCGTCGTCCAGGGTGGTCTGGAAGTCGGACAGCGGTCCGTGCCAGTAGCCGTAGTAGGACAGGCCGATCGCGTCGAACTTGATGCCGTAGGACACGGCGTTGTCGAACCACCACTCGGTGCCCGCCTTGTCGCCCCCCTTGGCCAGGTGCAGCGCCACCACGGTGGAGGAGGAGACCGCCTTGGCCGCGGAGTAGCCGGAGTTGAGCAGCCCGGCCAGTTGGCTCCAGTTGTCGGTGGAGCCGTCGGACCACAGCATGCCGCCATTGATCTCATTGCCGATCTGGACCATGTCGGCGGTGGTGCCTTGACTCTTCAATGCGTTCAATACGTCGTACGTGTGGTTGTACACGTCCGTCTTGAGTTGACTGTACGAGTCGTTCGCCCAGGCGGCCGGCTTGGTCTGGGTGCCGGGGTCCGCCCAGGTGTCGGAGTAGTGGAAGTCGACGAGCAGCTTCATGCCCTGGGCCTTGATCCGCTTGGCCATGGCGAGGACGTGCGCCTTGTCGTTGTAGCCGTCGGCCGGGTTCACCCAGACCTTGAGCCGGGCGTAGTTCATCCCGGCGGACTTCAGGATGGCGAGGGCGTCGCCCGTCGTGCCCGAGGACGTCTTGTAGACGCCGCCCTTGGCCTCGCTCTTGGCGAGGGAGGAGATGTCCGCGCCATGGATCGACGTGCTGGTGGTGCCCGACGTGAAGGTCAGGTCGTCCACATTGATCCAGTTGCCCGCGTTCGCGTCACTGTAGACGCTGATCGTGCACTGGTTGGCGGTCACATTGATGGGCGTGACGATACGGATCCACCCACTGGACGAGATCGGCAGATCCGTCCGCTGCTCGGTGCTCCCGCAGTTCTTCAGCGCCAGGTAGGCGGAGTTCTGCCCGCCGCCGGAGCGGACCCAGGCGGTGAGGGTGTAGGTGCCGTTGGTGAGCCCGGTCAGGGTCTGGTACGTCTCCACCTTGTAGGCGGCCGACGAGTAGTGCGTGAGGCGGTAACTGCCGCTGTGGCCGCCGGACTCGGTGTAGGAGGCGCCGGTGCTGCCGGACTCGGTCCAGCCGCTGGGGGCGGCCACGGCCGCGCCGTCGGACTCGAAGCCGCCGTTGGTGAGGGTGCTCGCGGCCTGGGCGGCGGGTGCGGGCAGGGCGGTCAGGGCGAGCCCGGCGAGGAGGGGGAGCAGCAGGGCCCTGATGGTGTGTCTGATCGTGCGTCTGGGATGGAACATGGTCGTCCGTCGTCCCTTCGACGTGATGGGGATGGGGGTGCCCCCGGGGTGCTGCGGGCACGCCGAAGCACCCCTGGAGGTGCCGGGCGACGACGTGTCCTGGGTGGTGCGGGGGGATGGGGGCGGGCCCCCTCCGCCCGCGGCTCGGGTGGCGCACGCGGGCGGAGGGGAGTCGGCTCAGCCGTCGAGTCGTACGACCCGGACGGCTCCCGCCGGGACCGCGAGGCGGCCCGCGGCGCGTTCGCCCGTCAGCAGCTCGGTGCCGGCCGCGTCCAGCGGCACCTTGGCGTCGGTGGCGGTGTGGTTGATCACGAAGAGATGGCTGCCCGAGGCGCCGGTGCGGCGCACGACCTCGACGTCGCGGGGCAGGTCGGTGCGCGGGGCGATGTGCGCGTCCTCGGCGGCCCGGCCGATCACCGCGTCCAGGCCGTGGGCGTCCAGACGGGTGGACACGTACCAGGCGGTGCCCTCGCCCAGCCGGTGCCGGGTCACGGCCGGCCGGCCCGCGGTCAGGCCGTCGCCGTAGCTCCACACGGTCTCGGCGCCGCGCTCCACCACGAACTCGGTCCAGACGTCCCCGGTGAGTGCGAGGCCGTCGGGGCCGGTGACCTGGACCCGCTCGCCCGCCAGCAGCGGTGAGAACTCCTCGACGGTCAGCCCGAGGACGTCGCGCAGCGCGCCCGGGTAGGCGCCCTCGTGGACGGCGTCGTGCTCGTCGACGATGCCGGAGAAGTACGACACCACGAGCGTGCCGCCGCCCTCGACATAGCGCCTGAGGTTGTCCCCGGCCGCCTGCGTCGTGAGGTAGAGCGCGGGCACGACGACAAGGGGATAGCTCGACAAGTCGGCTTCCGGGTGGGCGAAGTCGACGGTGAGGTGGCGGTCGTAGAGCACCTCGTAGAAGGCGTCGGCGCGCTCGCGGGGGTCGTGGTCCTCGCTGGGGCGCCACTGGAGGTTCTGGGCCCACCAGGAGTGCCAGTCCCACAGGACGGCCACGTCGGCCTCGGTGCGGGTGGAGCGGACCGTGCTCAGGGAGTCGAGCGCGGCGCCGAGGCCGACGACCTCCCGCCACACGCGGGTCTCGGTGCCGCCGTGCGGCAGCATCGCCGAGTGGAACTTCTCGGCGCCGCGCCGGGACTGCCGCCACTGGAAGAACAGGGCGCCGTCCGAGCCGCGCGCCACGTGCGCGAGGGAGTTGCGGGCCATCTGGCCGGGGGCCTTGGCGGGGTTGCGCGGCTGCCAGTTGACGCCCGAGGTGGAGTGTTCGAGCAGCAGCCAGGGCGCGCCGCCGGCGACGGAGCGGGTGAGGTCGGCGGCCATCGCGAGGTTGACGTGGGTGCGGCGGCCGTCGGTGATCAGGTAGTGGTCGTTGGTGACGAGGTCGACCTCGCGGCCCCAGGCCCAGTAGTCGATGGAGTCGCACTGGCTGAGGGCGGTCATGAAGTTGGTGGTGACCGGGACGCCCGGCGACAGGCGGTGCAGGATGTCGCGTTCGGCGGTGAAGTTCTCGCGGATCGTGGCGTCGGCGAACCGCTTGTAGTCGAGCGCCTGGGCCGGGTTGCCCACCGTCGGGGTGGCGCGCGGCGGGTTGATCTGGCCGAGGTCGGTGTAGTGCTGCCCCCAGAAGGCGGTGCCCCAGGCCTCGTTGACGGCGTCGACGTCGCCGTAGGTGCGGGCCAGCCAGGTGCGGAAGTGGGCGGCGCAGGAGTCGCAGTAGCAGGCGGAGACGGGGACGCCGTACTCGTTGTGGACGTGCCACAGGGCGAGCGCCGGGTGGTCGCCGTAGCGCTCGGCGAGCCGGGTGGTGATGTCCGCGGCGGCCGCGCGGTAGTGGACGTTGCTGTGGCAGATGGCGCCGCGGGAGCCGAACTCGTGGCGCACGCCCTCGGCGGTCACCGGCAGCGCGTCGGGGTGCGCCCGGTAGAACCAGGCGGGCGGAACCACGGTCGGCGTGCCCAGGTCGACGCGGATGCCGTAGGTGTGCAGCAGGTCGAGGACCCGGTCCAGCCAGCCGAAGTCGTGGCGGCCCGGCTCGGGTTCGAGCAGCGCCCAGGAGAAGATCCCGACGCTCACCATCGTGACGCCGGCCTCCCGCATCAGCCGTGCGTCCTCCTGCCACACGCTCTCCGGCCACTGCTCGGGGTTGTAGTCCCCACCGAAGGCGAGCCCGGTGAGGCCCTTGGGGGTGGTCTCCGGCATGGATCTCTCCCGTTGAATCGATCATTTGGGAACGTGCACACACAGCGGCGGCGGTGCGAGGCCAACATAACCGCACAGCATCAACCATTGACAAGTGTCCGGGATGTTTCTCTACTGTGAACGCTCACAGACGCCGGGCAGGGTGTCACGCCAGTCGGCATCCCGCCCATGTGAACGCTCACATAGCGCTCACACAGTGCTCGCGTCGAGCTCCTGTCGCGAGCTCGTGTCCACGCATGGCAGGGCCCCCGCACAAGGCGGAGGGCCCCAGGTCAGGGGAGAGATCCATGCCGAACCCGAGGCGCCGCCACCTCTTCAAGGTCGCCGCTTCCGCCGTCGCCGCCACCCTCGGCGCCACCGCACTCGCCGCCTGCGGCTCGTCCGACGACAGCAAGGCCGAATCCGGGCCGGTCTCGCTGACGTACTGGACGTGGACGCCCGGCATGGACAAGGTCGTCGACCTGTGGAACCAGGGCGAGGGCAAGAAGGACAAGATCCACGTCACGGTCAAGAAGCAGGCGTCCGGCGACTCACTGGTCACCAAGATCCTCACCGCGCACAAGGCGAAGAAGGCGCCGGACCTCGTCCAGGCCGAGTACCAGGCGCTGCCGACCCTGGTGAGCAACGGCGCGCTCGCCGACATCTCCAAGGACGTCGGCGACGCGAAGAGCAAGTTCGCGTCCGGTGTCTGGCAGCAGACCACGCTCGGCACCGACGCGGTCTACGCCGTGCCGCAGGACATCGGGCCGATGATGTTCTACTACCGCGCGGACCTCTTCAAGAAGTACAAGCTGACGGTCCCCACCACCTGGGAGGAGTTCGCCGAGACGGCCCGCAAGCTCAAGAAGGCCGCTCCCGACAAGGACCTCACCACGTTCTCCGCCAACGACTCGGGCCTGTTCGCGGGCCTCGCCCAGCAGGCCGGCGCCAAGTGGTGGACGACGTCCGGCGACAAGTGGAAGGTGGCCATCAACGACACGGCCACCCAGAAGGTCGCCGACTTCTGGGGCGGCCTCGTCAAGGAGGGCGTCATCGACAACCAGCCGATGTACACGCCCGCCTGGAACAAGGCGCTCGACACCGGCAAGCAGATCGCTTGGGTCAGCGCGGTGTGGGCGCCGGGCACGCTCACCACGGCCGCCCCCGACACCAAGGGCAAGTGGGCCATGGCCCCGCTCCCCCAGTGGTCGAAGTCCGAGAACGTCACCGGCAGTTGGGGCGGCTCGTCGACCGCCGTCACCACCGACTCCGCGCACCGGTCGGCCGCCGCGAAGTTCGCCGCGTGGCTCAACACCGACGCCGACGCGGTGAGCGCCCTCGCGAAGGACAGCGGCATCTACCCGGCCGCCACCTCCGCGCAGACCTCCGGCGCCTTCACCACCGCGCCGGACTACTTCTCGAACCAGCCGGACTTCTACGCGAAGGCCGCGGAGATAGCGAAGACCACCGCGCCGTCCGCGTGGGGCCCGAACGTCAACGTCGCCTACGCGAGCTTCAACGACGCGTTCGGCGCCGCCGCGAAGAACAAGTCGGACTTCGGTGCCGCCCTGGACACCATGCAGGAGGCCACCGTCGCCGACCTCAAGAAGCAGGGCTTCGGGGTCTCCCAGTGACCAGCGCCACCCAGCGGCGGGCGTACGGGGCCGAGCGCGCCCCGTACGCCCGCCGGTCCCCCGCCCCCGCCCGCGCCCGCACGGCCGCCGCGCCGTACGCCTTCCTCGTGCCCGCGGCCGTCCTGTTCGCGCTGTTCTTCGCGCTGCCCATCGGCTACGCGATCTGGCTCAGCTTCCGCAAGGTGCACGTCTCCGGCCTCGGGCTCGGCGCCGGCGCGCGCAACGAGGTCTGGGCCGGCCTGGAGAACTACACCGACGCCCTCAAGGACCCCGAACTCCTGGACGGCGCCCTGCGCGTGCTCGGCTACGGCTGCATCGTCGTGCCGCTGATGCTGGGCCTCGCCCTGCTGTTCGCGCTGATGCTCGACACCGAGCGGGTCCGCCTCACGTCGTTCAGCCGGCTCGCGATCTTCCTGCCGTACGCCGTCCCGGGCGTCGTCGCCGCGCTGCTGTGGGGCTTTCTGTACCTGCCCGACGTCAGCCCGTTCTACTACGTCCTCGACGCGCTGCACCTGCCGCAGCCCGACCTGCTCGACGGCGGCGCCCTGTACGGCGCCCTCGCGAACATCGCGGTCTGGGGCGGCACCGGCTTCAACATGATCGTCATCTACACCTCGCTGCGGGCCATCCCGGCCGAGGTGTACGAGGCGGCGAAGCTGGACGGCGCGACCCCGTTCCAGATCGCCGTCCGGATCAAGATCCCGATGGTGGCGCCGTCGCTGGTGCTGACCTTCTTCTTCTCGATCATCGCGACGCTCCAGGTGTTCAGCGAACCGACCACCCTCAAGCCGCTCACCAACTCCGTCAACACCAGCTGGAGTCCGCTGATGAAGGTGTATCAGGACGCCTTCGGCAAGGGTGACATCTACGCGGCCGCCGCCGAGGCCGTCCTGATCGCCCTCGCCACGCTCGTGCTGTCCTTCGGGTTCCTGCGCGCCGCGAACCGCCGCAACAAGCAGGAGGCAACCCGATGAGTTCGCTCGCCGTGCGCGAGGCGGGACCCGCGGCCGGAGCCGACTCCGGCACCGCCCGCGCCCCGCGCCCACGCCGCCGTATCGCGCTCGTGCCCACCCTCACGCTGGTCCTCGGCGCGGTCTACACGCTGCTGCCGGTCGCCTGGGTGGTGATCGCCTCCACCAAGTCGGGGCACGAGCTGTTCTCGACGTTCACCTTCCTGCCGGGCACCGGGTTCACCCAGAACCTCAAGGACCTCGGCGCCTACCGCGACGGCATCTACTGGCGCTGGATGGGCAACTCCGCCCTCTACGCCGGCCTCGGCGCGCTGCTGTCCACCGGCGTCTCCGCCCTCAGCGGCTTCGCCCTCGCCACCTACCGCTTCCGCGGCCGCGAGAGCGTCTTCAACGTGCTGCTCGCCGGCGTCCTCATGCCGCCGGTGATCCTCGCGGTCCCGCAGTACCTGCTGCTCGCCAAGGCCAACGTCACGGACTCCTACCTGTCCGTGCTGCTCCCGCAGATCCTGTCGCCGTACGGCGTCTATCTCGCGCGGATCTACGCCGCCGCGGCGGTCCCCGGCGACGTGGTGGAGGCCGCGCGGATGGACGGCGCGGGCGAGTGGCGGATCTTCACGCGGATCGCCCTGCCGATGATGATCCCCGGCATGGTGACCGTGTTCCTGTTCCAGTTCGTCGCGGTCTGGAACAACTTCCTGCTGCCGTACATCATGCTCAGCAACGACGAGCGCTTCCCGCTCACCCTCGGCCTGTACACGCTGCTCGCCCAGGGATCCAACCAGCCCGCGCTGTACACACTGGTGATCACGGGCGCGTTCCTCGCGGTGATCCCGCTGATCGCCCTCTTCCTTGTCGTACAACGCTTCTGGAGTCTTGATCTGCTGTCGGGAGCCGTAAAGTCGTGACCATGAACCAAACGGGGGGCCGGCGCAGACCGCCGACGATCCACGACGTGGCGCGCGAGGCGGGGGTCTCACGGGGCACCGTCTCGCGCGTGCTCAACGGCGGCCACTACGTCAGCCCGGCCGCCCAGGAGGCCGTCAACGCGGCCATCCGCAAGACGGGCTACGTCGTCAACCGGCACGCCCGCTCGCTGATCACCGGACGCTCGGACTCCGTGGGCTTCCTGCTCACGGAGCCCCAGGAACGGTTCTTCGAGGACCCGAACTTCAACGTCCTGCTGCGCGGCTGCACCCAGGCGCTGGCCGCGCACGACATCCCGCTGCTGCTGATGCTCGCGGGCACCGAGGACGAACGGCGGCGCATCACCCGCTACATCACCGCCGGGCACGTCGACGGCGTGCTACTGGTCTCCAGCCACTCCGGGGACCCGGTGGCGCTGGAGCTGCGCGAGGCGGGCGTGCCGCTGGTCGCGTGCGGCAAGCCGATAGGGATCGGCTCCAAGGTGAGCTATGTGGCCGCGGACGACCGGGACGGCGCCCGGGACATGGTGCGCCACCTGGTCTCGCTCGGCCACCGGCGCATCGGCGTCGTCACCGGCCCGCTCGACACCCCCGGCGGTGTCGAGCGGCTCGCCGGGTACAAGGAGGTGCTCGCCGAGGCGGGCATCGAGGTGGACGAGAAGCTGATCGTGCCCGGCGACTACAGCCGGGCCAGCGGCGAGGCGGGCGGCGAGCGGCTGCTCGCGCAGGCCCCGGACGTGGACGCGGTGTTCGTCGCCTCCGACCTGATGGCCCAGGGCGTGCTGGCGGCGCTGCGCCGGGCCGGCCGCCGGGTGCCCGATGACATCGCTGTCGGGGGCTTCGACGACTCCCCCGCGGCGACCGCGGCCACCCCGTCGCTGACCACCATCCGCCAGCCGTGGGACCGCATCAGCGCGGAGATGGTCCGGGTGCTGCTCGCGCAGATAGGCGGCGAGGACGCGGCGGCGGTGATCCTGCCCACGGAACTGGTGCGGCGCGAGTCGACGTGATGCCGGCGGCGGCGCGGGCGGGACTCGGGCTCCGGAGGGCGGGCGAGAGGCGGAAGCCCGCCGAGATGGGCCGAGCGGGCGGTTCCGGGAAGCGGTCAGGATCGAAGAAGCGGATTCACGGCCCCGCGGCCTAGCGTGGGATCACCGACGCAGCCCGTCGGATCCACGTTTTCCACCTTCGACCTTCAGCCCTCAGCCTTCAGCCTTCAGCCTTCAGCCTTCGACCGAGGAGTCAACCATGACCGCCGGTGTCAAGACGATCATCTACCCCGTCAAGGACGTCAACGCCGCCAAGGCCCTGTTCACCACGCTGCTCGGCACCGAGCCGTACGCGGACCAGCCGTACTACGTCGGCTTCAAGGACGCGGGCATCGACATCGGCCTCAACCCGAACGGTCACGCCGCCGGCCTCACCGGCCCGGTGCCGTACTGGCACGTCGACGACATCCGCGCGCGGGTCGCCGCCCTCGTGGAGGCCGGCGCGGAGCTGCACGAGGACGTCAAGGACGTCGGCGGCGGTCGCCTGATCGCCGCCGTGAAGGACGCGGACGGCAACTTCATCGGCCTGCTCGAGGACACGGGCGCCTGAGCGGGTGGGGCCGCGGGGCGAAGGAAGGCCCCCCGGAGGTCTCCCTCGCCCCGGCCCCCGCACTAGTTGCACGCTCAACGACGGTCCTGGACGGTGTTACCGTGCGGGTATGGCAGCGAAGACGGCCGACTCCCGGCTCGAGGAGCAGTGGCGGGACATCCTTTCCGTGCACGCGCGCACGATGTGCGAGATCGACCGGGTCCTGCACCCGCACGGACTGGGCGCCAGCGACTTCGAGGTGCTCGACATCCTCGCCACCGAGTCGCACCGGGAGGGCGAGCACTGCCGTGTGCAGAACCTGGTCGGCCGTGTGCATCTGAGCCAGAGCGCCCTGTCCCGGCTGATCGGGCGCCTGGAGAAGGAGGGCCTGGTCGAGCGCTCCGTGTGCGCGGAGGACCGGCGCGGGGTGTGGGTCGAGCTCACGCGCAAGGGTCGCGAGCTGCACGCCGAGGTGCTTCCGCTGCAACGGGAGGTCCTCGGGCGGATGCTGACGCAGGTCAGGCCGTAGGACATCCAGCCGGGGAGGCGCCGCGGCGGGCCGTCCGCTCGGCCCGTGGGACACGGACACCCCGCACGCGCTACGACCGTCCGGCCGCCGCACATCGACGCACCCGGCGCTACGGCTGCCCGTCCGCGCCCGGTTGCCCGTCCGCGCCCGGTTGCCGGTCCACCGGTCTGCGCGGTGCGACGGGTGCCGACGCGAAGTCGCGCGGGCCGGTCCACAGCGCCGGCACCGCGTCGCAGCGGCGGCACAACTCGTACGCGACCGCCTCGTAGTTGACCCGCCAGCCGTGGAAGTGCGGCCACGCCTCCTTGATGGGGCGTTCGGCGTGGAAACCGGTCGCCTCCAGCATGGCCACCGCCGCGTCGAACTCGACGAACGTCAGCTGGATCGGGGCGTCGGGCGCCGGGTCCTCGTCGAAGTCCGCGCGCACCGAGCGGGCGATGTCGCGCAGCGCCGTGAACCCGGCGCGCAGCACCAGCCGGGCCTCCGGCGGCGCGGTGCGCGGCGCGAGCGCGAGCTGCATGGCCGCGGCGTCCATGACGGCGATCAGCCCCACCAGCCAGCTTCGGTACGGGCGCGGCGAGCGGAAGGCCAGCAGCACCGGGTAGGTGGAGTGGCTCTCCCCCATGTCCGATGCCAGCCGCTCCCAGGAGCGGTACAGCTCGGGCAGCGCCGTCTCGGTGTCGACCAGCCACTGCCGGGCGAGGATCTCCGGTCCCCAGGCGGGCTCCCCGGCCCGGGACTGGAGCAGGGTGACCTCCAGCTCGCGCCGGTTGTAGGCGGCGTAGAGGGTGGGCAGGTAGGCGATCTGGAGGGCGATGACGACGGGCCCGGTGGCCGCCGCGACGAAGTCCAGCACGGACAGCCGCAGCCGGGCGCCGCTGGCGAAGCCCAGGGTGAACATGCTGGAGCCGGCCTCGCGGAACGCGGTCGTCCAGGACAGCGGGGACAGCGCGTAGAGCAGCAGTCCGAAGCCGAGCAGCGCGCCGCCGAGCCAGGTGGCGAGCATCCCGATGAGCATCAGCGGCGCGAGCCAGGTCTGGGCGCGGTCGATGGCCTCGTAGCGGCCCGAGGGCGCGGCCAGGCGCAGCACCCTGCGCAGCGCCCACCACCACCGGAAGACCAGCATGGAGTACAGACCGCGCGGCACCACGAGCGTGCGCAGGATGCTGCTCAGGACCACGCCCAGGATCAGCCCGCCCGCGACGCCGGAGATCCATTCCATGGGGTCATTGTGAACCGTGTGACGGCCGTGATGGTGCGCTGGGCTCGGCGGGGCGGGCGGGACGGCCCCGCGGCGGGCTCGGCGGCGGGCCGGACGAGCCCTGCGGCGGGCTCAGCCGTGCGGCCGGACCAGCAGGGTGCGCACCCCCTCCGAGGTGAGCGTGAGGCCGTGCGACGAACTGCCGTCGATGGTGAGGGCGAGATCGCCGGTCGGCCACTGGGAGGCCAGCGCGCCGAGCGGCACCAGACGGTATCGGGAGACGAAGGGCAGCAGTTCCACCATCTCGTCCTCGGTGGTGAACACCGGGACGACCTGCTCGCCGCTGGGCTGTTCCAGCACGGGCAGGGCCACGGCGGCCGGGTTGGAGACGTCCTCGTCGGTGGCGTCGTCGGGGACGGGCACCAGGACGTCGCTGCTCGCGAGCGTGTCCAGCGCCACCGAGTCCTCGGTGTTCACGGCGAGCGCGTCCAGTGCCCGCTGGGCCGGTGTGGCGGTGTTGTCGTTCGCGGGTGTGTTCATGGTCAATCCCCTGATCGCGGCGGTCGTGGCCGTCCCGTACCCCCAAGTCCACGGGCGCGGTCCCGAACGCCTACCCACACCGGACGGGAGCATTCCGCCGTACCGGAAGATCGGATGATCGGAAGAAATCGGAGATGTGCCGCCGCTATGTGCCGGCGCTATGTGCCGCCGCTTGGGAGGCGGGGCCGCGTGCGCCCGTCCGCGGCGGGGCGGGGCGGGGCGGGGCGGGGGACGGGACGGGCGGGCCTTACCTCCCTGCCCCGCCTCCCTCAAGCGGTCAGCAGTCGAGCCGCCAGGGCCCGTTCCACGCTGCCGCCCCGACCGTCCGGCTCGACCCGGTACACCCCGGCACCGGGAACGCGACTCACGGCTTCCGTGAGCGCACCGTCCGTGAACAGCGCGCCCGCGCCGTCCTCGACCGCCCATCCGGCGGGCAGCGACCCGTCGGCGACCGCGGCGCGGTAGGAGGGACGGCGGCCCGGCTCGCTGTCGTAGTGCGGGCAGACCGAGCCCGGCAGCAGCCCCAGCCCGTCGGGCAGGAAGGTCAGCGGCCCGAAGGAGTCCGTGTGGGAGCCTTCGGCCCAGCAGTTGGCGCCCGCGCTGATACCGCACAGGAGCGTGCCGCGGTCGTAGGCCTCGCGCAGCAGGCGGTCCACGCCGTGCACCCGCCAGACGGCGAGCAGATTGGCCGTGTTGCCGCCGCCGACGTAGACGACATCCTGCGCGAGGAGCCGGGCGCGCAGCGCGTCGTCGTCCAAGTCCCGTTGGAACAAGGGCAGTACGGAGGTCTCGCACCCGCTCCGGGAGGCGAACGCCGTACGGAAGAGTTCGACGTAGGCGGGCGCGTCACCGCTCGCGGTGGCCAGGAAGCACACCTTGGGCCGACCGCTGCGGGCCCGCTCCAGAACCCAGTCGTCGAGAAGGCCGTCGCGATCGGTGGAGAAGCCTCCGCCGAGCAGGGCGACGTGGCGCGGGGGCGGTGTCGCGGGCATCGTCGGTCCTCCTCGACCGGTCAGACCGGGATGGCGTCGGCGCCGAGCAGTTCGTCGACCGTCACCACACGGATCAACGGCCGGTGGAGGTCGAGCAGATGGAGCGCCCTGGCGTGCGCGTCGTCGTCCCCGGCGGCGCACGCGTCGGCGGCCACGAGCACCTCGATCCCGGCGTCGGCGGCGGCCAGCGCGGTGAACAGCACGCAGCAGTCGGTGCTGACGCCGGCGAGGACGAGTCGGCCCACCGGGCCTGTGCGAGCGGCCAGTTCGGGGGTCCACTTCCCGAACGTCGTCGCGTCCAGCACATGATGGGCCGTGGCGGCGAACTCCTCGTGCAGTGACCAGAGTTCCGCGTCCGGTGGCCGGCGGGCGAAGGACCAGCGGTCGTAGTACGCCCGCCAGGCCCCGGCCGGTTCCTTCGGCGCGAGGAACCGGGTGAACGTGACGCGGTCCCCGAACGCGGGCAGCAGCCGCCGCACACCGGCCGCGGCCCGGTCGAAGTCCGGCGTCGCCCAGGGACTTTCGGAGTCGGCGAAGACACGCTGCATGTCGATGACGGCCAGATGCGCGGAGGCCGACAGCGGAGTGGGTCCGGATTCGGGTCCGGATTCGGCTGCGGATTCGGGTCCGAATCCGCGTCCGCGTTCGGACTCTTCGGGTCCGCGTTCGGTCACGAGCGCAGGGCCTCCTCGGCCGAGGCCCCGCTCGGCGTCCGCGTCTCCTGCTCGCGCACCCGCGTCCGCCCGGGGAGGAGGGCGCCGAGGAAGCCGAGGGCGAGCGCGACCAGCACTCCGAGGTTGGCGTAGGCCCAGTCGCCGGACCTGCCGCCGAGACCGAGCGGACCGAGCAGATAGCCCTGCCAATTCAGCCAGCCCGCAGCCGTGTTGGTGACCAGGCCCCAGCCGGCCGCGGTGGCCGCGAGCGTGAGCAGCAGCGGGGCGGGCGGTACGTCGCCGTAGCGGCCGCGCGGGCGGTAGAGGTCGCCCTCGTCGTAGTCGCGGCGGCGCAGGGCGATGTCGGCGAGCATGATGCCGCACCAGGCGGCGATGGGGACGCCGAGTGTGGTGAGGAACCCCATGAACTGGCCGAGGAAGTCGTCGGCGTAGAAGACGATGTAGACCGAGCCCGCGAGCATGAGAACGCCGTCGACCCCCGCGGCGAGGTAGCGCGGGATCCTCAACCCGGCGGAGAGCAGGGCGAGTCCGGAGGAGTAGATGTCCAGCACGGCGCCGCCGACCAGGCCGAGCACGGCCACGACGGCGAACGGGGCGAGGAACCAGGTGGGCAGGATCGTCGTCAGCGCGCCGATGGGGTCGGCGGCGACGGCTTTGCTGAGACCTTCGGAGGACCCGGCGAGGAGCAGGCCGAACACGAGCAGGAGCAGTGGGGCGAGCGAGGAGCCGAACGTGGTCCAGGCGACCACGCCGCGGCTGGAGGAGTTCCGGGGCAGGTAACGGGAGTAGTCGGCGGCGGCGTTGACCCAGCCGAGGCCGAAGCCGGTCATCATGAAGACGAGGGCGCCGATGAACTCCTCTGCGCTGCCCGCGGGGATCGCGCGGACGGTGTCCCAGTGGATGTGGTCGGCGACCAGCACGATGTAGACGACGGTGAGGACGCCGGTGACCACGGTGATCAGCGTCTGCAACCGCATGATCAGGTCGAAGCCCATGACGCCGCCGCCGACGGTCAGGGCGCCCACCACGACGAGCGCGACCACTTCGGTCCCGGTGCCGCCGCCCGGTCCCAGCCGGTCGAAGACGGTCGCGGTGGCCATGGTGGCGAGGGCGATGAGGACGGTCTCCCAGCCGACGGTGAGCACCCAGGAGACCACCGAAGGCAGCCGGTTGCCGCGCACGCCGTACGCGGCGCGGCTGAGCACCATCGTCGGGGCCGAGCCGCGCTTGCCCGCGACCGCGACGAACCCGCAGAGGAGGAAGGAGAAGACGATGCCGATCGCTCCGGCGGCCAGCGCCTGCCAGAACGAGATGCCGAAGCCGAGGGCGAAGGCGCCGTAACTCAGGCCGAGGATCGAGACGTTGGCGCCGAACCAGGGCCAGAACAGCGTGCGGGGCGTGCCCTTGCGCTCGGCGTCGCCGATGACGTCGAGACCGTGGGTCTCCACTTGAAGGGGCCGGCGGCCGGCACCGTCCGCCGCGTCGGCCGGGGGTCTGTCGTACGGGTCCGTCATCGTCGCACCCCTGCCTGTCCAGCTGTTTCCAGCCGAGGCTAGGTGGGCTGCGGAGGGGGGTCAAGAGGGGGTCGGGAG
>NZ_LAVA02000150.1 GCF_000974985.2 Streptomyces mangrovisoli | reverse complement strand
CCGAACCCGTCAGCTAACCCGGTAGGCGAGAAGGAAGGAAGGAGCACGCCCACGTGGCGTCGAACCGTCCCCTCACGCAAGCCCCGTTCGTGCCCGGCCAGCGCGACAGCGATGCCTTCGCCTACGGCGCTCCCCGCACCGACGACGGCCCGTGGGAGGAGTGGAATCCCACCGAGGATTCCGTCCGCCCGGTCAAGGGCCGGCACCGCGTCGCCAAGCAGCGCGGCGGACTCGCCCGCAGCTCCACGGTTCTCGGCGTAGGCGTCATAGCCGCCGTCGGCGCCGGCGGGATGGCCAGCGCCAGCACCGCCAAGCCGCCGGTCTCCATCTCGCTGCCCGACCTGCCGTCCGTGGGCTCCCTGCTCGGCCACGACGACCACAAGGCCACCGACTCCGACGACAGCAACAGCGACAGCACCGGCACCGCGTCCAAGGGTTCCGACGCGGGCGAGGCGCTGCGCAACCGGATCATCGCGCAGGCCGGGGCGCAGAAGAGCCAGGCCGCCGACGCGGCCGTCACCCAGGCCGACGCGGTCGCCGACGAGCAGGCCGCGAGCGCCGCCGCCGCGGCCGAGAAGGCCGCCGCGACCCAGGCCGAGGCCGCGAAGAAGAAGGCCCAGGCGGCCGCCGAGAAGAAGGCCGCCGCCGAGAAGCTGGCCGCGGAGTACACCCTGCCGGTCGTGTCGTACACGATCACCGGCACCTTCGGTCAGGCCGGCACCCTGTGGTCGTCCGGTTACCACACCGGCCTGGACTTCGCCGCGCCCACCGGCACGCTGATCAAGGCGGTCCACGGCGGCACGGTCACCGAGGCGGGCTGGGCCGGCTCCTACGGCTACCGCACGATCATCACCCTCGACGACGGCACCGAGCTGTGGTTCTGCCACCAGTCGTCGATCAGCGTCTCGGTCGGCCAGAAGGTCTCCACCGGCGAGGTGATCGGACGCGTCGGCGCCACCGGCAACGTCACCGGCCCGCACCTGCACCTCGAGGTGCACCCGAACGGCCAGGCCACCGCGATCGACCCGATGACGTGGCTGCGCGGCAAGGGCCTCAACCCCTGACCTGCCCGCCCCCCGTTCCCCGGCGGCCCTGACGGCATCCCCCCGCTGTCTGGGCCGCCGGTCCTCGCGCGTGCTCCCCGTGTGCGACCCCGCGTCGGAATGTTCGACTCCGCTTGTTTACGGGAACTTTGCGGCGCGACCGGAAGACCGGCCCCCGGACCGGGCGTTGTCACGGAGCATGACTTCCCTTCGCAAGCTCGGCTCCTCGGACCTCGAAGTTTTCCCCCTCAACCTGGGCGGCAACGTCTTCGGCTGGACCGCCGACGAGGCGCAGTCCTTCGCCGTGCTCGACGCCTACGCGGCCGCGGGCGGCAACTTCCTCGACACCGCCGACTCCTACACCGCCTGGATCGAGGGCAACCACGGCGGTGAGTCCGAGACCGTCATCGGCAAGTGGGTCAAGGAACGCGGCAACCGCTCCGACGTCGTCATCGCCACCAAGGTCAGCCAGCACCCCGAGTTCCCGGGCCTGTCCGCCGCCAACATCAAGGCCGCCGCCGACGCCTCCCTGCGCCGCCTCGGCACCGACCACATCGACCTGTACTACACGCACTTCGACAAGCCGGAGGTGCCGGTCGAGGAGATCGTCGGCGCGCTCGACGAGCTGGTGAAGGCGGGCAAGGTGCGGCACATCGCCGCCTCCAACATCAGCCCGGAGCGCCTGCAGGAGTCGCTGGACTTCTCCGACCGCGAGGGCCTCGCCCGGTACGTCGCCCTCCAGCCGCACTACAACCTCGTCTCCCGCGACACCTACGAGGGCCCGCTCCAGGACCTCGCCGAGCGCGAGGGCCTCGCGGCCGTGCCGTACTTCTCGCTGGAGGCGGGCTTCCTCACCGGCAAGTACCGCCCCGGTGCCACGGTGGACAGCGCCCGCGCCGGGCGTGCGGCCAAGCACCTGGAGACCGAGCGCGGCCGCAAGGTCCTCGCGGCCCTCGACGAGGTCGCCGCCGCCCACGGCGCCGCGCACGCCACCGTCGCCCTGGCCTGGCTGGCCGCGCAGCCCACGGTGGCCGCCCCGATCGCCTCGGCCCGCACGCCGGAGCAGCTCCCGGCGCTGCTCGCGGTGGCGGATCTCCGGCTGACCGACGAGGACCTGACGAAGCTGAACCAGGCCTCCGCGTAACCGCCCGCCGGGTCCGGCCGGGCCGCGGCCGGTCTCGGGCCGGACGGTCGGATCCGGCCGTCCGGCCCGGTCTCAGGTCAGATAGGGGTTGTGGACGGGATACGGCCCCGTCGGCCGGCCGTGGATCAGGGGCGGGCCCCAGTGCGCCGACGGGGCCATCGCGTAGCCGGGCCAGACCTGGTACGCCGCGTGGTCGAGCGCCGGGCGCGCGATGTGCCGGCGCCGCCACAGCTCCTGGAGCAGCTCCGCCTCCCGTACGACGAAGTCGGCGCCCGCCCGCCCCTTGCGCCCCCGGTGCCGCAGGAACGCCAGGGTGGTGGCGTACGCCTCGTACTCGGCCACCGCGCGGGCCGCGGCCCGGCCGTGATAGTGGCGGGCGTACTCGCGCGCCACGTTGCGCGCCCGCATCGAGCCGAGCACGAACGGCTCGGCGGGCGTCAGCCAGCCGGCCAGGACGTAGGCGGGCAGCTCCTCGCGGACGGTCCTCAGCTCGCGCTGCCGGGTCCAGACGATCAGCCAGGTCAGCAGCGCGAACACGGGCACCATGAAGGCGCCGTAGACCGTGAAGAAGCCGAACTCGCCGAAGGACGACGAGCCGTTCCAGATCGCGTGCAGGGCCATCGCGAGCAGCAGTCCGGCCAGCGGCAGCAGCACCCGGCGCACCCGCCGGCGGTCCGGGGCGAGCGCGGCGGCGCCGAAGCCGATGCCGGTCAGGACGGTGAACAGGGGGTGCGCGAACGGGGACAGCACGATCCGCACGAAGAACGTCGCCGCGGTCACGGAGGCGATGCCGGTGTCCCCGGTGAGCTGGTCGGTGCCGAACGCGGTGCCCAGATACAGGATGTTCTCGGTGAACGCGAAGCCGGTGGCGGTGACCCCGGCTATCACCACGCCGTCGACGATCCCGGTGAAGTCCCGTCTGCGGAACAGGAAGACGAGCAGCACGGCCGCCGCCTTCGCGGACTCCTCCACGACGGGCGCTATCACCGTGGCGCCGAGCGTGTCCGCGTGCGAGGGGTCCGCGGTCGCCGTCGCTATCCATCTGGTCGCGAAACTGTTGGCGACGATCGCTATCAGGGCCGCCGCGCAGGCGCCCCACGCGAAGGCGAACAGGATGTTCCGCCAGGGACCCGGTTCGACCTGGTCCAGCCAGCGGAAGGCGGCTATCAGCAGCGGCACGGGCAGCACGGCGAGCCCGAGTCCCACCAGGAAGCCCTCCGTGCCGGTCTGTTCCCGCACCAGGGCGAGGATGACCAGACCGGAGAGGGCGAGCAGGGTGGTCAGGACGCCGTACCGGACGAACGCGCGCTGCCACCAGCGGACGCGTCCTGGCGCGCCGCCGGGCGGATGGCCGGGGAGTGGGGGGCAGGGCTGACGGATGGCCACGGCATCGACCCTAACGACGGAGGGCACAGCCCGCGACGGTGCCCGATGTCAGGGCTGGTCGTCAGGCTGTACGCGGCGGAAGAGCAGGTCGTTCACCACATGTCCCTTGTCCAGTCCCTGGCCCTCGAAACGGGTCAGCGGCCGGAACGCGGGACGCGGCGCGAAACCGCCCTCCGGCCGGCTGTTCACGAACATCGGGTGTGCCTCCAGCACCTCCAGCATCTGCTCGGCGTACGGCTCCCAGTCCGTCGCGCAGTGCACGATCGCGTCCGGCGCGAGGCGGGTCGCGGCGAGGTCGAGGAACTCCGGCTGGATCAGCCGCCGCTTGTGGTGGCGCTTCTTCGGCCACGGGTCCGGGAAGTAGACGCGCAGGCCGGCCAGCGAGTCCGGTGCGAGCATCTCGCGCAGCAGGATGATCGCGTCGCCGTTGGCCACCCGGATGTTGGTCATGCCGCCGCGTTCGGCGAGGCCCAGCAGATTGCCCTGGCCGGGGGTGTGCACGTCCACGGCGAGGATGTTGGTGCCGGGGTCCGCGGCGGCCATCTGCGCGGTCGCCTCGCCCATCCCGAAGCCGATCTCCAGCACGACGGGTCGGTCGTTCCCGAACAGCGCGGGCAGGTCGACCGCGTGCCCGTCGATGTCGAGGCCCCGGTCGGCCCAGAGCCGCTGGAGGGCGTCGGCCTGGCCGGCGGTCACGCGGCTGCGGCGCGGCTGGAAGCTGCGGATGCGGCGCTCGAAGTGCGATCCGGCGGGGTCGGCCATGGGACCGTCGGGAAAGCGCGGCTCTCCCTTGGCCCGGGTGTGGCGGACGGAGGCGCCGGGGGCGTGGTGGGGGGCTGTGGGGGTGTTCGCGGACTCAGACACAATGCGGTCGATTTTATCGGCAGGTGCCTGGCCTGCGGGCCGTCTGTGGTTGATCACGCACGCGCGGCGGAGCCGCACATGGACACTGCCCCG
>NZ_LAVA02000015.1 GCF_000974985.2 Streptomyces mangrovisoli | reverse complement strand
CCGCCGCAGAAGATGACGCCGGAGACGTGCTGGTCGAGGAGCATGGCGACGTACTCGGCCTCGGTGAGTCCGCCCGCGGTACGGGTGCACAGCACCGGCGTGTACCCGAGCTGGACGAGCGCGCCGCCCGCGACCTCGGCGAGCGCAGGGAAGATCGGGTTCTGCAGCTCGGGCAGCACCAGACCCACCAACCGCGCCCGCACACCCCGCAGTTGCGTCGGACGCTCGTACCCGAGCACGTCCACCGCGGTCAGCACCGCCTGCCGGGTCGCATCCGACACACCCGGCTTGCCGTTGAGGACACGGCTGACCGTGGCCTCACTGACCCCCACCCGGTGAGCCACTTCTGCGAGTCTGCGCGCCATGCCGGGAGTGTAACCGCAGGTGCCGGGCCGGATTCCGGGGGCGGGACAGGCCGTCGGCCCCGTTGCCGACGGCCTGTCCCGCCCTCCGTCTCAGAACCCGCTGTTGCCGCTGCCGCGCGTGATGGTGAAGCCGGGCGCGTTGTTGAGCAGACCGCCGGTCTTCGCCGTGACGGTGGTGTGGGACACCGTCATCCCGCCGGTCACGTTGTTGAGGTCGAAGCCGTACGTGCCGGCGTTCGTGATGGTGTCGTTGTCGAGGGTGAGGTTGCCGATCTGCTTGGCGTAGCTGAGGAGTACGCCCTGGTAGGTGCTGTCCTTGATGGTGTTCCCGGTGACGGTGACGGGCTGGGTGATGTCGGCGGTGTCGGCGTAGATCCACAACGCGCCGATGTTCGTCGCCCAGTTGATGTGGTACGAGCCGCAGCGGGTGAGGAGATTGTCCCGCACGGTGGTGGCGCCGGAGAAGCCCTGTCCGAAGTAGGTGCTGACGGTGATGCCGGAACCGAAGGCGACCGTGTCGCTGACGGAGTTGTTCTCCAGGGTGTTGCCGCCTCCGCCGTACACGCCGATGCCGTTGGCCTGGATGGGGAGTTGGACGGTGTTGTGGGAGACGGTGCTGTCGGTGACGTTGCCGCCCTCGGTGTCCAGGGCGATGTTGTCGTCGCCCGTGTTGCGCACGTTGGACTGCTCGACGCGGGTGCCGGACGAGCCGCCGTGGACATGGATGCCGTCGGCGAAGATGTCGCGGGCGCGGAGGCCGGAGACGAGCAGGCCGGTGCCCGGGTTGGCCCACAGGCCGACCTTGGTGTGTTCCATCCACACGTCGGAGATCAGGGAACCGGAGGTGAAGGTGCCCTCGATCGCGGCGGCACCGGAGTCGTTGTTGCGGAAGGTCTGGTCGCCGGAGATCGTCAGGTCGGCGATCTGGTTGCGCCCGCCGTTGGCGAACAGGCCGCCCGAGCCGTTCTCGGCCGTGGAGTTGAGGGTCGTGTACCAGGGGCCGGCGCCGCGCAGGGAGACGTTCGTGAGGTTCACGCGGCCGGAGATCGTGTAGGTGCCGGACGGCAGCCACAGGCCCTTGCCCGCCGAGGAGGCCGTGCTCAGCGCGGTGTTGAGGGCGCCGGTCACGTCGCCGGCGCCGGGGGTGACGCCGTAGTCGGCGGCGGACACGTAGCCGGCGGGCATCGTGGAGGCGGCGTCGACGAGTTCGGTGTCGATGACGTCGACGGTGTACGAGGCCGCGGTGTCCGCGGCGTCCTTCTGGAGCTTGAGGACGGTACCGGCGGGCCAGGTGGCGGTGTTGAGGTAGCGCACCTCGTCGTAGTAGTGGTGTCCGGCGCTGTCGCCGCTGTAGCCGGGCGTGTTGGTGTCGTAGTAGCCGGGGCCGTAGATCCAGGAGTACTTGTTGGTCGTCTGGAGGTCGGTGACCTTGGTGGAGCCCGCGTAGAGCGACAGGGGCGCGGTGGTGACCGAGCCGGACGCCGTGTCGGGGATCGAGTAGCGCACGACGACCGCGTTGGCGGGCTCGGCGAGGGTGATCTGGACGTACTGGCCGGTGGCCGACAGCTTGACCGCGCTGCGGCCGGTGGACTCGGCGGACATGCTCGGGTAGGTGGTGCCGGTCGCGAGGACCGTGCCCGTGGTGGTGGCGTCCGCCGCCCGGTACTCGGTGTACGGCAGCGTCGCGCCCTGGGTCGCGAGGGCGGTGCCGCCGTCGACGGAGACGCTGTCGACCGCCACGTTGCCGGTGTCGCCCGCGTCGGTCTGCAGGCCCACGAGGTTGAGTCCGGAGCGCAGCTTCACGGAGACGGACACGTGCGCCCAGCCGGTGGCGGCGGGCAGGCTCAGCTGCGACGACTTGACGCCGTTGAGGTACAGCGAGAGGGTCTGCGCCGCGCTGGTGGTGTTGCGGTAGGTGACGGCGACGGGATATGTGCCCGCCGACGGGACCGAGGTGTCGACGACCGTCTGCGCGCCCTGTGTGGTGAAGCCGGTGAGGTATCCGGTGCCGGAGTAGCCGGTCAGGGAGGTGGCGGTCGCGGGGCCGCCCGTGAAGAAGGCGGTCTCGGCCTCGTAGGCCTGGCCGGCCGCGCCGCCCGAACCGCCCGAACCCGGGTCGGTCGTGGTGCCGGTGTCCACGGTGATGTCGTCGAGGTTGACGTTGCCGGAGTCGCCGCTGTCGAAGCGGTACGCGACGGTGTTGGCGCCCGCCTTCAGGGTCAGGTTCTCGCTGCGGACGGCCCACGTGTTCCAGTCGGCGGTCGCGGCCAGCGAAGTGGTCAGCGCCTTGGTGCCGTTGAGGTACACCGAGAGGGTCTGCGCGGAGCCGGTGCCGTTGGCGTAGCGCAGGCCCACGGCGGCCGTGCCGGCGTCCGTGGCGTTCACGGTGAAGGTGGTCGCGGCGGTGCCCTTGTGGGTGTCGGTGTAACCGCCCACGTATCCGGTGCCGTTGTAGCCGGAGTGCTCGGTCTCGGTGACCGCTCCGCCGGAGAGTGCCGCGGTCTCCGCCTCGTACTGGCCGGCGGGGGTCGCGGGCGCGGCGGTCACGGTGATCGCGTCCAGGTTGACGTTGCCGGTGTCGGTGCTGTCGTACGTGTAGGCGACCGTGTTGTCGCCGGCGCTCAGGCTCACCGTCGTGCTCACGGTGGCCCAGGTGTTCCAGTCGGCCGTGACCGGGAGTTGGACGGTGGCGGCCTTGGTGCCGCGCACGTACACGGACAGACTCTGGGTCACGCCCGAGCCGTTGGCGTAGCGCAGCGCGGACACGTACGCGTCGGCGCTTGCGGCGTTCACGGTGAAGGTCGTGGCCGCGGTGCCCTTGTCGGTGTCGGTGTAGCCGCCGACGAAGCCGGTGCCGGTGTAGCCGGTGTGGTCGCTCGCGACGACGGCGCCGCCGGAGAGCGCGGCTGATTCCGCCTGATAGGTGGTGGACGTCGCGGCGGCCGCGGGCGGCGGCCAGCCGGTCAGCGCGCACAGCAGCGCCACGAGGGCGGCGACCGCGACGACCACCGGTCTCATGTACAACACACGTACGTTGTGCGGGAATTGGCGCATGGGGGTACTCCCGAGGGGAGGAGGGCGGGGTTGGGTGACGCGCACCGTAGCCCGGCGTTAACCCGCGGGCAATGCATCGAGCCGGCGCCCGGAAATGCGGGTGCGGCGATCCGACAGCGTTTCTCGGCCCGCACATCCGGAATCACCAGCGGGGATAAGACGACCGGCGCTCGCGAACGCAAGCGGAACTTGTCGCCTGCTCCATGTTTCCTGTCGAATTTTTGCAACGCGCGCTGCATGCGGCGCGAACACTTCATCTGACCTGCTGAACAACGGCGCCTCGGAGCATGGAGACTTGCCACCGAACCCGGCGGACGGTCGAGGAAAGCACATCCGGAAGGTCACGACAATCGGTCGAAAACAGGCATGTCGATTTCTTGCGTCAAGTTTCGTCGGTCAATTACGGCCCGGATGACAGGAGTTGTCGACGCGTTGCGCATGTGGGTTTACATATTGCTCCGGGATGGGCACGCACGTAACTTGTTCGTCACCTCACAGGGATGAGCGGGTTCCCGCATTCCCCACCTCACGATCAGGGACGATCCATGACCGGTTTCCCGGCGGGCAGCAGAGCCCGCATCGCAGTCGCCGTGGCGGCCGCGGCGACCCTCGCCCTCACCGCGAGCGGCTGCGGCAGCTCGGACGGTTCCGCCTCCTCGGACGGCAAGGTCACCATCACGGTGAACGACATGCCGGCCAAGACCGACCCGGTCAACCGCAAGATCTTCCTGTCGGACGTGGCGGCCTTCGAGAAGGCCAACCCGAAGATCCATGTCGTGCCGCACGAGGGGCAGATGGATCCGCAGACCTTCTCCACCAAGCTCGCGGGCGGCCAGCTGGAGAACGCCTACTACGTCTACCTGACCGACCCGGCCGGCCTCATCGCCAAGCACCAGGCGGCCGACATCACGGACTACCTCAAGGACTATCCCGCGGCCCAGCAGGTCAAGCCGCAGCTGCGCCAGGTCTTCCAGGACAAGGCCGGCCGCACGTACGGCGTGACCGAGGGCAACTACTCCATGGGGCTCGTCTACAACCGGACCCTGTTCAAGAAGGCCGGCCTCGACCCCGACAAGCCGCCCACCACCTGGGACGAGGTCCGGGCGGACGCCAAGAAGATCGCCGCCCTGGGCGGCGGCGTCGTCGGGTACGGCGACTACAGCAAGTCCAACACCGGCGGCTGGCACTTCACCGCCGAGATGTACTCGCGCGGCGGCGACGTCGCCGAGCAGCAGGCGGACGGCACCTGGAAGGCCGACTTCGACAACGCCACCGGACACGCGGTGCTCCAGCAGCTGCACGACATGCGCTGGACCGACGACTCGATGGGCAAGCGCCAACTCCTGGAGTGGGCCGACCTGCTGCAGATGATGGGCTCCGGCAAGCTGGGCATGTACCTCGCCACGTCGGACAACATCCCGACCATAGCCGCGCAGTACAAGGGCGACCCGAAGGAGTACGGCCTGGGCGCGATGCCGGAGGGCAAGGGCACGCTCGCCGGAGGCGGCGGCTTCATGTTCAACCCGAAGAACACCCCCGCCCAGACCAAGGCGGCACTCGCCTGGGTGATGTTCAAGTACGAGAACACGGACCGCATCACGTCGGGCAAGAAGCGCGCGGCGGAGAACAAGCAGCCGGTCGGCCTGCCCGAGCCGAACATCTGGTCCGGCGCCGCCGAGCAGACCGTGGCGGCGGCCGACAAGAAGTACGCCAACGAACCGGTCGAGAACTACGCCCCGTTCACCGAATCGGTCGGCAAGATCCCGCTGAAGCTGGAGCCGCCGCAGGCGCAGAAGATCTACGCCGTCCTGGACACCGCGATGGCCAAGGTCCTCACCCAGAAGGACGCGGACATCGACAAGCTGCTCTCCGACGCGTCGAAGCAGGTCGACACCCTGCTCGCCGCACAGTGACCCGCCGGGTGCCGGGGCCGGCCGCAACGGCCTGAGACCGCACCCGGTGCGAGCCGCCGGACCGGTCACCCCGCCCCGCCACCGGTCCGGCACCGACCCCCGCGGCGACGGTACGGCGTCCCGCCCCCCAGAGCGGTACGGCGTCCCGCCCCCGCCGGCGGTACGGCGTCCCGGCCGCCGTACCGCCGGCGGGTCCCGCGCACTGCCCGGCGCGGGACCCGCACCCTCCCAGCCCCCCGACAGGGCGGACCGGCAACCCGGTCGAGCAACAAGGAGAGAGTTCTATGGCGACGTCACTGGCGCCGCACCGCAGCGAAGTACGCGTCTCCGCGACGCCCGATCCCCGGCAGCGGCGCCGCAGCCGGCTGCGGCGCAGGATCGCCGACAACGCGCTGGCGTACGCCTTCCTGGCGGCCGGCATTCTCTGCTTCGCGTACTTCTCGTGGTATCCGCTGGTCCGCGGCATCACCCTCAGTTTCCAGCAGGACAACCTCATCACCGACCCCGAATGGGTGGGCCTGACCAACTACCACCATCTTTTCGCCGACCCGCTGTTCTGGACGGCCTGGCGCAACACCGCCGAGTTCACGGGCATCGCCCTGGTGCTCGGCTACGCGGTACCGCTGGTCATCGCGGTCCTGCTCAACGAACTGCGCCACTTCAAGGGGTTCTTCCGGATCGCGGTCTATCTGCCGGTGATGCTGCCGCCGATCGTCTGCGTGATGCTCTGGCAGTACTTCTACGACCCCGGCCAGGGACTATTCAACACGCTGCTGCGGGGCGCGCACCTGCCGACCTCGCAGTGGGTGCAGTCGCCGCACATGGCGATGATCTCCCTCGTCCTGGTGTCGACCTGGGCCAACATGGGCGGCGCGACCCTGATGTACCTGGCCGCGCTCCAGTCCATCCCGGGCGACCTCTACGAGGCGGCGGAGCTCGACGGCGCCGGGCTCTGGGCGCGGCTGCGCCATGTGACGCTGCCGCAGATGCGGTTCGTGATGCTGGTCCTGCTGCTGCTCCAGATCATCTCCACCATGCAGGTGTTCATCGAGCCGTTCCAGCTCACCGGGTTCACCAACCCGTCCACGATCACGGTGATGACGCTGATCTACCGGTACGCCTTCGCCGTCAACAACGACTTCGGCCTCGCCGCCGCCATGAGTGTGCTGCTGTTCGCCGTGCTCGCCGTGTTCGCCGCGTGCTACCTGCGGCTGACCCGCGACTCGTCGGACCAGGGCTGAGGAGGACAAGAGATGACCACCACCGCCCCCGGCCTCACGCCCCGCACCGCCGCCGGCTCCAAGGCCCGCCCCGCCTCCCGTCGCGCCCCCGCCCCCGCCCCCGCGCCCCGCAGCCTGATCTCGGCGCAGGAACTGGCCCGGCCCCGCAACCGCCGCGTCTACTACGCCGTACTGACCCTCACGATCGTGCTGTTCGTCGCGGTGTTCGTCTTCCCCCTGTACTGGATGGCGTCCTCCGCCCTGGAGACACCGCGGGAGTTCGCCGCCGCGACGCCGACGCTGCTGCCGAAGTCGGTGCACCTCTCCGCGTACCGGGACGCGTGGACGCAGATGGACATCGCCCACTTCTTCCTCAACACCGTCTACTACGCGGCCGGCGGCTGGTTCATCCAGATGGCGGTGGACGTCTGCGCCGCCTACTCGCTGTCCCGACTCCGGCCCGTCCTCGGCAAGTTCGTCTTCGGCGCGATGCTCGCCAGCCTGATGCTGCCCGCCGCCGCGCTGCTGGTCCCCCTGTACCTGACCGTGAACGACCTGCCGATCCTCCACCTGAACCTGCTCAACACCCCGTGGGCACTGTGGCTGCCGGGCGCGGCGAACGCCTTCAACATCTATGTGCTGCGCCGCTTCTTCGACCAGATACCCGGCGACATCCTCGACGCCGCCGCCATCGACGGCGCCTCCCGGCTGCAGGTCCTGCTGCGGGTGGTGCTGCCGTTGTCCCGCCCGGTCCTCGCGGTCGTGTCCATCTTCTCCGTCGTGGGGATGTGGAAGGACTTCCTGTGGCCGCTGCTGGTGCTCCAGGACCCCGACCGGCAGACCCTGTCGGTCGCCCTGCACCGGCTGTCCACCTCCACCACGCAGGTCCCGCCGACGGAGATGATCGCGGGCCTGACCATCGCCGCCGTCCCGATGATCGTGCTCTTCCTGGTCTTCCAGCGGCACATCCTCGGCGGCCTGTCCGCGGGCGCCCTCAAGGGCTGACCCGCACTCCCCCACCACCGACACCCCCACGCGATCCGGCCCGCCCCGGGCCGGGTCCGCCGCGCCGTGCACCGGACCCGGCGCCCCACCTTCCCGATCAAGGAGCCAGCCCACGTGGCCACAGCGAACGACACCGCGTCCCAGCGCCAGGAGTGGTGGCGTGACGCCGTCATCTACCAGGTCTACCCCCGCTCCTTCGCCGACGGCGACGGCGACGGCGTGGGCGACCTGGCCGGCGTCCGCGAGCGTCTGCCCTACCTGGCCGAACTCGGCGTCGACGCGCTGTGGTTCAGCCCGTGGTACGCCTCGCCCCAGGCCGACGCGGGCTACGACGTCGCCGACTACCGGCGCATCGACCCGGTGTTCGGCGACCTCGCGCAGGCCGGCGCGCTCATCGAGGAGGCGCACCGGCTCGGCCTGCGGATCGTCGTCGACGTCGTACCGAACCATGTCTCCGACCAGCACGCCTGGTTCCGCGAGGCGCGCGAGGCCGGGCCCGGCGCGGAGGCCCGCGACCTGTTCTGGTTCCGCCCCGGCCGGGGGTCCGACGGTGAACTCCCGCCCAACGACTGGCAGTCGGTGTTCGGCGGCCCGGCCTGGACCCGTGTCCCGAACCCCGACGGCGGACCCGGCGAGTGGTACCTGCACCTGTTCGCGCCGGAGCAGCCCGACCTGAACTGGAACAACCCCAAGGTCCGCGAGGAGCACGAGAGCGTCCTGCGCTTCTGGTTCGACCTGGGCGCCGACGGTGTACGCATCGACTCCGCCACGATGCCCGCGAAAGACCCCGAACTGCCCGACTTCGACCCGGCGTCCCCGCCGGTGCCGCACCCGTACATCGACCGTGACGACGTGCACGCCATCTACCGCTCCTGGCGCGCGGTGGCCGAGCAGTACGCGCCGCCCCGGGCGCTGATCGGCGAGGTGTGGCTGGCCGACCCGGTGCGGTTCGCGCACTACCTGCGGCCCGACGAGATGCACACCGCCTTCAACTTCGACTATCTGAACAGCCCTTGGGAGCCGGCCGCGCTGCGCGGCTGCATCGACGCCACGCTCGACGCGCACGCGTCCGTGGGGGCGGCCCCGACCTGGGTGCTCTCCAACCACGACGTCACCCGGCACGTCACCCGCTACGGCCGGGCCGACTCCTCCTACGGGCACGCCCTGCGCCAGCACGGCACCAGCACCGACCTCGTCCTCGGCACCCGCCGGGCCCGCGCCGCGCTGCTGCTGGCCCTCGCGCTGCCCGGCGGGCACTACATCTACCAGGGCGAGGAACTGGGCCTGGGCGAGGTCGAGGACATCCCGGCCGAGCTGCGCCAGGACCCGATCTTCCACCGCACCGGCGGCGCCGACATCGGCCGCGACGGCTGCCGGGTGCCGCTGCCCTGGTCCGGACAGGAGCCGCCCTTCGGGTTCAGCCCGCCCGGCGCGAGCGCCCCGCCGTGGCTGCCGCAGCCCGCCGACTGGGCCGACAGCACCGCCGAGGCGCAGAGCGGGCGCCCCGGCTCCATGCTCCGCTTCTACCGCACCGCGCTCGCCCTCCGGCGGGCCGAACCGGGGCTGCACGACGAGCGGTTCGCGTGGCTGCCGGTCGACGACCCGGGCGTGCTCGCCTTCGAGCGGGCCGACGGGTTCGTCTGCGTCGCCAACCTCTCCCCGACGCCCGCGCCGCTGCCGGCGGACACGGCGGTGGTGCTGGCGAGCGACTCCGCGGTGGACGGAGCGGCCGCCCTGCTGCCCCCGGACACCACGGTGTGGCTGCGCCGCACCTGACGGCGGCGGGCCGGCCCCGCCTGCCCGCCCGGTCCCGGCCGGGCAGGTGGGCGGCTCCGGACCCACGACTCGGGTCCCGGGCAGGCGGCACCGGACCCGGAACCCGCGTCCCGGGCAGGCGGCCCCGGACCCACAACTCAGGTCACCGACAGGCGACTCCGGAACGGACAGGATGAACTCGCATGACTCGTAGGCTCTCCGAGGTGGCCCGGCGCGTGGGGGTCAGCGACGCGACGGTCAGCCGTGTCCTCAACGGCAAGCCGGGTGTGTCGGATGCGACCCGGCAGGCGGTGCTGACCGCGGTGGACGTGCTCGGGTACGAGCGTCCGACGCAACTGCGGGGTGTGCGGGCGCGGTTGGTGGGTCTGGTGCTGCCCGAGCTGCAGAACCCGATCTTCCCTGCGCTCGCCGAGGTCGCGGGCGGCGCGCTCGTCCAGCTCGGGTACACGCCGGTGCTGTGCACCCGTACCGCGGGCGGACTCACCGAGGCCGAGTACGTCGCCATGCTCCTCGACCAGCACGTCTCCGGCGTCATCTTCTGCGGCGGGCTCACCGAGACCGAACACGCCGCCCTCCTGAAGCGCGGGGTGCCCGTGGTGCTGCTGAACGCGGCCGTCGACTACCCGGGCTTCCCCCGGGTGTCCACCGACGACGCCGCCGCCGTACGCCAGGCGTACGCGCACCTGACGGCCATGGGACACACCGACATCGGGCTCATGGTCGGCCCCGAACACCACATGCCGTCCCGCCGCAAGCTCGCCGCCTTCACCCGGCTGACCTCCGGCAGCGGCGCGCACCATCCCGTCGGCCACGCGCTGTTCTCCTTCGAGGGCGGCCAGGCCGTCGCCGCCGAACTGCTCTCGGCCGGCGCCACCGCCCTGATCTGCGGCAGCGACGTCCTCGCCCTCGGCGCGATACGCGCGGCCCGCCGCCGGGGACTCACCGTGCCCGGCGATCTCTCGGTCGTCGGCTACGACGACTCCGCGTTCATGAACTACACCGACCCGCCGCTGACCACCCTGCGCCAGCCCATCGAGGCCATGTCCCGCGCCGCGGTCACCCTGCTCGTGAACCAGATCTCCGGCGAGAACCCCACCCCGCAGGAGCTCCTGCACGAACCCGAACTCGTCGTCCGCAACTCCACCGCCCCGCCTCTCGTCACCCGGCTCGGAGCGGCACGCGGGGCTTAGCCACGAGGAACACACGATCGGCGCCGGGCGACCGGCCGCGCCGTCGCGCGGCCGACTCCACGAGCGCCGCGATCGCAAAGTGTGACGACTCGATTACGATGGGGTGGTTCGCGGCGATCGGTCGCGGCGTTGACGTGAGGGATTCAGGGATGGCTCAGGGCAGCGTGAAGTGGTTCAACGCGGAGAAGGGGTTCGGGTTCATCGAGCAGGACGGCGGCGGTCCTGACGTCTTCGTCCACTACTCGGAGATCCAGGGCAACGGCTACCGCAGCCTGGAAGAGGGACAGCGCGTCGAGTTCGAGATCGGCCAGGGTCAGCGCGGCCCCCAGGCCCAGCAGGTGCACGCCATCTGACCCTCACGGGCTCGCCCGCCCGGACAGGGCGGGCGAGCCGGACCGGTCCGGCAGCGGTGGTCTCCGCACGCACCCGGAGACCACCGCCCGTGTTCCTGCCGTGCCCCGTCTTCAGCCGGTGACGGCCTTCGAGTCCGTCAGCCAGCCCGCGAGTCGGTTCATGTAGTCGGCCTGGGAGACGTAGTCGAGCGCTGCGGAGACCCAGGGATGGACCTGGCCCGCGGCGAGTGCGGCGCTGTCCGCGACGGTGGGCTGCTTCTTGAGGTGGGCGCTGTCGTAGCCGTCCTGTTCGAGGAGCCATACGTCGCCGCCGATCCGGCCGGCGTTCTCCCAGCTGTAGTTCGCCCAGTAGTACCCCTTGGGGGTCGGGGCGAAGAACGTGACGCCCAGGTCGGCGTAGAGCCGCAGGGCGGGGTCGTCCTGTGCCTTGGCGACGTTGACGCCGTCGCTGTCCGCGTACAGGGCCGTCACGGTCACCGGGTGCGCGGCGGCGGCCTTCTTCAGGCCGGCGGCCGCCGTGTCGTAGCGGGTCCTGGCCTTCGCCACGGTCGCGGAGTCCGCGCCGAGGGCGGTGGCGAGCTTCGTGGTGTGGTCGACGACGTCCGCGCCGTCGCCGCCGATCACGATCGTGATGACGGGCGCGATCGCCTCGACCTGCTTCTGCTGGGCGAGGTCCTTGAAGCCGTAGTCGGGCTGGGACTTGTCGATCGTGCCCTTCTCGTCGGTGGGGAAGACCTCGGAGACGATGACGTCGGGGCGCGCGGCGGCCAGCTTCTCCAGGTCGAGTTCGCCGTAGGCGGTGCCGATCTGTGCGATGCCGGAGGTGTCGAGGCCGTCGAAGCGGGCGTCGTCCTTGATCGCGGAGTAGCCCCACGAGGCGACCGGCTTCAGGCCGTAGTGCAGCAGGGGGACGACCTCGTCGTTCATCCCCGCGACACGGGTCGGCGCGTGGTCGAGTTTCACGGTCTTGCCGAGGTCGTCGGTGAAGGTCCACGGGCCCTTCGAGGCTGTCGCGCCGGCGGAGGCGGCGGGCGTCGAGGAGGAGCAGGCCGTCAGGACGGCGAGCAGGGACACGACGGCGAGGGGCAGGAGGCGGCGTAGGCGGGATACGGTCCACATAGTGCTAGTTAGCTTAGCCTTACCTAACCGGCTTGATCCAGTGGGTGGTGTCCGGTTTCCGCGGGAGGCGCCGGCTCCTCGTCCGCCTCCGGCAGCACCAGCGGGGTGCCCGTCACCGGGTCCGGGATCACCCGCGCCCGCAGTCCGAACGCCCGCTCCAGCATCGTCGGTTCGAGTACGTCGGCCGGGTCCCCGTCGGCGAGGACGCCGCCCTCGCCGATGACCACCAGGCGGTCGGAGTAGCGCGCGGCGAGCCCCAGGTCGTGCAGGACCATCACCACGGTCGTGCCCGACGTGCGGTTGACCCGGCGCACCAGCCGCAGCACGTCGAGCTGGTGGGCGAGGTCGAGAAACGTGGTCGGCTCGTCGAGCAGCAGGGTCGGCGCCTCCTGTGCGAGGACGAGGGCTATCCAGGCGCGCTGGCGCTGGCCGCCCGACAGCTCCGTGACCGCGCGGTCGGCGACCTCCGCCAACCCCGTGTCGGCGAGCACCCGTTCGACGACCGCGTCGTCCCCGGGGGTCCACGGCCGCGCCCAGCTCTGATGCGGATTGCGGCCCCGCATCACGAGGTCGCGCACGCTCGTGCCCGCGGGGGCGACCGGGTTCTGGGGCAGGATCGCGAGCCGGCGCGCGACGGCCCGGGAGCGCAACTGCCCAACGGGCCGCCCCTCCAGCAGGACCGAGCCCGAGCTCGGCGTGAGCAACCGTCCGAAGGCCTTCAACAGGGTCGATTTCCCACATCCGTTGGCGCCGACGAGAGTCGTGACGGTGCCTGCGCCGATGCTGAGGTCGAGCCCGTCGAGCACGGTGCGTCCGTCGTAGCCGAGGCTGACGCCACGCGCTTCGAGCACGGGAACGGTCACGTCGTCATCTCCTTGCGATTCCTCACGAGCAGCCAGATCAGGTAGGGCGCGCCGATGACGGTGGTGACGATGCCGACGGGCACGTCCCACGGGAAGGCGGTGCGGGCCAGCGTGTCGGCGAGCAGCGTCAGACAGGTCCCGGTCAGCCCCGAGAGCAGCAGCGGCGGGCGGGTGGCGCCGGCCGTGCGCAGGGCGATCTGCGGGGCCACGAACGCGACGAAGCCGATCGGCCCGGCGGCGGCGACGGAGGCCGCGGTCAGCAGCACGGTGAGGGCGATCACCGCGAGCCGGTGCAACTGGACGGGCAGGCCCACCCCTTGCGCGATCTCGTCGCCGAGGTGCGACACCGCGAGGGCGGCGGAGCCCGCGAGCGCGAGCGGTACGAGCACGACGACGCCGTAGAGCAGCGGTCGTACGGTGTCCCACGACGCGCCGGAGAGCGAGCCCACGAGCCACTCCGCGGCGGCCGTCGCCTGGGTGACGCGCGCCCGCACGAGGAGGTAGCTGGTGCCCGCGTCGAGCATGGCGCCCACGCCGATGCCGACCAGGACGAGCCGGTAGCTCTGCACGCCGCCGCGCCAGCCGAGCCCGTACACGAGCGCCGTGGCGAGGATCGCGCCGAGCGCGGCGACGGCCGGGACGCCCGCGCCCAGCAGCGTGCCGCCGACGCTCTCCGCTCCGCCGCCGATCAGCATGGCCGCGACGGCGCCGAGCGAGGCGCCGGAGGACACGCCGATCACGTCGGGGGTGGCGAGCGGGTTGCGCGTGACGGTCTGCATGAGCGCCCCCGCGACGCCGAGCGCGAGACCGACGAGGGCGCCCGCCAGGACGCGCGGCAGGCGCAGTTGCAGCACGATGAGCCGGTCGAGGGCGTCCCCGTGCCCGGCGAGGGTGCGCAGGATGTCGACCACGCCGACCCGCGCACCGCCGACCGCGATCGCGGTGACCACGAGGGCGAGCGCGAGCAGGAGGGCGGCGCAGGTGACGAGCAGGACGCGGGGGCGCCAGGCGAGCCCGAGCGGACCGACGAGGACGCCGCGCCGGACGGGCGGCGGGGCTGCGGCGGGTGCCGCGGCTGTGGCGGGTGCCGCGGACGGTCCGGGCCGCGCGGCACTCGCGGAGCTGGCGCTCACCGGCTGGGCGTGCACGGTCTCGGCGCTCACCGGCTGGGCGTCCGCGGTCTCGGCGCTTACGGACCTGGCGTCCACCGGCTGGGCGTTCGCGGTCTTGGCGTTTACGGACCTGGCGTCCACCGGCTGGGCGTCCGCGGTCTCGGCGCCTATGGACCCGGCGTTCGCGGCCTCGGCGCTTACGGACCCGGCACTGGCGGACCCGGCACTCACCGGCCCGGCACTCACCGGCTCGGCGCCCATCGGCCCGGCGCTCACAGGCTCACCAGCGAGCGGCCGCGGGCGACCGCGACGAAGAACGGTCCGCCGATGACCGCCAGCACGATGCCGACCTGCACCTCCGAGGTGCCGCCGGCCAGTCGGCCCACGATGTCCGCGAGGAGCACGAGCAGGCCCCCGACGAGCGCGGCGGCGGGCAGCAGTCTGCGGTGGGCCGAGCCGACGGCGGCGCGCGCGAGATGCGGCACCACGAGCCCGACGAAGGCGATCGGCCCGGCCGCCGCCGTCGCCGCGGCCGTGAGCAGCGTGATGGCGGCCAGTCCCACACCCCGCGCGACCAAGAGGTTCTCGCCGAGTCCGCGGGCGAGTTCCTCGCCGAGGGCGAGGTTGTCGAGGGAGCGCGCGTTGAACGCGGCGAGCAGGAGTCCCGCCGCGGCGAACGGCAAGGTGCCCCAGACCTCGTCGAGTTGCCGGCCGGAGAGCGAGCCGACCACCCAGAGCTGGTAGGCGCGCAGACTGTCGCGGTCGGCGAGGGTCAGGAACGACGTGACGGCGGTGAGCAGTGCCGACACGGCCGTGCCCGCGATCGCGAGCGGCACCGGGCTCGCCGTCCCGCTGCCCGCGACGGTGATCGCGAAGGCGGCGAGGCTCGCGAGGAGCGCGCCGACGAGCGCGAGGCCGACGGAGGCGCCGGTGCCCGACACCCCGAACACGACGATGCCGAGGACGACGGCGAGTCCGGCGCCCGCCGAGACGCCGAACAGGCCGGGGTCGGCCAGCGGGTTGCGGGTGTGGCCCTGCATCACGGTCCCGCCGACCCCGAGACACACGCCCACGACCAGGCCGATGACCGTGCGCGGGACGCGAGAGCCGTAGACGACGGCGGCGTCCCGGCCCGATCCCGGGTGCAGGAGGCCGTCCAGGACGGCGACGGGGGAGAGCCGGTTGCTGCCCAGCAGGATGCTCGCGACGCAGACGACGGCGAGCGCCGCGAGCAGGCCGAGGAGCAGCCCGGCGGGCGAGGGGCGCGGCAGCCGTGGCCGGCGCGTCCGGCGGTCGGTCCCGGTCGTTGCCGTAGCTATGATCACGGAACTTAGCTTAGCCTTGCCTAATGAGCCCTCGCATACGCCCCGACCGGCGTGACTCGCGGCTGTTCTGCGCCGCGGTCACGTCGAGCACCCGCCTGACGCCCCATCTGCAGCGTGTGACCGTCCGTGGAGAAACGCTCCGCGCCTTCCCCTGGCAGGGCTACGACCACTGGTTCCGGCTGTTCTTCCGCCATCCGCACCAGGAGCGCTTCCACGTGCCCGAGGTCGGCGCCGAGTCCTGGTGGAAGCCGTACCTCGCCATGCCCGACGAGGTGCGCCCCTACTGCGCCAACTACACCGTGGCCGACTTCCGGGCCGACGACGGTGAACTCGACATCGACGTGGTCGTGCACCGGGACGCCGACGGTGAGATCGCGGGCGGCGCCGCGATCTGGGCGTGCTCGGCCGAGCCGGGCGAAGAACTCGCCCTGCTGGACCAGGGTTTGATGTACGACGCCCCGGCCGACGCCTCCAGCGTGCTGCTGGTCGCCGACGAGAGCGGCCTCCCGGCGGTCGCGGGCATCCTGCGTTCGCTCGCACCCGGCACGGCCGTTCGCGTGCTGCAGGAAGTCCCCACGGACGCCGACCGCCGCCCCCTGAGCGGCCCGCCCGGTATGCGCGTCGACTGGATCGCACGCACGGACCCGCACGCGGTCCCCGGCGCCGCCGCGCTCACCGCACTGCACGACTACGACGACGTCGACCCCCACGGATACGCCTTCGTGGTCGGCGAACAAACCCTCGCCACCGAGGGACGCCGCCGCCTGCACCGGGCCGGGATGCCGAAGGACCGCATCACCTTCTCGGGCTTCTGGAAGACCGAGCGGCACTGAGCCCCGACCGGAACGGCGTTGACGGCCTGGTTCCGAAGCCTCGGCGGCCGGTCCCTGCAACCCCTGGGACCGGCCTCCGAGTTCGCCGCCGGTCGCATGCCCGCAGACACGCCACCCGTGGTCAGGAGCCGGACCGTGTGATGTCATTGCGCGTTGAACGACCGCGTCGGAGCCGCAGGCCGCCGGCCGCCGCCACCGGCCGCCGCGCCGAATACCCGTCTGTGCGCGGTCGGTTGCACCTCACGATCGAAGGGGCGGGGCGTGGAGAGCATCACCAAGAACAGGCAGTCGCGGGACACACTGCTTGCCATGGTCGAGCGTGCCTACGGCGCGGACCGGGTGCCGACCGGTGACGGATGGGTCGACGAGCTGGGTCACGGCTGGTTCAACGTCGCCTACCGCATACGCCTGCGGGACGGCGCCGAGGTCGTCCTGAAGATCGCTCCGGCGCCGCAGGTGGAGGTCCTGACCTACGAACGCGGCGCGATGTCGATCGAACTGGCCACGCTGGAACTCCTCCGCACGCGGACCTCGGTGCCCGTGCCGGTCGTCGACTTCGCGGACCGGAGCCGTGAACTGTGCGACGCCGACTACTTCTTCATGCCGTACGTCGACGCCGACAACCTCGGGATCGTCCTGGCGTCGCTCTCCGCCGCAGAGCGCGACGCCTACATGGAGCAGGTGGGCGCCGCCAACCGGGAGATCAACTCCCTGCGGGGCACGGCGTTCGGGCCGCTGGCCGGCCCGGGCGATCCGAGCTGGCGGCGCGTGTTCACCGGGATGGTCGAGGACATCCTGCGCGACGGTGAACGCCGCGGCGTCGACATCGGCTGGTCCTACGACACCGTCCGGGCCACGCTGGCCGAGCACGCCGACAGCCTGGACGAGGTCACCGAACCGCGTCTCGTCGAGTGGGACCTGTGGGAGAGCAACGTCATGGTCCGCGACGGCAAGGTCGTCTGCGTCATCGACCACGAACGCGCCTTCTACGGAGACCCGTTGATCGAAGCCGGCTTCACCGGAACCCAGCTCGCCGCCTTCGGCGACTCCACGGCCTTCATGCGCGGCTACGGCCACGCCGAGCTGACCGCGACCCAGCGGGTGCGCCGCGACCTGTACGGCCTCTACCTCATGCTGGTCATGGTCATCGAGACCGTCTACCGCGGTCACACCGACACCAAGCAGTACGACTGGGCCCGCCCGCACCTCGACGCGGCGATGGGGACACTCGGCCGTACGCGTCGGTGACCATCCCCACCGCCCGCATCCCCGACCGCACGACCCGGCTCGGCGTCGAACCGGTCGGCCGACTGCTGTGGCGCGCCTGCACCCAGACGACCGCCGCGGTCGGCGTGTACGGCGTGTACGCCCTGACCAACGCCTGGTTCGTCGGCCACGGCGTGGGCGACAACGCCATGGCGGCGGTCAACCTGGCCGCCCCGTTGCTGCTGTTGCTCGGCGCGGTCTCCACCACCGTCGGCGCGGGCGGCGCCTCCCTGGTCTCCCGCGCCCTGGGCGCCGACGACCGGGAGGCCGCCGCCCGGGCCACGGGCAACGCGTTCACCCTGTTCTGGATCTGCGCCGCCGCGACCACCGCGCTCGGCCTGCTCTTCCTCGACCCGTTGCTCGGCCTGCTCGGCGCGCAGGGCGAACTGCGCGAGATCGCCCGCCCCTACGCCGTGGTGCTCCTGTGCGGTGCGCCGGTCTCCACCGGCTTCTCCAGCCTGGTGCGCGCCGAAGGCCGGACGGGCTGGTCGACGCTCCTGTGGGTCACGGCCGTCACCGTGCAGATGGCCCTCGACCCCCTGCTGATCTTCGGACTGGGCCTGGGCGTACGCGGGGCGGCTCTGGGCACGGTCGGCGGCCAGGCCGTCTCGGCGGCGATGAGCCTGTGGTTCTTCTTCGGCCGTCGCGGCCGCCCGTACCCCGTGGATCCTCGCCATCTGCTGCCCCACGGCCCCACGCTGCGCGCGCTCCTCGCGGCCGGCCTGCCCTCGTTCCTGGCCGGGGCGGGCGTCACGCTGCTGGCCGTCCTCGTCAACACCACCCTCGCCGACGCCGGTTCGGCCACTGCCCTGGCCGCGTACGCCGTCTGCGCCCGCCTCCAGACCTTCGCGACGATGCCGCACACCGGCATCAGCCAGGCGCTCCAGCCCCTCGTCGGATACAACGCCGGCCGCGGCCTGACGGACCGCGCCCGGCTGGCCCGCGACCTAGCCCTGCGCGGCTCGCTGCTCTACGGCCTGTGCACCGCCGCGGCCCTCGCCCTGCTGGCGCGGCCTCTGGCCGACGCGTTCCTCGACGACGCCCGCACGATCGACTCCGCCGCACAGGGCCTGCGCGTGCTGGCCGTCTGTACGGCCGTAGCGGGGATCGGCCCACTCGTCGCCGCGTACGCCCAGGCCCTGGGCCGCCCGGCGCCCGCCTACTTCCTCACCATCGGCACCATGCTCCTGTTCAAGGTCCCCCTCGTCATCACCCTGGGCAGGCTCGGCACCGGTGGCACCTGGGCGGCACTGGCCGCCGGCGAACTCGCCACCGCGACCGCCGCACTCCTCCTCCTGAGACGCCTGCGCGACACCACCGCCAAGGCCCCGTGAGGAGCTGAGCCGAGAACCCCGGACGCCGACGAGGGACGGCGAACGGTTCCGGTGCCTCCGGGGTTGGTGGCGGGACCGATGTCCTGTAAAGTTGATCTAGAAGCCGCCGCCGGAGAGGTCCGGAGGACGGCCGATGCGTTGGTGGTCCAAGGAAAGACGCCCCGCTTCCTGCGGGGAAATGCAGGTGCAAGGCTTGCCCGGCGCTCCAGACGAAGTTCCCCGTCTCAGGTCATAGGGACGGGGAACTTCCGCGTTTCCCCACGCTCGGCCGGCTCCCTGTCCCGAAGCCGGACGAACCGGCCGCGTCCCCCGTGTCTCGCCCCGCCGCGTCCCCGGCGTCCCGGCGCAGCACGGAGTCCTGGCACGGAGCCTGGGCACGGAGTTTCGGCGCGTGGGGTCCCGGCCCCGCCGCCGGCGGTGTGCATCCGCAGGGACCGGTGTGCCGGAAGCAAAGGGATGAACGGCGTCGCCCGGGTCGGCACACACCAGACCGCCGAGCACGCCGTCGGCGCCGTCCCCAGGCCGTCCGGCGCCCTTGCATCGGGCTCATGGGGCCAAGGCAGCCCACCGGGGGCACGCACCGCGGAACGGAGTCCCGACCATGGCCCTGCGCCTCACCCTCGTCTACAAGGTGATCAACTCCGACACGCTGCTTCCGGCAGGGGAGCCGTACTACTACCCGGGCCCGGACGCCCCGCTCGGTGCCGTCATCGGCACGGTCGTGCTCGGGACCCGCTCGACCCGCATCGCCGCCGTGGGCTACAAGGTGCACGACGCACGGCACGGCTGGATGCCCGCCGCCGAGTTCATGGACGTCTCCCCGTAGCGGCGCCGCCCGAGCGCGGCGCACCGCACCGGTATGGAAGGCGGCAGACTACGCCCATGCAGCTGCCCTCCCGAGCCGTAGCCACCACCGCCCTGCTGGAAGTCATCAGGATCACCGGAGTACCGGCACGAAGCGGCGCTCCCTACCCCGGCAGGGCGGGCGCCCACTGGGCCGGGAGCGAGGCGGCCGACGTCCTCGCCCTGATCGAGAGCCTGCCCGGCAGCGAGCAGCACCGCTGCGGCTTCTCGCCGGGCTGGAGCGTCCGGGCGTACCCGGACACGCTCGACCTGCCCCTGTTCGAAGCCGCGTTCTGCTTCACCTGCCATGAGGTCCGCATGCAGGGCTCCACCGTGCCACCCACGCTGGCCAAGCAGTTCTTCGACGCGAGCACCCCACAGGCCCAGTCCCTGCTGACCCGCCTGCGCGCAGCGGCCCCCTAGGCCGCTGCGTTCAGTTCTTCGAGCAGGGCAGGGGACAGCGAGGCGAGAGTGAGGCCTGCGGAAGGGCGCCCGACCGGCATGTCGCCCGGCCAGGCGCCCTTCCGTCGCGCCTAGAAGAAGCCCAGCTTCTTCGGGGAGTACGACACGAGCAAGTTCTTCGTCTGCTGGTAGTGCTCCAGCATCATCTTGTGCGTCTCGCGGCCGATGCCGGACTGCTTGTAGCCACCAAATGCGGCATGTGCCGGATATGCGTGGTAACAGTTCGTCCACACCCGGCCCGCCTGGATCGCGCGCCCGGCCCGGTAGGCGGTGTTGATGTCGCGGGTCCAGACGCCGGCCCCGAGGCCGTACAGAGTGTCGTTGGCGATCTTGATGGCGTCGTCGAAGTCGTCGAAGGACGCGACCGAGACGACCGGGCCGAAGATCTCCTCCTGGAAGATGCGCATCCGGTTGTCGCCCTCGAAGATGGTCGGCTGAACGTAGTAGCCGCCCTTCAACTCGCCGTCGTGTTCGATCCGTTCGCCACCCGTGAGGATCTTCGCACCCTCCTGGCGGCCGATGTCGAGGTACGAGAGGATCTTCTCCAGCTGGTCGTTGGAGGCCTGCGCGCCGATCATCGTGTCGGTGTCGAGCGGGTGCCCCGGCTTGATCAGCTCGGTGCGCGCCACGGCCGCCTGGAGGAACTCGCCGTAGTTCCCGCGCTGGATCAGCGCCCGCGACGGGCAGGTGCAGACCTCGCCCTGGTTGAGCGCGAACATCGTGAAGCCCTCGAGGGCCTTGTCGCGGAAGTCGTCGTTCTGCGCCCAGACGTCGTCGAAGAAGATGTTGGGCGACTTGCCGCCGAGCTCCAGCGTCACCGGCTTGATGTTCTCGGAGGCGTACTGCATGATCAGCCGCCCGGTGGTGGTCTCGCCGGTGAACGCCACCTTCGCCACCCGCGGGCTCGACGCCAGCGGCTTGCCCGCCTCCACGCCGAAGCCGTTGACGATGTTCACCACGCCCGGCGGCAGCAGGTCCGCGATCAGGCTCATCCAGTAGTGGATGGAGGCCGGCGTCTGCTCGGCGGGCTTGATGACCACCGCGTTGCCCGCGGCGAGCGCCGGGGCGAGCTTCCAGGTCGCCATCAGGATGGGGAAGTTCCACGGGATGATCTGCGCGACCACGCCCAGCGGCTCGTGGAAGTGGTACGCCACCGTGTCGTCGTCGACCTCGCCGAGCGAGCCCTCCTGCGCCCGGATCGCGCCCGCGAAGTAGCGGAAGTGGTCGATGGCCAGCGGGATGTCGGCCGCGAGCGTCTCGCGCACCGGCTTGCCGTTTTCCCAGCTCTCGGCGACCGCGAGCTTCTCGAGGTTCGCCTCCATCCGGTCGGCGATCTTCAGCAGGATGTCGGAGCGCTCGGTCACCGATGTGCGGCCCCAGCCCGGCGCGGCCGCGTGGGCGGCGTCCAGCGCCCGCTCGACGTCCTCCGCGGTGCCCCGCGCGACCTCGGTGAACGGCTGCCCGTTGACCGGGGACGGGTTCTCGAAGTACCGCCCCTGGGCGGGTGGTACGTACTCCCCGCCGATGAAGTGGTCGTAGCGTGACTGGTAGGAGACGATCGCGCCCTCGCTGCCGGGCGCCGCGTAACGGGTCATGCTGCTCTGCCTCCCGGTGAAGCGCTGCCCGCCGTTGGACAGCGTTGCCGGGCAGGCTAGGGAGCCGGACGTTGCGACCACGTTGCATGGACGTTTCTGCACTCGCCCGCGCCTCCGACCGAGGGCGTGCGGACGCGCGCTGACCACCGGTCAGATCCGGCGCCCCCAGCCGGCCGGCGCCGCCAGCTCCGCCTCCAGCGCGGCCAGCCGCGCCCGCACCACCGCGGTCGGCCGTACGGCGGCCAGCGCGCGCCACACCTCCACGTCCTCCTCGCCCCAGGTCGAGTGCGCCCAGTCGGCCAGCAGATCGGGGTCGCGGCGGGCGATCAACGCGGTGCGCAGGCCGTCCGCGAGGCGCCGCCGCAGCCTTACGACCGCGGGAGCCTGCGAGGCGGGCAGCAAGGGTCCCGGGTACCCGGTCGAGGCCGCCATGACCGCGCCGCTCTCGAGCCGCCGCTCCACCACGGCGACATCGGACTCGACCGGCTCGGTGAGGCGGTACGGCCGCGAGGCCAGCAGCGCGGGCCCCACCACCCCGCGCAGCCGGGCGAGTTCGGCGCGCAGGGTCACCGGGGTGACCGTCTCGTCCTCGTACAACGCGCACAGCAGTTCGTCGCCCGTCATGCCCTCCGGGTGGCGGGCGAGCAGCACGAGGATCTCGCTGTGCCGGCGGCTCAGCCTGATCCGCCGGCCGGCCCGGGTCAGCCGTGCCTCGTCGCGGCCCAGCGCCGACAGTTCCGGCAGGTCGGCGGCGGGCTCCCGCGGGGCGAGCAGTGCGAGCTGCGACTCCGCGGCGCGCGCGACCGCCTGTACGAACCCCAGGCTGTGCGGATGCGCGAGCCCGTCGCCGCCGGTGATGTCGATCGCGCCGAGCACCCGGCCGGTCCGCGGATCGTGCACCGGCGCGGCGGCGCACGTCCACGGCTGGACCCGGCGGATGAAGTGCTCGGCCGAGAAGACCTGTACCGGGCGGTCGAGCGCGACCGCCGTGCCCGGCGCGTTGGTCCCCACCGCGTTCTCCGACCAGCGGGCGCCCGGGACGAAGTTCATCCGTCCGGCCTTGCGCCGCGTCGAAGGATGCCCCTCCACCCAGAGCAGCCTGCCGTGCTCGTCGCAGACCGCCAGCAGATGCTCGCCGTCGGCCGCGAACGGGCCCATCAGCTCACGCACCAAAGGCATCACCCGGGCCAACGGATGCTCCGCGCGGTAACTGCCGAGGTCGCCGTCGGTGAGCTCCACGTTCGCCGTGCCGTCGGGGCCGACCCCGGCGCGCGCGGAACGCAGCCACGAGTCGGCCACCACCGAGCGCACCGGCCTCGGCACGGTGCCCGCGGCGGTGAACGTCTCGTGCGCCCGGCGCAGCACGCGGGCGCGCTCCGCGGGGTCGGCCCCCGGTTCGAGGGCCAGCCAAGGATCGGTCAACGCACACCCTCCCCGGACGACTCGACTGTGCGACTGGGGACATCGTCACTCCGAGTGCGCGCACCGACAACCGTTTCGACCGGGGTCGACCCGAACGAGCACCGACACGATCACCGCGGACCGCTCCGGACCGAACCGGGACCGGAGAGGATCATGCGCAGGCGACCGATCGGATCATGTGCGGTTAATCGACCGGATCATGTGAAGCCGACTCACCGGAGCAGGCCCACCCGGCCCGCTCAGGCGAAGTTGACCAGTCTGATGTAGCGGACCCAGTCCCAGTTGGGCCCCGGGTCGGTGTGGTCCGTGCCCGGCACCTCGAAGTGGCCGAGGATGTGCGCCCGGTCCTTGGGGATGCCGTACTTCTCGCAGACGGCCGCCGTGAGCTTCGCCGACTGCTCGTAGAGGGCGTTGGTGAAGTACCCGGGCTGGTCCACCCAGCCCTCGTGCTCGATGCCGATGCTGCGCGTGTTGTAGTCCCAGTTCCCCGCGTGCCAGGCGACATCGGCTTCCCGCACGCACTGCGCGACGTGTCCGTCGGCCGAGCGCACCAGGTAGTGCGCGGAGACCGCCTTCTGCGGGTTCTGGAAGATCGACAGGGTGTCGGGGTAGGTCTCCTGGGTGACGTGGATGATCACATAATCGAGCGGATAGGCGTCCGGACGGCTGGACTTCGTGTAGTTGGAGGAGCTCGCCGGCTGCCACTCGGCCAGCGGATAGTCGACGGCCTGGGCCTGCGCGCCGGCCGTCGCGTCGGGCAGCAGGGCGTAGGGGACGGCGGCGAGGGCCGCCCCCTTCAGGAGCCGGCGCCTGCTGAGCGACGGTGAAGTCCTGTCCATGGTCGAAGGTCGCCTTTCGGAGGTGGGGTTGAGGCGCGGGGCCTCCACCGGGCTGGGGCGGGCGGCACCGCCGCGGCGACCGGGCGAGTGGTCAGCGGCGCAGCTGAGCCGCGGTCTCGCGCAGTCGTGCGTGCAGTCCCCGGTGAGTCTCGCGGACGGGCAGCCACTCCTTGCGGAGCTTGGCCACGCACGTGTAGTTGGTGTCGCACACGTTGGCCAACGGTGACTCGACCGCCTGGGTCGCGAACTGGTAGGCGTCGAGTTCACCGAACCCGTAGTCGCGCACCAGCCACTGCACGAGGTCGAGCTGGGATATCCGGAAGGCGTCCTCGAGCGGGCGGGCGGAACCGGTCGAGATGATGTGGGTGTCCGACTCCAGCCGCGGCCACGGCGTCGTGACGCCCTTCAGCAGTTCCACGATCACGACCGTGTTCATGGCGCACTCGACGGCGACCCCGCAGGTCTCGCCCTCGCCCTGCCGGGCGTGCCCGTCGCCCAGGCTGAGCAGAGCGCCCTCGACGTTCACCCCGAGGTAGCAGGTCACCCCGGCCCGCATCTCGGGGGTGTCCATGTTGCCGCCGTGCGCGTCGGGCACGAGGGCCGAACGCACCTCCAGGTTGGCGGGCGCCACGCCGACGGTGCCGTGCATCGGGTCGAGGGGCAGCTCGGCCTCGAAGTCGCCGTCGTGGGCGCGGAACAGGGCGGTTCCTCTGCTCCGGTCGAGCTGCCAGATCCACACGGTCTCGGGCAGCGGCGGCTGGAGCGTGGCCGTGGTGTGCGTGGAGGTGAGGGCGCCGAACAGGGGCACCGTCGTGGACGCGGCCCAGTCCCGGGCGGGTTCGATCGACACGAAGTGCACGGCCACCGTGTCACCCGGCTCGGCGCCCTCGACGTGGAACGGTCCGGTCTGCGGATTGAGGAAGGGGAACTCGCAGACCTCCGACACCAGGTCCTTCTCCGACCGCACCCGTCCCGCGAAGCAGTCCTCCGTGTACAGGTCGAGCACCGTGCCCGGCGCGATCCGCGCGATCGGCGGCGCGCCGCCGAACGTCCAGGCGTACTCGCCTGGTTCGGGCCGTACGGTCAGGATCCGCGGGTCGCTCATGGCTGTACTGCTCCGTTCTGGCGGGCGGGGGAGGGGGCGGGTTCGTCGAGGTGCACGCGCGCGGTCTCGGCTATCCGGTCGGGATGGCGGCGCAGCAGGACCAGCAGCACCACGACACCGGCGGCCATCCATGCACCGACGACCGGGCCCGCGTAGGACACCGGCGCGGTGAGTCCGGTGACGAAGTCGAACGCCGGCAGTCCGGCGGCGGTCAGCAGGGCCGGCACGAACGCGACGATGCCGAGCAGTGGGAACACCAGATGCCGTACGGGCTTCAGCGCCGGACGGCCGCGGCGCAGGAAGTAGCCGGCACACGCCAGATTCACCACGATGTACACGCCGATCACGACGGTGACGATGACCGTGGCGAGCAGCAGGAACGCGGTCACCGGGTCGTAGCCGAACCCGAGTCCCAGGACAGCCCCCACGGCGATCACCGTCTGCACCACGATCCCGGCGACGGGGGAGCGGTGGCGCGGATGCAGGGTGGCCAGCAGGCGGGGCAGCACCCGGATCCGGGCCAGCGCGTAGGCCGTGCGCGTGGAGACGTTGGCGCACGCGTTGGCGTTGGCGATCGTGGAGTTGACCACGGCAAGGAAGACCAGCACCCAGAACAGCCCGAACGACGCCCGCGCCACGCCCTCCCAGGACGCCTTGCCGGAGGCCCCGAAGCCGGAGAAGCGGTCGGGGCCGTAGAAGACCGTCATCGCATAGGTGGTCAGGACGTAGAACAGGCCGATCGCCAGGGCCGCGCCGAGCACCGCGCGGTGCATGGTGCGCCGCGGGTCGCGGGTCTCCTCGGCCAGCGGGGCCGCCGCCTCGAACCCGGCGAAGGCGAGCACGGTGTAGACCGAGCCGGCGAAGACCCCGCTGACGCCGGAGTATCCGGCAGCCGTGTGGGAAGTGCCGAACACCGTCAGGGTGTTGGCGCTGCCGGCTCTGCCGATCAGCCAGAGCGCGAACACCAGCAGGACGACGATCTCGAAGACGCCGAGCACCGTGCCGAAGCGGGCCGAGGCGCGCACCCCCGCGTACCCGGCCACGGCGATGACGGCGGCTCCCGCGAGGGCCCAGGGCCACCACAGGTTCTCCGGGTAGCCCGACCACTCCTCGTGCAGGGTGCCCGCCGTCGTGAAACCGAGCTGGAGCAGCAGCAACGGCGGGACCAGGGCCTCCACGAACACATAGCCCCAGCCGACCAGGAAGCCGACGGCAGGGTGCAGCCCCTGCGCGGCGTACGTGGCGACGGAGCCCGCGGCGGGCAACTCCCGTGCCAGCTCGGCCACGCAGGTCGCCGTGAACAGGCAGGCCACCAGCGCGACGAGCACGGACAGCGGCAGACTGCCGCCCGCGAACGCCGCCCCCGATGGGATGGACGCGGCGACCGCCGCGGCGGGCGCCATCGCCGTGATGCTCTGGAAAAGGACCTCGCGCAGCCCGATCGCGTCGCGCCGCAGGCCTGGATTCGTCTCCCCCGACATGTGAAGTACGGTACGGCGCTTGCCGATTGGGCAGAAGGGCCCGGCGTGGAACGGTGGACGGACGAGCCGTTGTGGACAACTCGGCCACCCGAACGGGTGAGGGCGGCAGCCCGTGGCCGGCCGGACGGGGAAGGCTCAGCCCCGTTCCGCCACCGCCGCCGGATCGTCCAGCACCCCTCGCACCACCGAGTGCGCGGCCCCCAGCAGCGGCCCCTCCGGTCCGAACCGTGACACCGACACCGGGCAGGCGGGCCCCGCGGTCCTGCGGGCCAACTCCGCCTCCAGCGACGGCAGCAGCCACGGCGCGAGTCCGGACAGGGCGCCGCCGAGCACCACGGCCTCGGGGTCGAGCAGGTTGACCGCGCCGGTCAGCGCGATGCCGAGCGCCGTACCGGCGTCGCGCAGCGCCCGCCGCACGGCCTCGTCGCCCTCGGCGGCGCGGCCCGCGAGCAGGCCCACCCGGTCCTCGCCGAGTTCGAGGCCCGCGGCGCGCAGCACCGCCTCCTCGCCGGCGTACTGCTCCAGGCACCCGCGCCCGCCGCAGGCGCACGGCGGGCCCTCCGGCCAGACCGGCACATGGCCGAGCTCGCCCGCGAAGCCGCGGTTGCCGCGCAGCAGCCGGCCGTCCACGACGACCGCCGCGCCGATGCCGATCTCGGCGGACACGTGCAGGAAGTCCCGTGGCGTGCCCTCGCCCAGCCAGAGTTCGGCGAGACCGCCGAAGTTGGCCTCGTTGTCCACGCTCAGCGGCCAGTCGCCGGGCAGCAGCGCGCCGAGATCGGTGCCGTGCCAGCCGAGGTTGGGGGCGCTGACGACCGTTCCGGCGTCGCGGGCGATCAGACCCGGCACGGCCACGGCGAGCCCGGCGGGCCACAGTCCCTCCTCGCCCGCCTCGGCGACGACCTGCCGTATCAGCGCGGTCAGTTCCGCGACCACCGGCTCGGGCGCCCGCCCGCGGTTCGCGCCCTGCCGCACGGCGCGCACGCGCACCTCGCCGCGCAGATCGACCGCGCACACGGCGAGGTGGTCCACGCCGACCTCGGCGCCGATGCCGGCCGGGCCGTGCCCGCTGACGGCGAGCGCCGAACCGGGCCGGCCCACCCGGCCGGGCCGCTCGGGACCGAGCTCGTCCAGCAGGCCGGTGCGGATGAGCTCGTCCACCAGCGTCGACACCGCGGCCCGGGTCAGCCCGATACGGGAGGCCACGGCGGCGCGGGACAGCGGTCCCTCGGCGCTCACCGTGTGCATCACGCGTGCCAGGTTGCGCCGGCGCATGCCCTGCTGGGTGTCCGGCAGGGCGCGGCCGGCTCCGGTCGGGTGGGCCTCGTGCAGCGGTGCGGTCATGCCTCCGTCAGTCCTCGGTAGTCGGCCTGTCCCGGGTGCCCGTCAGCGGGTCCGCGGCGCCCCTTCCAGCAGCGGGGCCGCGTCGGAGAGTACCCCGGCGATACGGTCGAGCGTCTCGTCGTCCCGCGGTACGGCGTCCAGGACCGGGCCCGCGGTGGTGTTCCAGCGGCGCGCGACCGAGGCCGGGTCCTCGCCGGTCAGCAGGCCCGCCGCCTGCGCGGCGGCGCCCAGCGCGACGAGTTCCTTGGCCTGGGGCACCTGGACCGGACGCCCGGACAGCCGTCGTACGGTCTGCTGCCAGGCGGTGCCGCGGGCGCCGCCGCCGATCAGCAGCAGGGGCGTGCTGCGGTCGGCGTCCTCGTCGAGGACGAGGTCGAGCGCGCCGAGCAGCGAGTGCACGGCGCCGTCGTAGGCGGCCTGGAGGATCTGGCCGGCGGTGGTGTCGTGGCGCAGCCCGTGCAGCAGCCCGGAGGCGTGCGGCAGGTTCGGGGTGCGCTCGCCGTCCAGGAAGGGCAGCAGCGTCACGGCGGTGCCGGGCTCCACGGCCTCGCGGTCCAGGCCCAGCAGGGCGGCGACCCGGTCGACGGCGAGCGTGCAGTTGAGGGTGCAGGCCAGCGGCAGCCAGTCGCCGTGGGCGTCGGCGAAGCCCGCGACCGTGCCGGTCGGGTCGGCGGGGCGGCGCTTCGTCACCGCGTACACGGTGCCCGAGGTGCCGAGGCTCAGCACGGGCGTGCCGGGGCGCAGCCCGAGGCCGAGGGCGGCCGCCGCGTTGTCGCCGGTGCCCGGGGCGACCAGGGTGCCCTTGGAGAACGGCAGGTCGTGGCCGTCACGCACGGTGCCGGCCACCTCGCCCGGCCGGACCACGCGGGGCAGCAGCGCCGGGTCGAGCCCGACGTGACGCAGGATCTCGTCGTCGTACGACTCGGTCCCGGACGCCCACCAGCCGGTGCCGGAGGCGTCGCCGCGGTCCGTGGTGCCCTCGCCGGTGAGCCGTTCGGTGAGGTAGTCGTGCGGGAGGCGCACGGCCTTCGTGGCGCGGACCGCCTCCGGCTCGTGCTCGGCGAGCCAGGCCCACTTGGTGACCGTGAAGGAGGCCCCGGGGACGCTGCCCGTGCGCTCGGCCCACGCCTTCGGGCCGCCGAGTTCGTCGACGAGGCGGCGGGCCTGCGGCGCGGAGCGCACGTCGTTCCACAGCATCGCGGGCCGCACCGGCTCGCCCTGGGCGTCCAGCGTCACCAGCCCGTGCTGCTGTCCGCCGATCGACACGGCGGCCGCCTCGCGCGCCGCGTCACCGCACTGGTGCAGCGCCTCGCACAGCGCGTCCCACCACTGGCGCGGATCGCTCTCCCGGCCCTCGCCGGAGGACACGGTGTGGGCGGCCTGGCCGCTCGCCACGACCTGTCCGGTCGACGCGTCGACGACCAGCGCCTTGGTGGACTGGGTGGACGTGTCCACGCCGACTACGAGCGGACCCTCGGCTGCTGACATCGGGCTCTCCCTGATTTCTTTCCGCGGCTCTGCGGGTTCTACCTGGCGTTTCTCAGGATGCCCGGTGCCGAAGCCGCGGACATCATCACATCGAGGAGGGGTTGTCCCTTCCCAGAGATGTGCTGGCATACTAATTTGTAAACGGCGATGACGAAATAGTCGGAAGCAAGCAAGGAGCCGCGGCATGAGCTACCAGCCCACCCCTGATGACAAGTTCACCTTCGGCCTGTGGACGGTCGGCTGGCAGGGCAGGGACCCCTTCGGCGACGCCACCCGCCGCGCCCTCGACCCGGTCGAGACGGTGCAGCGGCTGGCCGAACTCGGCGCCCACGGAGTCACCTTCCACGACGACGACCTGATCCCCTTCGGGTCCACCGACGCGCAGCGCGAGGAGCACATCAAGCGCTTCCGCCAGGCGCTCGACTCCACCGGCCTGACCGTGCCGATGGCCACCACCAACCTGTTCACGCACCCCGTCTTCAAGGACGGCGCGTTCACCGCGAACGACCGCGACGTGCGCCGCTACGCGCTGCGCAAGACCATCCGCAACATCGACCTCGCGGCCGAGCTCGGTGCCAAGACCTACGTCGCCTGGGGCGGCCGTGAGGGCGCCGAGTCAGGCGCCGCCAAGGACGTCCGGGTCGCCCTCGACCGCATGAAGGAGGCGTTCGACCTCCTCGGCGAGTACGTCACCGCGCAGGGCTACGACCTGCGCTTCGCGATCGAGCCCAAGCCGAACGAGCCCCGCGGCGACATCCTGCTGCCCACCGTCGGCCACGCGCTCGCCTTCATCGAGCGCTTGGAGCGCCCCGAGCTCTACGGCGTCAACCCCGAGGTCGGCCACGAGCAGATGGCCGGGCTGAACTTCCCGCACGGCATCGCGCAGGCGCTGTGGGCGGGCAAGCTCTTCCACATCGACCTCAACGGCCAGTCCGGCATCAAGTACGACCAGGACCTGCGCTTCGGCGCCGGCGACCTGCGTTCCGCCTTCTGGCTGGTCGACCTCCTGGAGAGCGCCGGCTACGAGGGCCCGAAGCACTTCGACTTCAAGCCGCCGCGGACCGAGGACCTCGACGGTGTGTGGGCGTCGGCCGAGGGCTGCATGCGCAACTACCTCATCCTGAAGGAGCGCGCCGCCGCGTTCCGCTCGGACCCGGAGGTCCAGGAGGCCCTGCGCGCCTCGCGTCTGGACGAGCTGGCCCAGCAGACCGCCGCCGACGGCCTGGACGCGCTGCTCGCCGACCGCTCGGCGTTCGAGGACTTCGACGTGGAGGCGGCCGCCTCCCGCGGCATGGCTTTCGAGCGCCTCGACCAGCTGGCGATGGACCACCTGCTGGGCGCGCGCGGCTGATCGCGCACGACTGATCGGGCACGACTGATCGCGGGTACGCGCGCGTGGACGTCTTAGGGCGTCTGCGCGCGCGTACGCGTATGTGCGGGTGGGTGGCGGGGCGGGCTCAGGTGCTCCGGTCGTCAGTGGGCCGCGAGCTCGTGCCCGCGGGCGCGCGCCGGCTCTCCCGCGGACGACCGAATGCGCCGGCCGATTCCGTACGCCCCGCGTCGAAATCGTGACATCTTCGGCCCAACCCGGTGTCAACTGCCTTTTCGGGGTCGCGCGTTGGCCGCCACCCGGCGATTCTTGCGGTATGGCCCTGCCGCCCGTACCGCCTCAGCCGCCCGGCCCTCCGGGGGACACGCCGCCCATGGGCGGCCCCCCGTTCCAGGGCGGCGGCTTCGGCCCGCCCTCCGGACCGTTCCGCCCCGACGGGGGCGCCGGTCCCGGCGGACGCGGCCCCGGAAGAGGCCGCGGGCCGCTCTACGCGGTGCTCGCCCTGCTCGTGGCGGCCGTCGCCGTCGCCGTCGTGGTGGTCATGGCGTCCGGGAGCGGCGACTCATCGGACGACAAGGACCCCGGCGGCAGCACCGGGGGCTCCGCGTCGCCCTCCCTGAGCCTGCCGACGAGCCTGCCGACGAGCCTGCCGACCGAGTTGCCCAGCGCCCTGCCGTCGCAGCTGCCCTCGCACCTGCCGAGCGGGCTGCCGAGTTCACTGCCCTCGGGGCTGCGCAGTGCCCTGCCCAGCGGCCTCGCGAGCGTGCTGCCGAGCGACGCGGAATCGCTCATCCCGTTCGTTCTGGGCGGTGGCCGCCCCTGAGAGGTGTCGGAGGGCCCGGCCCCTGTCACGATGGAGGGGGCCTCCCCTTCCCGTAGGGGGCGCGACTCAGGGTTGTCTCAGGGTCGCGGCCCGGAACTGCCGCAGGCACGGGCCCGTTCTCAGAGCAGAGAGCGGCAGGGGCCGCGAAGGAGGCGACGCACATGTCGAACAACGCGAAGATCGCCGTGGGGGGTGTGGCGGTCGGGCTCATCCTGCTGATCTGGCTGCCTTGGTGGGCGGCCCTCCTGATCGTGCTGGGAGTCCCGGCGGCGGCGTATCTCACCCTCGACCCGTCCCAGCGCCGCAGGCTGCGCCGCATGACCCGCAAGGAGATAGGCCGCTGACACGGGGACGTGCCGCTGAGACGCGCGTACGGGCCGCAGACGAGGCGACAGGCCGGTGAGACCGGGGCGCGGGTCGGTGCACCCCCGCGCCCGCCGGGCTCAGCTGGGGCGGACCGCCAGCTTGTCGAGGGCCTCCAGCAGGCCGGGCAGCTCCGGGCCGCGCCCCACGGGCAGCACCTCACCGGGCTTCTCGTCCAGCAGGATGAACGCGATGTCGTCGGTCCGGGCCACGAGCGACCAGCCCGGACCGTCGGCGCGCAGCGTCCGCGCGTCACCGGGAGCGAAGGCCGAGCGCACGCGACCCAGCGGCGGCGGGGAGTCCACATAGGCACGCGCCTCCGCGAGGACGCGCCGGATGTCGTCGCGGTTCTTCGGAGCACCCCGTCCGCCGGCCTCGACAGCGGCCTCGCCGCCGTCCCCGGCCTTCTCGGAGGACTCGGCGGCACCCGAGCTCGCCGACGACGCGGCGGATCCGTCCTTCCCCGCCGTTCCGAGGGCGGGAAGGAACGTGTCGTCGTCGATCTGCTCGCGCCAGACCGCCCACTGCTGCGCGATCTCGTCCGCCCCGAGACGGCGCTGCGGCGCACCCCAGGTGCTGGTGTCCGGCGGGGCCAGCGGGGGACGGTCCGCGAGTTCGGGGTCCGGGTCGTGCGGGGCCGGCACGTTGGGTGCGGCCACCGCCACGGCGAGCGGCCAGCCCGGCAGCGCGGCCACGACGGTGCGCTCGTCCGGCGACAGGTCGTACTCCATGCCGCAGTCCCAGGACGCGACGGCGACGGCGACCAGCGAGACGTCGTCGATGACGACGGTCCAGCGGGACCCCTCCCCGTCCTGGCCGAGCACCAGGCCGTAGCCGTCGGCGAGCGGGGCCAGCCCCAGGGCAGCGCACGCCTCCGGGTAGTCGTCGCCCAGCACGCTGGGGAACTGCGCAGGGGTCAGCAGCACCGCGGTGAGCACATAGAGCGCGTCATCGTCGGCGGCGACGGCGTCGTCCTCGTCCGTCACGGCCATCACTGCCTCCCCATAGGTTCGTCCCGTCGCGGCGCACCCTAGTGCGAGCGGAAGCCGCTTGTCACGGGCGCAAACTGCCAGTCACCACTTGCCCGGCCTCCCGGAGCTGCTGTTTTACCTCGGGATGGGACGAAAGCACCAGTCGGGGCGGTGTCGATCAAGTGGTCGGCAGTCCGAGCAGCGCTCGGGCGACGACCTGCGGCGACTCGTCCCGCTCGCGTGCCAGGGCGATCACGGCCCGGCAGGCGAGCTCGCTGACACCGAAGGACAGCGCCTCCGGAGAGACCCAGCCGGCCGTCTCGTCGATGCGGTCCTGGTCGTCCTCCGCGCGGGCCGTGACATAGGCGGCGGCGGCCTCGAACAGATTGTGCGCGCGGGTGTCGCGGCCGTCGCCCCCGCCCGTCCGCATCGAAGTGACCGTTCTGGCGACGGACTTGCGGAGCCTGTCCAACATGGGACCACCCTCCCCTGGCCGGGAACGCGCTGAACGTTCAGCCTCTGCCCCTCAACGTAGAGTTGAAGCGACGGCGGCAGAAGAGGGCCCGTCCCCCCGCCGCTGTTCCGGCCCCGGTGCGGCCCCGGGCCTGCGGCCCGTCCTCCGTCGTCGTGGGAGGGGCGGAAGCGCTCAGTCCATGCGCACTGCGAGGGCGAGGAAGCGGGAGTCCTCGTCGGCGTACGACGTCATGCGCCAGCCGGAACCCGCGAGCAGCGGCCGGAGGTTGCCCTCGGCGCGCAGGTCGTCCGGCGTGATCCGCCGCCCCTGCCGGGCGGCGAGCGCGGCCCGCCCGATCGGATGGAACAGCGCCAGCGTGCCCCCGGGCCGCACCACGCGCCGCAACTCCCGGAGGTTCTCGGCGGGATGCGGCAGATGCGCGATGAGCCCCGCGGCGAACACCGCGTCGAAGACCTCCGTGCGCAGCGGCAGCGCGGACACGTCCGCGAGCAGCAGCCGTCCCGCGTCCTCCCGCCCGGCGTCGCGGGCGGCGGTCAGCATGGCCTCGGTCAGATCGACACCGACGACCGTCCCCCGGGTGCCGACCGCCGCCCGCAACGGCGGCAGGGCGCGGCCCGTCCCGCAGCCCGCGTCGAGCACCCGGTCGCCCGCGCGCAGACCGAGGTCGGCGACGGCGGCCGCGTAGGCGGGGCCGTCGTCCGGGAAGCGCCGGTCCCAGTCGGCCGCGCGGGCGGTGAAGAACTCCTGGACGTGCGTGTGATCGTCACTCATGACCCGCATGATGGCGCACCCCTGGCCGATCGCCGCCACACCCATCCGCGCCGCAAAGGACCGAAAGTCGGTCAGAACCCACAAAGTGCGGTCGAATCCCTCGCAGTGAGGCGTGAGTTGTCATGATGCTGCCTTGCCCTCGTCGGGACGAAAGGGTGCCGGGCCTCCCGTCGAGGCCGTCGCGTGCGGCATCCGGGCGGCGGCAGCGCCGCCGTCCACCGTCGCCGGCCCTCCGGAAGAGGTGATCATGGTCTCCGAGTACTGCGACGCCGCGGGCGCAGAGACGTCGACGCTCGCGATGAAGATAGTCGTCGCCGGTGGCTTCGGCGCGGGCAAGACCACCCTGGTGGGCGCGGTCAGTCAGATCAGGCCGCTGCGCACCGAGGAACTGCTGAGCGAGGCGGGCCACTGGGTCGACGACACCGATCTGGTGCACCGCAAGGTCGCCACCACCGTCGCGATGGACTTCGGACGCATCGACATCCGCCCCGACCTGTCCCTCTACCTCTTCGGCACCCCCGGCCAGGACCGTTTCTGGTTCCTGTGGGACGAGCTGGCCCACGGGGCCCTCGGCGCCGTCGTCCTCGCCGACGCCCGGCGGCTCCAGGACTGCTTCCCCGCCGTCGACTACTTCGAGCACCGCCGGATCCCGTTCGTGGTCGCCCTCAACTCCTTCGGCGGAGCACGCACGTACGGCACCCGGGATGTCGCGCGCGCCCTCGACCTGGAACCCGGCACCCCAGTGGTCCGCTGCGACGCCCGCGACCGGGCCTCCGGCAAGGAAGTGCTGATCCGGCTCGTCGAGTACGCCGGACGCGTGCACACCGCCCGGCTCCTCGACTCGGTGGGCTGACCGCACCGGGCGACCCCCGTCCGCTCGCCCCGTGCGCTCCGCTCACCCCGCCTGTTCCGCGATGCCCCGCAACGCCGTCACCCGCTCGATCCTGATCCGGACGAGGAGTTCACCCGGGACGCCGTTGCGGGCGCCGAACTCCTGCGCGCGCTCCTCGCCCATGTAACGCGCGCCGATCCGCGTCGCCCAGTGCCGGACCTCGTCGAGATCCTCCGAGATCGTGGCCCGGCCGCGCAGCGCCACGAAGTCGTACGGCGGCCGGTCGTCGTCCACGCAGAGCGCGACCCGCCCGTCATGGGCGAGATTGCGCCCCTTCATGCTGACCGCGGCCGTATTGAACACCACCTCGTCGCCGTCCAGCAGGAACCAGACCGGCGTGACATGGGGGCTCCCGTCGGCGCGGACCGTCGCGAGCTTGCCGGTGCGGGTGCCGTGCAGGACGAACGCCCGCCATTCGTCATCGGTCATCTTCTGTGCCATATCTCCATCCTCCTTGCCGGGACGGCGGCAGTGGTGAAGGCTGGCGGACAGTTCCTCCGGGCCTGGGGGAGACACCACGCGGGGAGACCGGATCATGGCGCAGAACCAGAGCCTCGGCTGGTTGCTGGACGACCTGACCCAGCGAGTCGAGCACGTACGGCACGCGCTGGTGCTGTCCAACGACGGCCTGGTGACCGGCGCGAGCACCGGCCTCCGCCGCGAGGACGCGGAACACCTCGCCGCCGTCTCGTCCGGACTGCACAGCCTCGCCAAGGGATCGGGGCGCCACTTCGGCGCCGGCCGGGTCCGCCAGACGATGATCGAGTACGACGACGCCGTCCTGTTCGTCACCGCCGCGGGCAACGGGAGCTGCCTGTGCGTGCTCAGCGGCGCCGAGGCCGACATCGGCCACATCGCCTACGAGATGACGCTGCTCGTCAACCGGGTCGGCGAACATCTCGACGTCGACGCCCGCCGGCCCGAGCGCACGTCGCTGCCGGACTTCTGACAACCACCCCTGACCTGCGGGTTCGTCACTTCGCTGGAGTTATCCACAGGCTCGCCACGAGATCCGCGAACCGGGCTACGGTTTTTTCCGAGGCCGACGCGGACGGCGACGGCCCGGCACTCCACGGGGGAGACCGACCATGCCCGGCAACACCACCCTGCAACCCCAGCACCTGTCGTACGCGCCCAGCCGCGCGGCACGCGAACTGGAACTCAAGCGCGGCGAGTTCGACCTCGCCGTCCACCTCGGACGCGTCCGCACCCTGCCGGAGGGGCACGGCGCCGTGGACCGGGGCGGAGGCCGGCGCGTCGCCCGCGCCGAGATCGAGCGGCTGCGCGCCCAGGACGGATTCCCCACGCTGCTGCGGGAGAGCGTCCGAGCCGTCGGCACGAGGGAGGCGGCCGGTGTTCTGGACGTACCGCCCACCAGGTTCACCCGCCTCGCCCGCCTGGGCCTGTTCGCGCCCGTGACCTTCTACGTCAACCGCTACCGCGTGGTGGTCTGGCTGTATCTCGCCGACGAGCTACGGCAGTTCGCCGCCGGAGCGCACAACAGGTCCCTGCTCGGCGGCCGGATCCCCGCGGTACTGCGCGACCAGCTCGGCACCGGCCTCGACCTGCGCCCGCGCAACTGGCGCGGACGCCATCTGGGGTTCCTGCTGCGCCACGCGGACGACCCGTGGCGGCGCGCCGGAGCCGTCGCAGCCCTGCTCGACCCGGAGGACCTCGCCGACATCGTCCCCGACCCCGGCGAGCGGGCCCAGCTGCTTCACCTCCGGCCGGAACCGCCCGTGCACGCGGCGCCCGGCTCGCCCGCCGCCCAGCTCATCGAGACGCTCACGACGGCGCAGGACGCCGACGAGATCGCGTGGTTGGCGGCCGACCTGACCCAGGCCCTCGATGAGGCCCGCGCCGACCGTCCGGCCCCGCGTCCCGCCGCTGCGGCCACCACCGCGCACGTGCCGGCGCCGTCCCTCGGCATCGACCAGTGGCTGTCGCCGGGTACCGACCAGCCGCTGTCACGAGGCGACGACCAGTCGTTGTCACCGGGTACCGCCCCCATCCCGTCACCCGGCACCGGTCGGGCGCTGTCACCGCGCACCGCTCAGGCGCCGTGCCCGGTGTCCGAGCAACCCTCAGCGCGCTGCCCGGAGCGCGGACGCGGACTGCTGGCCCGGCTGCTCCGCAGACACCCGCGAACCCAGCGTCCCGCGGCGCGTTGACGGTGTTCCACTCGGTGTCCCGCCCGGTGGCCGACCGCGGCCCGACAGGCGGCTAGACCCGCCGGAACAGCCCCTCCTGCACCACCGATACGAGAAGGCGTCCCCGGATGTCGTAGATGCGACCGCGGGCCAGGCCCCGGCCGCCCGTCGCGATCGGCGACTCCTGGTCGTACAGGAACCACTCGTCCGCCCGGAACGGCCGGTGGAACCACATGGCGTGGTCCAGCGAGGCCATGTCGAACGACCGCGGACCCCACAGCGGCTCGATCGGCAGGCGCACCGCGTCGAGCAGCGTCATGTCGCTGGCGTAGGTCAGCGCGCACGTGTGGACCAGCGGATCGTCGCCCAGCGGCCCGACCGCGCGCATCCACACCGCGCTCCTCGGCTCCGCGCCCTGGACCTCCTCGGCCGTCCAGCGCAGCCGGTCCACATAGCGGATGTCGAACGGCTGACGGCGCGCCATCCGCTCCAACTGCTCCGGCAGCGCGCCCAGATGCTCCCGGATCTCCTCGGACACCGTCGGCAGGCTCTCCGGGTCCGGGACCTCACGGGCCGGCGGCAGCTGATGCTCGAACGGCCCTTCCTCAGGCTTGTGAAAGGAGGCGGTGAGATTGAAGATCGTGCGGCCCTGCTGCACGGCGGTGACCCGGCGGGTGGTGAACGACCGCCCGTCCCGCACCCGCTCGACCTGGTACACGATCGGTACACCCGGCCGGCCGGGACGCAGGAAGTACGCGTGCAGCGAGTGCACCGGACGCTCACCGTCCGTCGTGCGCCCGGCGGCGACCATCGCCTGCCCCGCGACCTGCCCGCCGAAGACCCGCTGGAGGGACTCCTCGGGACTGCGGCCCCGGAAGATGTTGACCTCGATCTGCTCCAGGTCGAGCAGGTCGACGAGTCTTTCGGCGGGGTTCGTCATGGGTGCGCTTCTCCTGTGCCTGTGCCTGTGCCTGTGGCTGCTGGTGGGCCCGTGCTCAGAGCTGGCCGACGGAGGTGACGCGGAGGATCGCGCGGCCCTCAGCGTCCGACGCCGCGAGGTCGACCTCCGCGCTGATGCCCCAGTCGTGGTCGCCGTTCGGGTCGTCGAAGATCTGCCGGACCCGCCACAGGCCGTTCTGCGGCTCCTCCTGGATCACCAGCAGCTTCGGGCCGCGGGCGTCGGGCCCGGTGCCCAGGTCCTCGTACTCGTCCCAGTACCTGTCCATCGCCTCGCCCCAGGCATCGGCGTCCCAGCCCTGCTCGCCGTCCATCTCGCCCAGCTGGTCGACCTGGTCGAGGGCGGCGAGCTCCACCCGGCGGAACATGGCGTTGCGTACGAGCACCCGGAAGGCGCGGGCGTTGGTGGTGACCGGCTTGACCTCGTCGGCCTTCTCCTGGGCCTCCTCGGCGGTCATCTCCTCCGGGTTGGCCAGCTGCTCCCACTCGTCGAGCAGACTGGAGTCGACCTGGCGCACCATCTCGCCGAGCCACTCGACCAGGTCCTGGAGGTCCTCGGACTTCAGGTCGTCGGGGATGGTGTGGTCGAGAGCCTTGTAGGCGCTCGCCAGGTAGCGCAGGACGATGCCCTCGGTCCGGGCCAGCTCGTAGAACGACACCAACTCCGTGAAGGACATGGCCCGTTCGTACATATCGCGGATCACGGACTTCGGCGACAGCGGGTGGTCGCCCACCCAGGGGTGGCTCTTGCGGTAGGTGTTGTACGCGCGGAAGAGCAACTCCTCCAGAGGCTTCGGGTAGGTGATGTCCTGGAGCCGCTCCATGCGCTCCTCGTACTCGACGCCGTCCGCCTTCATCGCGGCGACGGCCTCACCGCGCACCTTGTTCTGCTGGGCGGCCAGGATCTGCCTCGGGTCGTCCAGGGTGGACTCCACCAGGGACACCATGTCCAGGGCGTAGGAAGGCGATTCCGGGTCCAGCAGCTCGAACGCGGCGAGCGCGAACGTGGACAGCGGCTGGTTCAGCGCGAAGTCCTGCTGGAGGTCGACCGTCAGCCGGACGATCCGGCCCTCGGCGTCGGGCTCGTCCAGCTTCTCGACGATGCCGCCGTCCAGCAGCGAGCGGTAGATGGCGATCGCCCGGCGGATGTGCCGCAACTGCTGCTTGCGCGGCTCGTGGTTGTCCTCGAGGAGGTGACGCATCGCCTCGAACGCGTTGCCCGGGCGGGCGATGACCGACAGCAGCATGGTGTGGGTGACCCGGAAGCGGGAGGTCAGCGGCTCCGGTTCGGAGGCGATGAGCTTCTCGAAGGTGTTCTCGCTCCAGGCGACGAAGCCCTCCGGCGCCTTCTTGCGGACCACCTTGCGGCGCTTCTTCGGGTCGTCGCCCGCCTTGGCCAGCGCCTTTTCGTTCTCGATGACGTGCTCGGGGGCCTGCGCGACGACGAAGCCCGCGGTGTCGAAGCCCGCGCGTCCCGCGCGCCCCGCGATCTGGTGGAACTCCCGGGCGCGCAGGGTGCGGACGCGGTTGCCGTCGTACTTGGTGAGGGCGGTGAACAGCACCGTGCGGATGGGCACGTTGACGCCCACGCCGAGCGTGTCGGTGCCGCAGATGACCTTCAGCAGACCGGCCTGCGCGAGCTTTTCCACCAGTCGCCGGTACTTCGGCAGCATCCCCGCGTGATGCACGCCGATGCCGTGCCGGACGTAACGGGAGAGGTTCTGGCCGAACTTGGTAGTGAAGCGGAAGTTGCCGATCAGCTCGGCGATCTTGTCCTTCTCCTCCCGCGTGCACATGTTGATGCTCATCAGCGCCTGCGCCCGCTCCACCGCCTGCGCCTGGGTGAAGTGCACGATGTACACTGGCGCCTGCCGGCTCTCCAGCAGCTCGGTGAGCGTCTCCGTCAGCGGCGTGAACTCGTAGTCGTACGACAGCGGCACCGGACGGGTGGCGGAGCGGACCACGGACGTGGGCCGGCCGGTGCGGCGCGTGAGGTCCTTCTCGAAGAACGACACGTCGCCGAGGGTGGCCGACATCAGCACGAACTGCGCCTGCGGAAGCTCCAGCAGCGGGATCTGCCAGGCCCAGCCGCGGTCCGGCTCGGCGTAGAAGTGGAACTCGTCCATGACGACCTGGCCGACGTCGGCCTGCTTGCCGTCGCGCAGCGCGATCGACGCCAGCACCTCAGCGGTGCAGCAGATGACCGGGGCGTCGGCGTTCACGGACGCGTCACCGGTGAGCATGCCGACGTTCTCGGTGCCGAACAGCTTGCACAGCTCGAAGAACTTCTCCGACACCAGCGCCTTGATCGGCGCGGTGTAGAAGGTGACCTCGTCGCGGGCCAGCGCCGCGAAGTGTGCACCTGCGGCGATCATGCTCTTGCCGGAGCCCGTGGGCGTCGACACGATCACGTTCGCGCCGGAGACCGCCTCGATCAGCGCCTCCTCCTGGTGGGGGTAGAGCGTGAGACCGCGCTCCTGTGCCCACGACTCGAAGGCTTCGTAGAGGGCGTCGGGGTCGGCGGTCGGCGGCAGCTGATCGATGAGGGTCACGGTCCCATCTTGCCTGGCGTCCTCCCCTACCGGGGAATCGGCTGCCGACGGGATGATCACGACAGGTACGCTGTGCCGCCGGCACGGCGTCGGCGCACCGGGTCAACTGGACAGCGGTGCAAGAAGGATGGGGCGGGGAACGGCCATGATGGGACCAGCACACTCACTGTCGGGGGCCGCGGCCTGGCTCGGGGTCGGAGCGGCTGCCGCGGCGGCCGGGCATCCGATGCCGTGGCCGGTCGTGCTGGTGGGAGCGCTGATCTGCGCCGGGGCCGCGCTCGCCCCGGACCTCGACCACAAGGCCGCGACCATCTCGCGCGCCTTCGGACCCATCTCGCTGTGGATCTGCGAGATCGTCGACAAGCTCTCGTACGCCGCCTACAAGTCGACCCGCAAGCCGGGCGACCCTCGTCGCTCGGGCGGGCACCGCACCCTCACGCACACCTGGCTGTGGGCGGTGCTGATCGGCGCGGGCACCTCCGCGCTGGCGATCGCGGGCGGCCGCTGGGCGGTGCTGGCGATCCTGTTCGTCCACATGGTGCTGGCCATCGAGGGTCTGCTGTGGCGGGCGGCGCGCGGCCACAGCAGCGACGTCCTGGTCTGGCTGCTGGCCGCTACCAGCGCGTGGATCCTCGCGGGCATCCTCGACAAGCCGGGCAACGGCTCGCACTGGCTGTTCACCGGCCCGAGCGAGCAGTACCTGTGGCTGGGCCTGCCCATCGTGCTGGGTGCCCTGGTGCACGACATCGGGGACGCGCTGACCATATCCGGCTGCCCGATCCTGTGGCCGATCCCGCTGGGCCGCAGGCGCTGGTACCCGATAGGGACGCCGAAGCCGATGCGGTTCCGCGCGGGCAGCTGGGTCGAGCTCAAGGTGCTGATGCCGGCCTTCATGCTGCTCGGCGGACTGGGCTGCGCGGCGGCGCTCAACGTGATCTGAGCGCCCCACGGCGGCGCCTTCCGCGCGGGGCGCCGCCCGTACGGCGGACCGACCCGTTCGCGGGCGGGGCGTGGTCAGCCGGAGAGGTAGTCCTCGTCGACGATGTGCATGGCGGCCTCCTCCGCGGAGGCGGCCGCGCCGTCGATGCCCACGTCGGTGGCGACCAGCGCGCTGTCCTCCTCCTCGTGGGCGCCCTCGTTCGGAGCCACCAGCCGTCCGGAGCGGGTGTCGCCCACCTCGTTGTCCAGCGCCTCGCCGTCGGTGCCCGTGGTGTCGCCGATGCCGTCGCCGTCAGGTGTCGCGAGGTCGGGCAGCTCCTCGGCCAGGCGCTGCTCCAGCGTCTCGCCCACCCGCCGCTCCGCGGCCGTCACCCCGTCGTGCTCCACGGCCCACGGCCGTTCCGGCGGCGACCAGCCGCGATCGAGCGGATCGGCGACCCCGTCGTTCTCCAGGGTGTCCTCGGCGTCGAGCAGCCCCGTGTCGTCCTGAATCTCGGAGCCGTCGGGCTGGTAGACGTCGTCCCCCCATCCGTCGACGCTGTTCACGGGAACCTCCAGAGGGTGGGGAAGGGTCCGTCCGTGGCGTGGCCCGGGGTGGGCGCACGACGGCCGGAGCACCCGCTGCGTCCGTCACCGAACCGTACGGTCACGAAGCGCTCCCCGAGCCGGTGCCGTCTTCCAGACTTCCACCCCGGTTCGGGACCGCGCAACGGCACGGGGCCCGGCGTCGGCGGCGGGGCCGCCGTCCGGCCCCCGCCCGCCGGGCCGGCCGTCCGGCTCCCGCGCCGCACGCCCACGGTCCCGCCGCCGCTCGGTGTGCCGCCCGCTGCCCGGCCTTCGTGGGTCACCCCCAGGGCCCCGTTGCCGTGCGCCACGCCGGCCGTCCGGCTCCCGCGCCGCACGCTCGCCGGCCGGCCCCCGCGCGCCACGCCCGCCGTCCGGCCCCGGAGCCGGTCAGCCGTGCCAGGACCGCCACAGTGCCGCGTAGGCGCCGTCCGCCTCGACGAGGCGGTCGTGGCTGCCGAGCTCGCTCACCCGGCCGTTCTCGACGACGGCGATCACGTCGGCGTCGTGCGCGGTGTGCAGCCGGTGGGCGATCGCGACCACGGTGCGGCCGTCCAGCACCCGGGCCAGCGAACGCTCCAGATGGCGCGCCGCGCGCGGGTCGAGCAGCGAGGTCGCCTCGTCCAGGACCAGCGTGTGCGGATCGGCCAGCACCAGCCGGGCCAGCGCGATCTGCTGCGCTTGCGCCGGGGTGAGCGCGGTGCCGCCCGAGCCGACCTCGGTGTCCAGGCCGTCGCCGAGGGCGCGCGCCCAGCCGTCCGCGTCGACCGCGGCCAGCGCGGACCACAGTTCGTCGTCCCCGGCGGCGGTCCTGGCCAGCAGCAGGTTGTCGCGCAGGGAGCCGACGAACACGTGGTGCTCCTGGTTGACCAGGGCGACATGGGCGCGGACGCGTTCGGCGGGCATCCGCGAGAGCTCCGCGCCGCCCAGGGTGACCCGGCCTTCGCGGGGCGCGTAGATCCCGGCGAGCAGCCGGCCCAGGGTGGACTTTCCCGCGCCGGACGGGCCGACGAGGGCCATGCGCGTGCCGGGGGCGACCTCCAGGGACACCCGGCGCAGCACGTCGACGCCCTCGCGGTAGCCGAAGTGCACCCGGTCCGCGTGGACATGGCGTCCGCCGGGGGCCATGGACTCGTCACCGGCCGCGGGCTCGATCTCCCGCACGCCGACCAGCCGCGCCAGGGACACCTGGGCCACCTGGAGCTCGTCGTACCAGCGCAGGATCAGGCCCACCGGCTCGACGAGCATCTGCGCGAGGAGCGCGCCCGTCGTGAGCTGCCCGACGTCGATCCACCCCTGGATGACGAACACGCCGCCGCAGAGCACGACCGAGCCGAGAACGGTCGTATGGGTGAGGTTGACGACGGGGAAGAGCACCGACCGCAGCCACAGGGTGTAGCGCTCCCACGCCGTCCACTCCTTGACCCGCTGGTCCGACAGGCGGATGCGGCGGTTGCTGAGGCGGTGGGCCTCCACGGTGCGGCCCGCGTCGACGGTCTCGGTCAGGGCGGCGGCCACGGCGGCGTAGCCGGCGGCCTCGGAGCGGTAGGCGGAGGGTGCGCGCCGGAAGTACCAGCGGCAGCCGACGATCAGCAGCGGGGCGGCCAGCAGCACCGTCGCGGCCAGCGGGGGAGCCGTCACGACGAGCCCGCCGAGCAGCAGCGCCACCCACATCACGCCGATCGTCAGCTGCGGCACGGCCTCGCGCATGGCGTTGGCCAGCCGGTCGATGTCGGTGGTGATGCGGGACAGCAGGTCGCCGGTGCCGGCTCGCTCCAGCACGCCCGGCGGCAGGCCCACGGCGCGGACCAGGAAGTCCTCACGCAGATCGGCGAGCATCCGTTCGCCGAGCATCGCCCCGCGCAGCCGCACCTGCTGCACGAAGGCCGCCTGGACGACGAGGGCCAGTGCGAACAGGGCGACGGTCGGCCCCAGCCGGAGCTCCTTCGCGCCGTCCGAGAGCCGTTCGACCAGGTCGCCCAGGAGCCACGGGCCCGCCATGGAGGCGAGCACGGCGACGGTGTTCACGCCGATCAGCAGCGCGAAGGCGCGGCGGTGCCGGCGGAGCAGTTCGGCCACGTAGGCGCGCACGGTTCCGGGCGAGCCGACGGGCAGTGTGTGGGCCGTCGTGGGGGCGGCGGGGTCGTAGGCCGGTGGCGCCACGCCGATCATGCGGTCTCCTCGATCTGTTCCAGCCGGTCGAGCTCTTCCAGGGCGCCAGGTCCGGCGGCTTCGGTCCCTCGCCCGCCGCGCCCGGCTTCGGTCGCACGGCCGCCGTGCGCGGCTTCGTCGTCCGTCTCGCGGGTCACCACGGCGCGGTACCGGGGCTCGGTGTGCAGCAGTTCGCGGTGGACTCCGACCGCGGCGACCGCGCCCTCGTGGACGAGGACCACCCGGTCCGCGCGGTCCAGGAGCAGCGGCGAGGAGGTGAGCACCACGGTCGTGCGCCCGGCGCGCAGCCGCCGTACGCCCTCGGCGATCCGCGCCTCCGTGTGCGAGTCCACGGCGGACGTCGGCTCGTCGAGCACCAGGACCTCCGGGTCCGTGATCAGCGAGCGGGCCAGGGCGAGCCGCTGGCGCTGGCCGCCCGAGAGGGAGCGGCCGCGCTCGGTGAGACGGGCGTCCATCGGGTCCTTGACGTCGAGCGAGCCCTGGACCAGGGCCTCCAGTACGTCGTCGCACTGCGCTGCGGCGAGGGCGTCGCGCGCGTCCACGTCACCGGACGCGGGCACGTCGAGCAGCTCCCGCAGGGTGCCCGACAGCAGGACCGGGTCCTTGTCCTGGACGAGGACGGCCGTGCGGGCCGTGTCCAGCGGGAGTCCGTCGAGCGGTACGCCGCCGAGCAGCACGGACGTGCCCGCCTCGGCGGGGTGTCCGCCGAGCCGCTCCGCGAGGACCCCCGCCGCGTCGGGATCGCCGCACACCACGGCGGTCAGCCGCCCGGCGGGCGCCAGCAGTCCGGTGTCCGGGTCGTGCAGATCGCCGTGCGGCACCTCGGCGTCCGGGTCGGACCCGGTCGTGGTGGGCCGCTCCAGCGCCAGCACCCCGGCGGCCCGTCTGGCCGACGGACGGGAGAAGGAGTAGGCCATCGCGATCTCCTCGAAATGGCGCAGGGGGTACATCAGCATCATGATCGAGCTGTAGACGGTGACCAGTTCGCCGACGCCGATACGGCCCTCGCGGGCCAGCCCGACGCCGTACCAGACCACGCCGATCAGCAGCAGCCCCGGCAGCAGAACCTGGACCGCGGAGATCAGCGACCACATCCGGGCGCTGCGCACGGCGGCCTGGCGGACCTCCTGGGAGGCGCGGCGGTAGCGGTCGAGGAAGAGTTCCTCGCCGCCGATGCCGCGCAGCACGCGCAGTCCAGCGACGGTGTCCGAGGCCAGTTCGGTGGCGCGGCCCGCCTTCTCCCGCTGGACGTCGGCGCGCCGGGTCGCGCGGGGCAGCAGGGGCAGCGCCGCCAGCGCCACCACCGGCAGACCGACGGCGACGACCACGCCGAGCGCGGGCTGGTAGCAGAGCAGGGCGACGCAGACCACGACGACGCTGAGCGCGGCCGCGGTGAAGCGGGAGACGGCCTCGACGAACCAGCCGATCTTCTCGACGTCGCCGGTCGACACCGCGACGACCTCGCCGGCCGCGACCCGCCGGGTCAGCGTGGACCCCAGCAGCGCGGCCTTGCGGGCCAGCAGCTGCTGGACACGGGCGGCCGCGGTGATCCAGTTGGTGACCGCGGCCCGGTGCAGGAAGGTGTCGCCCACCGCGATGGCCACACCGCACAGCAGCATGAGCGCCCCGCTCCACGCGAGGTCGGCGCCCGAGCGCCGGACGACGGCGTCCACGGCGAGACCCACGCAGAACGGCAGCCCGGCGACGGCGACGAAATGAAGCAGCCCCCAGGCCAGCGCCTTGAACTGGCCGCGCAGCTGGTTCCGCCCGAGCCACCACAGGAATCGGGGTCCCGAACGGGCGTCAGGCACGCCCGGGTCGGGATACGGAAGGTCTTGAATCTGCATGACGATCCAGGGGCTCGGTGAGGGACGGTCGGCGAGGGAGGGGCAGGGCTCAGGGGTCAGAGGTCAGGGGGAGGGGGGATGGGGCCGCGCCGGAGCGCGACTGCAAACCGTGAAAGGTTCGCCTCGCAGCGTGGTCGGAAGCAAACGGTTTTCCCGGCCGCCGGCGCGGCGATGGCGAGGAACCGCCGGTCGTCGCGGCCCCCGTTCATGTCACAGCCCTGAACCAGCCGCCCCGCCCGCCGCCCGTCCGTTCGACCCGGGATGGCACCATGGGGCGGTGCGGAACGGTGAAATGCGGCGTACGGCGGTCGCCTTGGCGGCCTGTGGAGTCCTCCTGGCGACCCTGTCGGGCTGCGGCGGGGGCAAGGACGGCGACCAGGGCGACGGCAGCGGCGGCGCCGGGGGCGCGGCGAAGCCGAAGTCCGGCGCGCAGGCGGCGGACAAGGCCGCCCTCACCGAGATCCCGCAGGTCGGCAGTCGCCTCCAGCAGCAGATCCCGGCGAACTCCCGGCAGGTCGTGGCCGTCTACGGCGCGGGCCGGGACTCGGCGGACTCGACGGTCGTGCTCTACACCCGGACCGGCAAGACGTGGAAGCGCGTGAGCAGCTGGGCCGCGCACAACGGCAAGAAGGGCTGGACGACCGACCACCACGAGGGCGACAAGCGCAGCCCCGTCGGCGTCTTCACGCTGAGCGACGCGGGAGGCGTGCTGGCCGACCCCGGTGCGAAGCTGCCGTACACGCAGGACGCGTCCATCCAGGCGCCGCACTACTGGCCCAAGTCGCACTGGCACGACTTCGACTACGTCATCGCCATCGACTACAACCGCGTCAAGGGCACCCCGCCCAACAACCCGACCCGCCCCGAGGGCGAGAGCAAGGGCGGCAGCATCTGGCTGCACATGGACCACGGCAGCGGCACGTCCGCGTGCGTGAGCATGTCCAAGTCGCGGATGCAGTACCTGCTGCGCACGCTCGACCCGGCCCAGCACCCGGTGGTGCTGATGGGGGACAAGGCCGACCTGGCGGCCTAGGGCGCCTACGGCATCAGGCCTCGCACCGCGAGAGGGACGGGCTCAGCAGCGGCGCGTGGCCACCCCGTCCATCAGCGTGTCCAGCAGTGTCCCGAACACCTCGCGCTGCTCGTCCGTCAGCGGTGCGAGGATCTCCTCCGCCGCCGAGCGGCGTGCCGCGTGCAGCTCGCGCAGGGACTTGTGGCCGTCCTCGGTGAGTTCGATGCGGATGACCCGGCGATTGGTCGGGTCCGGTGCCCGGCGCACCTTGCCGTGCGCCTCCAGCCCGTCGACCAGGGTCGTGACCGCCCGCGGCACCACTTCCAGGCGCTCCGCGAGGTCCGCCATGCGCGGCGGCGAGCCGTAGTGCGCGAGCGTGCGCAGCAGCCGTGACTGGGCCGGGGTGATGCCCACATCGCGCTGCTCCAGATGGTGCTTCTGGATGCGGTGCACCCGGCGGGTGAGCCGCAGCAACTGCTCGGCCAGCAGGCCGTCGGGGTCGGGGGAGGTCATGGGGGAACAATATCAGGATGCCGTTCATTGTGAGTATAGGTAACAATGAGCTAAGCTCCGTGAGGCTTCGTTCAGCTCCGTGAGGCCTCGTCCCTGAGCCCTCCGTCACCTCACTCTCCGTTCCCTCATCCTCCGTAGGAGCCCATGCGCCCCGACAGCCAGATCACCTGGACCCCGCCCGCCGACGCCAAGGAACAGCCCCGTCAGGTGCGTCGCATCCTCGGCCTCTTCAGGCCCTACCGCGGCCGGCTCGCGATCGTCGGCCTCCTGGTCGGCGCCGCCTCGCTGGTCTCGGTGGCCACGCCCTTCCTGCTGAAGGCGACCCTGGACACCGCCATCCCGCAGGGCCGCACCGGCCTGCTGAGCCTGCTCGCGCTCGGCATGATCCTCAGCGCCGTCCTCAACAGCGTCTTCGGTGTCCTGCAGACGCTGATCTCCACCACCGTGGGCCAGCGCGTCATGCACGACCTGCGCACCGCCGTGTACGGGCGGCTGCAGCGCATGTCGCTGGCGTTCTTCACGCGCACCCGGACCGGCGAGGTCCAGTCGCGCATCGCCAACGACATCGGCGGTATGCAGGCCACGGTCACGTCCACCGCCACCTCGCTGGTCTCCAACCTCACGAGCGTCGTCGCCACCGTCGTCGCCATGCTGGCCCTCGACTGGCGGCTCACGGTCGTCTCCCTGGTCCTGCTGCCGGCGTTCGTCTGGATCAGCCGCCGCGTCGGCAACGAGCGCAAGAAGATCACCACGCAGCGCCAGAAGCAGATGGCCGCCATGGCCGCGACCGTCACCGAGTCGCTCTCGGTCAGCGGCATCCTGCTCGGCCGCACGATGGGCCGCGCCGATTCGCTCACCGAGTCGTTCGCGGACGAGTCCGAGCGCCTGGTCGACCTCGAGGTGAGGTCGAACATGGCCGGCCGCTGGCGCATGGCCGTGATCACGATCGTGATGGCCGCGATGCCGGCCGTCATCTACTGGACCGCGGGGATGGCCCTCCAGATGGGCGGCCCGAAGGTCTCCATCGGCACCATCGTCGCCTTCGTCTCCCTCCAGCAGGGCCTGTTCCGCCCGGCCGTCAGCCTGCTGGCGACCGGTGTGCAGATCCAGAGCTCGCTCGCGCTCTTCCAGCGCATCTTCGAGTACCTCGACCTGCCGATCGACATCACCGAGCGCCAGGACCCGGTCCACCTCGACCGCGTCAAGGGCGAGGTCCGCTTCGAGGACGTCGCCTTCCGCTACGACGACAAGAGCGGCCCGATCCTCGACGGCATCGACATCACCGTCCCGGCCGGGAGCAGTCTCGCGGTCGTCGGCCCGACCGGCGCCGGCAAGTCCACCCTCGGCTACCTCGTGCCACGGCTCTACGACGTCACCGGCGGCCGGGTCACCCTGGACGGCGTCGACGTCCGCGACCTGGACTTCGACACCCTCGCCCGCGCGGTCGGGGTGGTCTCCCAGGAGACGTACCTCTTCCACGCCTCGGTGGCCGACAACCTCCGCTTCGCGAAGCCGGACGCCACCGACGAGGAGCTGCACGCGGCCGCGAAGGCGGCCCAGATCCACGACCACATCTCCGCGCTGCCCGACGGCTACGACACGGTCGTCGGCGAACGCGGGCACCGTTTCTCCGGCGGAGAGAAGCAGCGCCTGGCGATCGCCCGCACCATCCTGCGCGACCCGCCGGTGCTCATCCTCGACGAGGCGACCAGCGCGCTGGACACCCGTACCGAGCACGCCGTGCAGGAGGCGATCGACGCGCTGTCCGCCAACCGGACCACGCTCACCATCGCCCACCGGCTGTCCACCATCCGCGACGCCGACCAGATCGTCGTCCTCGACGGCGGCCGCACGGCCGAGCGCGGCACGCACGAGGAGCTGCTCGAGCTCGACGGACGGTACGCGGAACTGGTCCGCCGGGACGCCCGGCAGCAGCCGCAGGCCGAGGCGCGTCCGGAGGCGCAGGCCCGCACCGGCCCGGAGCCGCGCGTCGACTCCCAACCGTCGCGTCGGGGCGGCTCCCGCCCGTCACCTCACGGCGGCGGCCGCCCGTCACCGCGGGGCGACTCCCGGCCGGGGCCGCGGGTCGACTCGGGCCTGGAGCCGACCAGCTGACGCTATGCCAAATATTCGGCGATACGCCCCTGTATGCCGGAATTAGAACGATAAGCGGGCTAACGTACCCGCATGCAGACGAACACTCCGCCACGCAAGACGATCCGACTGACGCGTCGGGGCCGGCTCGCCCTCATCGCGACCGGTGCCGTCGTGGCCGGCACCGCCGTGGCGGTGCCGCTGCTGACGCTGGGCGGCGGCGAGGAGGACTCCCGCCCCACCGCGCTCGTCATCCCGGAGGGCTGGCGCGCGAACCGGGTCTACGAGGCCGTCGACAAGGCCCTCGAAGTGCCCGCCGGCACCACCGCGAAGGCCGCGGCCAAGGCGCATCTCAAGCTGCCGAGCGAGGCGGGCGGCAACCCGGAGGGCTACCTCTTCCCGGCGACCTACCCCCTGCCGAAGGACCGCAGGGCGACGACGCCCGAGGCGCTGCTGTCGGCCATGGTGGACACCGCGAACCGCAGGTTCACCGGGGCCCCGGTCGCGGCGGGCGCCCAGCGCAACGCGATGAACGTCTACCAGGCCGTCACCATCGCCAGCATCATCCAGGCGGAGGCCGCCTCGAAGGCCGACATGGGCAAGGTGGCCCGGGTGGTGTTCAACCGGCTGGGGCGCGGGATGCCCCTCCAGATGGACTCCACCATCAACTACGCGCTCAACCGCAGCACTCTCAGGACCACCACGGGCGACACCCGGATCGACAGCCCCTACAACTCCTACGAGCGCATGGGCCTGCCACCCACGCCCATCGACAACCCGGGCGCGGACGCGATGCGCGCCGCGATCAACCCGACCCCCGGCGACTGGCTGTACTTCGTCACGGTCAAGCCGGGCGACACCCGCTTCACGTCCGACTACGCGCAGCACCAGCGCAACGTCGCGGAGTTCAACGCCAACCAGCAGAAGACGCAGCAGAAGAAGCAACAGCAGAAGAAGCAACAGAACGAACAGCAGCAGAAGCCCACCGCCGATTCGCCACCGCATAGCACCGGCAGCGGGCAACCCCAGAACACCGGCAGCGGGCAACCCCAGAACCCCGGCAGTCAGCAGCCGCAGAGCGCCGAGAGTCTGCACCCCACGCCGTGAGCGTGAGCCCCGCGCCGGACCGGCGTCACGCGCCGGACCGGTGTCACGCGGCCACGGGCTCGTCCGAGAGCAGCCTCCGGATGTCCCGTACGGCCGCCCGGCCGGCGCGGTTGGCGCCGATCGTGCTGGCCGAGGGGCCGTAGCCGACGAGGTGGACGCGCGGGTCGGCGACCGCGCGGGTCCCCTCGACGCGGATCCCGCCGCCCGGCTCGCGCAGCCGCAGCGGCGCGAGATGGTCGATCGCGGCCCGGAAGCCGGTCGCCCACAGGATGACGTCGGCCTCGACGCGCCGCCCGTCGGCCCACTCCACCCCGGTGGGGGTGATCCGGTCGAACATCGGCAGCCGGTCCAGGACGCCGTCCTCCAGACCCTGCCGGACCGCGTCGTTCAGCGGCAGCCCGGTCACCGAGACCACGCTCCGCGGCGGCAGCCCCTGACGTACCCGCTCCTCCACGAGAGCCACCGCCGCCCGCCCCGCGCCCTCGTCGAACGGGCCCTCCCGGAAGACCGGCGGCCGCCGGGTGACCCAGGTCGTCGAGGCGGCGTACGGCGCGAGTTCGAGCAGGTGCTGCGTGCCCGAGGCGCCGCCGCCGACCACGATCACCCGCTGCCCGGCGAACGCCTGCGGCCCGGGGTACCGCGCGGTGTGCAACTGGCGCCCGCGGAAGGTCTCCTGACCGGGGTAGCGCGGCCAGAACGGCCGGTCCCAGGTCCCGGTGGCGTTGATCAGCGCCCGCGTCGACCAGTCGCCGGCCGACGTCTCCACGAGCAGCCGCCCGCCGTCGCCCTCGCGCACGGACCGTACGTCCACGGGACGCCGTACCCGAAGGTCGAAGGCGCGCTCGTACGCGGCGAAGTACTCCGGGACGACCTGCGCCGAGGGCCGCGCCGGGTCCGCGCCGGTCAGCTCCATGCCGGGCAGCGCGTGCATCCCGTGCACCTTGCCGTACGTCAGCGACGGCCAGCGGAACTGCCAGGCGCCACCGGGGCCGGGGGAGTGGTCGAGCACCACGAAGTCGCGCCCCGGCTCGTAACCGGTGCGCCGCAGGTGGTAGCCGCTCGACAGCCCGGCCTGCCCGGCACCGACGACGACCACCTCGACCTCACGCATGTCGTTCACGCCTGTACGAACCGCGCCGGGCCCACGGATCTTCCCGACGTCGTACGGGTGTGGCGGGCGGCCCATGGGTGAGGATGGAAGGCATGTCAGACGCCTTCACCACGCGGATCCTCACCGTCGCCTCCGGCTCCCGGGAGACGGTCGTCGACCTCACCCGTGACATCGAGACCTTCCTGCGCGAGGCGGCCGGCGGCCGCGACGGCCTGCTGAACGTCTTCGTGCCGCACGCCACCGCCGGGATCGCGGTGATCGAGACGGGCGCCGGCAGCGACGACGACCTGCTGGCCGCCCTGCACTCCCTGCTGCCCGCCGACGACCGCTGGCAGCACCGGCACGGCAGCCCCGGCCACGGCCGCGACCACGTCCTGCCCGCGATCGTCCCGCCGCACGCGACGCTCCCGGTGGTCGGCGGGCGACTGGAGCTCGGCACGTGGCAGTCGGTGTGCCTGGTCGACACCAACAAGGACAACCCGCAGCGCAAGGTCCGGCTGAGCTTCCTGGGCTGACGCGTGCGCCGACGCTCCCGCGTCGCGCGCCGGATCACCCGGTGGACCGAGCCGCGATCACTGCCCGCCGCGGCCGGTTCCGGGCCGGTGAAACTCCTCCCAGGCCGCGCGTACGGCGGCCTGGAGTCCCGCATCGTCGAGGTCGCCGGGTTCCGCGAACGCGGGGTCGACCGCGTAGTCCTCGAGCGTCATGAACACCTGGTCGAACAGGTCGCCCAGCGCCCCACGGATCCGCTCCCCCCGCGCCTGGGAGGCGCGGCGGGCCTCCCACCAGCCGTGCGCGAAGTCCGGTGCGCCGCACCTGCCGTCGGCGAACGCGTCCAGCAGGGCCAGCTGCCGCGCCGTCGCGCTGTCCGGATCGACGTCGTCAGGACGTGACCAGGCCCTGTGGGCCGGCGGGTGGGAGGCGGCCACGGCCGCCACCGAGGGGTGCTGTGCCAGGACCGATCGCGCGTACCGGCCGAAGCGCGCGCGGGCCGCGTCGGCGCCCTCGCCGAGGGCCGCGCCCATGAAGGCGGAGTCTCCCGCCGCCAGCGCGTAACCCGCTTCGGGAAAGAGAACCGCGCCCCGCGCGTCGAGGGTACGGAGCAGCACGGGCGGAGGGGTGCCCGTGGGGTCGGCGTCGGCGGGCAGCCGGGACGTTGCCCCGGAGGGGTCGGAGAGATCCGTGGCCACGACGTACGCGGCGGCCACGGCGTGGAAGCCGGCCATGATCCGCCGCGCCAGTGCCGCGTCGATCCGTGCGCCCGCGGCCACCGGCGCCACCGTCTTCCCCCGCAGCCAGGCCGAGGCGAAGGAGCCGTCCGCGTCGAGGACACCTCCGAGGCGCGACGGCGTTCCGTGTTCTCGGTCGGCTACCACAGAAATCCTTTGCCGATGATTCCCTGGAACTTTGTCGCCCGGTTTCCACGCCGACCAGAACTTACCATCGGTGTGCAACATGACCATTTTCTGGGAGGCCGGGTCGATGAAACCGACCGCCGGTCCCTGATTCCGGTAATTGAACCGGTAGATCTTCGTCCCGTCCGCCGTCATGTGCTCGCGCATGGCGTCCTCGAACCGCTGCAGGTTGGCCTTGTTCAGGTTTCCCGTAGTGGAAGCCCGTCTCGGGATCGAAGTACTGGCCGGGGAAACGCGGCGGGGTGTAGGCGCTGCTGTCGCGGGACCAGGCGGTCGCGCCCCACAGTGCGCTCCGCGGTCAGGGCGACCGTGTGCGGGAGGTCCCGCCGGCGGCTGGTCTGCTCGCACAGGGTCGGGCCGTCCCAGGTGAACCGGATCTCCTCCGCCACGCCGTCGCCGTCGGCCGTCAGGCGCTGTTTGGCGACGCGGCGGCCGAGCGGGTCGTAGCGGTACGTCCACCGTGTCCCGTCGGGGGTGGTCGTGGAGACGAGGCGGTCCTCGGTGTCCCACTCGTAGCGCCAGGTGTCCGGCTTGCGGGACAGGCGGGGCTTCTGCCGGAGGACGACCCGGCCCAGCGCGTCGTGCTCGATGCGGACGCGCCCGGCGCTGGTGACGGCCGTGCCGGTGTGGGTGCGCGGCCCGACGGCCTCGCCGCCGGGGTGGCGTGACGGCCAGGACGCCTCGGTCTGGTTGCCGCTCGCGTCGTAGGCGTAGCGCTCGGTCCAGCCCTGAGCCCGTACGGCGGTGACCCGGCCGACCGGGTCCAGTTCGAACCCGTACGTCCGGTGTCGACCGCGACCGCGTCCGGCACCACACCCGCGACCGGCGGGAAGAACATCGCCCCGCCCTCGGTGGCGATGTCGACCGCCAGACCCCCGGGCTCGCCCAGGGCGGGCACGATCTCGTCGACGATGCGCGCACCGCGCAGCGCCGCGTAGTCGAGCGGTTGGTCGCCGGGCGCGTGCCGGACCGCGAACTCCGCCAGTGCGGCCTCGTCGGAGAAGCCGCAGATCCACCGCACCCCGCCCGAACGCACCGACCACAGACCCCCGTCGGCCACCGGCACCAGCAGCACCGCCCGCCGCATCTCGCCCACCAGCGCACGAGGGTCGCCGACACCCCTCCTGCGCCGGGCGATCCGCTCGGCGAGCGCCGTCCTCGGCTCGTGCACACGCCCTCCCGGGTCGCAGCGGATTCAAGGCACCGTAGATCAATACGCGCGGGAGGGGCCGACGGTTCTCCTGACGGGTCGTTCCTCTCCACGGGCCGTTCACCCCACGAGCGGGCCGTTGGGCGGGCGGACCGGCGGATCGGCGGACGGCCGGACGGACGGGCGGATCGGCGGACGGCGGGTGGCTCGCCGGGTCAGAGGGCGGCCAGGGCCTCCAGCACGGCGGCGGACGGGGCGATCGCGCCGAAGACGCCGCCCTGCATGGTGACCATGTGGAGCGCGGCGGCGTGGTTGGCGGGGTCGGTGGCGCCGGTGCAGTCGGTCAGCAGCAGGCACTCGTAGCCGCGGTCGTTGGCGTCGCGCATGGTGGTGTGGACGCAGACGTCGGTGGTGATGCCGGTGAGGATCAGATGCGTGATGCCGCGGGTGCGCAGCAGCAGGTCCAGGTCGGTGGCGTAGAAGGAGCCCTTGCCGGGCTTGTCGATGATCAGCTCACCGGGCAGCGGCGCCGCCTCCGGGACGATCTCCCAGCCCGGTTCGCCCCGCACCAGAATCCGCCCGCAGGGTCCCGCGTCGCCGATCCCGGCGCCGATCCGGCGGGAGCGCCACAGCTTGTTCGGCGGGCAGTCGGAGAGGTCGGGGCGGTGGCCCTCGCGGGTGTGGACGACGGTCAGCCCGACGGACCGGGCCGCGGCGAGGACCTTGGCGGTGGGGCCCAGGGGAGCGCGGGTCAGGGCCAGGTCGTAGCCCATGGCGTCGACGTAGCCGCCGGGGCCGCAGAAGTCGGTCTGCCAGTCGATGCAGAGCAGCGCGGTCCGCTCGGGCCGGATCGGTCCGTCGTACGGCCAGGTGTACGGGTCCGCGGCGACGGTTCCGGGTGCGGTGGGGGCGGGCGGCTCGGGGGCTGCGGCGTGCGGCGCGGAGGCGGGGGGAGACGGCTCGGGCGTGGGCGTTGCGGGCATGGGGCACCTCTTCGTGGCAGGGGTGGGCGGGCACGAACGGCGGGGTGCGGGTGCGCGGGTGGCGCGGGTGTGCCGTGCGGTGCGGGCGTGCCGTGCGGGGTGGCGCCGTGCCTCGTGGTGCGTGGGGTCAGCCCAGGGCGGCCATGCGGGCGATGGCGCGCAGCGCCCGCTCCTCCGCGACCGCCTTCGACTTGGCGAGGTGGGCGCGGAAGATCCGCTCCGCCTCGGCGGGCAGATCGGCCATCACGGCGGTGAGGAGCTGGAGATGCTCGTCGACGGTCTCCTCGATGCGGTCCTCGGTCAGGAAGTCGTGGATGCGGACGACCCGGATGCGCGCGTTCACCGACTTGAGCAGTTCGACCATGACGTCGTTCCCGGCCGCCCCGGCCAGCCGGACGTGGAAGTCCTCGTCGGTGGCGACGAACCCGGCTTCGGCGGGCGGGAGTTCGCGGCGCATCCGCTCCCACTCCTCCCGCAGGACGGCGAGTTGGCCGAGGTCGTGGCGGCGACCGGTCTCGGTGGGACCCCACAGGGAGCCGATCTCCAGCGTCCGCCGGGCCTCGTACAGGGCCGCGATGTCCTGCGGGTCGGCGACCGCGGGCCGGTAGCCGCCCTCGGGGTGGCGGGCCACCAGCCCTTCGCCGTGCAGCCGGATCAACGCGTGCCGCACCGGGGTCCGGGAGACGCCGATGAGGGTGGCGAGCCGTTCCTCGCCCAGCCGCCGGGTCAGCGGAAAGCCGCCGGCCAGGAGCCGGTCCCGCAGGTGGAGGTAGGCCCGCTCGCTGGGGGTGCCGGACGGCACGTCCTCGTCGCGGGCCGTGGCCGGCGGCGGTGGATCGTCGGCGGAGTTCCGGAGCGTTGCCGACCTGGGCTGTTCCGAGTCCTGGACGGTATCCATGGCCCCATCCTGATGATCACGGGTGTCTGCGGCGTTCCGCACGGGTTACGCGGCAGTCAAGCACCCCCGGGCGGCGGGCGGGCCGGGCGGGGGCCGCTCGGCTCTGCTCCTATCCTGGGCGGTGTGGACCATCCGGCGGAGCGGACCGAAGGCAGGCGGACAGGGGCGCCGCCGCACGTGCTGCTGGTGCACGGCGCGGCGACGACCGGGGCGGTGTGGGACGGCGTCGTCGCGGAACTACGGCGCCGGGCGCCCGAGTTGCGGGTGTCGGTGCCCGAACGCGACTGCACCGGTGAACTCGCCCTGGAGACGGCCGCGTTGACGCCGTACGCCGAGAACGCGGTGGTGGTGGGCGTCTCCGGCGGCGCGACGCTGGGGATGGCGCTGGTGGCGGCCGGGGTTCCGGTGGCCGGCGCCGTGCTGCACGAACCCGCCGCGGGCGCCCTGGTCCCGGGCCTGTTGGCGCATGTCGCCGAGGGGTACGCGCGGGACGGCGTTCCCGGCTTCGGCGCCGCGCTGTACGGACCGGCCTGGACGACCGCGCTCGCCCCCGCCGACGAGGGCCGCGTGGCACGGGACTTCGCGATGTTCCGGGCCTTCGAGCCGATCCCGCTGCCGTCCGGGATACGGGCCGGGCGGCCGCCCGTGCTGGGCAGCCTCGGCGGACTGTCGCCCGGGCCCCGGCGGCGGGCGGCGGAGGCGCTCGAGGCGTCCATCGGGCTTCCCTTCATGGTGCTTGCGGACGTCGGACACGCGGTGCACCTCGAACGGCCGGACCTGCTGGCCGACGCGGTGCTGCGGGTGGTGGCACGGGCGAGGGGCGCGGCGGCAGCGGGCCCCGGCCCCGATCGGGCGTGACCGGGGCCGTACCACTTCAGGGCTGAGCGGGCGCACCCGCTCGGCGAGCACGCACGCTCGGAGGGCCCACACCCTCAGCGGGCACGCTCGCTCAGCGAGCACGCACGCTCAGGCGGTGGCCGCTTCGGCGGTTCCGTCCGCCGCCTGCACTGCCCCGACCTCGCCCGCGGCCCCCGTTGCCCCGGCTGCCCCGGCCGCCTTGCGGCGGTCGCGGAAGTGGAAGCCGACGCAGACCAGACCGGCGAACAGATACCCCAGCGCCATCTGCCCGTTCATGTCCCAGCCGACCTTGGCCCCGTGGATCAGCCCGACGAAGGAGAGCGCCGCGCCCGCCGCGCAGTACGCCGCCGCCTTGTGGAACTGCCGGTCGATGAGGAAGACCACGATCGCGCCGAGGATCAGGCCCACCAGGACCGCGCCCTCGCCGAGGGTCAGCAGACCCTTGTAGATGACGCCCGCGTTCACGAGCGCGCTCTCCGGGACCACGCCCCCGCTGCCGCCGCTGGGCGGGATCAGCTTGGCGTCCGAGGCGAAGTCGACCGTCTGGTAGCCGACCGCGGAGAGCACGTCCGCCATCTGCCCCTGCGCCCAGGAGGCGACGTTGGGAATGATGGCGATCATCACCGCCGCCGCGTGGGCGCGCGGCACCGCCTGGAACGCCTGGGCCCCGATCAGCAGGCCGATGTAGAGGAGGATCGGGACGATGGCGGGCATCGGCAGCAGGGCGCCGAGCAGACCGAACATCCCGCTGAAGCAGAGCGCGGCGACCACGACCCCGGTCCCCATCGAGTAACTGGTGCGCCCGCCCGCGGCCTTCCAGCCCGGGTGCCCGATGTAGACGGCCGGCGGGAAGGGTGAGCCGAGCGCGGCGCCGACCACGGCACCGGTGCCGTCGGCGAGCAGCACGGAGCGCAGGTTGTACTCGTCGCCCGCCACGGCGGCGCTCTCCACATTGGTCATGCCCTCGGTGAAGTTGTAGATGCCGAGCGGGATCGCCGTCGCCAGCAACGGCCCGATGTGCGAGAGACCCTGGAAGAGCAGGTGGAACTGGAGCGTCGGCACGCCGAGCGCGATGTCGTGGACGGCGGAGCCGACGTCGGCGGGCTCCATGAAGCCGCCGATCCAGCCGATCGCGGTGCCCACCAGCAGCGCGGCGAGACCGATCGGGATGTTGCCGGGCAGCTTGAGGTCGGTGAAGAAGCCGATCAGGATGATCACGAGGACGGGCAGCGCGATCCACCCGGCCTCCCACATCTGCCCGGCGGGCCGCATCGAGATGAAGGCGACCGAGATGCCGGCCAGGGTGCCGAGCAGCGCCGCGCGCGGTGTCCACCGGCGGACGTACGGGCCCACGAACGCCCCGATCAGGACGATCACCCCGATGACGAACGCCCAGGCGAGACCGGACTCCCAGGCCCGGACCGGGTTCTTGGTGGACAGATAGGTGGGCAGCATGATCACGAAGGTGACGATGAACATGTGCGGCACCGAGGGCCCGTACGGCATCGCGGTGACGTCGCTGCGGCCCTCGCGGCGGGCCAGCCGGCGCGCGAGGTAGGTGTAGTACACGTTGCCCACCAGCAGTTCGATGCCCAGGGCGGGCAGCACCGTGTGGTAGACGTCGTGTGTGCCGAGTCCGACCACGCCGATCAACAGGCCCGTCAGCACGAGGACGTTGACCAGGACGTTGAAGGTCAGACCGAAGAACGCGTTGGTGTCGCCCGCGGACCACCAGGGCAGGGCCATCGGGGAGCGGGACGGGGCCGGTGCGGAGGGCTCGGACGGTTCGGGCGGCGCGGACGGAGCGGTGCCGGTACCGGAAGCGGACATGGATGACTCCTGAAGGAGGAAGGGGAGACGGGGACGCGGCCGGCCGTGCGGCCGAGGAGTCGTGGTGGCGCGGGACCGTGCCGGTGCTCTACGCGGTTGCGGGCGCGGCGAGTTCGGTGAGTTCGGCGAGGGCCTGGAGATAGGCGGCGGACCCGGCGGTCCAGCCGAAGATGCCGCCCTGGGCCGAGATCATGCGCAGGGCGGTGCGGTGGAACTCCGGGAAGTACGAGCCGGTGCAGTCCTCCAGCACCAGGCAGTCGTAGCCCCGGTCGTTGGCCTCACGCACGGTGGTGTGCACGCAGACCTCGGTGGTCACGCCGGTGACGACCAGCCGGCTCACTCCCAGGGCGGCGAGCGCGTCCCCGAAGCCGGTGGCGTGGAAGGCGCCCTTGCCCGGCTTGTCGAACACCAACTCGCCGGGCGTGGGCGCCAGTTCGTCGATGATGTCCTGCCCGTACTCGCCCCGGACCAGGATCCGGCCCATCGGACCGGGGTCGCCGATCCGCTTCGACGGGGCCCCGCGCAGCAGCTTCGCGGGCGGACAGTCGGACAGGTCCGGGAGATGGCCCTCCCGGGTGTGGATCACCGGTACGCCGGCGGCCCGGCTCGCCGCGAGCACCGCGCGCAGGGGCGCGATGACGCGGCGCAGCAGGCTCACGTCGTTGCCGAGCGTCTCCCCGAACCCGCCGGGTTCCAGGAAGTCGCGCTGCATGTCGATCACGACCAGAGCGAAGTCTCCTTCGGACAAGGGGAATGCGCCGGGGACGGCGGTGACCGCGGCGGCGACGGCGGCGGTGGCCGTGGCCGTGGGTTCCGGGGCGGGCGTAGAGGGGGGAGGTGGTGCGGTCGTACGGGAATCCGTCATGACTGCTCCCTGACCGGGCGGGATGCCTCCGGCGGTTTGCGGGGGCTGTTTCTCGCCGTTGTGCGCACGACTGTGGGGGTGGCGCTTTTCCCCGGCGAGTCGGAGTCGTGTCCGTCCGGTAAATGCCGTATCCCAGCCTGTATCCCGCCGGGTATCCAAGCGGTGGCCCTGGCCGGGGGGTGCGGTTGGGGCAGCGGGTGCGGGTGCGTCGTGGCCGGTCGCGCAGTTCCCCGCGCCCCTGGAGGAGTTGCGGCGAGACTTCCCTCAAGCGGCGCGGGAAACCACCACGCACCCGCACCCGCACCCGCACCCGCACCCGACCGGACGGTTATCGTCGACCCCGGAACCGCGACCCACCTTCCGACCCTGGAGCCCCCCCTGTTCGGCAAGCGCAGCACCTTCGTCGAACCGCCGATACCCGTCCTCCCCTGGCGCGAGGTGGGGGAGTTCGTGGTCACCGACGAGGAGCGGCCCAGGACGCTGCTGCGCAGGCAGGCCGTGCTCGGGGTGCGGGCACTGCGGGTTCCGTACGGCCCGGAGCAGCAACGGGTGATGGCCCCCTGCGCCTTCTTCGCGCCGTCCGACCCCAGCCTCTCCGACCCCAGCTCCTCCGCCGCGGGCTCGTCCGACGGCCCGTGCCTGTTCGAGGATCCCGACGGCCGGATTCCGCTGTGCTCGGTCGACCCCGCGCGCAAGGCCGACGGCGAGCGGCACCACACCGTGCGCGACGGCGCGGGCACCGCCCTGGGCACCCTGCGGCGGCTGCCGCCGGGCCGGCACGCCCTGAGGCCCACCTGGCGCATCGAACAGCCCGGCCGCGAACTCGTCGTGAGCGGTGCCGAATGGGCGAAGAACGGGCCGAAGGACATGGCGGCCGCGGGGGTCGCGGCCGTCTTCAAGACGGCCTTCCAGATGATCGGCGACCTGGGTGCCGAGGGCGGCGACCAGCCGGGCCCGCGCCCGCTGGACTGGCGGTCCGGTCGCGAACTGGTCCTGACCTCCGAACGCGACCTGCGCTTCCTGATCCGGGCCCCGTGGCTGGACCGCCGGCTGGTGTTCGCGTACGCCCTGCTGCGCGGCAGGTGACCCCGCCCGGAACTCCGGTGCGGGCGAGGGCTGTTGCGCATCGGGAAATACGGAAGCCCTGTGCACCGAGAGTTCATCTGGCGTCTCCCGTGGATCCATGGGCGAGCGTCACATTCGGGCCATGACTCACAGATCCTTCTCCCGTTCGCGTACCCGTGCGGCCCTGGCGATCGGCGTGACCGTCGCCGTGGTCGGGGCGGGCACCGTCGCCGCCCAGGCGGGCGGCTGGCTGTCGGCCCCGACCCACGACTTCAACGCGGCCCCGGACACGTTCTCCGGCCACGGCGACGTGTCCGGCAACGTCCTGCGCAACGACTCCGGAGCGACCGCCGTCGTACGGCACACCGACGCCGCGCACGGCAAGGTGACGGTCGGCGCGGATGGGTCGTTCACGTACACGCCCGAGGCCGGGTTCACGGGTACGGACACCTTCACCTACACCGCGTCCGACGCGGTGGAGCTCTACAAGGACACCCGGACGGACGGGAGCGCGATCCCGGCGCTCAAGACGGTCGCCGGGCCGAACGGCACCACCACCGAGATCTCCGGCGAGGGCTACGGCTCGGCCCTGACACCCGTGCCGGGCAAGAAGGGCTGGTTCTACGGCCTCACCGACCGCGGCCCCAACGCCGACGCCCCCGACGGCAACAAGTCGGAGATGGCCACCGACTTCACGCCTCAGATAGGCGAGTTCAAGCTGGTCGACGGCAAGGCCGAACTGGTCAGGAAGATCACCCTCAAGGGGCCCAAGAAGCTCGGCGGGGTGAACTACAGCGGGCGTCCGCCGCACGACACCAGCGAGGTCATCGACGACGTCGACGCGACCAACGCCAACGGCGGCACCCCGGTCCCGGTGGCCAAGGACGCCAACGGCTACGACTCCGAGGGCCTGGTGGCGCTGTCCGACGGCACCTTCTGGGTGTCGGACGAGTACGGGCCGTACATCACGCACTTCGACGCCAACGGCTACGAGCTGGGCCGGCTGACGCCGTACAAGGACAGCCAGGACAACGCCTCGCACAACGTCCTCGGCTACCTTCCGTCCGAACTCGCCTACCGCGCCAAGAACAAGGGCATGGAGGGCCTGACGGTCACGCCCGACGGCAAGACCCTGGTGGGCGTCATGCAGTCGGCGCTCCAGCAGCCCGACCTCGGCACCACCAAGGCCGGCAACGTCTCCGTCACCCGCATCGTGACTGTCGACCTGCGCACGTACAAGACCAAGCAGTACCTGTACCTGCTGGACAACGCCGCGACGACCGGTGACGCCAACAGCGAGATCACCGCCGTCTCCGCGACGAAGTTCATCGTCGACGAACGGGACGGCAACTTCGAGCCGTTCGCGGGCAAGCACCTGTACGAGGTCGACACCAACGGCGCCACCGACGTCAGCGGCCTGACCATCGACGGCAAGTCGCCCGAGGCGTTCGTCGGCAAGGCCGCCACCAACGACGCGCTCGCCGCGCTCACCAAGGCCGGCGTCCACGTGGCGCAGAAGCAGTCGTACGTCGACGTCGGCAACCTGGTCAGCCAGCTCGACCCGACCGGCGCCTTCTTCGGCCACGACAAGGTCGAGGGCGTCGCCACCAGCGACGGCGGCCGGACCCTGTACCTCTCCAATGACGACGACTTCGGGATCGACACCATCTCCGTCGACCCCGACGGCAAGTGGACCGTCCACCAGAAGACCCTGCCGTCCACCGGCCGGACCGACAACGGCGAGATTCTCAAGGTCGACACCACGAAGCTGCCCGCGGTCCTGAAGACGGTCACGGTCACCGTCAACGTGCGCTGACGCCCCTCGCGCGTCATCGGTGGGCCCGCCCGCGATCCGGGCGGGCCCACCGCGCGCTCAGCGCACCACCGGAGTCCCGTCCGGTACGTCGGCGTCCCGTACGTCGGCGCCCCGTACGTCCGCGTCAGGGGTGTCCCCGTGCCGCGCGTCCGCGTCGCGTATGTCCGCGCCCCACGCCGCCGCGCACAGCGCGCGTTCCACCTCGGCCGTGTAGCAGGCGGCGGCCAGCCAGGCGCGGCCGAACCGGTCCGCGTCGGCCGGGAGCAGCCGGCCGAAGGCGTCCCGTGAACGGTCCGCCGCCGCGGCGACGAGCTCCCGCAGCAGTTCGGCCGCCGTCGTCAGACCGGCCCGGCGCAGCCGCCGGCCGTCGCTGTCGTTGCGCTCACCGGCCCGGCCGCCCTCACCGGGCGCCGCCAGCACGGGACGGCCGCCCGCGACCCCTTGCAGCACCCGGCGGCTCAGCACGTGCACCGGAGCCTCGTCCGCCTCGGGCAGGCCCATGGCCGGGGCGGGCGAGGCCGCGGCGACGGCGAGGTCCGCGCGTTGCAACCGGTCGGTCCCCAGGTCGACATGGCCCTCCGCCGCACCCGGGAGGCTCGACGCCAGCAGCAGCACGCGCGGGTGCGGTGCCAGGGCGAGCCGGCCGACCACCCGCAGCCGCGTGCCGGGGGCCGCGGCCAGCAGCCGCAGATTGTCGCGGTACGGCAGCGCCGGGTCGTCGTGCGCGACGGCCAGCCGCACCGTACGGCCGCCGCACTCCGCGACCAGGCAGTCGCCCGCCGCCTCCCGCACCGTGCCGGTGAGGGTGAGGTCGAGGAAGAGCAGGTCGCGTTCGCCCGCGAGCGCCCGGCCGACCTGCTCGGCGACGGGCTCGGCCCACAGCCGGTCCAGCGGTTCGGCGGTCCAGGCCGCCCCGGCGGCACGTACGGCCCGCACCCCGGCACCCGCGCCCAGCCGGCCCGTCGGGGAGACCGTCGCCCCCGACACGGCGAGCCCCGCCCGCGACAACTCGCGGTGCGTCAGCGCCGTGTCGCCGATCCGCACGGCCCGGCCCGCCGCGCCCACGGCCCGCCCGGCGCCGCCCGGCGCCACGTCCGAGACGGTCAGCAGGCGGCCCTCGGCGTCCGCGGTCCAGGTGACCGCGCCGGCGTACCCGGTCGTGGTGAGCACCGGCTCGGTGAAGAGGCCGTACAGGCGCAGCGAGCCGTCCGGCGTGTACGGGCGGCGGGCGGTGCCGCGCAGCGCCGCGAACTCCGCGCCCGTCGCCCGCGGCAGCAGGTGCGCGGTCAGCAGGGTCTCGCGGAGCGCCGCGCCGAGGTCGGCGAGGCGGTACGCCGGGTCGGCGGAGCGGGCCGCGCGCACCCCGGTCACCACGGCGACCGCCGCCGTGGCGAGCCGCGGGAGTCCGGCGATCCGCGCCGCGTGCGCCGCCCGCAGCAACTCCGCCTGCACCACGCCCCCGGCCCCGTCCACGCCCGCCTCCAGCACGGCCACGACGGCGTCGCGCACGGCCCGCGCGGCGGCGCACTGGTCGGGGGTCGGGGCCTCGGGCCCGGGGCCGGGATCGGGGCCGAGGCCGGGCTCGGGCTCGGGGTGCGGGGGAGGGGACGGCGCCTCCCCGGCCGCAGTGGCCTCCTCGCCCGCCGGGGCCTCCGCCGCAGTGGTCTCCGCCACCGCGGCCGCCTCCGCTTCCCCGGCCGCCTCCGGGGCCGGTTCGTGCACCGGGGCCAGCGACGCCGCCGCCGCCCGGTGCAGACAGTCCGGGGCCAGCAGACAGCCGCAGCGCACGGCGGCCGCACCGGTCACCGCGCCGCCCGGTGCGTGCAGTTCGACGTGCGTGGTGTCGTCCACGGCGACGCGCACGGTGTCGCCGTCCCGTACGGCCGGGCGGTCAGCCAGCTTGGCGATGCCCGCGTCGAGCCGCTTGCGCAGCCGCGGGGAGAGGGCCGCGACGAGTTCGGCGGTCACGGACGGGTCGACCGGAGGCAGGTCCGGACTCATGCGATCTTCTCCCCTACCCAGCGGGCGAGTTCGAGCGGACTGAGGGCGGCGACCGGCATCCCCGCGGCGACCAGCTGCCCCGCGACACCGGTCGAGTAGCGGGGCCGCCCCGTGTCGTCGAGGCTGGCGCAGCCGAGCACATGGCAGCCCGCCCCGACCAGCGCCCGCACCTCCGCGAGCAGCCCTCCGACCGGATAGCCCTCCTCGAAGTCGCTGATCACCACGACGAGCGTGCGGGACGGCACGGTCACCAGCTCGCGCGCGTGCCGCAGCCCCGCCGCGATGTGCGTGCCACCGCCGACGCTGACCTCCAGCAGCAGCGACAGCGGATCGCCGACGTGCTCGGTGAGGTCGATGACCTCCGTGGAGAAGGCCAGGAAGTGCGTGGACAGGGTGGGCACCCCGGCCAGCACCGAGGCCGTCAGCGCCGCCCAGATGGTGGACGCCTCCATGGACCCCGACACGTCGGTGACCAGGACCAGCCGCCACTCGGCGGCCCGCCGCGCCCGGCTGCGGAAGACCGGACGCTCGGGGACGACCTGCACCGTGCCGTCCGGAGCGCGCCGCGCCGTCGCCAGGTTGGCCCGCAGGGTGCGGGGCAGGTCGAGCCCGCCGCCCGCGCGCCTGCTGGGCCGGGGCAGCACCGCGCCGTGCAGCGCGGGCCGCAGCCGGGTCGCCAGCTGCCGGGTGAGCGCCTCCACCAGGCGGCGCACCAGGGGCCGCAGCGCCGCGAGCCGCGCCTCGGGCAGGCCGCCCGCGTGCCGCAGCACCGTCCGCAGCAGGTCGACGGACGGCCGTACGCCCTCCGCGTCCAGCTCGGAGAGGACGTCGGTCCGGCCCGACGCCGCCGCGGCCGCGAGCACCTCCTCCCGTACGCCGGGCCCGAACAGGGCCGCGAGCTCCTGCGACCACTCCCGCGCCGACGGGTAGGGCGCCTCCCGTCCGCCGCCCCGGCCGCCCAGCTCGCCGCGGCTTCCCTCGCCCCGTCCACTGCCGTACAACTCGTCGAGCGCCGTCGCCAACGCCGCCGCGGGCGGCGGCAGTTGATCCCTGCGCCGCCCGAGCACGAGCCGCCAGCGGTCCCCGGCCGCCAGCCGCATCCCACCGCCGGGCACCGCGTCCGCGGCCGTGCTCCCCGACGTGACCGGCGTCGAAGGGGTGTCCGCGCCCTCCGCGGTGGGAGCGCCCCCCGTGACCTCCGTCGACTCCGCCGCCCCGGTGCCGAGTTCCGCGGGCAGCAGCCCGAACGCCCGCAGCGCCGACCGCGCCGCGAGATCCGCCGACGTCCAGACGGCGAGCGCCACCGGATCGACGTCGCCGGTGTCGGCCAGGCGCGTCTCCCCGAGACGTTCCTCCACGGTGCCCAGCAGGCGTTCGCGGGCCGCCGGGCTCAGCGTGTCGAATCCGCCGCGCAGCGCGGGCAGCCGGTCGAGGAAGCCTCGGTCCGGCAGCAGCGCGACCCGGTCGAGCAGCGGCTCCAGCGCGGCCGGAGCCGCCTCGAGCAGCGGCCCCGCCGCCGTCAGCACCCCGGTGAGCCGGGCGGTGAGCGCCGACCGGGACTCCGGACCGGTCGCCGCGTCGACCCAGGAGGCGACCCGGTCCCCGAGCTCACGCGCGGCTTCCTGCCCCAGCAGCACGCGTACGGCACCGGCGGCGCCGCGCATCAACGGCGAGCCGTCGGCCGCCAGCCGGGCGAGCGCGTCGGCGAGCCGGACGCCGCCCAGGGCGTCGGCGCGGTGGGCGAGCGCGACCAGCGCCCGCGCGTCGGCCGGGTCGTCGGAGCCGGTGAGCCCGTCGACCTGGCGCACCGCGGCGGCGGTGAGCAGCTCGCTCACGGCGGCGGCCCGCGCGGTGCGGCCGTCGTCGGCGCCGAGCCCCGGGATGTGCCCGGCCCGCACCCGGTCCGACAGCCCCAGCCCGGCGAGGAGTTCGGGCAGCGTGCCGGAGCCGGGCAGCACCTCGGCGAGGTCGTCGAGCCGCTCGTCCGCCAGCGCGTCGAGACCGCACTCCGCGGCCTGCCGCAGACCCTCCAGCGCCTGGGCGGCCGTAGGTCCGCCCTCGTCCGTCTCCGTGCGCCGCCGCTCACGCAGGACGCCCTCGGCGGCCTGGGCCGGCGTGACGCCGCGGACCCCCGCCGCGTTCAGCATGGCCGCCGTGGCGGGCGTCCAGTGCACCTCCCAGCGTGCGGTCAGCGCGTCGGCGCCGCCCGTTCCGGCGACCTCCTTGGGCTCGCCGTAGGGCACCCCGCACACCGTCAGCCGGCGCAGGAGCAGTTCACGGCGGCGGTCGAGGTCGGAACGGAGCGGATCGAGCCGCAGATCCCGCGCGGAACCGCCGCCCCTGCCGGACGAGTCGGCGCGTGAGCCGCCCGTTCCCGGGCCGTCCACGCCCGGACCCGGCAGGCCCAGCTCCGCCAACTCGGCCTCGACCGCGGGCGCGAGGCCGCTGCGCGGGGCGCCGGGTGCGGGGCGGCCGGCCCGGCTGCCGACGAGCACCCGCTCCATCGCCCGTGCCACGGCGCGACCACGGCCGTAGGGCTCGCCCTGCGTGAGAACCGTCTGCACCGCCTCGACCAGTTCGCCGCGCCCCGCCGCGGGCAGCCCACGCAGCCGCGCCAGATCTCCGGCGAGCCGGACGATCTCCCGCGCGTCCGCGGGCCCCGACGGATGTCCGAGCGTCCGCAGCGCCGCGGTCACCTCGACCGCGGCCCGCGTCAACGCCTCCTCCAGCGCGGCCGGATCGCCCGCGGCCCGCAGCACGTGGTGCTGCCACTCCGGGTCCCGGATGCCCGCCGGATATCCCGACCGCTCGTCCAGCAGGGCGTACGTGTACGGGATCAGCGAGGTCGTCCAGCGCGATTCCTCCGCGCCCTCCCGGGGGGAGACGGCAGGCTCGTCCCGCACCGCGGTCAGCGCCGGGGCGTGGAAGGCGCCCACGACCAGCGCCGCACGCTCGCCCCCGGCGGTCGCGGCCGCCAGGCACGACCGCATCCACCGCTCCCGGCGCAGGTCCAGGCGCGGCACCCCGCCGGAGGCGACCGCGTCCGCGCGCAGCGCCCACCCCGTGAGCAGGGCCGCGCGGCGCAGTGCCGCGGGCGGGGAGCCGGGCGCGGTGGCCTCGACGAGCCGGTCCCAGAGGTCGTCCCCCGGCCGCCCGGTCAGCCGAGACCGCAGGGCGGAGGCGAGCCCCGGACCGATCGGGGCGATCGCCGAGACCCCCTCCGCGCGGTCCGCCTCGGCGGCCCCGGTCTCCGCGGCCCCGGGATCCGCCTCCTGCCGTCCCTCCGCCCAGGCCCGGTCCGCCAGCGGCAGATCGCAGGCGACGACCGGCACTCCGTGCCGGGCCGCCCAGCGCACCGCGGCGAGTTCGGGCGAGAAATCGGCGAACGGGTAGAAGGCCGGGCCGCCGACCCCGCCGGCCGGGGCCGCGGCCAGCGCGACCGGGGCCCGGGTCTCCTCATGGGCGAGCCAGGGCAGCCAGTCCTGCATCTCGGCAGGCAGCTCGACCAGCAGCACATCGGGCTTCGCCTCCTCCAGCAGCGCCGGTACGGCGGCGGCCAGCGAGGGCGCGTGGTGCCGTACGCCGATGAGGAACGGACCGGCCGGATCGGTGAGGGCGGCCAGCGCCTCGTCGGGGGTGGCGGAGAGCGGGTCCGGGACGGCGGAGCGGGCGCCGAGGCCGGTGACGCGCGATCCGGGGTCGGGCGCGCCGGGGCCGTGGGCGCCGGGGTCGGGGGCGAGGGACACCGCGTCAGCCCTCCAGCACCGTGCGCAGGTCCCACAGGGTGCGCCAGGTGGCGGAGCCCTGCTCGGCACGGCGCCGTACCGGACCGTCCCAGTAGCCGCGCAGCCGGGCCGCGTCGGCGGGGTCGTCCTTGCGGACCACGCCGAGCAGATGGCCGGGCAGCAGCCCGAGCACGTCGCGGTCGCCCGGGAAGTACGCCGCCGCGAGGCCCAGCGCGCCCGCCACCGAGACCGCCTCCGCCGTGCTCATCACGGTCGACGGCCGCTCGACCTCCCAGCCCTCGGCGGACCGGCCCTCCCGAAGATCGCGGAAGGCGGTCACCAGGGCCTCCAGCACGGCGTCGTCGACCTGGAACGGCGCCCCGGCCCGCTCGACCGACGCCCGTGCCTGGCTGCGCACCAGCGCCGTCTCGGCGTCGAGGTCCGGAATGGGGCCGACCGTCTCGAAGTTGAAGCGCCGCTTGAGCGCGGCGGACATCTCGGAGACGCCCTTGTCCCGCAGGTTGGCCGTCGCGATCAGCGTGAACCCGGGCGCCGCGTGCGCCAACGCGCCCTCGGTGGCGGCCAGTTCGGGTACCGCGATGCGTCGCTCGGAGAGCAGCGACACCAGTGAGTCCTGCACCTCGGGCAGGCAGCGGGTGACCTCCTCGACCCGGGCGACGGCGCCGCGGCTCATCGCGGTGAGGACCGGCGACGGCACCAGCGCCTTGCCGCTCGGCCCCTGGGCCAGCAACAGGGCATAGTTCCAGCCGTACTTGAGCTGGTCCTCGGTCGTGCCGGCCGTGCCCTGCACGACCAGGCCGCTGGTGCCGCACACGGCCGCGGCCAGCAGTTCCGAGAGCATCGACTTGGCGGTGCCGGGCTCGCCCACGAGCAGCAGCCCGCGCTCCCCGGCGAGCGTGACGACACAGCGCTCCACCAGGGCCCGGTCGCCGACGAACTTGCCCTCCACCCGCAGGCGGCGCGGCACTCCGTCGGGCACCACGGCGTCGTCGGGAAGGCGCAGCGCCTGGCCGTCGCTGCCCATGACGAACGTGACCACGGCACGCGGGGTGAGCCGCCAGGCGGGCGGCCTCGGCCCGTCGTCGTAGGCGGCGAGGAAGGCCAGTTCGGTGGCGTACCGCTCCTCCGGGGGGACGATCTGGCGGGCCGTGTCGGTGGCGGCGGGGAGTGTGGTGGTCATCGGCGGCGGCCCTTCCGGGTGGCACGGGTGGTGAGTTCTTCGTAGGCCGGGGCGTCCCCGGTGCTCGCGCGGGTCCAGGCGCGGGCGAACAGGTCGGCGACCGGCAGCAGCGGTACCACGCGGCCGCGTGGGGGGATCGGGTAGAGGCCGTCCTTCCAGATCTCCAGCGGCAGCGCCGGGGCCTTGAGGTCGTACCAGCCGCACGGCAGGAACAGCGTGCGCCCGGCCCGCGCCCGCTTCGCCTCGACGACCAGGCCGGTCGCCGCGAGTTCGGCGCGGGCCTTCTTCATGCGGGCGGGCTTCCAGCCGGTCCAGCGGACGCAGTTGCGGTCCGTCGGGTCGGGCAGGGCGAGCAGCTGCAGATACAGCGCGGCCGCGTCCTCGCCCAGGCCGTGTGCCCGCGCCACCTCGGCCACCAGGGACGGCACGCTGCGGGCGGGGTCCTGCGCATGGCCGGGGTCGCCCTCGGCTCCCGCGGTGAGCGCCTGCATCAGGTCGTCCGCGAGGACCGTGCGCAGCGCCCGCAGGGCGGCCGACCGGCCGGTCCCGACGAGCCCCTCCAGCAGTCCGAACACCGCGTCGTCCGGGCCGGTGAGGGCGGCCGGGCGCAGCAGCACGGCCTCCGCGCCGTGGTACCAGGGGCTCAGCGCCAAGGCCTCGCCCACCCGGGTCAGACCGTCGGCGTCGGCCCCACCGGACTCGGGCAGGCCGTACGCCGTGCGCAGCTCCACCGAGGTGGGCCTGCCCTTCTCCGACCAGCCCATGCCGAGTTCGAGCAGCAGTCCCTCGTCGGCCATCCGCCGGCGCAGCGCGGTGAGCCCGGCGGGCAGAGCGGCCCGGAGCGGGTGGCCGTGCGGCAGGTCGTAGGCGAGCTGCGCGAGCGCGTCGACGGCGCTGATCAGGTTCGACGCCGTGGGGATCGCCTGCGGGTCCTCGGGGAGCAGACCGACGCCGGTGCCCGCCTTGGCGAGCCGCTGGACCGTGGTCCTGCTCAGCCACGGGGTGCGCGCGGGGTTGAGCACGGCCTCGGCCGCCTCCGCGGAGACACCCGGCAGGTCGGCGGCGACGTCCTCGGGGAGCCGGACCAGCCCGCCGAGCCGTTCGGCCCACACCTGCCCCGCGGCGCGGATGTCCGGGCCCACGGTCCACAGATCGGCGGGGTCCCGCGGCAGCAGGGCCTCGACCAGGGCGACCCGGTGGTCCTGGCCCAGCGCGCCGAGCAGGCGGCCGGCGAGGTCCCGCTGACCGGGCTTCAGGCCGAGGGCGGCGCTCTCCTCGTGGCCGGGCTGCTGCGGCCGCCCGGCGAGCAGCAGGGCGGACTGGGCGGGGCCGAGCCCGCCGCCGGTCTCCGCGGCGAGCGCGTCGGGTGCTTCGGGCCGGGCCGGCGCGGCGCCCTTGTCCCGGATCAGGCGCGTCGCGGCGGCGAGGCCGCCCTCCGGGAAGGCGGGCGTGTAGCGGGTCTCCCGCTTCAGGGTGAACCGGTCGACCGCGCCGAAGGCACCGGTCGGATCGTGGTCGAGAGCGCGCCAGTTGACCAGTCCGCGCTCGGTGTCGATGGACTCGCAGCCGAGCACGACCACGGTGCGGCCGTTGCGCCGCAGCACCTGACCGGCGCGCTCCAGTTTGCTCTGCGGCTCGGTCAGCACCGCCTCGCGCAGCGCGCCGGACGGCGCGGCGAGCGGCCCTTCGGCGATCGCCTCGCACAGCAGCAGCAGCGCCTCCCGCTGCTCCTCCGGGACGGTCGGGGTGGCGGCCCTGTACACCAGCGGGCGCAGCGCCTTCAGGACGGTCGGCCACATCACCGTGCCGATGTCGGGGATCGTGTGCGTGTCGCTGCTCCAGCCGTCACCGGGGGTGGCCTCGCGGGTCTTGGCGGGCAGCGGCTTGCCGTCGGCCGGGAGGCCGGACAGCACGTGGTTCACCGCGCGGATCTGCCGCTGCGCGCTCCACTGCGTGCTGTCGCCCCACCAGCCGAACTGCTCGGCGATCCCGGCCGTGGCCAGGCGCAGGGTGCCGTCGTCTCCGTGCTTCGGGCTGAAGTCGGCGAACATGCCCTCGGTACGGCGGCGTTCCGCCCGCGGCCGCTCGACCACGGGCGCGATGAACGCCGCGGCCGACTCGACGAGCCGCAGCGTCGCGCGCACGAGGGCGCTCACGCCGGTGAGCAGCCGGTCGTCGGTCAGCGTGGGCAGGGCGAGTGCCACGGCGTGCCGGGCGACCTCGTCGGCGGGCGGCACCGCCGCCTGCCCGGAGGCGGAGGCACCGGCCCCCGAACCGGTCGTGCCACCGGCCCCCGAACCGTTCGGGCCACCGGTCGACGATCCGGTCGTGGCTCCGGTCGCCGACCCCGTCGTGGCGACGGCCACGCCGGAGGCGGCGAGGGCCGACCGGGCGGCGGCGATCGCGGCGGCGGCAATCGCGGAGGCAGCGACCGAGGAGGCGGCGACCGACCCGCCGGCGGGACCTGCCGTGCCGCTTCCCGAGCCGCCCTTGTCCGAGGGGTCCCGGACCAGCAGCGCCTGCCGCTCGGCCAAGGCCTGGGCGGTTGCCAGGAGCACCTCGCCCACCCGGTCGTCGTCCAGGTCGCGCAGCACGGCCGAGGCCTTCTCGTCGCGGGGCCGCAGCGCGTGCCAGAAGGGGAGCGGCGGCACCAGCTGCGTGCCGGCGGCGAACTCGCCGCCCCGCTCGCCGAGGGTGACCCGGCCCAGTTCGCCGCCCGAGGCGCGCTCGCCCGGCGCGAACAGGGCGACCTGGCGGTGGTATCGGACGGCGACCGGCTCGGCGCCGCCGGGCAGGCGCAGCGCGCCGAGCGGCAGGCCGGGCGCCCGGCCCGGAGCGGCCTCCAGGGTGACCGTCCGGCCGTCGGGCGTGCCGGCGGTCCGCAGTGCGTCCGCGCCCTGGCCCTCGTGGCGCACCCAGCGGCCCAGCACGACACCGTCGGTGCCGAAGGGGCTGGATTCCAGGCCGGGCTGGAGCGGCAGCACCTCGCACTGGTCCTGGAGCAGGGTCGCGTCGTCCCGGACGGCGGAGCGCAGGAACTCCGGCAGCGAGGCCCGGCCGTGGGTGCCGGTCACCGGGTCGTACTCGAGCCACACCTGGCTGCGGCCCTGCCGGCCCTGGCGCCACAGGCCGGTGCCGTCGCCGAGGACGGGCCGGGAGGGCGGCAGGACGGTGTCGCCCGCGTGCAGGGTGCGTCCGCCGGTGGCGCGGCCGCCGTCCGGCAGCGGGACGGAGGGGTCGGCGGTTCCGCCGCCGTACCACTGCGGGACCTGCTCCCCGCCGAGCGTGAACACCTCCGTGGGCCGGTTCGACCAGTAGCCGTGCTGCTTGCCGTCCCGGTGCCAGATGACCAGCAGCTCGCCGTCGGCCCAGCGGAAGTGCGGGCGCTGCCAGCGGTTCAGGTCGACGGGCACGCGCAGGTCGTGTTCGAGGAGCACCGCGTCGGGGCCGACGACGACCGCCTTGCGGCCGCGCGCCAGGATCAGCGCGGGCCACGCGTCGGCGACGGTCAGGGAGTTGTCCTGGTTCTTGCGGGTCTCCGGTGCGAGCAGCCGCAACGCCTCGTCGAGCGCGGGCCAGCCCAGTTCGTCGGGGATGCCGGCGCGCAGGGTCCGGCCGAGCAGCGGTGCCAGCGGGTGGGCGGCCACCCGCGCGACGGCCTCCGGGTTCACCTGGGCGGCGACGGGCCGGTAGGGCCGCAGCCGCTGAAGGGCCGCCTGGGCGCCCGGCAGGCCGGACGCGCGCACGAACGCGTCGGCCGCGTCGCCCAGCCACTCGCGCAGCACGTCGGAGAGGACCGGGTGCGCGGCGATCCGGTCGAGCAGCCCCGCCGCCGTCCGCTGGTCGCCGAGGTGTCCGAGGGCCAGGTGCAGCAACGGGCGCAGCCGGACGTCGGCGGCCGTGGCCGTCAGGTCGCGACGGCCCTCGCCCTTGTCGCGCAGCCAGCGGTCGAGCGGGATCCGCACCTCCTTGCCGGCGTCCGGCACGGCGAGCGGAACACCCTCCGAGGCGCACAGGTCCAGCAGGTCCAGGTCGGCCCCGGCGTACCAGCGGCCGTTGAAGAGGTCGACGGGGCGGCCGTCGGCGCGCAGCCGGGACGCCATCCGCGCGACGAGAGCGAGGGTGGCGGGGGAGCGGTCGCCGACCGAGTTGCCGTGCTTGCGGTGGGTGGACCAGCGGCCGAGCCACTCCGCCGCGTCGACGGCGGCGCGACCGCCCTCCACAGCGGTGACCGAACCGTCCTCCCCGGTGAGCAGCCGGTCCGCGCCCGTCTCCGCGAGCACGGCCAGCCAGAACTCGTCGTCCTCGGTACGGCGGCCCAGAGCGGCCGGCATGAACTCCAGCAGCCGGACCCGCACCTCCGGCCGGCGCTCGGCGAGGACGGGCAGCACGGCACGGTAGGCCGTCCAGAAGGAGGCCGGGGCGCGGACCGCGGCGGGCGAGCCGATCAGGTCGGCGACGAGACCGCACTCCTCCTCGGTCCGGTCGAGACCGGCGGCCTTGATCAGCCCGCGGGCATCCTGCGGCAGCGACGCGTACGGCGCCATGCCGGCCGCGCAGCGCTCCACGATCAGCTGCCGGAACTGCGCCCACGCCGTGGCCGCGTCGAGCCGCCGGGTCAGGTCCCGCACATGCTCCTTGAGCGCCTTGACGGTGAGCGCCCCGGCGAACGCGAACTCCAGGAACACCGCGCGCTGCCGCTCCTCGTCGACGGCGAGCGCGTGCACCCGCTCCGCGGCGCGGGCGCGGCCGAAGAACGCGGCGGCGTACGTGGCGTTCTCGTGCTGGAGGAAGACCCGGGCCGCCTGCTCGTAGAACGTGGGCAGGAAGTGCGGCACGGTCCGCCCGAGCCGCTCGCCGAGCGCCTCGAAGCCCTCCTTCGCGGTGCCGGGGCGGGACTTGGCCTGCCGGGCCAGCCGCTCGATGTCCTGCACCAGGGCCAGCGCGTGGTGGCCGTTGGCCGGGTCGTTGACCAGCGCCCAGGCGGGGAAGCCGAGGGTCTCCTTGCGGACCTGGCCGACCTGCGGCGCCTCCGGCTCGCGGGCCAGGCCCAGGAAGTCCAGGGCGAGGTCCTCGGCCTCGCCGAGCGTGCCCGGTACCAGCCGCACGATCCGCCGCCCGTCCAGGGCGGGGTGGGTGTAGGTGCGGGCGGTGAGCGCGTCGGCGTCCTCGCGCGCGGTCGTGCCGGCCGGCAGGACCGCGCCCGCGTCGAGCAGGGTGGCCGTGGTGGTGTCGTCGTACGTCATGCCGCCTGCTCCTCGTCCTCGATGTCGCGGCCCGCGTACAGCGCGGCCGCCATGCGCATGCCCTCCGACCAGGCGACGGGCCCGATCCGGCCGAGCTTCAGCGTCCGGCCCGCGGTGTCGGTCCACACCAGGGAGCCGGTCTCGGCGCTGTCGTAGCTGTCGTAGTCGCCGATCCAGACGCGGGCCTCGACGGCGCGGCCGTCCTCCAGGACCGGGCAGACGGCGTGGCCGCCGCGGACCCGGTAGCCGAGCTGGGTGGTCCGGCCGTGCAGGAAGCGCAGCTCCTTGAACGCGCCGCCCGCGTACTCCTCGACCTCGGTCGCCTCCGCGTCGGTGCCCGCCGGGCGGTGCCACACCTCGCGGAAGAGCTGCTGGGCGCGCTGCTCGACGCCGAGTTCCACCGCGAACTCGCGCAGTTCCTCCAGGTCGTCGAGGAGCACCGGGTGCGGGAGGCGCACGAGCGCGGGGCTGATCCGCACGGTGTCGCCGTCGAGGTCGACCAGGCCGAGCCCGCGCTCGGGGTCGGCGTCCCGCAGGAAGCCCGCGACCTCGCCGTCCTCTCCGGTGACGACGAGGTCGCGCAGGGCCGACTGCCACGCGGGGTCGGGCCAGACCCGGGCGAGCACCGCGAGCGGAACCGGCAGCGAGCGCACCATCCAGCGCTCCACGTCGGTCAGGCACTGCCGCTCGTGCCGCTCCAGCCACTCGGCCAGCTGCCGCAGGCCCCGCACGGCGGGATCGTCCGCCAGCTTCGCCGGAACGGACTTGAGCCGCCGGCCCGTGGCGTTGCGGCACACGACCTTTCCGTCGTCGAGGGCGACTTCGTAGTCACCGGCCGACACCCACCCCATGTGTGCCTCCCCAGCACCGTTCTGATCAAGTGCCAGGAACTGTAGATCAGGCCACTGACAACACGGCTGACCAGGGGAAACGGGCCCACGACGGGCACGACCAGGGCCCGGGGTGCCGGGTGGCGCCCACGGGCCCGAGGTCGGTGGCGAGGAGAGCGAGAGGACTAGGGTCAAGGAGGTTGAGAAGGAAGCCCCTTCATGGCCTCGCCACGGGCAACGCTAGCAGTCAGGCGGGGATCAGGTCGCGCAGATTTTCGGGAGTGACGATCCGGGAATCCGGGTGCAACCCCTCGGGCCGCTCCAGGCCGATGTACGTGACCGGGCCGATCGGCGTCGTCCCGCCGTCCCAGAGGGACACGGCCGTGCCGCGCCCGGCCATCAGCCCGACGAGATGACGTACCGTCAGATACTCCCGCTCGGCGATCGCGCGCAGCAGCATCGCCACCGTCACCCGGTTGCGTTCGACCCGGTTCGCCGAGGGCGCGCCCCGCAGATACAGGTGCAGCCACTTCGCCTGCCAACTGCCGTCGTCCGCACGGCGGAAGGCCAGTGGCAGCGCCACCCGCCCCGGCCCGCGCAGCTCCGACTTCATGCGCACGGTGGCCGGTTCGAAGGGGCGGCCGCCCTGCTCGGCCTCTCGCAGCATGAACCCGAAGAACGACTCCTCGACCTCCTCGAACAACTCGCCCGCGAAGATGTTGACCTGCGGCACGACGAAGGTGCCGCGCACGGCCCCCAGGCGCAGGTTGATGAACTCCGAGGCGCCCTCGGGCGCGTCGACGATGTCGCCCGAGTGCTCGCCCTCCACGTCCGAAAGAGCCGTGTAGGAGAGCCAGTTGATCGTCTCGTAGCCCGGACCGAGCATCAGCGCCGACAGGTCGAAGTCGGTGGTGCGGGCGGTCTGCCTCCAGTAGACGAAGAAGCGCAGCAGTTCGCCGTCGACGGGTGAGACGGAGCCGCGCGGCAGCACGCCGAGACCGGCCGCCGTCGCCTTCCCGCTGAGCGGCAGCGCCACGTCGAGGACGTCCGGGTCGACCAGTACCCGTGCCGTCTCCGGGAGCCGCCCGCCGATCTCCGCGTCGAGCGCGGCGATCAGCCGCTCGCGCTCCGGCGGCAGCACCAGTGCGCGGTCGTCCGCCGTGGCCCACGCGCGGCCCGAGCGGTTGACGAAGACCCGGCGTTCACCGCTGCTCGCGGCGCGGTTGTGCAGATGCTCACGGACCGACAGGACGACGCGTCCGGCCACCTCGGGCAGGACCTCCTCGGCGGCGGCCACGACCGCGTCCCGCTCCTGCTGCGTGAGCGCCTCGCGCAGCAGTCGGTCGAGCGAGCGGAACAGCTTGCCGGGAGCCGACTTCAGCAGCTTCACGGCGCCGGGGACATCGGCCCGGCCGAGCAGTTCCTCCGCGAGGCTGTCCAGGGAGCGCACGGTCCGCTCGCCGCGGGCCACGGCGAACACCTCGGCGGCGTGCGGCAGTTCCGGGTAGTCGTGCGGGTGGATCCGCTCGCCGAGCCGCTTCCACGCCTCGCGGTGCCGCGCGACGTCGGCCAGCTTGGCCGGGGCGTCGGCGACCACCGAGTCCAGGCCCGTGAGCAAGGCGCGGCGCAGGGAGCGGGACGGCGAGCGGAACCGGGTCGGCTCCGCGAGGCTCACGTCGCCGTCCGACAACGCGCAGGCCAGGCGCAGCACATCGGTCACGGTGTCGAGCAGCGGCGCGGAACCGGCCTCCAGGCGCGCCCGGTTGACCACCGCGCGGTTCTCCCGCACCGGGATCTCGGCGGGCTGGGGCCCGTCCGCACAAGGCCCGGCGAGGGTGGCCAGGTCGCGCAGGCCCTCCTCGCCCAGCGGCGTGGTGCTGCCCGCGAGCGCCAGGTACAGGGCGCTCACCTCGTCGTCGAGGCCGGCCCCGAGGTGCAGCACCGTCGTACGGTCGCCGGTCGCCGCGAGCAACTCGTCGTGCGCGGCGAGCAGGTCGTCGTAGGAGTGCTGGTAGGTGCCGTAGGACGGCAGCGTGAGCAGGTCGACGACGCCGTCGTCCAGCTGCGCGAGGACACTGTCGCGGACCGTGCCGTCGGCGAGTGCCTGGAGGACGCACTTCATCCAGAAGTCGGCCGTGTCGGGCACGTTGGCCGGGAAGTCGACGAAGTACACGTTGTGCCGCACGTGGTCGCCGGCCATCTCGCGGACGGTGCGCAGGGTGCGTACGGCGGTGTCGACGACCACGCCCTCGGAGAGCCCGGACAGATGCCGCAGCAGGTCGGCCGAGAGCTTGAACCCGGCGGACATCAGCGCGGTGTCGAACTGCCGGGCCGCGACGCCGCCTTGGCCGGCGGGGCCGGTGGGGGAGGGGACGCGCAGGGTGTGCCGGACGACCAGCGGTTCGAGGGTGATGACCATGCCGGAATGGTCGCAAAGGGGCGGGCTCGGCGCCTACGGGTTTTCCCGCGTGCGTGGGGTGGCGGGGGTTCGCGGGCGCCGGGCGCGCACTTCCCAGCGCCTCTTTCGGCGTGCCCGCCCCTTTCGGTGCGCCGCCCCTTTCGGCGTGCCCGCCCCTCGGGTCCGTCCGCCGGTCGGGCCCTGGCTAGGCCTTGTCCGCCTTCTCGGCCTGCTCGGCGTTCTTCTTCTTGATCCGCGCGGTCTCCTTGCGGACCTCGGCCTGGGTGGCGCGCTCCTTCTCCAGCCACTCCGGCCGGTCGTTCTTGAGCTCGTCGATCTGCGCGGTGGTGAGGGCCTCGGTGACCCCGCCGCGGGCGAGGCCGGCGATGGAGACGCCCAGCTTGGCCGCGACGACCGGGCGCGGGTGCGGGCCGTCGTTGCGCAGGTCGCGCAGCCACTGCGGCGGATCGGCCTGGAGCTCGTTCAGCTCGGCGCGCGAGACCACGCCCTCCTGGAAGGAGGCGGGCGTGGCGGGGAGGTACACGCCCAGCTTCTTCGCCGCGGTGGCGGGCTTCATCGTCTGGGCGGTCTGGTGCGACTTCATCTCCCCAGCCTATCCGCCGGGTGCGGGACCGCCGACCACGCCGGGTAACCTGGCGGGGTGACTGGCTCCGCGGTATCCCCTTCGTTCCGGCTCGCTTACGTCCCCGGTACGACCCCCGGCAAGTGGGTGCGGATCTGGAGCGAGCGCTACCCCGAGGTCCCGCTGGACCTGCTGGCGGTCGAGCCCGCCGAGGCCCCCGAGGTGTTGCGGGACGGCGCGGCCGACGCCGGAATCGTCAGGCTGCCCGTCGACCGGGCGGTCTTCAGCGCGATCCCCCTCTACACCGAGCTCACGGTGGTCGTCGTACCGAAGGACCACGTCGTGACGGCGGCGGACGAGGTCACCCTCGCCGACCTCGCCGACGACGTGCTCTTCCACCCGCTGGACGACGTCCTCGACTGGGAGCGTCCGCCGGGCCGGCCGGCCTTCGAGCGCCCCGCGACGACGGCCGACGCCGTCGAGCTGGTCGCGGCCGGGGTCGGCCTGCTCGTCGTTCCGCAGTCGCTGGCCAGGCTGCACCACCGCAAGGACCTCACCTACCGGACGGTCACCGACGCGCCGCAGTCCGCGGTCGCCCTGTCCTGGCCGGAGGACGCCACCACCGACCTGGTCGACGACTTCATCGGTGTCGTCCGCGGTCGTACGGTGAACAGCACTCGGGGACGTGGGCCGTCCCCGGCGGAGGCCCAGCAGAAGACGGCGGACCGGAAAGCGGGCGACAAGAAGCCGCCGGCGAAGAAGGCGGCGGCCGGAAAGTCCGCCACCGGCAAGTCCGCCACTGGCAAGTCCGCGGCCGGGAGGTCCGGGGGCCGGAAGCCGGCGGGCCGCTCCGGCGGCACCGGTGGCGCGTCCAAGGGCGGAGCCGGCCGCGGCAAGCCCCGCCGCCGGTCCTAGGGCCTGTCGTCACATTCCCGTCGGCCACGCGACGCCTGGCCATGGGGCCCGGCTGTCACACCGGCGCGGGTGGTTGTCCTCGCGGCCGACAGCCATGGCCGCGGTCGTACCGGCCGTCGTGGAGATCGTCGCAGCGGCCGTGGGCACCGCCGCGGCGGATCTCAGTGAGACGCCCGCCCGATCGACTCCACCAGCGGCAGCAGCCGGTGCGGCACGCGCTCGCGGAGCGCGACCTCGGTGCGGGTGCGCACCACGCCCGGCAGGCTGATCAGCTTCTGGATCACGTCCTCGAGATGCGCGTTGTCGCGGGCCACGACCCGGGTGAGCAGATCGCCGCCGCCGGTGATCGAGTGCGCCTCGACGATCTCCGGCACGGCGGCCAGCGCGTCGCCGACGTCGTCCAGGTGCCCCTGCGTGACCTCGATGTGCACGAAGGCCAGCACCGGATGGCCGAGGGCGCCGGGCGAGAGCGTGGGCCCGGTGCCGGTGATCACCCCGTCCCGCTCCAGGCGGTCGAGGCGGGCCTGGAGGGTGCCGCGGGCGATGCCGAGGATGCGGGCGTACTCCCGGACGCTGGTGCGCGGCTGCTCCAGCAGCAGCCGCAGGATGCGGGTGTCGAGTTCGTCGACGGCCATGACGCTCCCGCCACCTCCTCACCTACGGCCGACACGGCAAATGATCTTGTGGTGACTGTACCAATGGACCAGCGGCCCCGCACGGGCGCGGGCTCGTGGCCCCGGCCGGCGGTCGGGAGCGTTCGTCCCGGCGGGCGGGCGACCGTGCGTCCCGGCCGCTGGTCGGGGCCCTTCGTCCCGGCCGTTGGTCCTGGTCCGTTGGCCCTGCGGTGGACGACGGTGGATCTCCGATGCTGGGCCGTTGGCCCAGTCGTTCCGGTGTCACTTGAGCCAGCCGCCCGCGTGATGCTCTCATGGAGGTGTCGATGGCGCTGCGGACCTCCGCGGCGCCTTTTTCGTGCCGATTTCCGCAGGGGGAGACCAGTAGTGCTGAAGAGGGTGTTCGTGGCCTCGGACCCGGGGCGGATGCGGCTGCGTTTCGCGGCGCGCGCCGTCCTCGGTATCGGGCTCGCAGTGACGGTGTGCCTGACGACCGGGCAGTCCCTGGCCGGGGCCGTCACCGGCGGCCTCGCGGCGCTGCTCGCCCTGTTCACCGTCGCCGACGCCACCGTGCGCGGCCAGGCCGTCACGACGGCGTTGCTGCCCGCCGTGGGCCTGCCCGTGCTCACCGCCGCGGCCGGGTTGCACACCTTCCCGGTCGCCCGCGACCTGGCCTTCCTCGCCGTCGTCGGCGCGGGCGTGTACGCCCGCCGCTGGGGGCCGCGCGGGCACAGCCTCGGCGTGTTCGCCTTCATGACCTTCTTCATGGCGCAGTTCCTGCACGCCACCCCGGGGCAGCTGCCCGAGCTGTACGCCGCGGTGGTCCTGTCGGTGCTCGCCGCGGCCGTCGTGCGTTTTGGACTGTGGTGCTACGAGCGCCGCCTGCCGCCGCCCGTCGTGCCCGCCCCGCCCGCGGGCCGCGGCCTCGCCCGGGTGACCACCCGGCAGGCGGTCCAGGCGACCGCCGGCGCCGGCTTCGCGCTGGTCGTGGGGCAGCTGGTGTCCGGACAGCGCTGGTACTGGGCCGTCGGCGCCACCTGGTGGATCTTCGTGAACACCGCCTCGCGCGGCGAGACCCTGGTGCGCGGCTTCCGGCGGTTCCTCGGCACGGTCATCGGCATCGGCCTCGGCCTGGCCGTCGCCGTGCCGGTGCACGGCGCGCCTGTCGCCTCCGCGCTCCTCCTCGCCGTCTGCGTCTTCGGGATCTTCTACACGGCCGCCGTCTCCTACACCTGGATGATGCTGTGGGTGACGTTCCTGGCGGGCCTGCTCTACGGCCTGTTCGGCGTCCTGAACCCCGCCCTGCTGGCGCTGCGCGCGGTCGAGACCGGCGTCGGCGCGCTGGGCGCCGTACTGGCCGTGCTGTTCGTCCTGCCGGTGACCACGCACGCCACCACGCACGCCTGGATCCAGCGGGCCCTGCGCTGCGTCCACGCCTGCACCAGCGAGGCCGCCGCCCGGCTGGCCGGCGCGGAGGGGGCCGACCCGGCGGCACGAGCCGCCGAGCTCGAAGCGCTGCTGGGGCGGGTACGGCTGTCCGTGGCGCCCCTCGTGCACCCGCTCAACCCGATGCTCGGCCGCAAGCGGCGCGCCCGCCGGGTACTGGCCCTGCTCGACGACTGCGCGCGCGAGATCCGCGGCCTCGTCGCCGTCGCCGCGGACCCGGTGGCCTCGCACGACGCGCGGCTCGCCGCCGCGTGCTGGCGGGTGGAGGCGGCGGTCGAGGCGCTCACCGGCGGCGCGGGCGACGCACGGGGGGACGCGCGGGCCGCGACCGGCCGCGCGCAGGAGGCCGAGCCGGCCCTCGCCCACCTGCACGGCCTGGAGAGCGCGCTGGCGTCCCTGGCGGAGCCGCTGCGGACACCTTCGGGGTCACCGCTGGTCGGGGCCTGAGGCCCTGGCGGCTGGTCTAGACCTTAAATGATCGACTGCTACCGTCACCCTCGACGGCACGACCGAGAGGGGACTGCGGTGGCAGACGGTGGAATGCGGCGGGCGTACATCGGGTCGTTCACGGCGGCGGGCGGCCCGGGTGTCGTCACCGCGACCGTCGATCCGGAGAGCGGCGCGCTCACGCTCCTGGGCGGCGCCGGTGACGTCCCCGACCCGTCGTACCTGGCCCTGGCGCCGGGCGGCGAGACCCTCTACGCGGTCAGCGAGACCTCCGAGGGCGCGGTGGCCGCGTTCCGCGTCACCGGCGACCGGCCCGAGCTCACCGGGCGCCCGGTCCCCGTCGGGGGCAGCGGCCCCACCCACCTCAGCCTGTACGACGGCCATGTGCTGACAGCCAACTACGGCTCCGGCAGCGTCACGGCGGTACCCCTGCGCGCCGACGGCGGCCTCGCAGCCGCGCGGGCGGGTCTGCTGCGGCACACCGGCTCGGGGCCGCACGAGAAGCGTCAGCGCGGCCCGCACGCCCACCAGGTCCTGCCGGACCCCACGGGCCGCTGGGCGGTCAGCGTGGACCTCGGCACGGACTCGGTGCGGGTGTGCACCCTGGCCGACGGCACCCCGACGGTGCACCGGGAGATCGCGCTGCGCCCCGGCTCCGGGCCCCGGCATCTGGCGTTCCACCCGGAAGGGTCGTATGCCTACGTCGTCAACGAACTCACCCCGACCATGACCGTCTGCCGCTGGGACGGGGCGGACGGCTCGCTCAAGCCGCTGGCGGAGGTGCCGGTCCTGCCGGGGCCGCCGACCGGTGACGCCTACCCCTCCGGCATCGTCGTCTCGCCCGACGGGCGGTTCGTGTGGACGGCCACCCGCGGCGAGGACGTGCTGTCCGCGTTCGCCGTCGAGGGGGAGGAGCTGCGGGCCCTCGGCACGGTGCCCTGCGGCGGCCACTGGCCGCGGGCGCTCGCCGGGTCCGGCGGCTTCCTCTACGTGGCCAACGAGCGCTCCGGCGACGTGACGTGGTTCGCGGTCGACCCCGCCACCGGCCTGCCGCGGCGCACGGGCTCCGTGGCCGTGCCGGCGGCCTCCTGCGTGGTCTTCGCCTGACGCCTGACGCCTGACGCCTGACGCCGGGCGGCCGGGTGGAGCCCCGTCAGGGGCGCGGGGAACTGCGCGAACAAGCCCCACCGGGCCCGCACATGCAAGGGGCGGCGCGGGGAGACTCCGCGAGCCCGCCGCAGGCGAGCATGGTGAGGGCCCGCCCCCGTCGTACGGGAAAGCGGGCCCTCGGCGTGCGGGTGGGTCAGTGGGTCGGGGTGCCCTGCGTCTGGGGCGGGGCGATGCCCAGGGCCGTCGTGTACTTGGCCAGCGCGAGCTTGCCGATGGCCGGGTACGGGCCGAGCGGCTCGGCGGTCGCGCAGCCGACCTCGGCGGCGGCGGCCTCCAGCAGGGCCGCGTCGATCTCCGGGCCGATCAGGTACGGCGCCAGCGCCAGCTGCTGCGACCCGGAGGCGCGCAGCTGCTCGGCCACGGAGGCGATCGAGCCGTCCTCGTCCAGGGCCGCGGCGATCACGGGCACGGCGAGGCGCGCGGCGAGCAGCATGCCGGTGATCCCGGCGGCCTGCACGGCCTCGTCGCCGCCCACGGAGGCCAGCACGATGCCGTCCGCGGCCGTCGCCACGGTGAACAGGCGGGCGCGGTCCGCGCGGGCCAGGCCCGCCTCGGAGAGCCGCACGTGCAGCGCCTCGGCGAGCAGCGGGTGCGGGCCGAGGACGTCGGTCAGCTCGGCCGCGATCCGGCTGTCCATGACGGCCTGGCGGACCCGGCGCAGCAGCGCCCCGTCCGGACCGGCCAGCAGCGGCACGACGACCGCGACCGGGCCCTCGGGCTCCTTGGCCTCCACGCCCGCGGCGACGGCCTGCTCGTAGCGGGCCGTGCGCTCCTCGGCGGCACGGGTCAGCACGGCCTGCAGGGTGGGGTAGTCGGCGTCCGCGTCGTCCCCGTCCAGGTAACCGATGCGCGCGTCCAGGCCGGGCAGCTCGGAGCGGGCGATGCTCACGACCTCCTCGGCGAGGCTGCGGGTGGCGGTGCTGGGCGCGCCGGGCACCGCGAGGACGAGCGCGGGCGCGCCCTCGGGAGCCACCAGCGGTTCGGGGCGGCGGTGCCGTCCGGGCTGGCGGGGTCGCGGCATTCGTACTGGCAGGCCGGACGCGGGCCCAGTGGGGGAGCTCATGGCGCCGCATGTTACTGGCTTCCGTGGCTCCCCTGTTCGGGGAGGGTGCAGGTGAGCGGTATCCGTCCGCTTTTGTCTGATGAGTTACCCCCGGTACGGCCCCCGGTGGGGATCGCCCGCACCTCTCGCGTGTGACCTGGATCGCGTCGGCTCACGATCGGTCAAGCCATGGTCAGAGGCCTGCGGGGCGGCGGAGGCGGGCCCGCGGCGGACGCGGCCGGACCATCGCCGACGCCGGTGCAAAAGGGTGGTTGACGGATCTGGCGCCCATCGGATGATCAATCCGTCTTCGTGGAGGTGAGACACAGCATCGCCGCGTCCTCGGGCAGGGCGAGTGTGCCGGTGGTGAGATCGGTGGCGATGTGCACCGATCCGTCGAGCGGATCGCCCGCGGCCGCGACCCGTGAGGCGTGCGGCAGCAGGGCCGCCAGTTCCTCGTCCAGCGGTACGAGCAGCGGGTCGCCGATCCCGACGAGTCCACCGGTGAGCGCCACCCGGGCGGCGCCGTCGGCGGGGCAGACCGCGGCGGCCGACTCGGCCATGTGCCGGGCCGCCGACCGCAGGATGCCCGCGGCGACCGGGTCCCGCGCCGCGCCCGCCGCCACCTGCGGCGCGAAGGAGGCGAGGACCGCGGGGCGGTCGGGCCGCGGATACAACTGGGCGGGCAGCCCCGGCATCGGCCCGAACCGCTCCCGGGCGAGCGCCAGCAGCACGTCCGAGCCGCCTGGCCGGCCGTCGTGGGCGCGCAGCGCCGCCTCCAGGCCGGCCCGCCCGATCCACGCGCCGCCGCCGCAGTCGCCGAGCAGATGGCCCCAGCCGTCCGCCCGCCGCCAGCGCTCCAGGTCGGTCCCGATCGCGATCAGACCGGTGCCCGCGGCGACCACGGCACCGGGCCGCGGCCCGAGCGCGCCGACATACGCGGTGACGGCGTCGGCCGCCAGAGCGACCCTGCGCACCCCGAACTCCCGCGCCAGCGCGCCCGGCAGCTCGGCGCGCAGCGCGTCACCCAGTGTGGCGAGCCCCGCGGCGCCCACGGCGGCCGCCACCGGTTCCGCCACCCCGGTCTCCGCGCACAAGGCGCGGACGAGCGGCGTCAGTTGTTCCATGAGGTGCCGCGGATCGATGCCCCTGGCCCCGGTCCGCACCGGCACCGCCGACGCCCGGACGCCGAGAGCACCCCGGCCGGCCCGGCCGACGGCGACGCGCATCCCCGAACCCCCCGAGTCCACCGCGAGGAATCCGGCCCCCTCGGCCGCGGACGCCGGACGGGTCACGGCAGGCGCCAGTCCACCGGTTGTCCGCCCTGCCGGATGAGCAGGTCATTGGCCCGGCTGAACGGGCGGGACCCGAAGAAGCCGCCGTCCGCCGACATTGGCGAGGGATGCACGGACTCCACCGACGGCAGGTCGCCCAGGAACGGGCGGCAGTTGCGCGCCGGCCGGCCCCACAGGATCGACACCAGCGGCTTGCCGCGGCCGGCCAGCGCCCGTATCGCCCGCTCAGTGACCTCTTCCCAGCCCTTGCCCTGGTGCGCGCCGGGGCGCTTGGGCGCCGTGGTCAGCGACCTGTTGAGCAGCAGCACGCCCTGCCGGGTCCACGGCGTCAGATCGCCGTTGGAGGGCTGCGGCACGCCCAGGTCGCTGGTGAGCTCCCGGTAGATGTTGATCAGACTGCCGGGCAGCGGACGCACGTCGGGCGCCACCGAGAAGGAAAGCCCTACGGCGTGTCCCGGCGTGGGATACGGATCCTGCCCGACGATCAGGACGCGTACGTCGTCGAAGGGCTGCTGGAAAGCCCTCAGGACGTTCGCGCCGGACGGTAGGTAGGTCCGGCCCCCGGCGATCTCGGCGCGCAGGAAGTCGCCCATGCGGGCGATCTGTCCGGCCACCGGTTCCAGGGCGTTCGCCCAGCCCTGTTCGACGATCTCGTGCAACGGTCGTGGTGCCACGGGCGTCACCCTACTGCCGTAACGGCAGCGGCGATCAACCGGTGGCCAAGGCCCATGGCCATGTGTGCCCCCCAAGTCCTCCGCGCGTGTCTCGCGCGTCTCGTCCGCACTGTGCAGTACGCCGTCCCGCACCCGTGATCCGGCCGGGGACGGCCCCGGGCGCCCCTGTGGCGCCCTTCCCGGGCACACGGTGCCCAGGACCCGGGCTCCGTGTGCCCGGGAGCTTCTCGCGGCCCTCCCCGGCCGCCCGCGGGCGCTCAGCCGACCACCGCCGCCCGCACGCACAGCACGTCCGGCAGATGCGACGCCAACTGCCGCCAGCTGTCGCCGTCGTCGGCCGACGCGTACACCTCGCCGTTGCGGTTGCCGAAGTAGACGCCCGCGGGATCGGCGTCGTCGGTGCACAGCGCGTCGCGCAGCACCGTGCCGTAGTGGTCGCCCTCCGGCAGGCCCGCGGACAGCGGCTCCCAGGTCGCGCCCGCGTCCGCCGTGCGGAACACCCGGCACCGGTGGCCGGCGGGGACCCGGTCCGCGTCGGCGTTGATCGGGAAGACGTAGGCCGTGTCGCCCCGGTGCGGGTGCGCCGCCGCCGCGAAACCGAAGGTGGACGGCAGGCCTTCGCCGATGTCCGTCCAGTGCCCGCCCGCGTCGTCGCTGCGGTACACCCCCCAGTGGTTCTGGAGGTACAGCCGGTCGGGGGTGGCCGCGTCCCGGGCGACCTTGTGCACGCACTGGCCGAACTCGGGGTCCGGGTCGGGCAGGAACACCGCGGAGACACCGGAGTTGGCGGGGGTCCAGCTCGCGCCGCCGTCCACCGTGCGGAACACCCCGGCCGTCGACACCGCGACGGTCACGGCCCGCGCGTCCCGCTCGTCGGTGAGCACGGTGTGCAGGCCCTCACCGCCGCCGCCCGGCACCCACCGTCCCCGCGTGGGGTGTTCCCACAGCGGCCGTACCAGCTCGAAGCTCTCCCCGCGGTCCTCCGAGCGGTACAGCGCGGCCGGTTCGGTGCCCGCGTACACCACGTCCGGCTCGGCGGCCGCCGGGTGCAACTGCCATACGCGCTCCAGCGAGGCGCCCGTGTCCTGCGGGAACTTGACGGCGGGGCGGGACGGCTCGGTCCAGGTGCGGCCCAGGTCGTCCGAGTGGAAGACCGACGGACCCCAGTGCGCGCTGTCGCCGCCCGCCAGCAGGCGCGGCGTGTCGCCGCGGGTGTCCATGGCGACCGAGTAGATCGCCTGGGCGTTGAAGTACGGGCCCTCGTCGAACTGCCAGGCGCCGCCTCGCCGTCGGGCGAGGAACAGCCCCTTGCGGGTGCCCACGGCGAGCAGGACCTCGGTCATGCCGACCACCTCCGGGACGTCTTCGTCACAGGGAACGGATCGCGAAACTCGGACATGGTCAGTCTGCTCCGGACCACTGACAGTGGCCCTCCTGAGAGGTATCGTCCCAGCTCAGCGCGGCGGCGTCGGCTGCGCACGCCTGGTTGAGCAAGGTCGGTTTCCGGCTGATTCGTGAAGGGAGTCCCGTTCGGGCGGGCAGCCGTGGAAACGTCGACAGGGGGTACCCGGTCGTGAGCATCACGGTGCCGTCTCCCGTATGGGAGGGCGGTCCGGCAGGTCCGTGTGCGCGTGAGGAGGATGCCGTCGATGGCGTTCCGTGGTCCGAAGGTGTGGCTGTGGCGGTGGCGGCGCAATCCGCTCAGGCGGCGTGCCGATGCGATGGAGGCGTGGGTGGTGCTCGGTGCCTGGCTGCTCACCTTCGTCGCCGGGGTGGTCGCCGGACTGGTGGCGTCCAGGACCGTGGAGCACAGCCTGGCCCGTGAGCGCGCCGAGTGGCGCCCCGCGGTCGCGCTGGTGACGGAGAAGGCGCCCGGAGCGGCCGCCGGCCACGGCGCGCGCCCCACCACCGAGCGGGTGTGGACCGAGGTGCGCTGGACCGGCCCCGACGGTTCCCGGCACTCCGGTCAGGCCCGGGTCGCCCCGGGCAGCGCCGTCGGCACCGCGATCACCGTCTGGAACGACCCCCAGGGCCACCTCGTGACCCGTCCGCCCACGACGACCCAGGCCCAGTTGCGCGGCGCGGTCATAGGCGTGCTGCTCGGGGTGAGCGCGGCGGCGGTCCCGCTGATCGGCGGGCGGCTGCTCTGCGCCCGCCTGGAACGCCGCCGTATGGACCGCTGGGACGAGGAATGGGCGCGGTTCGGACCGATGTGGGGCCGGATGACGTGGTGACGCGCGCGGGGTGACCCCTGGGTGACTCCGGCGGGGCGGGGTGACCCCGGCGGGGCCGGGCACCGACGGCAGGCCGGACGCCGACGGGGGTGACCTCAGCGGGGCCGGGCGTCGATGGGCAGGCCGGACGCCGGCCCCACCACCCGGTCACCGGCGCGCCGTTCAGCGCCCCGCCACCCCCTCCCGGCACAGCCGCAGCAGCGCTTCGTCGTTCGCGATGTCGTGGCTGCCGTATCCGCCTTCGGATATGGCCTGATGTCGTCGCGCGGAGGCCAGTTCGGCCCGGAGCAGGTCGTGCAGCGCGGCCCCCGAGGGGCCCAGGGCGACGACGGCCGCGGCGATGGTGCGGCGCGTGGACGGCTGCGCCGTCCACGCCGCCCGCAGCACCGGCTCCGTGCGCTCCGCCGCCCCGGCGACCTGCCAGAGCGCGCACGCGCCGAGGGTGCTCTCCCAGGGATCCTCGGAGCGGAGCATCCTGCGCAGTCCGCCCACCGCGTCCACCGCCCCCGGGCCCAGCCGGGCGGCCACCCGTGCGGCCGCCGTGCGCCGCCGGCCGTCCTCGGCCGCCAACTCGCCCGGCAGGGCGCGCAGTACGGCGCCCGGATCGCCCTCCACCGCCCACAGCGCCTCGGCCGCCTCGACGGAGTACGCCGTGTCCAGCATCCCGCGCAGCGCCGGTACGGCCTCCCCGGCCGCGGGGCCGCAGCCGCGCAGGGCGCCGATCGCCGACCGCACCAGCAGGTCGCGCAGCCGCACCCCCTCGGGCGCGCCGCGCAGCAGGCGCAGCACCAGCGGCACCGACTCGGCGTCCCGCAGCGCGCCGAGCGCGAGCAGCAGCGACGACGCCCGCTCGAACACGTCGGGCGCGTCCGGCGCGATGGCCCCGAGCCGGTGCCGCAGGGCGGGCGCGAGCGGCGCCGCAGCCCGGCCCAGCAGGGGGACGACCTGGCCCAGGTCGTCCGGCACGACGGAGCCCGCCAGCACCTCCGCCAGCTGTGGCACGGCCCGCGGATCGCCCGTGCGGGCCAGGGCCTTGAGGGCACTGCCCAGCGTCGGCGCGCCGCGCTCCCAGCGCCGTACCCGAAGGTCCGGGCGGGCGGACACGAGTGCGTGCAGCGGGTCGGCGGCCGGGGCGGCGAGACCGAACAGGTCGGTGAGGACGGAGACGGCCGCGTCGCGCAGCGGCTCGTGCCCGGGGCCGTCCTCCGTGCCCAACTGCCCGCCGATCGCGGCGACGAGAGCGGCATGGTCGCCGCGCCACTCGCGCAGCAGTCCCGCGGACATCCACACCGCGTTGCGCCGGTCGGTCGCCGACGGGCTGGTCAACTGCCCGGCGAGCAGGGCGGTCCGCTCGCCCACCCGGTCACCGAGCGCGGTGTGCAGGGTGCGCAGCAGCTGGGCGCCCTCCTCGTCGGAGGGCCGCAGCCGCCGCAGCCGGCCCACGAGCGTGTCCGTTGCCGCGCGGGCCGCCGGTTCGTCCCGTGCACAACTCGGCCGTCCGGACCGGTCCCGCAGCAGTCCTACGACGACGGGCACCAGGTCCGCGGGCAGCCGCTCCGGCGCGCAGCCCGCGAGCTGGCCGAGGGCCGCGAGCCGCAGGCCGGGGCCGTACGGCGGGGCGCTCTGCGCGGCCAGCAGCTCCACGGCCCCGGCGGCGTGCCCGGGGTGCCGCAGGGCGAACACGCCGAGGGCCTCCGCCAGGGCGAGCAGCACCCGGTCGTCGCGCTCGACGGTGATGCGCTCCCGCAGCAGTGTCAGCACCCGCACCGGGTCGTCCAGGAACCGCACCAGGCCCGCGGCGGACGCCCGCCGGACCCTCGCGTCCCGGTCCGCGCCCAGGCGGACGAACTCCTCGGCGCCGGCCCGCACGGCCGCGCGGGCCGACGCCCGGGGGGCACGGTCGCCCTCCACGCCGATGCTGACCAGCAGTTCCACGATCGCGCCCCGGTCGGGGACCTCCTCGCGGGCGGCCAGCGCGAACAGGTACGGCAGGCAGGCCAGCGTCGAGTCGTACACGTCTCCCTGGTGGTGGACCGCGCCGTACATGCCGTCCAGCGCGGTCTCCCGCTCGGCGGGGTCGGCGGAGGCGAGTCCCCGCAGCAGGGCGGGCACGTCCTCCGCGCTTCCGTACGCGTGTCGCAGCGAGGCCCAGTCGACCTCGTCCATACCCGTGAACACGTTGTCCCTCCCAGGCGAAGTGCCAACCGTTCGCGAGTCTGCACCACGCCACCGACAACGCAGCGGAATCGAGACGTGACGGTATGCCTTCGGCGGGATCGGCGGTCCCTGCGGGTGGGCGGGGCTCGCTCGCGCAGTTCCCCGCGCCCCTGGGGTGGGTGGGCCTTGCGGCCGGTTTCGTTCTGCGGGTGCGTGGGGCTTGTTCGCGCAGTTCCCCGCGCCCCTGGGTGGGTGGGACTTCTGCCCGGTTCGATCCTGCGGGTGTGTGGGGCTTGTTCGCGCAGTTCCCCGCGTCCCCAGGGGCGCGGGGAACTGCGCGAACGGCCCCCGACGGCCCGCGGTCGACCACGGGGCTCGGGCTCGCCGGCTAGGTGGCCGGCAGGGATCGGGTCAGGATCGTGGTCAGGTCCGCCCCGGACGGCAGCGTGCCGAAGGAGTGGCCCCAGTCGCCGCCCAGCCGCGAGGCGCAGAACGCGTCGGCGACCGCCGGCGGCGCGTGCCGCACCAGCAGCGACGCCTGGAGGGTGAGCGCCATCAGCTCCACCAGCCGCCGCGCGCCCGCCTGTTCGGCCGTGGCGAGGTCCCGCCGCAGCCGGGCGACGGCCGCGTCCAGCCGCGCGTCCGCCCCCTCGGCGAGGGCGAGTTCGGCGAACAGCGCCTCCGCCGCGCCCGGTTCGCGCCCGAGCGCCCGCAGCACGTCGAGCGCGTTGACGTTGCCGGACCCCTCCCAGATCGACAGCAGCGGGGCCTCCCGGTAGTGGCGGGGCATCCCGGAGTCCTCGACGTAGCCGTTGCCGCCGAGGCACTCCAGCGCCTCGGCGGTGAAGGCGGGACCGCGCTTGGTCACCCAGTACTTGCCCACGGCGGTGGCGATCCGGCGGAAGGCCGACTCGTCGGCGTCCCCGCGCACCGCGCGGTCCGCGGCGCCCGCGAGCCGCAGCGTCAGCGTCGTCGCCGCCTCCGACTCCAGCGCGAGGTCGGCAAGTACGTTGCGCATCAAGGGCTGTTCGGCGAGGCGCGCGCCGAACGCGCTGCGGTGGCGGGCATGGTGGCCCGCCTCGACGAGCGTCTTGCGCATCAGCGCCGCCGACATCATCACGCAGTCCAGGCGCGTGCAGTTGACCATCCCGATGATGGTCTTCACGCCCTCGCCCTCGGGCCCGACCAGCCAGGCCAGGGTGCCGTCGAACTCCGGCTCGGAGGACGCGTTGGAGCGGTTGCCCAGCTTGTCCTTGAGCCGCTGGATGCGGAACGGGTTGCGGGTGCCGTCCGGCAGGACGCGCGGTACCAGGAAGCAGGACAGCCCGCCCGGCGCCTGCGCGAGGACGAGGAAGACGTCGCACATCGGCGCCGAGGTGAACCACTTGTGCCCGCGCAGGGCGTACATGCCGGGCTCGGAAGTGGGCGTGGCCGTCGTGGAGTTGGTCCGCACGTCGGAGCCGCCCTGCTTCTCCGTCATGCCCATCCCGGCGAGCAGCCCGCGCTTCTCCGTGGGCACGCGCAGACCGGGGTCGTACTCCCGCGCGGTGAGCAGCGGCTCGTACACCGCGGCCAGCTCCGGCTGGCGGCGCAGGGCGGGCACGGCGGCGTACGTCATCGACGTCGGGCAGCCGTGTCCGGCGTCCGTGTGCCCCCACACCAGGCCGCCCGCGGTGCGCGCGACATGCGCGCCGGGGCGGTCGTCCGCCCAGGGCGCCCCGGCCAGGCCCGCGGTGACGGCGCTGTCCATCAGCCGGTGCCAGCTCGGGTGGAACTCGACCTCGTCGATCCGGTGGCCCCACCGGTCGTGGGTGCGCAGCTCCGGCTCGTGCCGGTTGGCCAGCTCGGCCCACTCCTGCACCTGGGGGCTGCCGGCCCGCAGCCCGAGGCGCCGTACGTCCTCCTCGGCCCAGGCCGCGCCCTCGCGGTGCAGGCCTTCGATCAGGGCCACGTCCTCGGCGGCGTCGTACGGCGCCAGGGGCGGGGCCTGGTTGGTGACGTCGTGCGTGGCGTCCGGTCGCGGGGCGCTCAGCCGCGGCGCCGGGGTGTGCGCGTATGTCGAGACCATGCGAGGAGTGTGGCACGGGATGTTGCATCCTTTCTACGGCCGCAGCGATCCTGCAACAAAACCAGGAGCCGCGTACAGTACGTGACCATGCGCATGAACGTGACGGAGCGGACCGGCGAGCTCGTCCTGCGCCCGCTGTCCGCGCGTTCCGTCGTGCTGAGCCTGCTGCTCGGCACCCACCCGCCCGAGCTGCCCGTCAAGGACCTCGTGCGCGGTGTCGAGCCCTTCGGGGTCGGCGGGTCCACGCTGCGTGCCGCGCTCAGCCGGATGGTCGCCGCGGGCGACCTGGTCCGCTCGGACGGCGTCCACCGGCTCAGCGGCCGGCTGCTGGAACGCCAGCGCCGCCAGGACGAGGCCGTCCGCCCCGCGACCCGGCCCTGGGACGGCGACTGGGAGATGGTCGTCGTCACCGCCACCGGCCGCGAACCCGCCGAACGCGCCGAACTGCGTGCCCGGTTGACCGCACACCGGCTCGCCGAACTCCGCGAGGGCGTCTGGCTGCGTCCGGCCAACCTGCGCCGTGACGCCGCCCGGCTGGGGCCTGCGGTGCAGTCCTTCACCAGCCGCCCCGAACGGCCTGGTTGTGAACTGGCCGCGGAACTCTGGCCGTTGGGCGACTGGGCGGAGACGGCCCGCGCGCTGCTCGCGCACATCGCGCGGACACGCGGGCCCGCCGAACGGTTCACCGCCCTGGCCGCCGCCGTACGCCATCTGCTGGCCGATCCGGTGCTGCCCGCCGAACTCCTCCCCGCCGACTGGCCGGCGGACGAGCTACGGCACCGGTACACCGCCTACCAGCGGGAGTTGACCGAGGACGTGCTCGGGCGCGGACGCTAGGGTCTGTCGTTCGGGTCAGGCCGCGCCCCGGGTGTCCTCCGGTCCTTCCAGTGCCGCGGCGAGACGTTGCCAGGCCGCGCGTTCCACGGCGGTCAGGGGCGGCCCGTTGTGCGCGGCGAGGCGGGCCCCGCGCTCGGCGCGGACGGCCTCGCGGCGCAGGGCCTCGGCGAGCAGACCCTCGCGGGAAGCGGCGACGAGCGGGACCGGTGCCGCGAGGACGAACACCGCGGTCTGCCACCAGCCGCCGTGCAGGGCGGACGCGGCGGCGCAGTAGGCGAGCCAGCAGAAGAGCCCCGCGTATGCGGTGAGAAGAGCGACTCGGGTCACGTGCGGGCCTTTCCGGTCGTGCGGAGGGGGCGGGACGGGGCGGCGCCGCGGGGGAGGGGGCGCTGGTCCCGCTGAGGTGCTTGTGCCCGCACACGACCGGCTCAAGCGGGCCGGCCGGGGCGGAGGTCGCCCCGGCCGGCCCGTGGGCTCACTTGTAGGTGATGTCCGAGGACGCGTACTTGCAGTACGTGCCGTCCGGACCGGTGCCGTTCTTCGTCGGCTCCGCGCCCGTGTTGTTGCCGACGTACTTCTGGCACGGGACGATCTTCTTGCTGCTGTCGCCGACGATGGTGATGTTCTTCAGGGTCGCGCTGTCGCCGTAGTTGGTGTTGATCCCGACGAGCGCGCCGCCCTTGTAGGTGGCCTCGATCGTGTTCAGGTTGATCGTGCGCTTGTACTGCGTCGAGCAGTTGCCGCAGGAGCGGACCAGCTTCCCGAAGTCCTGCACGGAGAAGCCGGTGACGTTGAGCGTTCCGGCGCCGTTGAACTGGAGGACCTTGTCGTCGGCCTCCTTCGCGCCGCCGCCCGAGACGGTGTAGACGTTGGACGACGAGGAGCCGAGGAAGGTCGCCGCATCCTCGCCGACGTCCTCCCACCACACGTTCTGGAGCGTGCAACTGCCCAGGCAGTGGATGCCGTCGGCGGCGGGGGCGCCGATGATGACGTTCTTCAGCACGGCGCCGGGGGCCAGTTCGAGGATCGGGTCCTGGTCCTCGCTCTGGCCGTCGGTGCCGAGGTCCCCGCTGCCGTAGAGGCGCTTCAGCCCGTAGTCCTTGGTGCCGGACACCGAGATGGTCGCGGTGACCGCCTGGCTGCCGGTCGCGGTGGGCCAGGTGGCGGCGCTCGCCGCGGGCGAGTCCGTCATCAGCAGGACACTCGCGAGGCCGAGTGCGGCGATCGCGCCGGTGAGGGCGCGCCGGCCCGTGCGCGGTCGCGTCGCGGCGGGGGCGGGAACGGGGGGTGAGGTGGTGGAGCGCGTGCGGGTCCGTACGGAGGGCGTCATGTCCCGATGCCTTCTTCCGTGGAGACGTGCGTGGAGGTGGGGGGAGTTCAGATCTTTCCGGTGCCCGCGCCGGCCGTGACCGAGGCGACGACCGTCGAGGCGGGCTCCGCGGTGTAGCCGTACGGCGGCGAGGTGAACGTGCCGACCTGCGAGATCTCGGTGGCGGCCCCGCCGAGGTCGTTGCCCGTGAGGTTGGCGTAGCCGTCCTCGTCGCTGTCCCGGCTCGTGGTGACGGCGACCTCCGTGTCGCGGAAGACGTTGTTCTCGACCAGCATCTGGGCGCCCATGCGGGAGTGCACCGCGGTCTCGGCCCCGACGACGTAGTTGTCGTAGAAGTGCCCGGTGCCGAAACGCAGGCTGGGGATACGCGAGTTGACGTCGCTGAACCAGTTGTGGTGGTACGTCACCCGCAGATGACCGGTGTCCTCACTGGCGTTGCTGTCGCTGTGCCCGACCAGCGAGCCCTTCCAGTGGTCCTTGAAGACGTTCCACGAGACGGTGACGTAGTCGGACGCGTGGGTGATGTCGACCAGGCCGTCGTAGTAGTCCTTGTCGTGATCCCGGTCCGAGGACAGGGTGTTGTGGTCGAGCCACACCTTCGTCGAGGTCTGCACGGTGATGGCGTCCGTGCCGACGGCCTTGCTGATGTTCAGGTTGCGCACGACGACATTGGTGACCTTCTTCAGGCGCAGGCCGCCGCCGGTGAACCCGGACGCCGAACCGACGCCCAGGATCGTGGTGTTGGAGCCCACGTCGACCTGACCGCTCAGCGAGATCAGGCCGTTCACCTTGACCACCTTGGCCGTGCTGCCGCTCACCGCCGAGGTGAAGGCGGACAGCGTCGACACGGTGACCGCGGTGGCGCTGCCGCCACCGGTGGTGCCGGCGCCGTAGCCGACCGGCGAGGAGTCGGCGGCCGCCGCGGTGCGGGGGAGTGCCAGCACCGCGGCCGCGGCGAGCGCGGCTGCTGCCGCCAGGACGGTTCTTTGCGACTGCGCACGTAAGACATACATGCGGGTGCGTCCCTTCGAGTGGGGTCGGATGGACGTATACGTGAATGACGTACGTCATGGGGAACGCTGCGCGCGAGCATCATGGCCGTACCGGCGCAAATCCGCGCTGGGCGGTCACGTTGTTGAACGGACCGTAGAGGGTAAGCGCTTTCTGGTCAACGGTCCGCGGAGAAGATACTCGTCAGAGGGTGCGAACGCGAGAGAGCGCGAACGCGAGAGAGCGCGAACGTCGGAGGGCACGACGGCAACGGGCCGGGCGCGGGCACCCCGTCGAGGGAACGCCCGCGCCCGGCCCGGGTGCGGTGGGTGACGCGCCGGCGGAGAACCGGAGCGGTGCCGGCTCAGGCCCCGATGTACTCCGCGAGGTGCTCGGCGGTCAGGGTGGATCCGGCCGCGACCAGATCCGCCGGGGTGCCCTCGAAGACGACGCGGCCGCCGTCGTGACCGGCTCCGGGGCCGAGGTCGACGATCCAGTCGGCGTGCGCCATCACCGCCTGGTGGTGCTCGACGACGATCACCGACTTGCCCGAGTCCACCAGCCGGTCCAGCAGGCCGAGCAGCTGCTCGACATCGGCGAGGTGCAGGCCCGCGGTCGGCTCGTCGAGGACGTACACACCGCCCTTGTCCGCCATGTGCGTGGCCAGCTTGAGCCGTTGGCGCTCGCCGCCGGACAGGGTGGTCAGCGGCTGGCCGATGGTGAGGTAGCCGAGGCCGACGTCGGCCAGCCGCTCCAGGACGCGGTGCGCGGCCGGGGTGCGGGCCTCGCCGGAGCCGAAGAACTCCTCGGCCTCGGACACCGGCATCGCCAGGACCTCGCTGATGTCCTTGCCGCCGAGCCGGTATTCGAGCACCGAGGCGTCGTAGCGCTTGCCGTCGCAGTCCTCGCAGGTGGTGGCGGTTCCGGCCACGATGCCCAGGTCCGTGTAGACGACGCCGGCCCCGTTGCAGGTCGGGCAGGCGCCCTCCGAATTCGCGCTGAACAGCGCGGGCTTGACCCCGTTGGCCGTGGCGAACGCCTTGCGGATCGGGTCCAACAGGCCTGTGTACGTCGCCGGGTTGCTGCGCCGCGAGCCGCGGATCGCGCCCTGGCCGATCGACACCACGCCCTCACCCGCCGGGATCGAGCCGTGCACGAGGGAGCTCTTGCCGGAACCCGCGACACCCGTGACCACGCAGAGCACGCCCAGCGGGATGTCCACGTCCACGTCCTGGAGGTTGTGCGTCGAGGCCCCGCGGATCTCCAGCGCCCCGTTGGGCTTGCGCACCGACACCTTGAGCGTGGCCCGGTCGTCGAAGTGCCGCCCGGTGACGGTGTCGGCCTTGCGCAGCTCCCCGACCGTGCCCTCGAAGCAGACGCTGCCGCCCCCCGCGCCGGCGCCGGGGCCGAGGTCCACCACGTGGTCGGCGATCGCGATGACCTCCGGCTTGTGTTCGACCACGAGCACCGTGTTGCCCTTGTCCCGCAGGCGCAGCAGCAGTTCGTTCATCCGCTCGATGTCGTGCGGGTGCAGGCCGGTGGTGGGCTCGTCGAAGATGTAGGTGACGTCGGTGAGCGAGGAGCCGAGGTGCCGGATCATCTTGGTGCGCTGCGCCTCGCCGCCCGACAGCGTGCCCGCGGGCCGGTCGAGCGAGAGATAGCCGAGACCGATCTCGACGAACGAGTCGAGCGTCTCGCCCAGCGCTGTCAGCAGCGGCGTCACCGACGGCTCGTCGAGACCGCGGACCCACGCGGCCAGATCGCTGATCTGCATCGCGCAGGCGTCGGCGATGCTGATGCCCTTGATCTTCGACGAGCGGGCGCCCTCGGTGAGCCGGGTGCCCTCGCACTCCGGACACGTGGTGAAGGTGACCGCGCGGTCCACGAACTCCCGGATGTGCGGCTGCATCGACTCGCGGTCCTTGGCGAGCATCGACTTCTGGATGCGCGGGATCAGACCCTCGTAGGTCATGTTGATGCCCGCGATCTTCATGCGGGTCGGCTCGCGGTACAGGAAGTCGTGCAGCTCCTTCTTGGTGTACTTGCGGATCGGCTTGTCGGGGTCGACGAAGCCCGACTCGGCGTACAGCCGCGAGTTCCAGCCGCCGCCCTTGTAGCCGGGGACGGTGATGGCGCCCTCGGACAGGGACAGGGAGTCGTCGAAGAGCTGCGCGAGGTCGAGGTCGCTGACATCGCCCCGGCCCTCGCAGCGCGGACACATGCCGCCGGTGATGCTGAAGCTGCGCCGCTCCTTCACGGTCTGCCCGGCTTTTTGCACGGTGACCGCGCCTGCCCCGCTGATGGAGGCGATGTTGAAGGAGAACGCCTTGGGCGAGCCGATGTAGGGCTTGCCGAGCCGGCTGAACAGGATGCGGAGCATCGCGTTGGCGTCGGTGGCCGTGCCGACCGTGGAGCGGGGGTCGCCGCCCATCCGCTGCTGGTCGACGGTGATCGCCGTGGTGAGACCGTCCAGCACGTCGACCTCGGGCCGCGCCAGCGTCGGCATGAAGCCCTGCAGGAAGGCGCTGTACGTCTCGTTGATCAGCCGCTGCGACTCGGCGGCGATGGTGTCGAACACGAGGGAGCTCTTGCCCGAGCCGGACACGCCGGTGAACACGGTCAGCCGGCGCTTCGGGATCTCGATGCTGACGTCCTTGAGGTTGTTCTCGCGCGCCCCGTGCACGCGGATCAGGCCGTGGCTGTCGGCGACGTGCCCCGCGGGTGGGTGCGTGTCCGTCCTCGTGGCCTTGCTCATCGTCTCTCCCTCTGTCGGGCGGGCCGCCTGTGCGGTCACCTTAGGCGTGGCGATGCCCCTGGCCGCCACGCTAGCCGGGGCCGCCCGCCGCCCGCTTCTCGAATACTGATCGATCCGCGGCGGCGGCTCGCCCGACCCGGCTCAGCCGACCTCCTCCCCGGCTGTCGCGGGAGTCTCCTCGAAGCTCGGGGCGTCCACCGCGCCGTCACCGGCGCTCGCGCCGCTCCTGGACGGCAGATGGTTGAAGACCAGGTTCAGCGCCACCGCGGTCACACAGCCCGCGCTGATCCCGCTGTCCATCACCGTCTGGAACCAGTCGGGGAACTTCGCGTAGACCGTCGGCACGCCCACCGGCAACATGCCGACGGCGACCGAGACGGCGACGACCGTCAGGTTGTCGTTGCCCTTGAAGTCGACCTCGGCCAGCGTGCGCAGCCCGCTCGCGGTGACCGTCCCGAACATCACCAGGCCGGCGCCGCCGAGCACCGGCGCCGGGATCGCGGCCACCACCGCGCCCAGCTTCGGCAGCAGGCCGAGCAGCACGAGGATGCCGCCCGCCGCCGCGACCACCCAGCGGCTGCGCACCCGGGTCATCCCGACCAGGCCCACGTTCTGGGCGTACGCGGTGTACGGGAAGGTGTTGAAGACGCCGCCGAGGACGGTGGACAGGCCGTCGGCGCGCAGCCCGTCGGCCAGCGAGCGCTCGTCGACCTTCCGGCCGGTCATCTCGCCGACGGCGAGCAGGTCACCGGTCGTCTCCGTCATCGTCACCAGGGCCACCACCAGCATGGACACGATCGCCGACGCCTTGAAGGTGGGCGCGCCGAAGTGGAAGGGCGTGCTGATCCCGACCCAGTCGGCGTCGCCGACCCCGCCGAAGTCGGTGAACCCGAACGGCACGGCCACCGCGAGGCCGACGGCGATGCCGATCAGCACCGCGATCCGGGCGAGGAACGCGGGCGCGAAACGCTGCACGCCCACGACCACCGCCAGCACGAACGCGGCGAGCGCCAGGTTCTTCGGTTCGCCGAAGTCCTTCGCCCCGGAGCCGCCCGCGGCCCAGTTGCCCGCGACCGGCAGCAGCGACAGGCCGATGATCAGGATCACCGTGCCGGTGACCAGGGGCGGGAAGAAGCGCAGCAGCCTGCCGAAGACGGGGGCGAGCAGCACGATCGCCAGCCCCGCCACGATCACCGAGCCGTAGATCGCGGGCAGTCCGCCACCGGTCGTGCCGATCAGCACCATCGGCGAGACCGCCGCGAAGGTGCACCCCTGCATGATCGGCAGTCGGACCCCGAACCGCCAGAAGCCGACGCACTGGATCAGCGTCGCGATCCCGCACACCAGCAGGTCCGCGGTGATCAGATACGCCAGGTCCGCGGGCGAGAGCTTCATCGCCCCGCCCACGATCAGCGGTACGGCGACGGCGCCCGCGTACATCGCGAGCACGTGCTGGAGGCCGAACGCGGCCAGCTGACGTGCGGGTGGGACCTCGTCGACGGGATGGACGGGCGGGGACGACGGCGTGGACGGGGGCGCGGTCGCGGCCATGGGCACACTCCAGAGCGGCGGGGGCGGGGGGAGGCATCCGAACAGCACGAGACGGTATGCGGCTTGAACAGTTTGTTGATTTCCGCTCTGTTGCCGGTGCGTTCCGGGCTGTTGCCGGTGTGTGTCGTGTACACGTGTCGCTACGGCGTCCAGGGCACCGTGCGTCCAGGTCGCCGCTCTCCCCGGCTACGGCAGCGTTCCATCCGGATGCGGCAGCGCCGTGCGGGCCGCCGTCAACAGTGCGTCCCAGTCCGGGAGTTTGACCACCCCGCGGCCGAGCGAGGCCCCGAGCGCCGCCTCGGCCCGCTCGATGGCCAGCCAGCCGGGCCAGCCGATCGGCTCGATCCCGTGTGCGCGCAACGCGCCGAGCGGATCACCGAGTGCGCTCCCCGCCGTCAGCTCCGGGGCGTCGGCGAGCAGGGACGCCACCGTCTCCTTGGCACATGGCCGGTTGGTGCCGATGACCCCGGTGGGGCCGCGCTTGATCCAGCCGGCGACGTACTCGCCCGGCGCCACGGACGAACCCCGCACGATCCGTCCCGCCCGGTGCGGGACCGTGCCGCCGGCCGCGTCGAACGGCAGCCCCTCCAGCGGCACTCCGCGATAGCCGACCGACCGCAGCACCAACTGCGCCTGCACGTCTTCGAACCGGCCGGTGCCCGTCACCCCGCCGCGCCCGTCCGGGACGGTCCGCTCGAACCGTACGGCGCCCACCCGGCCGCCGTCCGCGAGGATTTCGGCGGGCCGCAGGAAGAAGCGCAGCCGGATCCGGCGGGCCGCGCCGACCGGCGGCAGGGCGGACCAGCCGCGCAGCACCTCCACGTTGCGGCGCTGGGCCGCGGGCAGCGGGGCCGGGTCGCCGTAGCCGGGATCGAGCTCCAACTCGCGTGCCGACACCGTCACTTCGGTGTCCGGCAGGCCGCCCAGCTCGCGCAGCTCCTTGGTCGTGAAGCGGGCCTGGGACGGGCCGCGTCTGCCCACCATGTGGATCTCGGCGACCCTGCTCTGCGCGAGCGCCGTCAGGGCGGCCTGCGGCATGTCGGTGGGGCTCAGCTCCGCCGTGCCGCGGGCGAGCATCCGGGTGACGTCGACGGCGACATTGCCGACCCCGATGACCACCGCCGACCGCGTCCCGCGCACGAATCCGGCCTCGACGGCGTCCGGGTGCGCGCTGTACCAGGACACGAACTCCGTCGCCGACCAGCTGCCGGGCAGATCCTCGCCGAGGATGCCGAGATGCCGGTCGGTGGCGGCGCCCACGCAGTACACCACCGCGTGGTACAGCTCCCTGAGCCTCGCCGCGGGCAGCCGGTCCGGACCGATCTCGACGCCGCCGAGGAAGCGGACCCGCTCGTGCTGGAGCACCGTGCGCAGCGTGTTCTGCAGCGACTTGATCTTCTCGTGGTCCGGCGCGACGCCGTAGCGCACGAGGCCGTACGGGCACGGCAGCCGGTCCAGGACGTCGACGAGCACCGAGGGATCCTGCTGGACGAGGCTCTGGGCGGTGTAACAACCGCTGGGCCCGGAGCCGACGACGGCGACACGCAGCACGGGGATCTCCTTCTCCGTCGATCCGGCCGGTGCCGCCGGGTCGGAGGTGGAACACCGATGTCTCGCTGATGTCCCCAGCATCGCACCAGGCGCACTCGGCTGACAGGGTGCTGCCGCGCTGCGACGGTGCGTGTCCGTTCGTATGGAAAGTGATGATGCGGTTACGTTCCGTATGTGCTTGAAGCATCCTTTCTTAATCTTTCTGATCGCCGTCCGCAGGACGGTGCGGTGTCCGTGAGCCCCGCCTGGGAGGTTCAGGAGGCGGAGGGTGCCACGGCGTGGTTCCACGTCCGGCTGGCCTTCTTCGACGGCGCGCGGGTCGACGCGCTCGCGGTGGTCTGCGAGGGGTGTGTCTCCATCGAGGACGTGCGGGCCCAACCGGCTCTGTCCTTCGCGGACTTGACCGTGCTGGCCGACTGGATCGAGGGCCCGCTCTTCGAGGTCTGCGGCGCCGGGTCGCGCGATGCGGGGGACGGGGCGCCGCGGGAGCCGTCGGTGGACACGGAGCCGTCGTCGCGGCGGGCGTGCCCACCGCCCGGGGAGTTCGCGCCCCCTGAGGAGTTCGTGCCCCAGGAGGAATGCGTCCCGCACGCGGAACTGGTTCCGTATCCCGGCAAGGAGTTCGATCCGTGCGCGGACTTCGATGCCTGCGCGGACTTCGATCCGTGCGCGGGCTTCGATGCGTGCGGGGACTTCGACGCGTGCGGGGACTTCGAGCCGGGTGACGGATGCGCTACGGGTGAAGCGGTCGAACCCTACGGCCTCGGGGGAGCGCGGCGGGCGCGTCCCGCCTGGCCCCGTGGGATCGAGGGGCGGTGGCTCGTGGCGCAGGAGTACCGGGCCGCACAGGAGGACGGCGTCGATCCGGTGCTCGCGGTGATGTGTGCGACCGGGCACAGCCGCCGCCGGTCGCTCCGGCTCATCGCCCAGGCGCGCGACGCGGGCTTCCTCAGCCCTCGACGCGCGCGACGCTGAGGGGTCGTCAGACGTTGAGGGACGTCATGCGCTGAGGGATCGACAGCTGCTGAGGAGCCGTCAGGCGCCGCGGTGAGGCGGGCTATTGAGTCGGCTCCGCCTCCGACGGTCCTTCCCGCACCGGTCGTTCGTCCGTCGCGAAGAACCGGGACAGGTCCGGGCCGTCCCCCGCGCCCGTCGGCCCGCCCGGCTTGGGGGGTTCCCCCGACTCCCAGTCGAGGCCGTACCGCTGGAACAACTCCTCGCGCAGCACCGGAATCCCCATCGGGATGCCGGGCATCAGGGCCGCGTACACCGAGCCCATGAGCAGGGCGCGCAGCATCGGGTAGGCCACGGAGACGTCGTCGGAGCCGTAGCGGGCGACCGTGTCCCCGAGCAGCTCCGAGAGCCGCCGCTGCTCCGGGCACTGGACGAACCCCTCGGCCTGGAGCAGACCGGCCATGTGCTGGCGCATCAGCACCGGCTGCTCGCGGGCCAGGCCCAGGATCGCGTCGATGGCGCGGGCCAGCCGCTCCCGGCCGTCCTCGGTGCGCGGTTCCCGCTCCAGCGCCTCCTCCAGCGTGCGGTGCATCAGACGGTGCACCGCCGACTGGACCAACTGGCGCTTGCCGGGGAAGTAGTACGACACCAGGCCGCGGGCCGAACCCGCGCGGTCCGCTATGTCGCCGAGCGTCGTCGCCTCGTAGCCGCGTTCGCTGACGAGCTCGACCGCAGCCTGCAGAAGCCGCTCCCGGGAACGGCGCCGCAATTCTTCATTGACCGAGGCGCTGCGCGGGGACATGCTGTAACTCCTGCGTTGACTGGCTGCCAGCCAACTATACTCATCGCAGACCGGTCCGCGGCTGCGCGGACCCGCTCAGGGCTGCCGTCCGTCTGGGGCGACGCGGGGGATCGTCTCAGACGGACGGCTCCCTTCGCACCGAAGGTGTCCTGAGGCTACTGTCACCGGCCGGATTCCGGACCCCACCGCGCGCATTCTTGCGGATCTCGCGCCAGATCATCCTCGGCACGTTCGGGCGCACCTCGGTCGTGGCCACGCCCATCACCCGGCGCGTGAACCGCTCCTCGCGCAGTTCGTCGAGCATGCTCGCGGCCAGGTCGGCGCGGGCGGTGAACACCCCGTCGGCGCTGTCCTCGGTCACCAGGCGCCGGGTCGGCGCCGGATGGTCGAACAGCCCGGAGGGGCGCACGATCGTCCAGTCCAGACCGCTCGCGCGCACCCCTGCCTCCATGCGGCGCATGTCGTCGTGCGCGGTGCGGGCGACGATCCGGTTGACGTACGGGTCGAGGACGTTGTTGAAGAAGAACGCGCCGCTCGGCCGCCATGCCGGGTCCAGGACGCTCGACGAGACCACCAGCAGACGGCGCACGCCGTGCCGCTCCATGGCGGCGATCAGGTGGGCGGCGCCGGCGGAGTAGAGGGTCGTCGGGGTGCGTCCCGGCGGGGCGCCGAGCGCCGACAGGACGGCGTCGTGCCCCGCGACCACCCGCTCGACGGCGTCCGGATCGAGGGCGTCGGCGGCCGCGACGGCGAGGCCGGGCCGCGGCGGCACGGCGTCCGGGCGGCGGGTGACGGCGGTGACCTCGTGGCCGGCGGCGAGGGCCTGTGAGGTCAGTTCACGGCCGGTGGGCCCGGCGGCTCCGAAGAGGGCGATGCGCATGGGTACTCCTGGGTGGGCGTGGGCGTTGGCCTGCCTGGTTCTCCGCGGGCCGTGGTGGGCTGGTCGCGCAGTTCCCCGCGCCCCTTGGTGGGTGGGCGTGACCCCTGTTGTCGCCCGCGGGCGTTCCGGGGTGGGCGGGTCCGTGCCCCGTCAGGGGCGCGGGGAACTGCGCGATCAGCCCACCGCGGCCCGGGCGAGTGGGCCGGTCCCTGCCCGCCGGGGGCGGTGGCGGCGGGGGAGGGGGCGTTCGGGAACGCCTTGACAGTGCGCTCCGGGCGGGCGGATATTCAACGGCGATGAATAAAAACCGCGGCCGTCCGCGAGGCCGCACCGCCCCCGCCACCAAGGCGCGCATCGCCGAGAAGGCCCGCGCGCTCTTCCTGGAGCACGGATACCAGGGCACGACGCTGCGCACGGTGGCCGCCGCGGCCGAGGTGGACGTCGCGCTCATCGGCTACCACTTCGGTTCGAAGCAGGGCCTGTTCGGCGAGGCGATGAATATCCGCTGCGGCCGATCGACGGCGATCGTCCGCGCCCTGGAGGGTGATCCCGCGACCCTTCCCGAGCGGCTGATCGACGCGGTGACCTCGCTCTGGGAGGAGCCCGGCGGCGGGTTCGCCGCACTCGAACCGGCCGCGCTGCGCGACGAGGACGTACTGCGGGTGTTCCGCGAGTTCCTGGAGCGCGAGGTCCTCGGCCGGATCGCGGACCATCTCGGCGGCCGGTACGCCACCGACCGGGCCACCGCCGCGGTCGCCGTCATCGGGGGCCTGATCTTCACGCGCTACCTCAACCCGCTGGCCTCCGTGGCGGCGCTGAGCGCGGGGGACGTACGGCGCACCCTGGCCCCCGCCCTGCGCGGAGCCCTCCGCACGCCGCGCCCCGCGCCCGCCGCACTTCTGTCGCACAGCGCCTGAACCGTACCTAAAGTGGGCACGGACACCGACCGGAGGAGGCGTGAGCCGCATGGGAGAGGACCAGCGGATCCTGGCCAGGATCACCGAGATGGTCGACGACGAGCGCAGACTCAGGGACGCCGTCGCCTCCGGTGAGATCGACAGCACGACCGAGCACCAGCGCCTCGGCGAACTGGAGCGCGAACTCGACCGCTGCTGGGACCTGCTGCGCCAGCGACGCGCCAAGTCCGAGTTCGGCGACGACCCGGACGGCGCCCGGGCCCGGCCGTCGTCGCAGGTCGAGGGGTACCTGGAGTGAGTCGGGGGGCTCCTGGAGCGAGCTGACCGGCTACCGCCGGTCGACCAGGTCCAGCACCGGCCGCAACGCGTCCGGCCGCTCGGCCGCCGGCAGATGGTCCACGAAGTGCACCCCGCAGCCCAGGGCCGCCGCGCCGCCGTCCGCCTGCCGGTTGTCGCCGACCATCAGCACCTTCACCGGATCGGCGCCGAGCCGCTCGCACGCGATCTCGAACAGCCGCGGATCGGGCTTCTGCACCCCGTGCTCGTACGACAGCACGTACGCGTCCACATACGGGTCGAGGCCGTGGGCGCGGAACACGGGGCGCAGGTCCCAGCCGATGTTGCTGACCACGCCGACGCCGATCCCGCGGTCCCGCAGGCCGCGCAGCACGTCGGCGGTGTCCGGGTACGGGGTCCAGGCGCCCGGGGTCATGTGGCGCTCGTACAGGGCGTCGTGCAGGGCCGGGTCGGGCAGCGGCACCTGACGGGACAGGCCGGTGTACGCCGCCCGGTGCTCGGCGGCGGTACGGTCGCGCACCTCCCACAGTGCGGCCAGTTCCGGCGGCACCCGCCGCGGTGAGGCCCCGCCGGGCAGTGCGCCCGCCGCCTCCAGGGCCGCGGCCGCCGAGGTCACCTCGTGCTCCGGCAGGGTGAGCCCCGACTCCGCGAGCACCGCCCGCAGCCAGCGGTCGGCCGACTCGATGCGGAACAGGGTGCCGGAGAAGTCGAACAGGACGCCTGTCATGGCGTCGATCTTACGGGGGCGCCCCGGGCGGACCGAGGGCCCACCGTGGCCCGGCTTCCGGCGTTCGGCAGCCGGGGCGTGAGGTGTGAAGCGTGGGGTGTGGGGTCCGGGGCGGGGGAGCGGTCGTACCCCGTCGCCCGGCGGTGTCACCGCAGCGCGCTGAGTCCCGGAACGCACGCCACGAGGATCGGGACCGCCGGGACCAGCGCCGCCGCGGCGGTCAGCCGGAGCCGGTGCAGCGCGGGTAGCCGGCGCGGTGCCGTGAGCAACCGGTCGACCCGCTGCGGGACATGGGCCTGCGGGGTCGGGCCGGGGCCGAACACCCCGCGGTCCTCGTTGAGTTCGACCAGGGCCAGCGCGGTGGTGAGCCGGCCGAAGCGCCGGGAGGCCATGTCGTCCGCGGCGAGTTCGACCAGCCGGTGCATCTCGTCGCGGAACGCCGCGAACACCGGAACCTGGGGAAATCCGTTGGCCAGCGCGGCGGAACAGTGCAGCAGCCAGTCGTGCCGGGCCTGCGCGTGCCCCTCCTCATGGGCGAGCACGGCCTCCAACTGCCGTCCCTTCAGGCGCCGTAGCGCGGCCGTGGTGACGACGAGCCGGGGTGGCGTACCGTGCAGCCAGGACGCCTCGGCCCGCTCGCCCTCCAGTACCACCAGGTGACCGCCGCCCGAATCCTCACCCGGCAACCGCGGTGCGCGCAGCAGGAGTTCGGCTCTGCGCAGGCGGCGCCGCGTCCGGCTGCGGGCGATCTCCCGGACCAGCATCGCCGCCGTCCACACGGCCCCGCAGGCGAGGGCCGCCGCGGTCGCCGCGGCCCAGCGGGCGCCGGTGTCGAGCGCCTCGGTGTCCGTGGCCGGGCCGGGCGCGGGTCCGAACGGCGTGCCGTGCACGGCCTGGAGAACGGCCGCCGTGCTCAGCGCCATCGCCAGGGCGCAGCACAGCAGGACGGCCGCCACCACGCACTGCCACACCCACAGGGCGACCACCGGTTCGCCGTCCGGCCAGTCGGCCCGGGCGAGCAGTCTCGGGGCGACCACGGCGGTCAGGGCGCCGAGCAGCAGCAGTGCCGCGGGGACCATCATGGGAGCACCCTAAGAGCGGTGTACCCGCCTGGGGTACGGGCCGCCGCGGCAAAGTGACGCAAGCAACGATTGCGTACGGCGGAGTCGTTGACCGGCGCCGCGGTGCGCGGGGCTCACAGGGTCAGCAGCATCGCCACCATGCCGATCCCCATCGACAGGCGGCAGGCACGCGCCAGTTCCGGACGATCGCCCCAGGTGGCGGCGCCTCCGGGGCCGCCACCGGGTTCGCCTCCGGAGCCGCCTGCGGGGCCGCCACCCCCTGCGACCGCCGCCGCGGGCACCAGACGCATCCCCGACAGCAGTACGAACCCGGTGAAGTACAGCAGCAGCGCTCCCGTCACCAGCGGTGTGCCCGTGCCGCCGTGCAGGCCGTGGTGCCCGGGGGAGCGGGCCATCACGACCGCCATGTAGACCATGCTCACGGTGCCGACCAGGTGGTGCAGATGGTGCGGGCTCCGGCGCGCCACCCACAGCGCCCGCAGCGACGCGGCGCCGAACACCGCCGCGTAGGCGGGCCACGCCCACGCGGGCGGGCTGTACACCGCCGCGGGCACCGCCATCGCGGCCATGCCGAAGCCCATCAGGGCCTCACCGCCCGCGGAGCGGCGCTGGTCCTCGACGGAGCTGCGCATCCGCAGCAGGCAGTAGGCGCCGGTCGCCGCACACAGCGCGACGAGCAGCCAGCCGGGCGAAGCCGGTCCGTGCACGCGTACCTCCCCGCTCGACGGTCGAGGACGGTCTGCCCGTGACATGCGGCGCGCACGCAAGCGCAAGGGTGTACGCGGGGAGCATGCGGCGGAGCACGACAGGTGACGGACGGGGTGAGGCGGCCCACAGGATGCTTATGATTTACGAGTAAAACACCTGCTAATATTGTTCGGGTGAGCAGACCGACCCGTACCCCAGCCGCCCCGCTCGTCCGACGCCTTCCGCTGATCGGCGCGCTGCGCCTCGGCCGGCCCTCCGACATCTGGTTCAAGCCCGCGCTGAGCGTCGTCGCCTCGGTCGCCCCGCCCAACCTGGCCCTGGTCGCGCTCGGCCGCCTGGACCTGGCCATGTACACGATGGCCGGATCGCTGTGCGCCCTCTACGCCCACCAGCGCCCCTACGCCGCCCGCGCCCGGACCCTGGCCCGAGTGGTGGCCGGCATGGTCGGCGGGCTCGCCGTGGCCCTCGTGGCCGCCTCGCTCACCACCAACGCCGCCGTCCTGGTCGCCGTAGGAGCCCTGCTCGCCGCCGCGCACAAGGCGCTGTGCGACGCCACGCGGCTCGGGCCGCCCGGGAACGTCGTCCTCACCTTCATCAGCTCCGCCGCCCTGTTCGTCCCGCAGAGCCTCGGGCAGGTCCCCGGCCATCTCCTGCTCGCCCTCGCGACGGGCGGCTGGGCCTGGCTGGTCGGCATGGCGCCCGGACTGCTGCGGCCGCACGGCCCCGAGCGCCGGGCCACCGCCCACGCGCTGAACACCGCCGCGGCCCACGCGGACACCCACCCCACCGGCGCCGACCACGCCCGCACCCGCGCCGCCGCGGCCGCCGCCGTCCAGGCCGCCTGGCAGACCCTGCTGTCCACCGGCACCCGCTCCGCACGCACCCGCCGCGCCCTCGAACGACTCGTCGTCCGCGCCGAGGTCGCCCTCGCCGCCCCCGCCGACACCGACCCCGCACTGCTGCGCCGCTGGGCCCGCGAACTGGTCGGCACCGGCCCCGTCCCGGACGTCGCCGACCTGCCCGAGTCGGCGGCCGAACTCCTCGGCGTGGACGCCGAACTCGCCCGGCCCGCGAGCCCGCTGCGGGCCCGGCTCGGCGCGGTCGCCCCGATCGCCGTCCGTACGCTGCTGGGCTGCGCCCTCGCCGGATACGTCTCCCTCGCGCTCGGCGTCGGCCGTCCCTACTGGGCGCTGGTCACCGCCGCCTCGCTCTACCAGGCCAACGTCACCCTCACCTGGAACCGCGGCGTCCAGCGGGTCGTCGGCAACCTCCTCGGCGTCCTCGTCTTCGCCGTGATCGCGCCGGTCGCCCACCTGCACGCGCTGCTCCTCGTGCTTTTCTGCGTCGCCCTCAACTTCGGCGCGGAGGCGCTGGTCGGCCGCAACTACTGGCTCGGCAGCGTCTGCGTGACCCCCATGGCGCTGCTCATCACCGAGTTCGCGCACGTCCAGGACCCCGGCGAGCTGATCACCGAGCGCGTCCTCGACACGTTCGTCGGCGCCCTCGTCGGGATCCTCGCCGCGATCGCCGTCACCAACCGGCGTGCGGGCGACCGCATCGGCCACGCGCTCACCGCCGCCGACCGGGCCCGCGAGGCCACCGCCCGGCTGCTCGCCGAGCCCGCGCCGTCCCCGGCCGCCCTCGCCGCCGCCCACCGCGCGCTCGCCACCGCGCTCGCCGATCTGCGCGCCACGGCCGACGCCGCGTCCGGCGAGTGGTGGCAGCGCGCCCTGCCCCACGAGAGGGTCGTGCTCGCCGAGCAGTCGGGACACCGTACGCTCGCCGCTACGGTACGGCGCCAGGGACTGTGCTCCCCGGCGGCCGGAGCGACGAGAACGGAGGGCGTACGGCCATGACGGCAGGGAACGGACGGCCGGCCACCGGGGGCGCCACCCCCGACGCGACGACGGGCGACACGGTGGCGGGGGTCGTCCGGCAGTGGCGGGCCGTGCACCCCGACCTGGACACCGCGCCGATGGAGATCATCGGCCGGGTCAACCGCTGTGCGGCCCTGCTCCAGCAGGCCGAGGACGCGCCGCTGCGCCGCGCCGGGCTCAGCCGCCCGGAGTTCGACCTGCTGGGCGCGTTGCGCCGCACCGGTCACGAGCTGACCCCGAGCGAACTGGCCCGGGAGACCTTCTCCTCCGGGGCCGCGGTCACCAAGCGCCTGAAGACGCTGACCGAGCGGGGCCTGGTGGAGCGCCGCGGCGATCCGCGCGACCGGCGCGTGGCCCACGTCCGGCTCACCGACTCCGGCCGAGCCCTGGTCGACGGGGTCCTCCCGGAGCAGCTCGCCTACGAGACGTCCGTGCTGTCGGTGCTGGCCCCCGAGGGCCAGGGCGAGCTGGCCGGCCTCCTCGCCGAGCTCCTCGGCCGCCTGGAGGGCCGGCTCGGGGGGTTGCGGGCGTAGCCGAGTCCGCCAAGGCGTATTACGGGCCCGCTCGCCGCAGGGGCCGCAGGGGCCGCAGGCGGGGGCGCGAGGGGCTACGAGGGGCTACGAGGGGCTACGAGGTACGGAGCCTGCCGCCTCAGATCCCCGCCCGGTACCGCAGCGGATGGTCCGCCGGCACCTCCACCACCACGATCGGTGTGCCGTCCGGGTCCGCCAGCCACATCTCGATCAGCCCCCACGGCTCCCGCACCGGCGGGCGGACGATCTCCACGCCCTTCGCGCGCAGCTCCTCGTGGGCCGCGGCGGCGTCCGCCACCTGGAGCCACAGCCGCACGGACGGCGAGCTCGGCGGCGCGTCCGCGCGGCCCGAGACCTCCAGGAACCCGCCGCCCAGGAAGTAGACCGTGCCCCGCTCGGGCCCCGTGCCGAACTCGCGGTAGACGGTGAGCCCCAGCTGCCCGCCGTAGAACGCGCGGGAGCGCTCGGGGTCGGCGGGACGCAACAAGGTCCGGCTGCTCAGTACATGCACCATGCAGCCGGAGCCTAGGGGAGCGTTACCCTCATCCCTGCCGGGCCGCGCCACAGATCGGAGAGACACCCCTCATGGACACCGCCACCGGACTGACCTTCCGCGACGCCACCGACGCCGATGTGGACGCCCTGGTCGCGCTGATCGAGTCGGCGTACCGCGGCGACGCGAGCCGGGCCGGCTGGACCACCGAGGCGGACATCCTCCAGGGACAGCGCACCGACCCCGAGGGCGTGCTCCAGGTCGTCAAGTCGCCCGACAGCCGGTTGCTCACGGTCGAGCGCGAGGGCCGGGTGGTCGCCTGCTGCCAGCTCGAGCACCGGGGTGACCACGCCTACTTCGGCATGTTCGCGGTCAGCCCCGCGCTCCAGGGCGGCGGCCTCGGCAAGGTGATCATCGCCGAGGCCGAGCGGCAGGCCCGCGCGGTGTGGGGCGTGCGCGAGATGCACATGACCGTGATCTCCGTGCGCGAGGACCTGATCGCCTGGTACGAGCGGCGCGGCTACCGCCGTACGGGACGGACGAGCCCCTTCCCGTACGGCGACGAGCGCTTCGGCATCCCGCAGCGCGACGACCTGGAGTTCGAGCTGCTGGTCAAGGAGCTCGGCTGACCGGCGCGCCCGAGTCGCTCACGGTCCGCACTGTTGACGGGCCGCACTGTTCACGGGCCGCGCTTCTGACGGCCCGCGCTTCTCACGGCCCGTACCGCTCGCGGCCCGCGCCGCTCACGCCGTGAAGCGGGCCGTCCGCTTGATCTCCGGATAGTCGGTCGTCGCCCCGTCCAGGCCGAGCGCGCGCACCAGCCGCAGGTGGTCCTGGGTGTTCACGACCCAGCCGATGACCTTCAGATCGGCCTTGCGGGCGTGCTCGACGACCTCGACGGTCAGCCGGCGGATGTTGAGGCACAGGGTGGCGGCGCCGGCCTCGGTCGCGCGCCCCACGATGTCGGTGCCGTAGCGGCTGCCGATGAGCGCGGTGCGCACGCCGGGCACGAGCCGGGAGATCTCGGCGATCGCCTCGTCGTGGAACGACGACACCTCCACCCGTCCCACCAGATCGCGCTTCAGCATCACGTCGGCCAGCGCCCGCGCCGCGGCCACGTCCTTGATCTCGGCCTGCAACGGCGCCCGCACCGCGTCCAGGACCTCCTCGAAGACCGGCACCCGCTCGCCGCGGCCCGCGTCCAGGGCGCGCAGCTCCGAGAGCGTCTTGTCGGCGATCGGCCCGCTGCCGTCGGTCGTGCGGTCCACGTCGGCGTCGTGCATGACGACGAGCGCGCCGTCCTTGCTCAGATGCAGATCGAGTTCGATGAGATCGAGGCCGGCCTGCTGGGCGGCGACGAAGGAACGGAGGGTGTTCTCGGGCTCGACACCCATCACTCCGCGGTGACCGATGGTGAGGAAGTTCAAGGTTCGACTCGCTTCCGTCGACGGCGGCTCGGGCACGCGGGGAACCCGACGGAACGGACGTCGTCGTCCTCGCGGCAGGGCCGCAGCCTAATGGCCAGATTGCCCGATGAACCCGTACGTACACGGGGTATCAGGGTGACGTCCGGTGCGGCGCTGGCCGAAACACCCATGGCCGTCACCCGGGAGTGGGCGTGTCTGCCGCCACGTTGACGAACGGTCCCCGCCGTCGCTTCCGGCCGCCGCTCCGTAGTACCCCGTTCCGACGGAACCAATCGTCGCCCCACGGTCGAACAGGAAAAATCGCGGTGACCTAGGGGGTGTACAGAATGATTTCCTGGTCATGCTCTTGCTGGGAGGAACCTCGAACGCATACGGTGTCCATACGCGAGGTTCTCCTGTGGAGGATGGGACATGACGGAAATTCTTGTGCAGGTGGGTTCGGAGGAGAAGGTTCCTCCGGTGGCCAGGGTGGTGGAGCACCCGGCATGGCCCGTGCTCAAGGATGCCGTGGAGCAGATCCGGCCATGGCAGTCGAAGGACGGGTCGATCGACTTCGAGGCCGAGACGGCCCCCGAGCGCGCCGATGCCGAGCGTGCCGTGCTGCGCGTCATCGACGCCGTCGAGCGGCTGTCCGACCTGCTCCCGCACGACGCCGCCTACCACGAGGCCCTCGTGGCGGACCTGCGCCGCTGGGCCGAGGGCGGCTTCCAGGTGCCCGACTTCCTGGACTCGCTGCTCGCCTTCCAGCCCGCCGCGAACCGTGTGGACGGCCTCCAGCACCTGGTCGTCTTCCCGATGTACACGCAGAACGGCAACCCGGACCGCAACTTCGAAGCGGTCGTGCTGCGCATGGTGTGGCCCGAGTGGCTGGCCGAGCTGGAGGCGACCCGGTACGACAACCCGCTGTTCTGCGGCATCACGTTCGAGGACTTCACCGCGGGCTACGACACCAACTCCGCCGTCCTCTTCCCGGAGACCATCGCCGTGCGCGAGGCGCCGGAACGTTTCTCCTGGGGCGGCATCTTCTGCGACCGCGAGGCCGCCCGCTTCCGCCGGGTCACCGACGCGGCCGTCTCCCTGCTGGGCATGGAGCTGCCCGAGGACATCGCCGCGATGGTCCACGACCAGAAGCGCTGCGAAGAGGCGTTCGTCCTGTGGGACATGGTCCACGACCGCACCCACAGCCACGGCGACCTGCCCTTCGACCCCTTCATGATCAAGCAGCGCCAGCCGTTCTGGATGTACGGCCTGGAGGAGCTGCGCTGCGACCTCACCGCCTTCAAGGAGGCCGTGAAGCTCGACGCCGAGGGCGTCCCGCAGGCCCGTGACGTGCAGTACGCGGTGCTGTTCGACCGCATGTTCCGCTTCCCGGTCACCGGCGAGCGCGTGCGCAACTACGACGGCGTCGGCGGTCAGCTGCTCTTCGCCTATCTGCACAAGCACGACGTCGTGCGCTGGACCGACAACCGGCTGCGCATCGACTGGGAGCGGGCGCCGCAGGTCACCAACCAGCTGTGCGCCGAGATCGAGAAGCTGTACCGGGACGGCATCGACCGCCCGAAGCTCGTGCACTGGTTCGCCGGCTACGAGCTGGTCTCCACCTACCTCTCGCCGCACCCCGGCTCGAAGTGGGCCAAGGGCCCCGACGCCCTCGACCTGACGCAGCCGCCGCGCAAGCTCGTCGATGACGTGCTTCCCGACGAGTTTCCGCTGAGCATGTTCTATGAGGCCCTGTCCAAGAAGCTGAAGAACGTGATCGCCTCCGCGAAGGGCATCACGGCGGACAGCGCCGAGCGGGTCGCCGCGTGAGCGACCGCGTCCGGAACACTGCTCAGGAGGCGAGGATCATGGGGAACGGGGCTCTCAGCGGTGCGGTGATCGCGGTGGCCGGCGCGGGCGGGCCCGCGGGCCGCGCGGCGCTGATCCGGCTCGCCGAGGCCGGCGCGGTCGTCGTCGGCTCGGACAACAATCCCGAGCGGCTCGCCGAGGCGGTGGACGCGGCCCGTTACGCGGGCGGCGGTGCCACCGTCACCGGCGAGACGGTCGACCTGCTCGACCTCGGCTCCACCCGCGAGTGGGCCGCGCGCATCGAGAAGGACCACGGGCGCGTCGACGGCGTCGTCCACCTGGTCGGCGGCTGGCGCGGCAGCGCGTCCTTCGCCGAGACCGACCTCGCGGACTGGGACCTGCTGGAGAAGCTGCTCATCCGTACCGTACAGCACACCTCGCTCGCCTTCCACGAGGGGCTTCAGCGCAGCGACCGCGGCCGCTACGTGCTGATCAGCGCGGCGGGAGCGACGAAGCCGACCGCCGGCAACGCGGCCTACTCCGCCGCCAAGGCCGCCGCCGAGGCGTGGACGCTCGCGATGGCCGACGCCTTCCGCAAGGCGGGGGGTGAGCAGGGCATCACCTCGGCGGCTGCCATCCTGGTGGTGAAGGCGCTGGTGCACGACGCCATGCGCGCCGAGCGACCCAACGCGAAGTTCGCGGGCTTCACGGACGTCACGGACCTGGCCGAGGCCGTCGTCGGTGTCTGGAGCAGGCCCGCCGCCGAAGTGAACGGAAACCGTCTGTGGCTGACCGAGAAGCCGTGAACCCCCCGAAGACCGACGCGCGTCGTCATCACGACCCCGAGGTCCGCGGTTTCGCCAGCGACAACTACGCCGGTGCCCACCCGGAGGTGATGGCCGCCCTGGCCGTCGCCAACGGGGGGCACCAGGTCGCGTACGGCGAGGACGACTACACGGACAACCTCCAGGGAATCGTCCGCGGCCACTTCGGCGCCACGGCGGAGGCCTTCCCGGTCTTCAACGGCACCGGCGCCAACGTCGTCGCGCTCCAGGCGGTCACCGACCGCTGGGGCGCGGTGATCTGCGCGGAGAGCGCGCACATCAACGTCGACGAGGGCGGCGCGCCCGAGCGCATGGGCGGCCTCAAGCTGCTCACCGTGCCCACGCCGGACGGCAAGCTCACGCCCGAGCTGATCGACAAGCAGGCGTACGGCTGGGACGACGAGCACCGCGCGATGCCGCAGGTCGTCTCGATCACCCAGAGCACCGAGCTCGGCACCCTCTACACGCCGGACGAGATCCGCGCGATCTGCGACCACGCCCACGCGCACGGCATGACGGTGCACCTGGACGGCTCCCGGATAGCCAACGCGGCGGCCTCGCTGAACGTGCCGATGCGCACGTTCACCAACGCGGTCGGCGTCGACATCCTCTCCCTCGGCGGTACCAAGAACGGCGCGCTGTTCGGCGAGGCGGTCGTGGTGATCAACCAGGACGCCGTTCGGCACATGAAGCACCTGCGCAAGCTGTCCATGCAGCTGGCCTCCAAGATGCGCTTCGTCTCCGTACAGCTGGAGGCGCTGCTCGCCAAGGACCTCTGGCTGCGCAACGCCCGCCACGCCAACGAGATGGCCCAGCGGCTCGCGGAGGGCGTGCGTGCCGTCCACGGCGTGGAGATCCTCTACCCCGTGCAGGCCAACGGCGTGTTCGCCCGGCTGCCGCACGACGTGAGCGAGCGCCTGCAGAAGCGCTTCCGCTTCTACTTCTGGGACGAGGCCGCGGGCACCGTGCGCTGGATGTGCGCGTTCGACACGACCGAGGAGGACGTGGACGCGTTCGTCGCGGCCCTCAAGGAGGAGATGGCCCGCTAGGGCACGTCTCTCTCCCCGGATTGCTGCATAGATATACGGTCACCCGAAAAAGCATTGACGCTCGGGTGGCCGTATTCCTATGCTCTGCGGGCATGCAGCTGATCCAGAACGACCCCGACCTCTCCGCGTACTTGGCCGCCGACGAGGTCATCGACCATGAGCACCCGCTGGTCAGGGAGACCGCGGGGCGACTGGCCCGCGCGGCCGAGGACTCGTATGCCTATGCGCGCCTGGCGTTTGAGTTCGTACGCGACGAGATCCCGCACTCACAGGACGCCGGCGATCCCCGGGTCACCTGGCGGGCCTCCGACGTCCTGGAGCAGCGCACCGGCATCTGCTACGCCAAGGCGCACGCCCTGGCCGCCCTGCTGCGCGCCGAGGACATCCCCACCGCGCTCTGCTACCAGCGGTTCGACGTGCTGCACGGGCTGGTCGCCGTGCGGTTCAACGGGGCCTGGCACCGCCAGGACCCCCGCGGCAACAAGCCGGGCGTCGACGCGCGGTTCTCGCTCGACGGGGAGCGGCTGGCGTTCACGCCCGACCCCGAGTTCGGCGAGGAGGACCATCCGCTGCTCCACGCCCGCCCCCACCCGGCCGTGCTGAGCGCCCTGCGGGCCGCTCGCGACCGGGAGCACCTGTGGCGGACGCTCCCGACCGAGCTCTGAACCCCGTGCCCCGTCAGCGGGCTTCCGCGGCGCGGACCTCTTCCGGAGTCGGGGCCGTGCCGCCGAGGTGGGCCGGGAGCCACCAGGTGTCGTCCGGGCCCTTGGGGCGGCCGGGGTAGGCGCGCTGGGCGGCGTCCAGCAGTTCCTGGATCCGCTCGCGCAGCTGACGGGTCAGGGCGCCCGCGTACTTGTCGCGGGAGGCCTCGATCGCCTCGCCGACCCGGATGGTGATCGGCAGGTGGTCGCGCTTGAAGTTGCGCGGGTGGCCCTTGGTCCACAGCCGCTGCGTGCCCCACAGCGCCACCGGGATCAGCGGCACGCCGGCCTCCTGGGCCATGCGCACGGCACCCGACTTGAAGCTCTTCAGCGTGAACGACTGCGAGATGGTCGCCTCGGGGAAGACCCCGACGATCTCACCGGAGCGCAGCGCGTCCAGCGCCTGCGCGTAGGCCGTCTCGCCCTGCGCGCGGTCGACCGGGATGTGCTTCATGGCGCGCATCAGCGGGCCGGAGACCCGGTGCCGGAACACCGACTCCTTCGCCATGAACCGCACCAGCCGCTTCGCCGGCAGCGCCGCCAGCCCGTCGAACACGAAGTCCAGGTAGCTGATGTGATTGCTCACCAGCACGGCACCGCCCGAGCGCGGAATGTTCTCCGACCCCTGGCAGTCGATCTGGAGGTCCCACGCCTTGAACAGGGTGCGGGCGAATCCGATGACGGGGTGGTAGACCAGCTCTGCCATGGGCGGCGTGGACCCTTCCTGCTACGCCTGGGAAGGGGTCTCCCAGTAAGAAAGTTACGGGGCCGTAGGTTTACGGCATCCCGCAGATGGTGCCCGAAGAACGCGCCGGGAGCCAGCCCTGGTGCCCGGCGCCGACGAGATCCTCGTCACGTCTTTCCTGTGATCCACCTCGGGCTTTTAAATCTTCTTTACTCTGCTCCCGCCGTCACCCGGCGCACCAGCAGATACATCTCGCAGCCCAGGCAGTAGCCGAAGGCGGCGTTCAGGAACGCCGCCGCCAGCGCCGCCCCGGTCGCCGCCGGTCCCAGCCAGTCGGGTCCCAGCGTGTAGCCGACCAGCCCGAGGCCGGCGAAGACCAGCCCCACCGCCTGCGCGAACCGCGGCGGCTGCGGCGCCTCCCACTCGGTGGGCGGCCCGATCCGCGGCCGTACGGCCGTCCGGAACAGCCATCCGTACGGCGACTTCGCCACCCCCGCGGCCGCGCCCAGCGCGAACGCCAGGGTCTGCCAGGCCAGCAGCCAGGCGCTGCCCGAGACCAGCACCGCGGCCAGCACGACCGTCGTCACGGCCGCCCCGAACCGCGGCCCTCTCGCATCAATGTCCATGAATCAAGCATTCCGCAACGACGACACGGGCAGGAGTCGGGAATCTTTGCAGTCTCGTGAACGCTTGAGCAGGCGATGACCGGACTTGTGGTGTGCGTGGCGGTGCTCGCGGCGGCGAGCGTGTTCGGAGTGCTGCATCGGCGGCGGAGCGGGAGAGTGCGCGTGCGTGGACGCGACGACGGAAAGCGGCTGGGCGCGGCCGACCTCGGCGGCGACCTGGGCGAGCGCGCCACGCTGGTGCAGTTCTCCAGCGCCTTCTGCGCGCCCTGCCGGGCCACCCGGCGCATCCTCGGCGAAGTGGCCGGGATGGTGCCCGGCGTGTCCCATGTCGAGATCGACGCCGAGGACCGCCTGGAGTTGGTGCGCGACCTCGGCATCCTCAAGACGCCCACCGTGCTGGTCCTGGACGCCGACGGGCGGATCGTGCGCCGCGCCAGCGGCCAGCCCCGCAAGGCGGACGTCATCGCGGCGCTGGGAGAGGCGGTCTGACGGGCGTGCGGGCTTGCGCGTACATGACGGTGAGGCATCTCCCACATGCCGGTACGTACTTGACTGCACGCTCCACCTATCGTCAGCCTGACACCATGCCTTCGGACCTCCTTCTTCACGGGCGCGCCCACGTCGACCTGGCCCGCACCGCGAGCGCGTGCTGTCCGGGCTGCTGAAGCAGCCACGGACCCGGCCCGCCCCCTCCCCAGAAGGACAACTCCATGACGGCCTCGCCCGACCTGGGAACCCCGCACCTCACCTCGCCCGCCCCCGGCGCCGCCCGACCGTCCGCGTCGGACCCGGGCGCCGCCCACCCCGCCTCGCCCGACCTGCTCCGCTCCGTCTTCAGGCGGCACGCCGCGGGCGTCGCGGTCATCACCGCCCGCGGTGAGGCCGGCCCGGTCGGCTTCACCGCCACCTCCCTCACCTCCGTCTCCGCCGAACCGCCGATGCTCTCCTTCGGCGTGAGCACGGGCGCCTCCAGCTGGCCCGCGCTCTCCCGGACGGACCATGTCGGGGTGCACATACTCGGCGAGCACCAGCAGGAGCTGGCCGCGACCTTCGCCCGCAGCGGCGCCGACCGCTTCGGCGCGCCGACGGCCTGGAGCGAGGGCGCCGAGGGCGTGCCCGTTCTCGACGGCGTGCTCGCCTGGCTGGTGTGCCGGGTGGTGGCCCGGGTGCCCGCGGGCGACCACCGGATCGTGGTCGCCGAGGTGGTCCTGGGCGACCCCGCCGGTCACGGGCGTCCGCTCCTCTACTACCAGGGCCGGTTCAGCGGCCTGCGGGATTAGTCACCCTCCGGCCGCTCTGCGGAGTCGTCGAGTTACGGTTACGCTGCGTTGCAAAGGTCACAGTTCAAAGCGCTTGCTTAGCGGGCATGAACTGGGTGTACTGACGAGTAATATTTCGTTCGGAGCGTGGGTCGCCCCGACCGGGACGGACCGCTAGAGGCGCCTATGCTGCCTGCTAGAAGGCAGCCCGGAAATGACGATGCAGTAGGAGAGCCGGCGTGAGCTTGAGGATCGTTGTCACTGTGAAGTACGTGCCCGACGCCACTGGCGACCGGCACTTCGCCGATGACCTGACCGTCGACCGGGACGACGTGGACGGTCTGCTCTCCGAGCTGGACGAGTACGCGGTCGAGCAGGCGCTCCAGATCGCCGAGGACGCGGACGACGCCGAGGTCACCGTTCTCACCGTCGGCCCGGAGGACGCGAAGGACGCGCTGCGCAAGGCCCTCTCGATGGGCGCCGACAAGGCGATCCACGTCGAGGACGACGACCTGCACGGCACGGACGCCATCGGCACCTCCCTGGTGCTGGCCAAGGCCATCGAGAAGGCCGGCTACGACCTGGTCATCTCCGGCATGGCCTCCACCGACGGCACCATGGGTGTCGTACCGGCGCTGGTCGCGGAGCGTCTGGGCGTCCCGCAGGTCACCCTGCTCTCCGAGGTCAAGGTCGAGGACGGCACCGTCACGGGCCGCCGCGACGGCGACGCCGCCAGCGAGCAGCTCGAGGCGTCCCTGCCGGCGGTCGTGTCGGTCACCGACCAGTCGGGCGAGGCGCGGTACCCGTCCTTCAAGGGCATCATGGCGGCCAAGAAGAAGCCGGTTCAGTCCTGGGACCTGTCCGACCTCGACATCGAGGCGGAGGAGGTCGGTCTCGACGGTGCCTGGACCAAGGTCGACGCCGCGAACGCGCGTCCGGCCCGCACCGCCGGCACGATCGTCAAGGACGAGGGCGAGGGCGGCAAGCAGCTCGCCGAGTTCCTCGCGGGCCAGAAGTTCATCTAGGCCCCGCAGTCTCGCTGACCGCCCCTCAATCCATCCCCGCAGGAGAGCATTCCCATGGCTGAAGTCCTCGTCTACGTCGACCACGTGGACGGTGCCGTCCGCAAGCCCACCCTGGAGCTGCTGACCCTCGCCCGCCGCATCGGCGAGCCCGTCGCGGTCGCGCTCGGAGGCGGCGCCGCCGACACCGCCGCCACGCTCGCCGAGCACGGCGCGGTGAAGGTCCTCACCCACGAGGCCGCCGAGTACGCCGACTACCTGGTCGTCCCGAAGGTCGACGCGCTCCAGGCCGCCGTCGCCGCCGTCTCCCCGGCCGCCGTGCTGGTCCCGTCCTCCGCCGAGGGCAAGGAGATCGCCGCCCGTCTCGCGCTGCGCATCGGCTCGGGCATCATCACCGACGCCGTCGACCTGGAGGCCTCGGACGAGGGCCCGGTCGCCACCCAGTCGGTGTTCGCCGCGTCCTTCACCACCAAGACCCGTGTCGCCAAGGGCACCCCGGTCATCACGGTCAAGCCCAACAGCGCCGCCGTCGAGGCCGCCCCGGCCGCCGGCGCGGTCGAGGCCCTGGCCGTGTCGTTCTCCGCGCTCGCGACCGGTACCAAGGTCACCGGCCGTACGCCGCGCGAGTCCACCGGCCGCCCGGAGCTGACCGAGGCCGCGATCGTCGTCTCCGGCGGCCGTGGCGTCAACGGCGCGGAGAACTTCGCGATCATCGAGGCCCTCGCCGACTCGCTCGGCGCGGCCGTCGGCGCCTCCCGCGCCGCGGTGGACGCCGGCTGGTACCCGCACACCAACCAGGTCGGCCAGACCGGCAAGTCGGTCTCGCCGCAGCTGTACATCGCCAACGGCATCTCCGGCGCCATCCAGCACCGCGCCGGTATGCAGACCTCGAAGACGATCGTCGCGGTCAACAAGGACCCCGAGGCTCCGATCTTCGACCTGGTCGACTACGGCGTCGTCGGCGACCTGTTCGACGTCGTCCCGCAGCTGACCGAGGAGGTCAAGGCCCGCAAGGGCTGATCCCCCCGCTCGCCGAGGCCCCCGTGACCGCTCAGGTCGCGGGGGCCTCGGCGTACCCCGGCCCGTCCGGCAGCGCTCAGGACAGCGTCAGCGACACCCGCACCGGCAGATGGTCGCTCGGGTACTGGCCGTCCACGTGGTACAGGTCGACCGCGGCCCGCTGCGCGGTCACGCCCGGTGTCACCAGGATCCAGTCGATCCGCCGGTCATCGAGGGCGGGCGGCTCGAAGCCGTGGAAGGTCGCGTACGACGGCCCCCGTTCGGCCGCCGCGTCCCAGGCGTCGACCAGCCCGGCGGCGAGCAGCGTGGCGTGCACGGGGTCGTCCGCCAGGCAGTTGAAGTCGCCGGTCACCACCACCGGCAGCCGCCGGTCGAAGCCGTGCAGCCGCTCGGCGATGAGCGCCGCCGAACGGGTGCGGGCGTACCCGCTCGCGTTGTCGAGGTGCGTGTTGAGGACGTAGAACTCCTGCCCTGCGTCCCCCAGATCGCGGAACCGGACCCAGGTGACGATCCGCGGATGGTCGGCGCCCCAGGTGTTGGAGCCGATCACCTTCGGCGTGTCGGAGAGCCAGAAGTGGTCGTACGCCACCGGCGCGAGCCGGCGGTTGTCGTAGAAGACGGCCGTCTGCTCGTCCTCGCTGCCGCCCCGGCGGCCGGTCCCGATCCAGTCGTACGACGGCCCGAGGTCCGCCGCGATGTCGCGCAGCTGCTGGTAGATGCCCTCCTGCGTGCCGATGACGTGCGGCGCGGCCCGGCGCAGCAGCTCCCGCATCACCGGGCGCCGGTCCGCCCAGCTGTTGGGCTCCCGGTCGCTCGCGTACCGCAGATTGAAGGTCATGACGTCGAGCTCGCGGCCCCGCGGCCGCAGTGCCGAAGCGGGTTCGGACCCCACCAGCGGCAGCGCCACCGCGATCCCGAGTGCCACTCTCAGTCCCATCCGTCGTGTGACGTCCGCGAAGTGCGCCACATGCTCCCCCTCCCCTTGCGGGTCAGGATGAGGGCAGGCGGCGCTCCACGGAAGACCGCCCGGTGCCACGAAGGGTGTTGACCTGCCGGAAGCGGGCCGGTTACGTTCCTTCAACAGATTGTTGATTCTGTGGTGCGGGAAGCCGCCGAACCGGAGGATGGGGCATGGGTCAGGGTCAGCAGGAGAAGGTGGCGACGAGCCTCGCGGGGACCGTCGGCGAGGAGATCAGCGCCTCCCTCGCGCCGGTCGACGCGGAACTCGCGGCCCGCTACCCCGGGGACCCCGGCACCCGCCAGCCGGTCCACACCGTCTACGTCCCCGGCGACCTCCTCACCGCCGACACCGTCCGCTCCTGGGGCGACCAGGCCCTTGCCGCGCTCGACGAGCACGCCCCCGACGCCGCCTCCCTCGCCGCCGTCCTCGGCCTCTCCGACGACCTCGCCGGACCCGTGCACGACCGGGTCCGCGCCAAGCTGCGCCAGGAACCCGTCGAGGACCTGCGCGTCGACTTCGAGGACGGCTACGGCCACCGCGCCGACGCCGAGGAGGACCACGCGGCGGCCCGTGCGGCCCGGCTCGTCGCGCGGGCGTACGCCGACGGCACGGCGCCGCCGTACACGGGCATCCGCATGAAGTGCATGGAGGCCGCCGTGCGCGACCGGGGCATCCGCACCCTCGACGTCTTCCTCACCGGGCTCATGGAGGCGGGCGGACTGCCCGGCGGACTCGTCCTCACACTGCCCAAGGTGACCTATCCCGAGCAGGTCACCGCCATGGTCCGGCTCCTCGACGCGTTCGAGAGGGCGCACGGCCTCGCACCCGGCCGGATCGGCTTCGAGATCCAGATCGAGACGAGCCAGGCCATCCTCGCCGCCGACGGCACCGCCACCGTCGCCCGGATGATCCAGGCGGCCGAGGGACGCGCCACCGGCCTGCACTACGGCACCTTCGACTACAGCGCCTGCCTCGGCGTCTCCGCCGCCCACCAGGCCTCCGACCACCCCGCCGCCGACCACGCCAAGGCGGTCATGCAGGTCGCGGCGGCGGGCACCGGCGTGCGCGTCTCGGACGGCTCCACCAACGTCCTGCCGGTCGGCCCGACCGCACAGGTCCACGCCGCCTGGCGGCTGCACTACGGTCTCACCCGCCGCGCCCTCGCCCGCGCCTACTACCAGGGCTGGGACATGCACCCCGGCCACCTGCCCACCCGGTACGCGGCCGTCTTCGCCTTCTACCGCGAGGGCCTCGCCGCGGCGGCCGCCCGCCTCGCCCGGTACGCCGAGCGGGCCACCGGCGACGTCATGGACGAGCCCGCCACCGCCAAGGCGCTCAGCGGCTACCTGCTGCGCGGCCTGGACTGCGGCGCGCTCGACCTCGCCGAGGTCACCGGGCTGACCGGCCTGGACCGGGCCGGCCTCGAAGCGTTCGCGACGCCGCGCCGGGGGGACCTGACGGCTTCGGCGGGGTGAGCGGTCCCGGCCCCGACGGGCCCGTGGCGGGCGGGCGTCGCGCCGGCCCGTACCGCTCCAGGCCCGAGGCCGTCACCAGCCCCTCCTCGGCGAACACCCGCGTGCCCCGCGCGCACAGCTCCCGGTCCGCCCGCGCCCGCGCGCTGAACTCCTCCGGTGTCGTCCCGAACAGCCCGCGCAACTGCGCCGAACCCTCCAGGAGTTCGCCGAGCAGCGCCCGCTGCCCCGGATACGTCAGCGGGGCGCCGGAGCCGTCGTGCAGCACGCCGTGCCGGTTGACGTAGGCGGACACCTCCGGCACCGTCTCGCCGTTCTCCAGCAGGACCCGGACGTCCGGCGAAGGCAGCGTGCGCCGCTCGTAGTTGCCGGTCGGCGAGCACACGCCCTCGCTGTCGTCGATCACGCCCAACTGCCGCTCGTCGAGCCACAGGACGAACAACTCCCGTACGACGCCCGGCGCCCGGACCGGTGACGAGGACACATACCCCGCGAGCGACACATGCGCGGAGACCCCGATCTCGACCCCCGTGACCCGCGCCTTGACCATCGGGACCGGCGAGGCGATGCCGGACTCGGCCATCTTGTGGCGCAGTTGGGCCGGGCAGGCGTTGGAGCCGACGCACAGGACGGGCGTGCGGTCCGGGTGTGTCAGCCGCTCCAGCGGCATCATCCGGTTGCCGTCGAGGAGCCCGGACCGCGCGGGCCAGGAGCCCGGGTAGCGCAACGGGTGCTCCCGCGGGGCCTGCGCCAGACCCAGCGCCTCCAGCGACCGGTCGTCCATCGCCGCCCTCCGGCTCTCAGTCCGCGGGCGGCAGTTCGCCCGAGCCGCGGGTGATCAGCCGGGTCGGCAGCTCCACCCGCTCGGGCGTGACCAGCGAGCCGTCCAGCTGACGGAAGAGGCGCTCGGCGGCCGTACGGCCGAGGGCAGCGGCGTCCTGCGCGACGACCGTGACGCCCGGCTGGAGCAGGTCGGCGAGCTCGATGTCGTCGAAGCCGACGAGGGCGACCTGACGCGTCTGCCCGGCGAGCACCCGGATCACCGTGACCGTCACCCGGTTGTTGCCCGCGAAGATCGCGGTGACGGGGGCGGGCCCGCGGAGCATCTCCTCGGCGGCCCGGCGCACCCGCTCCGGGTCGGTGACGCCCAGCGACATCCACGCGTCCTCGACCGGTATGCCCGCGTCCTCCATCGCCGCGCGATAGCCGCGCAGCCGCTCCTCGGCCGTGTGGATGCCGGGCATGTCACCGATGAAACCTATCCGCCGGTGGCCGTGGGCGATCAGATGGGCCACGCCGTCGCGGGCCCCGCCGTAGTTGTCCGACAGCACCACGTCGGCGTCGATCCGCCCGGCCGGACGGTCCACGAACACCGTCGCCACGCCCGCCTTGATCTCCGGCTCCAGATAGCGGTGGTCGTCGCCGGCCGGGATCACCACGAGCCCGTCCACCCGGCGCGCGCACAGCGCCAGCGCCAACTCCTGCTCCCGCTCGGGGTCCTCGGCGCTGGAGCCGTTGAACAGCAGCGTGCCGTGGGCGCGGGCCACCTCCTCCACCGCCCGGCTGAGCGGGCCGTAGAACGGGTCGGACAGGTCCTCCAGGACCAGGCCGATGCTCGCGGTGCGGCCCTTGCGCAGCACGCGCGCGCTGTCGTTGCGGCGGAAGCCGAGCGCGTCGATGGCCTCCTGCACCCGCCGCTCGGTGTCCGGGGTGACGCCGGGCTCGCCGTTGACCACGCGGGAGACCGTCTTCAGGCCGACACCGGCGCGCGCCGCGACGTCCTTCATCGTCGGGCGGTTGCCGTAACGGTTCCCCGCGTGGTGCTCGGCGGGGCGGGAGGTGCGGCGAATGGCCTCGGGCACGATGCGCTGTCCTGTCTCGTCTTCCACGGGGGTGCGGCGGTCCATGGTTTGTATGAGGATGTGGCGTCGAGCATAGAGCCTGGACAACGTTGTCATGAGCGCGAGAGACTGTCCAACGCATTCTCCGGCCCGCGTCCCCCAGCGTCGGACCGCCCGCCCATCCCTCACGTTCGACGGGGAGACCTGACTCTTGATGACCACCGACCTCGTGGCCGCGCTCGACATCGGCGGCACCAAGATCGCCGGCGCGCTGGTGGACGGCCGCGGCAGCATCCTGGTGCGGGCCCAGCGCGCGACGCCCGCGCAGCAGGACGGCGAGACCGTCATGCGGGCCGTGGCGGAGGTGCTCGGCGAGCTCGCGGCCTCGCCCCTGTGGGACCGGGTCGCCGCGCTCGGCATCGGCAGCGCCGGTCCGGTGGACGCCTCGGCGGGTACGGTCAGCCCGGTCAACGTGCCGGGGTGGCGCGGGTTCCCGCTGGTGGAGCGGGTGCGTGCGGCGGTCGGCGAACTGCCCGTCGAGCTCATCGGCGACGGCGTGGCGATCACGGCGGCCGAGCACTGGCAGGGTGCCGCGCGCGGCCACGACAACGCGCTGTGCATGGTGGTCTCGACCGGTGTCGGCGGCGGTCTGGTGCTGAACGGGCAGCTCTACCCCGGTCCCACCGGCAACGCCGGTCACATCGGCCACATCAGCGTGGACCTCGACGGCGACCTCTGCCCGTGCGGGTCGCGCGGCTGCGTGGAGCGGATCGCGAGCGGCCCCAACATCGCCCGGCGGGCGCTGGACAACGGCTGGCTGCCCGGTCCCGACGGGGACGCCTCCGCCGCCGCCGTCGCGGCCGCCGCCCGGGCCGGCGATCCGGTCGCGGTGGCGTCCTTCGAGCGGGCCGCGCAGGCGCTGGCCGCCGGGATCGCGGCCACGGCCACCCTGGTCGAGATCGACATCGCCGTCATCGGCGGGGGCGTGGGCAAGGCGGGCGACGTCCTCTTCGGCCCGCTCAACAAGGCCCTCGCCTCCTACGCCACGCTCTCCTTCGTCAGCCGCCTGACGGTCGTGCCCGCGCAGATGGGCACGGACGCGGGGCTGGTGGGGGCGGCGGCCGCGGCGCTGGCCCTTCGGGCGGATTCGGCGGCGGCCGGGGTGTAGGCCGGTTCCCACGGGCCAGGAGTCGGGCGCTTCGGGTGGTGCCCCTGTGCGGGTGCGCCGTGGCCGGTCGCGCAGTTCCCCGCGCCCCTGAGAGGGGGTTGGCCCGTGCCCTGTAAGGGGCGCGGGGAACTGCGCGCTGAGCCCCCACCGGCCGGTGGTCGGGTGCTGTGCGTGGTGTCCCCGTGCGGGTCCGTTGCGGCGGGTCGCGCAGTTCCTCGCGCCTCCGACGGGGCACGCCCGAACACCCCTCTCAGGGGCGCGGGGAACTGCGCGATCGGGCCCACCGGCCGGAGGCGTCACGGGCGGCCGAAGCGGGACGCGATCTCGCGGTGGCGGGCCGCCGCCCGGGCCGCCTGGGCCGGCGTCACCGGTGAGCCCGGCAGCGCCGCCAGATGTTCGAGGCGCTCCGCGAACCGCAGGTGCTGGCGCTGCGCGTACTCCCGGCAGGGCAGGCAGGTCACCCGGTCCGGCCGCGGCGACGTCATCGCGAACGGCACCCGCTGACGGCAGCCGGTGGTCACCGTGCTCGGCAGGTCGGCGGCCAGGCCGAAGGTTCCCGCCAGCAGATTGCGCACGGCGGCGTTGCTGCCCGGCACCCTGATGTCGACGTGGATGTGCCCGTCGTCGCCCATCGCCCGCACCTCCTGACCGCCGTCGCCCCCTCCTGACGAGGATGCCAGCCCATGGCCCCGTCCCCGGGCGTGACCTGGACGGCCCCCGGACGGTTGAACCGGTCATGAAGAAGCGCAGCATGCTCGCCATCGCCTCCCTCGCCACCGGGTTCGTCGTCGCGGCGATCACCCCCTCGCAGCACGCCACGGACCACCACGTCCTCGGCGACGGGAGCCTCCGGGACACCCTCGGCGCCCTCGACCACACGTTCAGCCAGGACAGCTTCGGCCCGGCCGACGAGGCCCCGGCGCAGACCGACTGACCCCGCGCGCGGGCGGCGCCGGCGACCTCGCGGGCCGAGGACCCGGCGCCGATCCCCCGGGACCCCGCGGGGGACCCCGTCGGGGTCCCGGTCGGGCGCCCTCAACTGGGGCTGGTTTCCGTGGCAGGGTGGAGCGGGCAAGCCACAGGGGGCCAACAGAAGAGGGGGAATCGTGATCGTCTGGATCAACGGTGCGTTCGGTGCGGGGAAGTCCACCACCGCACGGGAACTGATCGAACTGATCCCGAACAGCACGCTTCTCGACCCCGAGGTCATCGGCGCGGCACTGACGCACCTGCTGCCCGCCAAGCGCCTCGCCGAGGTCGGCGACTTCCAGGATCTGCCGATCTGGCGGCGGCTCGTGATCGACACCGCGGCGGCGATGCTGGCCGAGCTCGGCGGGACCCTCGTCGTCCCCATGACGCTGCTCCGCCAGGACTACCGCGACGAGATCTTCGGCGGTCTCGCCGCCCGCCGGATCGCCGTACGACATCTGCTGCTCGCCCCGGCCGAAACGATCCTGCGCGAGCGGATCGCGGCCCGGGAGATCCCCTCCGACCTGCCCGACGGGGAGATCCGGGTACGGCAGTGGGCCTACGACCACATCGAGCCGTACCGCGCGGCGCTCGACACCTGGCTCACCGCCGACGCGCATGTGATCGACACCGGCGCGCTCACCCCGTACGAGACGGCCGTCCGCATCGCCGAAGCCGTCGGCAGCGGCGCCGCGCCCTACTGCGACATCGTGCAGACCCCGGAGCCGACCGCCGAGACGGTGGCCGCGGGTGTGCTGCTCTTCGACGAGCAAGACCGCGTGCTGCTCGTCGACCCCACCTACAAGCCGGGCTGGGAGTTCCCCGGCGGCGTCGTCGAGGCGGGCGAGGCGCCCGCGCGGGCGGGGGTGCGCGAGGTCGAGGAGGAGACCGGGATACGGCTGGAGGACCTGCCCCGGCTGCTCGTCGTCGACTGGGAGCGGCCCGCGGCGCCCGCGTTCGGCGGGCTGCGGCTGCTGTTCGACGGCGGCCGACTCGACTCCGCCGAGGCCGGACGCCTCCTGCTCCCGGGCCCCGAACTGCGCGCCTGCCGCTTCGTCACCGAACAGGAGGCGGCCGACCTGCTCCCGCCCGTACGGTACGAACGTCTCCGCTGGGCCCTGCGTGCCCGCGAGCGCGGCGCCGCGCTGTACCTGGAGGCGGGGGTCCCGGTCGGCAGGTGACAGGACCCTACGGGTCGCTGTGGCCGCCGGTGCCTCTGCGTCCGCCCGTCGTCCTGGGCTGATCGCGCGGGTCCCCGCGCCCCTCAAGGGGCACGGGGACCCGTGCGACCGGCCCACCACCGGGCCGCGCCCGGACATGCCCGAACTCGCCTCGATCTCAGGGCCGTTGGAGCCTTCCACGCCCTCGTATGTCCCCACCGGGCAACTTTGCGTCGGCTGGGGGGTTCCGAGAGGAAAGCGAGGGCGAATTGTCGCCGTCCCGGTATGAACACGAACCCGAGAGAAGTACACGGGCGTTCTAACGTCTTGGCGCAGCTCAGTTTCCTCGCGGCCGCCGGCCGATGTGACACGGCCGGATCTCCCGCCAGTCGAAGGAGGGACATGCGCGCGCACACCTCTGCCCTCACGAAGGGCCTCACGCTCGCCGCCGGGCTCACCCTGATCCTGGCCGCCTGCAGCGGCGGCAGCGGCGGTGGATCCGACAAGAGCGGCTCGGCCGGGCTCACGTCGTGCACCACCCAAGGCAAGGCGAACACCTGCAACGGGGGCACCACCAAGTCCGGTGGCTCCTTCACCTACGTGCTGGAGAAGAACATCCAGCAGTGGAACGTCCAGGACGTCAACGGCAACACCTTCGAGAACGCCGAGGCCCTCGAGGTCGTCCTGCCCCAGGTGTTCGTCCCGCAGCCCGACCTGTCCGTGGCGCTCAACACCGACCTGGTCACCTCGGCCACGCAGACCAGCTCCAGCCCGCAGACCATCGTCTACAAGATCAACCCGAAGGCGTCGTGGAACGACGGCACGCCCATCAGCGCCGACGACTTCATCTACTACTGGCGTACCAACAACGGCAAGGACTGCCCGCCGCCTCCCTCCAGTGACGCGACCCAGACCAAGGGCTGCCTGCCGCAGAGCACCGCGGGCTACGACCGCATCAAGTCCCTCACCGCCTCCGACAACGGCAAGACCGTCACGATGGTGATGTCCAAGCCGTACTCGGACTGGAAGTCCCTGTTCGGCGCCGGGTATCCGCTCTATCCCGCCCATGTGGCCGAGAAGATCTCCGGCGCGAAGACCGGCGACGCCGCTCATATGACGGCCGCTCAGATGACCGCGGGCTGGCAGTACTTCCAGAAGAACCCGCCGACCAAGTACGCCACCGCAGGCGCCTACAAGATGTCCGAGTGGGCCGACAACGACCACGCCACCTACGTCCCCGACCCCAAGTGGTGGGGCGCGAAGAAGGCGTCGCTGAAGCGGCTGGTGTTCAAGGTGATCTCGGACGCCACCCAGGAGCCCATCGCCCTCAAGAACAACGAGGTGCAGGGCATCTATCCGCAGCCCGAGGTGGACCTGGTCAACCAGGTCAAGGACATCCCCAACGTCACCTACGTCATCGGCAACGGGCTGACCTGGGAGCACTTCGACCTGAACCTGCACAACCCGGTGATCGGCAAGTACACCGCGCTGCGGCAGGCGATGTTCACCGCGATCAGCGTCAAGGACATCATCGCCAAGACGGTCGGCCAGTTCGATCCGAGCGTGAAGGCCCTCGGCAACCACAACTTCGTGCCCGGACAGGCCGGTTACCAGGACGTGGTCAGCGGCACCGGGCAGGGCTCGGGAGATCTCACCAAGGCGAAGAAGTACCTCACGGACGCGAAGTTCACCGGCGTCGGCAGCGCGCTGAAGACCCCGGACGGAAAGTCCGTCGGCCCCTTCAACTGCCGCTACACCACCGGCAACCAGATCCGGCAGAGCGAGTGCCAGATCCTCCAGAGCGACCTCGCGAACCTCGGCATCAAGGTCACCATCAAGCCGATCGGCGCCGCCGACCTCGGCACGGTCCTCGCCGGGCACCAGTACGACATCATCGTCTTCGCGTGGGTCGCACCGCCCTTCCCCACCTCCGGCGCCCAGCAGAACTGGTACACCGGCGGCGGCGGAAACTACGGCGGCTACAGCGACAAGAAGGTCGACGCCCTGATCGCCCAGGCCATCGGCGAGACGGACCAGACGAAGGCCGCCTCGCTGCTCAACCAGGCCGACCAGATCATGACGGACGCGGCCTACGTCCTGCCGCTCTACCAGAAGCCGACGTTCCTGGCGGTGCAGACGCGCTACGTGAACATGCGCAACAACGCCACCAACGTGGGCCCGGCCTACAACACCGGTGAGTGGGGCCTCAAGAAGTAACCCCCCTTGTCCCGCAGCGGAGTTCCGGCCCCGGCCAGCCCGGGGCCGGCACCCGCGGGCCGTCGAGAGAAGACCGCATGCTCGCCTACACCGTGCGCCGCATCCTCGTCTCCATCCCCGTCCTCGTCGTCTCGACGTTCGTCGTCTTCCTGGTCGTCGTCAACTCCGGCGACCCGGTCGCCAACTTCGCCACCTCCCGGCAGCCCGCTCCCAGCAAGGCCGCCGTCGCCGCGTTCGCCCGCCACATCCACGCCGACCAGCCGGTCATGGAACGCTACTGGCACTGGATCACCGGCGTGCTGCACGGCGACTTCGGCCCGTCCGTGCAGTCCAACCTGGACATCGGGCACGACCTGTTCACCCGCTTCCGGGTCACCGTCACCCTGGTCGCCTCCGCCATGGTCATCGCCCTGCTGCTGGCCGTGGTCTTCGGCGTGTTCAGCGCGATCCGCCAGTACTCCGCCGCCGACTACGCCATCACCTTCGTCGGCTTCCTCTTCCTCGCCATGCCGGTGTTCTGGTTCGCCGTCCTGCTCAAACAGGCCGGGATCTGGTTCAACGAGCAGACCGGGAGCCAGTTCCTCGGCACCATCGGGGAGAAGTCGCCGTACCTCGAAGTGGACACCACCTGGAACGAGTTCACCGACCGCCTCGGCCATCTCGTGCTGCCGACCATCACCCTCGCCCTGGTCTCCTTCGCCTCCTGGACCCGCTACACCCGCGCCTCCATGCTCGAAGTGCTCGGCAGCGACTACGTCCGCCTCGCCCGCGCCAAGGGCCTGCGCCGCCGCACCGTCCTGGTCCGGCACGCCCTGCGCACCGCGCTGATCCCGCTCGCCACCGTCACCGCCCTCGACATCGCGATCATCCTGGGCGGCGCGGTCATCACCGAGACGATCTTCCAGTGGCACGGCATGGGCGAGATGCTCGTCCAGTCGGCCCAGGCCGTCGACGTCTACCGGACCATGGCCTGGCTGCTGCTGTCCGCCGTCGTCGTCATCGGGTTCAACCTGCTCGCCGATCTCCTCTACGCCGTACTCGACCCGAGGATCCGCTATGACTGAGATCGACGCACCCGGGGCCGCGGACTCCCGACGGCCCGCCCGGGAACACGAGTTCACCGTCGAGCAGCGCAGCCAGACCCGGCTCGTGCTGCGCCGCTTCGCCCGCCACCGCGCCGCCATGGCCAGCCTCGTGGTGTTCGTGCTGATCGTGCTGTGGGCGTTCGTCGGACCGCACCTGTGGCACTACTCCTACGCCAAGTTCACCCCGGACAACTCCCAGGCCCCTTCCCGGAAGCACCCGTTCGGCACCGACTCCTCCGGATACGACGCCTACGCCCAGGTCATGCGCGGCACCCAGACCTCCCTCAAGGTCGCCATCCTCATCGCGCTCGGCTCCACCGCCGTCGGCGCCGTCTGGGGAGCCGTCGCCGGCTTCTACCGCGGCCTCGTCGACGCCGTCATGATGCGCGTCGCCGATCTCGTCCTCACCCTGCCGCTGTTCGCGATCGCCCTCGTCATCTCCTCGCGCAGCGGCGGCTCCTGGTACTGGATCGCCGCCGTCATCGCCGGACTCACCTGGGCCTACGTCGCCCGCGTGGTGCGCTCCACCGTACTGTCGCTGCGCGAGAAGGAGTTCGTGGAGGCGGCACGCGCCCTCGGCGCCTCCGACACCCGGATCATCCTCCGCCACCTGCTGCCCAACGCGCTCGGCCCGATCATCGTCAACGCGACCGTCCTGGTGGCCACCGGCATCCTCACCGAGACCGCCCTGTCCTTCGTCGGCTTCGGCGTGCAGCCGCCCGACACCTCCCTCGGCCTGCTCGTCTCCCAGGCGCAGACCGCCGTCGACACCCGGCCGTGGCTCTTCTACATCCCCGGCGCCTTCATCATCGCCATCGCCCTGACCATCAACTTCATCGGCGACGGGCTGCGCGACGCCTTCGACCCCCGCCAGCAAAGGGTGCGCCAGTGACCACCACCAGCCATGGGGTGCGCGACGTGCCCGTCACCGACGCCGTCCTCGAAGTCGACGGCCTCACCGTGGAGTTCCCCACCGAGGACGGCACCGTGCGCGCCGTACGCGGCGTCGGCTACCGCCTCGACCGCGGCGAGTCCCTCGGCATCGTCGGCGAGTCCGGCTCCGGCAAGTCCGTCACCGCCCTCGCCGTCATGGGCCTGCTGCCCGGCACCGCCCGCGTCGGCGGCTCCGTGCGCTTCGAGGGCACCGAACTGCTCGGGCTGTCCGACGCCCGCCTCTCCGACCTGCGCGGCAGCGGCATCGCCATGATCTTCCAGGACCCGATGACCTCCCTCAACCCCGTCCACACCGTCGGCCACCAGATCACCGAGACCCTCCAGCGCCACCACCCCGGCCTGAACCGGCGCACCGCCCGCGCCCGCGCCGTCGAACTCCTCGGCACCGTCGGCATCCCCGGCCCCGAACGCCGCGTCGACGCCTACCCGCACGAACTCTCCGGCGGTATGCGCCAGCGCGTCGTCATCGCCATCGCCATGGCCAACGACCCCGACGTCATCATCGCCGACGAACCCACCACCGCCCTCGACGTCACCGTCCAGGCCCAGATCCTCGAAGCCCTCCAGACCGCCCGCGCCGAGACCGGCGCCGCGCTCGTCCTCATCACCCACGACCTCGGCGTCGTCGCCGGCCACACCGACCGCGTCGCCGTCATGTACGCCGGACGGATCGTGGAGACCGGCTCCGTCGAGGACATCTTCTACACCCCCCGGATGCCCTACACCCTCGGCCTGCTGGGCTCCCTGCCCCGCCTCGACCGCGACGAGGAACGCCTCACGCCCATCACCGGCTCGCCGCCGTCCCTGCTGAACCTCCCGCCGGGCTGCCCCTTCGCGCCCCGCTGCCCCCTGCGCCGCGACACCTGCGACGACACCGAACCGGCGCTGCGCCCCGTCGGCCCCGAACCCCACTTCAGCGCCTGCCACTTCGCCGCCGAACTCGCGGACACCGGCGCCGAGGACGTCTTCGACACCGTCGGCGCCGACGCCGAGGCCCTCGCCCGCTACGCCGACGCCACCACCCCCGACGAGCCGCCAAAGGACACCGTATGACCCGGTCCGAGCCCGCCGCCGCAGCCCTGCCGCCGCTCGCCGGACACGGCGGCACCAGCGAACCCGTGCTCCAGGTACGCGACCTCGTCAAGCACTTCCCCGTCATGTCCCGCGGCGTGGTGCGCCGCCGCGTCGGCGACCTGCACGCCGTCTGCGGGGTCTCCTTCGACCTGTTCGAGAACGAGACCCTCGGCCTCGTCGGCGAGTCCGGCTCCGGCAAGACGACCGTCGCACGCACCGTGCTCAACCTGGAGACCGCCACCTCCGGCCGGGTCCGCTACCGCGGCCGCGACCTCACCGCACTCGACAGACGCCGGATGCGGCCCCTGCGCCGCGAACTCCAGATCGTCTTCCAGGACCCCTACGCCTCGCTCGACCCGCGCATCTCCGTCCACGAGATCGTCGCCGAACCCCTGCGCATCCACGGCCGTTACGGTCCCGGAGCCAAGGACGAGGTCCGCGAACTGCTGCGCCTCGTCGGCCTCAACCCCGAGCACGGCAACCGCTTCGCCCACGAGTTCTCCGGCGGCCAGCGCCAACGCATCGGCATCGCACGGGCGTTGGCCCTGCACCCCAAGGTGATCGTGCTAGACGAGCCGGTCTCCGCCCTCGACGTCTCCATCCAGGCCGGCGTCCTCAACCTGCTGATGGACCTCCAGAGCGAACTCGGCCTGTCGTTCCTCTTCGTGGCCCACGACCTGTCCGTGATGCGGCACGTCGCCCGCCGGGTCGCCGTCATGTACCTGGGCCGCCTCGTCGAGATCGCACCCGCCCGCGAACTGTTCGCCCGCCCCGCGCACCCCTACACCCAGGCCCTGGTCTCCGCGATCCCGCTGCCCGACCCGCGCAAGGAACGCGCCCGCACCCGCATCACCGTCCAGGGCGACGTGCCGAGCCCCGTACGCCCGCCCAGCGGCTGCCGCTTCCGCACCCGCTGCCCCACCTTCGCCCGGCACCTCACCGACAGCGAACGCACCGCCTGCGTCGAGGAGGTGCCCGCCCTGGTCGACCGCGGCGGCGGCAACCCGGTCGCCTGCCACTACGCCCGGAACGTGACCCTGCTGTAGGGCGGTCGTGCCGTAGGGCGGGTCGTGCTGCGGGGCGGTCGGCGCGGCCTCGCCGCCCCGGACGCGACACCGGGCGGCCGGGAACCCACCCGACCGCCCGGTGTCGTGGACCAACCGGCTCAGCCCGCCGCGTAGTTGCGCAGGAACAGCGCCTCCGCCACCGACAGCCGCTCCAACTCCTCAGGAGACACGCTCTCGTTCAGCGCGTGGATCTGCGCCTCCGGCTCGCTCAGGCCGATCAGCAGGATCTCCGCCTCCGGGTAGAGCGTGCCGAGGGTGTTGCACAGCGGGATCGACCCGCCCTGACCGGCGTACTGCATCTCCTCACCCGGGTAGGCCACCGCCATCGCGTCGGCCATCGCCTGGTACGCCGGGCTGGTGGTGTCGGCCTGGAACGCCTGCCCCTGCCCGATCAGCTCGGTGCTCACCCGGGCGCCCCACGGCGTGTGCGCCTCCAGATGCGCCTGGAGCAGCTTGCCGGCCTCCGCCGCGTCGATGCCCGGCGGCACCCTGAGGCTCACCAGCGCCCGCGCGCCCGCCTGCACCGACGGGGTCGCGCCCACCACCGGCGGGCAGTCGATGCCGAGCACCGTGACCGCCGGACGGGCCCAGATCCGGTCGGCGACCGTACCGGAACCGATCAGCTCCACGCCGTCGAGCACCTTCGCGTCCCGCCGGAACTGCGCGTCGTCGTACTGCAGGCCCTCCCACGCCGCACCGCCGTCGAGACCGTCGACCGTGGTCGAACCGTCCTCGGCCCGCAGCGAGTCGAGGACCCGCACCAGCGCCGCCAGCGCGTCGGGCGCGGCCCCGCCGAACTGCCCGGAGTGCAGGTTGCCCTGGAGGGTGTCGATCTGCACCCGCACCAGGGTCATGCCCCGCAGCGTGGTGGTCACCGTCGGCAGGCCCACCCGGAAGTTGCCCGAATCGCCGATCACGATCGCGTCCGCCGTCAGCAGCTCGGGGTGCGCCTCGGCGTACCGCTCCAGGCCGCCCGTGCCCTGCTCCTCGGAACCCTCGGCGATCACCTTGACATTGACCGGCACACCGCCGTTCGCCTTCAGCGCGCGCAGCGCCAGCAGGTGCATGATCACACCGCCCTTGCAGTCCGCGGAGCCACGGCCGTACCAGCGGCCGTCGCGCTCGGTCAGCTCGAACGGGGGAGTGGTCCAGCCGGCCTCGTCCAGCGGCGGCTGCACGTCGTAGTGCGCGTACAGCAGAACCGTCCGCGCGCCCTCCGGGCCGGGCAGGTAGCCGTAGACCGACTGCGTGCCGTCGGGGGTGTCGAGCACGGCCACGTCCTCGAAGCCCTCGGTGCGCAGCGCGTCGGCGACCCAGTTCGCGGCGCCCTCGCTCTCGCTCCGCGGGAACTGGTCGAAGTCCGCCACCGACCGGAAGGCCACCAGCTCGGCGAGCTCCGCCTTGGCCCGGGGCATCAGCGAGGCGACGGTCTCCGCGACCGGATTCGACGACATGGGCACGCTCCTTGTGGGTGCGACGTTGTACAGATGAGTACGGCGAACGCCCCGCATGACCTGGCAGTGCGGAGCGCTCGCGCACTTCCGTGTTCCTGTGATCGTGCGAGCGTACGCCCACCCCGGCGTGCGCGGCGCATACGGTCCCCGATCCTCCCACAGCGGGTTGATCGAGGGCCGCCGTAGGATGCGGGAGACAGCAGCGGCAGGCACTGTGATCGGGAGCAGCGGACCATCGTGAGCAGCGAGAACTCTTCGGCGGACGACGTGCGGCAGGTGTGGGACGTCGTCGTGGTGGGCGCGGGCCCGGCAGGGGCTTCGGCCGCGTATGCGGCGGCGGTCGCGGGACGGCGCGTGCTGTTGCTGGAGAAGGCCGAACTGCCCCGGTACAAAACGTGCGGCGGCGGCATCATCGGCCCCTCCCGCGACGCCCTGCCACCCGGCTTCGAGCTGCCGCTGCAGGACCGGGTGCACGCGGTGACCTTCTCCAACAACGGCCGCTTCACCCGGACGCGCCGGTCCCGGCAGATGCTCTTCGGGCTGATCAACCGGCCCGAGTTCGACCAGCAGCTGGTCGAGCACGCGCAGAAGGCGGGCGCCGAACTGCGCACGGGCGTCACCGTGCAGCGCGTCGAGCAGCACGGCTCGGCGGTGCCGGACCGCCGTTCGGTCGCCGTCGTGCTCCAGGGCGGCGAGACGATCCTCGCGCGGGCCGTGGTCGGCGCCGACGGCAGCGCCAGCCGCATAGGAGCCCATGTCGGCGTGAAGCTGGACCAGGTCGACCTCGGCCTGGAGGCCGAGATCCCGGTGCCGGAGACCGTCGCGGAGGACTGGAAGGGCCGGGTCCTCATCGACTGGGGCCCGATGCCCGGCAGCTACGGCTGGGTCTTCCCCAAGGGCGACACCCTCACCGTCGGCGTCATCTCGGCGCGTGGCGAAGGCGCGGCGACCAAGCGCTACCTCGAGGACTTCATCGCCCGGCTCGGCCTCGCCGGCTTCGAACCGGCCATCTCCTCGGGTCACTTGACCCGCTGCCGGGCCGACGACTCGCCGCTGTCCCGCGGCCGGGTGCTGGTGTGCGGTGACGCGGCCGGCCTGCTGGAGCCGTGGACCCGGGAGGGCATCTCGTTCGCGCTGCGCTCGGGACGGCTCGCGGGCGAGTGGGCGGTCCGCATCGCGGAGGCGCACGACGCGGTGGACACCCGGCGCCAGGCGCTGAACTACGCGTTCGCCATCAAGGCCGGGCTCGGCGTCGAGATGAGCATCGGCAAGCGGATGCTCGCGGCGTTCGAGCGCCGGCCCGGCATCTTCCACGCGGTGCTGACCGGGTTCCGGCCCGCATGGAAGGCGTTCAAGGACATCACCCGGGGTGCGACGACCCTGGGCGAGCTGGTCCGCACCCACCCGATGGCGCACCGCGCCCTGGTCGCCCTGGACCGCCGGCCGGCCGTCGCGGCCGCGCCGGAGACCGAGACGGCGGAGGCCAGTCCCGGCGAGGAGCCCGGGACCGCGCAGGAGGGTCCCCAGGACGGGACGCAGGGGGGATCGCAGGACGCGGTCAGCTCGTAGCGGCCGGTCGTTCCGGCCCGGGCGTCCTCAGACGGGCGTCCCTGAGCCGGGCAGTCCCCGGCCGGGCGGCCCTGAGCCGGGGCAGTCCCCGGCCGAGGGCCCTCGGCAGCGCAGCCGACGACAGCCGGGCGACCCCCGGCCGATCAGTCGAGAGCTGATCGGCCGGGGGTCGCCCGGTTCGGTGGCCGTCAGTGCGCGGCCGTGATCCGGAAGACCGGGTGGTCGGGGGCGATGCGGAGCAGCTCCTCGTCCGAGGAGTCGGGGCCGACGCCGTTGAAGAAGACGCCGACCTCGGCCTTCCAGTGCTTGAGGTAGGCGCGCAGGATCGGCGCCTTCTCGGCGTCGGCGACCTCGGTCGCCGAGAACGCCTCGACGCCCTTGCCGAGCCGCAGCTCGCCCCCGCCGGCCGCGCGCATGTTGTGCGTCCACTGCACATGCCCGCGCGGGGCGACGAGATAGCGCTGACCGTCCAGGGTCAGCGGGTTGACGGGGGTGGTGCGCCATTCACCGCTCTTGCGGCCGCGGACCGCGAGCACCCGGGAGCCGCGCAGGCTGAGACCACGGCGGGTGAACCAGGCCACGATCCGGTTGGCGACGTTGACGGTGAACCAGCCGGGCTTCTGCACGTGGGTGGACATGGCTACTTCCTCCTGGAAGCGAAAAGGTGAGCGGTGCTCTGTGGCGAGATTGCCGCTCTCTTTTGTGAGCAGTGCTCTCGCTCAAGGAGAGTGTGCGGGAGATCGGTGATCCAAAGCAAGAGCAGTGCTCTCTTTTTTTTGGCGGGGGTGCCGATGGCGCCGTGTGGCGTGCGGGCGAGGGGGTGCTCCCGGTTCGGCCCCGCCCCCTGCCCCTCGCCCCCGCCCCGTCCAGAAAGCACCGCTCTCATATAAGAGCACTGATCTGATCCGTGTGCACTGCTCCGGTTTCGTGGAACACTCGCAGACATGAGCACCTCGCAAGGAAGCACCAGCTCCGCCGGCTCCGGCAACGCCTCCCTCGGCGCCCGTGCGCGAGCCCGGGTGGAAGTCACCGCCGCCATCAAGGACGAGGCGCGCAGACAACTCGCCGCGGAGGGCGCCGTCAAGCTCTCGCTGCGCGCCGTGGCCCGCGAACTCGGCATGGTCTCCTCCGCGCTCTACCGCTACTTCCCCAGCCGCGACGACCTGCTGACCGCCCTCATCATCGACGCCTACGACTCGCTCGGCGAGTCCGCCGAGGCCGCCCTCGCGCGCGCCGACGGGGCCGCGCCCGCCGAGCGGTGGATCGCCGTGTGCGAGGCGGTACGGGCCTGGGCGCTCGGGCATCCGCACGAGTACGCCCTGATCTACGGCTCGCCGGTGCCCGGCTACACCGCACCCGAGGAGACGATCCCGCCCGCCGCCCGGGTGGGGCTCGTCCTGATCGGCATCGTGCGGGACGCCCTGCGCGACCACGGCCTGGCGAGGCCCCCGCTGCCCGCCGCGCTGCGCCCCGAGGCCGAGCGGATGGCCGCCGACCTCACGCCGGATCTGCCGCCCGAGACCGCGGTCGCGCTGGTCGCGGCGTGGGCGCAGCTGTACGGGCTGGTCGGCTTCGAGCTGTTCGGCCAGTTCCATCGCGTGGTCGAGGACCGCGGCCCCTTCTTCCGTCACGCGGCGGGCCAACTCGCCCACGGGGTCGGCCTCGTGTACGCGCCGCCGCAGGACCCGACCCCCCGCCCGCCCGACTGAGGAAACCGGCCCCACCCGCCGACCGGCCCGCGGTCTCTCCAGGCGCCGCCCCGCCCCGGCCGACCGCTCGCCGGCCGGCGGCGTACTTCCCGGGGAGTACAGGTGATCACCCCGCCCGGCGGACGTCGTCGCGCGGGCCGGGCGTCTAGCGTGGCGGGCATGGACGAGCAGCGGGTGACCGGCGGTGGAGGGCCGCCGTGGCGGCGGCGGTACGGCCCTCCGTGGCATCGCGAGCCGGACGAGGGGACCCGCGGCTCGCGGTGGCCGTGGCGCTCCACGGTGCTGCTCACCCTCTTCGTGCTCGCCGGGTCGGGCTTCTCGGCCCACTTCCAGCACGGCGACCGGGCCCCGCTCGACGCGTTCGGGCGGGTCCTGCTGATCGTGGCGTCGGGCCTGCTGCTGTGGCGCCACCGGCACCCGGTGGCCGTCGTGTTCGGCACCGCCGGCGCGACCGCGGTCTACCTGGGCGCCGGATACCCCTACGGCCCGGTCTTCCTGGCGGTGGCGGTGGCCTGCTTCAGCGCCGTGGTCGCCGGGCACCGGCGGGCCGCCTGGACCGCGGTGGCGATGCTGTGGGCGGCGCAGGTGCTGGTGTCGGCATGGCTGTACCGGTGGCTGCCGCCCGCCGGGGACGGGCCCGGCTCGGTCGACCAGGAGATCGTCGTCACCACCTGGATCATGGTGATCGTGACGTTCGCGGAGGTCGCCCGGGTCCGCCGCGAGCAGTGGGCGCGGGAGCGCGCCGAGCGGGCCCGCAGGACGCAGCGCCGCGCCGACGAGGAGCGGCTGCGGATCGCCCGCGAACTGCACGACGTGCTCGCCCACAGCATCTCGGTGATCAACGTCCAGGCCGGCGTCGGGCTCGCCCTCCTCGACTCCGACCCGGAGCAGGCGCGGACCGCCCTGACGACCATCAAGGCGGCGAGCAAGGAGGCCCTCGGCGAGGTCCGGCAGGTGCTCGACACCCTGCGCGCCCCCGGCGCCGCTCCCCGCACGCCCGCGCCCGGCCTGGACCGGCTCCCCGAACTGGTGGAGCAGGCGGTGAGCGCCGGTCTGACGGTCACCGTGGAGGGTGAGCCGCCCCGGCTGGCCCCCGGCACCGACCTGGCGGCCTTCCGTATCGTGCAGGAGGCGCTCACCAATGTCGTACGGCACTCGGGTTCGCGGGTCGCGCGGGTGCGCGTGGGCCGCGACGACAGCGGCTCGGCGCTGTCCCTGCGGGTCGACGACGACGGTCCCGCGGCCGCCGCCGGAGCCGACGCGGGCGGCAGCGGCAACGGCCTGGCCGGGATGCGGGAGCGGGCCGCCGCGCTCGGTGGCACGATCGAGGCGGGTCCGCGTGCGGACGGCGGCTGGCGGGTGCTGGCCGTACTGCCGTTGAGGGTCAAGGAGGACCGGTGATCCGGGTACTGCTCGCCGACGACCAGTCGCTGGTCCGGGCCGGGTTCCGCGCGCTGCTCGACGCCCAGCCCGACATCGAGGTGGCCGGGGAGGCCGCCGACGGGGAGGAGGCGGTGCGCGCGGTGCGTGAACTGCGCCCGGACGTCGTCCTGATGGACATCCGGATGCCGCTCGTGGACGGGCTCGCCGCGACCCGCAGGATCACCGAGGACGAGGAGTACGGCGAGGTCAAGGTGGTCATGCTCACCACCTTCGAACTCGACGAGTACGTCTTCGAGGCGATCCGTTCCGGCGCGTCCGGCTTCCTGGTGAAGGACACCGAACCGGCCGAACTCCTGCGCGCCGTGCGGGCGGTGGTCGAGGGCGACGCGCTGTTGTCGCCCGGCGTGACGCGGCGGCTGATCGCCGAGTTCGCGGCCCGTTCCAAGGAGCCCGCGGTGGCGGACGCGCTGTTCCGGCTCACCGAGCGGGAGCGGGAGGTGATGGCGCTGGTCGGGATCGGCCTGTCCAACGAGGAGATCGCCCGCCGCCTGGTCGTCAGCCCGCTCACCGCGAAGACCCATGTCAGCCGCACCATGGTCAAGCTGGGCGCCCGCGACCGCGCCCAACTGGTCGTGCTCGCCTACGAGTCGGGACTCGTACGGCCGGGCTGGCTGGGCTGAGCGGCCCGGCCGCACCGGGCGGACCGTTCAGCTCCAGTTGATCCCGGACCGCTCCCGCCACAGCCGTGCCGCAGCGGGGTCCCCCGTCACCGCCGGGAACGGCCGCCGGTTCCACAGCGCGAGGTACAACTCGGCCGCCGTACCGGCCACTTCGCAGTCGCCGTCGCCGAGCGAGCTGTCGCCGAGCGGGCCGTCGGCCGTGTCCTCGCGTTCGGCGGCCGGCGGCTCGGACGACAGCCGTACCGCCCATACGGCGTCGCCGCCGTCGGCGCCCGCGCCGGTCGCCCGGACGCGCAGCAGCCTGGGGCGGTCGGCCCGGACCCGGCTGCGGGAACGGGCGTGGAAGCCGCGCAGCAGCTCGTCGATGCCGTCCACCGCGAAAGCGTCGGTGATCTCCGTCGGCGCGCCACCGCGGGCGGATTCGGCGTCGACCCGGTGCACGGTCGTCTCGTGCGCCTGCCGCCGGGCCCAGAACGCGAGCGGGGAGGGCGCGGGCAGGAAGGACCAGCAGGCGACGTCGGGCGCGGCGGAGCGCAGCGTGTCGACCAGGGACCGGTGCCCGTCCCGGAACCAGGCCAGCAGCTCCGCGCCGTCGAGGTCGGGCAGCCCGCCGTCGGGCCGCGGGGACGTGTGTCCCTCGGCGACGTGGGCCGCCGCCCACCGGTGCACCATGCCGGTGTGCCGCAGCAGGTCGCGTACCCGCCAGTCGGGGCAGGTCGGCACCGGGGCGTCGGTTCCCGCCCGCTCGGCGGCCGCCGCCAGCAGCGCGCCCTCCCGGTCCAGCACGCGCGTCAGCTCCGCAGTCTCCATGGGGCGAGTGTGCCGTACGGGACACGGCGCCCGGGCGGCACGCCCGGCCCCGAGGAGCCCGTTCGCCGCGACGTACGTGCCACCGGGGCGCAGAATGTCACGGTAGGGGCTGATGGTCCCTGCCCTGGGCGGGCGCCGGTCGGTCCGAGGCTGACCGGAGCCGGTCGATCCCGCCCCCTGCCGTGCAAGCGACCTACGAGGTGCGAAGCATGTCCGCTTCCGATGTGCACAAGACGTCGGGCCGGGACGAGGACACGGTCGGCCGTACCGTGACCGGGGGAGACGGCCCCGCAGACGACAAGGCGCCCTCGTGGCACCCGTACCACCACCCCGCGGCGGGCTGGGGCGCCGCCAAGAGCGTCACGCACGTCCTCGTGAAGGAACGCGCCCTGCTCGACGGGCCGCGGGCGATCTTCCGGATGAACCACGAGAACGGCGGCTTCGACTGCCCGGGCTGCGCCTGGCCGGACGACACCAAGGGCCTCAAGCTCGACATCTGCGAGAACGGCATCAAACACGTCACCTGGGAGATGACGCCGAAGCGGGTGGGCGCGGACTTCTTCGCCGAGCACACCGTCGCCGAACTGTCCACCTGGTCGGACTTCGCCCTGGAGGACCAGGGCCGGCTGACCGAACCCCTCGTCTACGACCCGGACACCGACCGCTATCTGCCGATCAGTTGGCAGGAGGCGTTCGACCTGGTCGGGCGGGAGCTGCGCGCGCTGGACAGTCCGCACGAGGCCGCGTTCTACACCTCGGGCCGGCTGGGCAACGAGGCCACGTTCCTGTACCAGTTGATGGCCCGCGAGTTCGGCACCAACAACCTGCCCGACTGCTCCAACATGTGCCACGAGGCGTCCGGCCGTGCCCTTCAGGCCGCCCTCGGCACCGGGAAGGGCACCGCCGACCTCAAGGACTGGGAGACCGCCGACGCCCTGTTCATCCTGGGCGTCAACGCGGCCTCGAACGCGCCGCGGATGCTGACCGCGCTCGCCGACGCCTACCGGCGCGGCGCCCAGATCGTGCACGTCAACCCGCTGGTGGAGGCGGCCGCGACCAGGACGATCGTGCCGCACGAGATCACCGACATGGCGCTGTTCAAGTCGACCCGCACCAGCACCCTCAACCTCCAGGTGCGCGTCGGCGGCGACATGGCGCTGCTGCGGGGCATCGCGAAGGCGGTCCTGGAGGAGAGCCGGCACGATCCCAAGGCCCTGGACCGCGAGTTCATCGACCGCTACACGTACGGCTTCGACGCCTACCGGGCCGTGTGCGAGCAGACCTCCTGGGAGGAGTTGGAGGAGCAGTCCGGGCTGACCCGCGCCGACATGCTGGAGGCGGCCGGGATCTACTCCCGTGCGGACCGCACCCTGATGAGCTGGTGCCTCGGCGTCACCCAGCACGAGCACGGCGTCGACACCGTCCGCGAGATCGTCAACGTCCTTCTGCTGCGCGGCAATCTGGGCCGTGAGGGGGCCGGTCCCTCGCCCGTGCGCGGGCACAGCAACGTACAGGGCAACCGCACCTGCGGCATCGACCACCGACCCGAGCAGGAGTTCCTCGACCGGCTCGGCGCGGTCTGCGGCATCGATCCGCCGCGCGAGCACGGCATGGACACCGTCGCCACCCTCCAGGCCATGCACGACGGGCGGGTGAAGGTGTTCGTCGGCATGGGCGGCAACTTCGTCCTCGCCGCGCCCGACACCGAGTTCACCGCCGAGGGCCTGCGCCGCTGCGCGCTGACCGTGCAGGTGAGCACCAAGCTCAACCGCAGCCATCTGGTGCACGGGGGAAAGGCGTTGATCCTGCCGTGCCTCGGGCGCACCGAGAAGGACCACCAGCGGCGAGGCGTCCAGGCCACCTCCGTGGAGGACTCGATGAGCATGGTGCACCTGTCGGTCGGCATGAAGAAGCCGGCCTCGCCGCACCTGCTGTCCGAGCCGGCCATCATCGCCGGTATGGCCCGCGCCACCCTGCCGGACAGCACGACGCCGTGGGAGTCGTACATCGAGGACTACGACCGCATCCGCGACACCATGGCCCAAGTGCTCGACGGATTCGAGGACTTCAACCGCCGGGTCCGGCTGCCGCTGGGCTTCCGCATCCGGCAGCCCGCACGCGAACTCGTCTTCCGTACGGCGTCCGGGCGCGCGGAGTTCTCCGCCGCGCCGCTGCCGAAGGCGCCGCCGCGGGACGACACCCTGGTCCTCCAGACCATGCGCAGCCACGACCAGTGGAACACCACCATCTACTCCGACAACGACCGCTACCGCGGCATCGAGAACCTGCGCACCCTGATCCTCATGAACGCCGACGACATGCGGGCCCGGCACATCGAGCCGGGCGACCTCGTCGACATCACCGCCACCGCCCGCGACGGCAGCCGGCGCCGGGTGGAGCGGTACCGGGCCGTCGAGTACGACATGCCGCGGGGGTGCGCGGCCGGCTACATGCCGGAGCTGAACGTACTGGTCGCCGCGACCGACTACAGCACCCAGAGCGATCAGCCCCTGATGAAGAACATCACGGTACGGGTGACGCCGAGCGAGGGCGGCTGACCCGCGCCGCGGACACCGGGGCGCCCGCCCCGCGCCCGGAAACCGGGGCGACCGATCCGCGGCCCCACAGAGCGAGCGCCACCGACCCGCGCCAGGGTCCGACGACAGGAAGGCAGGGCCCATGGCCGAAGACGCCCCGGCACCGAATCCGCAGCCGGTTCTCTCGCCCCTCACGAATGCGTCGATCTTCCTCGTGGCCACGATCGACCCCGGCGGCGAACCGGCCGTGCGCGACCTGCTGACCGAAGTCGGTGCGCTCCAGCGGGCGGTGGGGTTCCGCGCCGGACCGGACGGCCGGCTCAGCTGCGTCACCGGCATCGGCTCCGAGGCGTGGGACCGGCTGTTCGCCGGGCCGAGGCCCGCGCAGCTGCACCCCTTCCGGGAGCTGAACGGGCCCGTGCACCGCGCCGTCTCGACCCCAGGCGACCTGCTGTTCCACATCCGGGCCGCCCGCCTCGACCTGTGCTTCGCGCTCGCCGCGGAGCTCATGACCCGGCTCGACGGCGCGGTCACCGTGCGCGACGAGGTGCACGGCTTCCAGTACTTCGACCGGCGCGACCTGCTCGGCTTCGTCGACGGCACCGAGAACCCGGTCGGCCCGGCGGCCGGCGCGGCGGTCCTCGTCGGCGACGAGGACCCGGACTTCGCCGGCGGCAGCTACGTCGTCGTGCAGAAGTACGTGCACGACCTCGACGCGTGGAACGCGCTCCCGGTGGAGGAGCAGGAGCGGATCGTGGGCCGGACGAAGCTGTCGGACATCGAGCTCGACGACAGTGTCAAACCGGCCGACTCGCACGTCGCCCTCAACACCGTCACCGACCCCGACGGCACCGAACACGACATCCTGCGCGACAACATGCCCTTCGGGGCCGTCGGGCGGGGCGAGTTCGGCACCTACTTCATCGGCTACGCCCGCACCCCGGAGGTGACGGAGACGATGCTGGAGCGCATGTTCCTGGGCACACCGGACGCGGCGCACGACCGCATCCTGGACTTCTCCACCCCGCTGACGGGCTGTCTGTTCCACGTGCCCACCGCGGACTTCCTGGAGGACCCGCCCGAAGTGCCGGACGTGCGGCGGGAGTCGGCCCCGGCCTTCCGCTCCGTCGGCCCGGCCCCCGAGGGCGCGCCGGCGTCCGCCGGACCGTCCCTGGGGATCGGCAGCATGAAGGAGAGCACACCCGATGAACAACCTGCACCGTGAACTGGCGCCCATCTCCGCCGCCGCGTGGGACGACCTGGAGGAGGAGGCCCGGCGCACGTTCAAGCGCCATGTGGCCGCCCGCCGGATCGTCGACGTCCCCGATCCGGGCGGCGGCGAGCTGGCGGGGGTCGGCACCGGGCATCTCGACGCGGTGGACGCGCCGGCCGAGGGCGTGCTCGCCCACACCCGGCACTTCCAGCCGCTGGTGGAGCTGCGCGTGCCCTTCACCGTCGACCGGAGGCAGGTCGACGACGTCGCCCGCGGGGCGAAGGACGCCGACTGGCAGCCGGTGAAGGACGCCGCCCGCAGGCTGGCGTTCGTCGAGGACCGCGCGGTCTTCGAGGGGTACGCCGCCGCCGGCATCGCAGGTCTGCGGGAGGGCTCGTCGAACGCGCCGGTGCCCCTGCCCGCCGACCCGCGGGACTATCCGGACGCCGTCAGCCGGGCGGTCGGCGCCCTGCGGCTGGCCGGAGTCGGGGGCGCGTACACGCTGGCGCTCAGCGCGCAGGCGTACACGGCCGTGAACGAGACCTCGGACCACGGCTATCCGATCATCAAGCACATCGCACGCCTGCTCGACGGGGACATCGTGTGGGCGCCGGCCATCGACGGGGCGTTCCTGCTCTCGGCGCGCGGCGGCGACTTCGAACTCCGGCTGGGCCAGGACGTGTCGATCGGCTACCTGGCGCACGACGCGAACAGCGTCACCCTGTACTTCGAGGAGACCCTGACGTTCCTCGTCCACACCAGCGAGGCGGTGGTGGCTCTCGCCCCGGCGGCGGCGTCCGGGGTCTGAGCGACCGGATCCGGGGTCCGGATGGCGGTGTGACGGTCCTGGGTCGGTTCACCCGGTCGCGAGGGACACCTCGGTCGACTTGATCAGCGCGACCACCGGCGCACCGGCCGCGAGCCCGAGGTCGTCGACGGCGTCCTTCGTGATCGCCGAGGTGAGTTCGCCGCCGTCGACCGCGACCTTGACCGTGGCCATGGCGCCGCCCACGGCGACGTCGGTGACCGTGCCGGGCACCTGGTTGCGGATGGACAGCCCGCTCACCCGGCCGGTGGCGAGGGCCACCTCGGTGGACTTCACCATCGCCCGCACGGCGGAGCCCTCGGCGAGGCCGAGCTCCTTGACCGCGTCGAGGGTGATCGCGGCGGTGAGCTCCTGCCCGCCGCCGATCCGCACCTTCACGGTGGCCATCACCTCGCCACGGGCGACGGCGGTGACGGTGCCGGGGAGCTGGTTGCGGATGCTCAGGCTCATGGCGGATGCCTCACAGAACGGGTACGGGGTGCCGTCGGCCATAACGAAATGCCGGTTTTGTACGGCCTGTGGGTCCCCAACGTACCCGGTCCGCCGCCCCCTGTGGCGCACCCCGTCGCATCCGCCACGCGCCGGGGTGCGCACCCCTCGCACCTGCGGCCGGCGAGCGGTGCGTGACTCGCCGGCCGCAGGCGTCGGGGGAGCGTCAGGACGTGATGCCGTTGTACTGGTCCCAGGTGTAGGCGACGTCGGGGGAGGAGGGCTTGCCGGACCAGTCGAAGTAGTCCCAGACCAGTTCGGCGGGGTCGGTCGCGAGGTAGCCGCGGCCGGGCAGGTCGTCGCCGTCGTCCCAGGCCCACGGCGGGTTGGCGGCGTCGGTGTCGCAGGTGCCGTTCGCCGGGCCCAGCACCCCGCCCGCACCGCACTTGGCGCCGTAGGGGTTGCCGCTGTCGTCCCCGGCGAAGTTGTTCGTGGTCGCGAACAACGAGGTCAGGCCGCGGTTCGCCCACATGCCGTTCGAGGCGAAGATGTCGGTCAACGTGTACTGGACGTCACGGTCGTTGGCGCTGTCGGGCACCTCGGCGGTGGAGCCGGGGTAGTAGACGACGCCGTCGCCGCTCGCGTACTCCGACCGCTCGCGCGAGAGATAGCCCTCGGCCCAGGCGGCATGGGTGTTGGGCTGCTGCGTGATGAACGGGCGTCCGTGACCGTCCCCGTGGGGGTCGCTCTTGAGCGGCAGGGTGCCGTCGACGCTCTCCTGTCCGGAGGTGAAGTCGCTGCCGTCCGGCACCCAGGAGTAGAAGTTGCTGTGCGCGACGGTGATCGCGGCCTCCAGCTTGCCGTACGTGGAACCGTCGTTGGCGACGACGACGAGGGCGCCCTCGGAGTCGTTCTCGTGCTCGCTCAGGTCCTCCTGGTAGTTGTCCAGCACGCCGTCCGACCAGTCGCGCGGGTGGAAGTACGTGTAGAGCAGGTAGGTGAAGGACGGGGTCTGCACCACCGAGTAGTACACGTGCGCGGCGAGCGGGAACTGGCTGGTGTTCTCCCAGTTGTTGCGGCCGTTGAGGTCTCCGTCGTAGTCGTACGACGTGATGTAGTCGGACTTGCCGCCGAGCGCGGTCTCGCCGGTGGTGTCCACGTCCTGGAAGTTGACCGGGGCCCACCAGGCGGCGAGGGTCGCGCGGTCCGTCGAGGCGGCCTCGGCCACGGCGGGGCGGACGATGCCCGTGCCCAGGCAGAGGGCGAGGGCGGCGGCGACCCCGGCGGCGCCGAGGCGTCCGCGGCGGCCGTGGGGGATGCGGGATCTGCGGCGGGTGAGCGGCTCGCGGCGGGGTGTGGTCGCCACTGTTCCTCCGGGTCGGCAGGGGGCCGTGCCGACGCGACGCCTGGCGGAGCGGGGGAAGAGGCATCGGCGGCCGACGGCCCGTGGGTGGGGGGTGGTGCACGGTCAACGCGACTGCGGTGCAAGGGAGTTGAGACTTCGGCGGTGATCGCCGGATACGCGTGTGTAAGGTACACACCAAAAGTGGCCGTCCGCCAGCACGCTGCGGTACGCGCGATGACACGCAGCCGTCCGGCGCGGCCCGCTGCCGTCGGTCGAAGCCCGCTGCCAGGGCTCGTTGCCGTCAGCCGCAGCCCGTGCCGCACCGTCTGCCGCGGCCCGTGCCGCACCGTCTGCCGCGGCCCGTGCCGCACCGTCTGCCGCAGCCCGTGCCACAGCCGTCTGCCGGTGCCGGTGCCGCTGCCACAGTCGTCAGTCGTCAGCCGTCAGCCGACATACGGCGTCCGTGGTCCGAGCCGGCAGGACCCGGTCGGCAGGCCCCGCTCGTCACCCGCCCTCGACGGCCGGCCCGCGCCCCTGGATCGCCAGGGCCGCCCGCCGCAGCTCGGAGAGGACCGTGCGGACCGCGCGCCGGGCGGCGCGCTCGGGCCGGTGGAGCACGTCGACATGGCGGCGGGCGTGCACCCCGCTGAGCGGGCGCAGCACCAGCGCGGGATGCGGACGGGTGGTCCAGCGGGGCATCAGCGCGAGCCCGCCGCCGGCCGCGACGACATCGGCGGCCACCGTGAACTCGTTGATCCGGTGCACGAGTTCGAGCCGCCGGTTGGCCGCGGCGGACAGTGCGTCGATGACGGCCATCACGGGGAAGCCGTCGTGCACGGTGATCCACGGCTCGCCCGCCACGTCCCGGGGGGTCAGCCGTCGCTTCGCCGCCAGCGGATGCCCGGCGGGCAGCGCGACGTCCAGCGGCTCGCGCATCAGCGTCACCGCTGTCACCGTCGTGGGCCACGGCGGCGCCTGCTCCAGGCGGTGCGCGAGGACGAGGTCGTACTCCCTGGTCAGTCGCGGGAACCGGTCCTGGGCCACGTCCTCGTCGGCGAACGAGAGGCGGGGCCGGCCCGCGCCCCCCGCCGTCAGCAACAAGGGGAAGAACGCGGCGGCCGCGCTGTGGAAGGCGGCCATCGACACGCGCGCGTCCGGCAGCCCCGCGAAGTCGTCGATCGTCTGGCGCGCCCGTGACAGCGCGGTCTCCACCTCGATGGCGGCGGCCGCCAGCGCCTGCCCCGCCTCGGTCAGCACCAGCCGCCGCCCGTCGCGCTCGGTGAGCGGCACCGGGATCGCGCGCTGGAGCAGCCGTAGCTGCTGGGAGACCGCGGAGGGCGTCATCAGCAGCGCCTCGGCGGTCGCGGTGACGCTGCCCAGCTCGCCGAGTTCGCGCAGGATCTGAAGCTGCCGTTCGTTCACGGCGACAGTGTAGGGATGCTTCAGGGTCGATGAAGGATCTTGCTCTTGGCTTCACAGTGGAAGCCGCGCACCGTAGAGGGCGTGGTCCCTTCCCGACGCACTGCTCCCGTGCTCCTCCGCCGCGCCGGCGCCGCGCCGCCTCCTCCCGTCGGCGCGGCGTCGTCCCCGCCCGCTCGGACACCGGCGCCGCCTCCCGACGGCCCCGCGCGGCCCCGTCGTGGCGGCCCGGCGCTCCCGCGCGGCACCGACGCGGTGCTGCTGCTCGTCGCCGTCGTCTGGGGGTCCAGTTATCTGGTGGCCAAGACCGCCACCGAGGCGCTGCCCGTCCTGATGGTGCTGTGGGTGCGCTACGCACTTTCCGCGGCCGCGTGCCTCGCCCTGGTCGGGGCGCGCCGCGGCGGCCGGCGCCTCACCCGGGACGAGCTGCGCGCGGGCGGCCTGCTCGGTGTCACGCAGGCGGCCGTGCTGGTGCTGGAGACGTACGGCGTCGCCCACACCAGCGCGGCCAACGCGGGCCTCGTCATCAGCCTGACCATCGTGCTCACGCCGCTGGTGGACCGGGGGCCGGGCCGGGGCCGGCTGCCGGGGCGGTTCTTCGCCGCGACGGGTGTGTGCCTGCTCGCCGTCGTGCTGCTCATGTCGGGTCACGGCTTCGCCGCCCCTCGCTCGGGCGACCTGCTGATGCTCGCCGCCGCGGTGGTGCGCGCGGGCCATGTCGCGCTCGTGGGACGGCTCACGGCGGGCCGCGCGATACGGCCACTGCAGCTGACGGCCATTCAGACCGTGGTGGGTACGGCCCTGTTCACCGTGCCCGCCGCCTCGCACCTGCCGGCCCTGGGGAATCTCGGGGCCGCCGACTGGGCGCGGCTCGGCTATCTCGCCCTGTTCTGCAGCGTGTTCGCCTTCCTCGCCCAGACCTGGGCGGTGCAGACGACCTCGGCGAGCCGGGCCAGTCTGCTGCTCGGCACCGAACCGGTCTGGGCGGTCGCGGCGGGCATCTGCCTGGGCGGCGAGCACCTCACGGCCGTGGCGCTGCTCGGCGCGGCGCTCATGGTCACCGGCACGTACTGTGGCCAGCACATCGAGCGCCACCACCGCGCGCGCGGCGCGGAAGTCACCCCCGAATCCACGGAAATTGAGGGAACGCCATGTCGGAGCACGACACCTACGACCGCCTGATCGACCTGCTCGACGGCGCGGCGGCCCCCTACGAACTCATCGACCACGCACCGGAGGGCACCACCGACAAGGTCTGCGCGCTGCGCGGGCATCCGGTCGACCAGGCCGCCAAGTGCCTGATCCTGCGCGTCAAGGTCGACCGGCGGGTGACCCGTCATGTCCTCGCCGTCGTGCCCGGGGACCGCCGGGTCGACCTCGGCGCCGTCCGCGCGCTGTTCGACGCCCGCTACGTCGGGTTCGTCGAGGCGGAGACGGCGGAGCGACTCGCGCGCAGCGTCCCCGGCACCGTGCTGCCCTTCAGCTTCGACCCCGAACTGGAGCTGGTCGCGGACCCGGACGTCGTCGCGCAGCCGCGGCTCTACTTCAACGCCGCCCGCCTGGACCGCTCACTCGTCCTCTCCGGCGCGGACTACGCCCGGCTCGCGGAGCCCCGCATCGAGAAGATCAGCGCCCCGGCCGCGGACTGACCCGGCCCCGGCCCCCTCGATCCCGGCCGTCCCGTGCTGCCAGGCGCCGCCGACGGGCCGGTGCCGGCCCGGTGGTGGCCCTTTGCGCAGTTCCCCGCGCCCCTTGCGGGCCGCCTGGCCGCAACGTCCAGGGGCGCGGGGAACTGCGCGAGCGACCACGACGGACCCGCGGAGGGCCATGGCGCGAAGCCGCCTCCGCAGGCGCCCCCTCACCCGTCCTCCCCCCGCCGGGCCACGGTCACCGCACCCTCACCCCTCCTCCCCCCGCCGGGCCACGGTCACCGCACCCTCACCCCTCCTCCCCCCGCCGGGCCACGGCCACCGCACCCACGGCCGCCGCCCCCGCCAGCGCGCACAGCGCCCAGACCACGACATAGCCCCGCTCGGCCGGTGCACCGCCGGGGCCGGTGGTGAACGCGGCCAGCAGCGCGGCCACCACGCCCCCGGTGACGGCCCCGCCGGTCGTCTTGACGTTGTTGTAGAGCGCCGACGCCACCCCCGTGCGCGCCGGGTCCGTCGCCTCGACGATCACCGTGGGCAGGGCGCCCAGCGACACCCCGATGCCGGTGCCGCACACCACCAGCGCCGCCACGACCTGCCACACCGCCTGATGGAAACAGGCCAGGGCCGCGAACCCGGCCGCCATCAGGGCGAAGGCGGTCATGAGAGTCCGCCGGTAGCCGAGCCGCCGGGCGATCACCGCGGTGGCCGAGGAGGTGATCACCGCGGCCACCGCCGCCGGGAGGCTCACCAGGGCCACCTTCAGCGCGGGCAGCGCGAAGCCGTACCCGTCCGTCCGCGGATCGGCCGCGAGGAACGTCGAGTTGGGCGTCTGGCTGCCGAAGTACATGACGCCGAACAGGAAGGAGGTCAGATAGAACGGCGCGACCCGGCGGCCCCGCATCGCGCGCAGGTCCACCAGCGGGTCGGCGCTGCGCAGTTCGTGCCACACCCAGACGGCGCCCAGCACCGCCGCCGCGGCGACGGGCAGCAGTACGGCGGTGGACAGGCCGCTTCCGTCCTCCAGGCGCGCGACGCCCGACAACAGGCCGACCAGGGCGAGTCCGAGGAGCAGCGCGCCCGGCCAGTCCGGGCGTCCGGCCGCCTTCGGCACGCTCTCCGGGATGAAGAGGAAGCTGACGGGCACGCACAGCGCGACGGCGACGGCGGGCACCAGCAGCGTGAGCCGGATGTCGCCGACCGCGTCCGCGAGCGCCCCCATGACCACGGCGCCGAGCAGGGAGCCGAGGGCCAGCGCGCCGACCAGCCGGGCGATCGCCGAGCGCGCCCGCTCCGCCGGAAGCCGGTCGCGCACCAGCGCGATCTCCAGCGGCAGCAGGGCGACCAGGGCGCCCTGGAGCGCCCGCCCCGCGAGCAGCGCGGGATAGTCGGGGGCCAGCGCCACGAGCAGGCTGCCGCAGGCCACGGCGGTGAGCGCGAGACGCAGCATCCGCCGGTGGCCGTGCAGATCCCCGAGCCGCCCGAACACCGGGACCAGCACTGCGCCCGCCAACAGCTGCACGGAGATGACCCAGTTGAGGGCCGACGCGCCGACGCCGTGCCGCTCGCCGAGCGCGGGGAGCAACGGCGTCACCCCGGTCTGGAGGAACCCGCTGGTCAGTTCGAACAGCACCAGCAGCCCGACCGCGGCGCCGACCGAGGCCGGCGCGTCCTGATCCGGCGCCGTACGACCGGACTCCACGGCCGCCCCGGTCATGCGGCCCGCCCGGCGGCGGGGGAGCGGACCGACGAGCCGTCGCCCGGCCCGTCCGCGTACCGGGCGAGCGCCCCGGTCGCGAGGCGGGCGAGGAGCGCGGCCTGGGCAGGGAGCACGGCGTCGTCGAACACGGCCTGCGGGGAGTGGTTGACGGGGGCGGTGGCCGGGTCGGTGCCGGGCGGGCAGGCGCCGATCCCGACGAACGCGCCCGGCACCCGCTCCAGCAGGAACGAGAAGTCCTCCGAACCGGAGACCGGCGTCGGTGCCTCCACGGCGGCGTGCGGCCCGAACAGCTCGCGGGCCGTCTCCAGCGCGAAGGCGGCCTCCCGCGCGGAGTTGACGGTCGGCGGGTACTGCCTGCGGTAGTCGACGTCGACCTCGACCCCGTGGGCCAGGGCGATGCCCTTCAGCGTGCGCTCCACGAGCGCCTGGGCCGCGACCCGGCCCGCCTCGCTGTAGGTGCGCACGGTGGCACGGAACTCGGCGCGGCCCGGGACGACATTGCGCGCGTCGCCCGCGTGCAGCGCGCCGACGGTGATCACGGCCGGGTCGTTGACGTCGATCTCGCGGGCGATCCGGGTCTGGAGCGCGGTGACCATCTCGCAGGCGGCGACCAGCGGATCGCGGGTCAGATGAGGCATCGAACCGTGGCCGCCGCGACCGGTGACCACCGCGTCGAAGGCGTCGCTCGCGGCGAGGAAGGTGCCGGCGCGCGTCGCGGCGACCCCGAGCGGCAGCTGGGTGGAGAAGACATGCAGGCCGTACGCCGCCGCCACGCGCCGTCCGGCCGCGTCGAGCACGCCTTCCTCGATCATGATGCCGGCGCCGCCGTCGCCCTCCTCGCCCGGCTGGAACATCAGGACGACGTCCCCGGCGAGTTCCTCGCGCCGTGCGGCGAGCAGCCGTGCGGCGCCGACCAGCCCGGCGGTGTGCAGGTCGTGGCCGCAGGCGTGCATCACGCCGGGCACGGTCGAGGCGTACGGCAGCCCGGTGTCCTCGGTGACCGGCAGCGCGTCCATGTCGGCGCGCAGCAGCACGGCGGGCCCGGGGCGGCCGCCGCGCAGCACCGCGGTGACAGAGCTGAGGCGTTCGCCGGTGGTGATCTCCAGCGGCAGCCCGGCCAGGGCGTCGAGGACCTTGCGCTGGGTGCGCGGCAGGAACAGACCGAGCTCGGGCTCCCGGTGCAGGGCGCGCCGCAGCTCGGCCAGGTCGTCGGCGAGAGCGAAGGCGTCGTCGAGGGTGGGGCCGTCGGTGAGAACGGGATCGTCGGCCAGACCGGGATTGTCGGTGAGAACGGGATCGTCGGCCAGACCGGGATCGTCGGCGAGACCGGGATCGTCGGTGAGAGCGAGACCGCCCGGGAGGGCGGGGCCGTCGGCGGAGGTGAGGGCGTCATCGGTGGTGGACATGGCCGGTATAGTGCGCTTCGCGCCACCGGGCCCCGCCGAAGCGCCGGTATCAGGCACCCGTGCCGGGATGGATGCAGGAATCCGCCGCGTCGCCGCGGCCGTACGAGAGGGGCGGTGTCATGACCGAGGCCGTGCTCGACGAGGTCGACTACCTGCTGATCACCGCCCTGCAGCACGCGCCGCGCGCCGACTGGCGCACGGTCGGCGCGCTGATCGGGGTGGACGCGACCACGGCGGCCCGCCGCTGGGCGCGGCTCACGGGGGACGGCCTCGCCTGGCTGTCCTGCCACCCCTCCCCGGCCGTGATCGGCGACCGGGTGGTGGCGTTCATCGAGGTCGACTGCGTACGCGGCCGGCTGTATGAGGTGTGCGAGCAGCTCGCCGACGACGCCCCGCTGTTCAACATCGAGCACGCCACCGGCGCGCGCGACCTGCTGTTGACGGCGGTGCTGAGCAGCCGCGCCCATCTCGCCCGGTACGTCGGTTTCCGCCTCGGCGGTCTGGACGGCGTGGCCGCCACCCGCACGCAGATCGCCACGGCGCTGCACACGGAGGGCAGCCGGTGGCGCCTGGACCGGCTGCACGGCGCGCCCCAGGGCGCACCGCACGGTGCGGCACGGGAGCCCGCCCCGGCGGCCGCCCCGGCCGCGGTGACGCTCGGCGCCGGGGACCGCGAACTGGTGATGCTGCTCGCGCAGGACGTACGGCAGAGCGTGGAACGGCTCGCGCGCGCCGCGGGACTCAGCCCGACGACCGTACGCCGCAGACTGGCCCGGCTGGACGCGGCGCGCGCGATCTCCTACCGGTGCGAGGCCGCCCGCTCGGTGTCGGGATGGCCGGTCAGCGCGACGCTGCTGGGCACGGTCCCCGCCGCGGACAGCGCCCGCGTGGTGGCACTGCTGTCCGCGATGCGCGAGACCCGGCTGTGCGCGTCGCTGTCGGGCCCGTGCAATCTCATGACGACCGTCTGGCTGCGGTCGGTCGACGACATCCAGCCCTTCGAGGCGTCGCTGGTCAAACGCGTCCCCGGGCTGGAGGTCAAGGACCGCTCGGTGACCCTGTGGCAGCTCAAGCACGCGGGCCAGGTCCTCGACCCGGACGGCAGGCTGCTGCGCTCGGTGCCGCTGTCGGACCTCTGGGACGACACCGGCGCGGGCGACGCGGAGGCGGCACTGCTGGAACGGCTGCGCAGCCCGTCCCGGTAGCGCGTCCCGGGCCGGCTGCGAAACCCGTCCCGGTGACGCCTCCCGGGCCGGGGCGGCGCCACGCCCGGACGCGGGGCGGCGCCCGGCCCCGGGGCAGGGCCCGGCGGACGGACCGCAATGTCAGTGCCCCTCTTTACGATCACGGCATGTCAGACGCCTTCACGGTCCTGTGGACCCACGACACCTGCCGGGCCCTGCGCAACGGGGGCCGGGTCGGACAGCGCCCGCCGGTCGCCTTCGGCGGGGCGCACAGCTCCCTTCCGGCCTGGTCCGGCGCCAAGCCCGGCGACGAGGTGTACGCGGTGCACGTGAACCGGGGCGTGGTGTACGTCGTGAGCCGGATGCGGGTGGTCGACCTGGAGCGGGGCGCGTGCTGCGGCGAGGCTCCCGGGAGTTGGCGCGACCCGGCGTTCCCCGGGCACGACGACTGGTCCATGCTCGGCGCCGGCGGCTGCGGAGCGGCGGCCGTACATGTGGACGCGACGCCCGTGCGGTTCGACCTGCCGATACCCGGCGAGCTGCTGCCCGGGCTCACCTGGCGCAACCAGAGGGGCCGTACCCGCAACCTGAAGTACGTCGTGGACGGCCGACTGGAGCGTGCCGTCAGCCTTCAGGGGTTCTACCGGCTGACCCCGGAGTCGGCCGGTGAGCTGGCGTCACTCCTCGACGACGGCGCGTGACGTGCCGCGCTGCGCCGGGTGAGTCCCTGACCCCTGTGCGTGAAGGGCGCGGCGGGGGTGTTTGACCCCGCCGTATCCGGTCACGCGCATGGTCGGAGCCGAGTGCGACCGGACCCGCGCGACACCGTCGCGCCAGGGTGCCCGGTCCGTCCCCGTCCTCCCGTGACGGGCTCGGCATCGCTCGTACGACGAAAGGCCGACTCATGACGGAGATCCACCCCGCGACCACGACGGACTCCGGCGCCCCGGTGGAGAGCGACGAGCATTCGCTGACCGTGGGCCCGGGTGGCCCGATCCTGCTCCAGGACGCCTACCTCATCGAGCAGATGGCCCAGTTCAACCGGGAGCGGATACCGGAGCGCCAGCCGCACGCCAAGGGAAGCGGCGCCTTCGGCCACTTCGAGGTGACCCACGACGTCAGCGCGTACACCAAGGCGGCGCTGTTCCAGCCCGGCACGCGCACCGACCTCGTCGCACGGTTCTCGACCGTCGCGGGGGAGCGCGGGAGCCCGGACACCTGGCGGGACCCGCGGGGCTTCGCGCTCAAGTTCTACACGAGCGAAGGCAACTACGACATGGTCGGCAACAACACGCCGGTCTTCTTCGTGAAGGACCCGATGAAGTTCCAGCACTTCATCCGGTCCCAGAAGCGCCGCGCCGACAACAACCTGCGCGACCACGACATGCAGTGGGACTTCTGGACCCTCTCCCCGGAGTCCGCGCACCAGGTCACCTGGCTGATGGGGGACCGGGGCGTCCCGCGGACCTGGCGCCACATGAACGGCTACACGTCGCACACCTACATGTGGATCAACGCGAGCGGTGAGCGGTTCTGGGTGAAGTACCACTTCAAGACCGACCAGGGCATCGAGTTCTTCACCCAGCACGAGGCCGACCAGATGGCCGCGGTCGACACGGACTACCACACGCGGGATCTCTTCGAGCACATCCGCGACGGAGACTTCCCCAGCTGGACGCTGTACGTGCAGGTCATGCCGTACGCCGAGGCCGCCGGCTACCGGTTCAACCCGTTCGACCTCACCAAGGTGTGGCCGCACGGCGACTATCCGCTCATCCCGGTCGGCCGGATGACCCTCGACCGCAACCCGACCGACAACCACGCCGAGATCGAGCAGGCGGCCTTCCAGCCGAACAACTTCGTGCCCGGCATCGGCCCGAGCCCGGACCGGATGCTGCTGGCCCGGCTGTTCTCCTACGCGGACGCCCACCGTCACCGGATCGGCGGCAACTACCAGCAGCTGCCCGTCAACGCTCCCGTGGCCGACGTCCACACCTACTCCAAGGACGGGGCGATGGCGTACCGGAAGACCACCGATCCGGTCTACGCCCCCAACTCCAAGGGCGGCCCAGCCGCCGACACCGCCCGCTACGGCACCCCGCCGAGCTGGGAGGCGGACGGCGAGATCACGCGGGCGGCCTACGTGTCGCACCCGGAGGACGACGACTGGGGGCAGGCGGGCACGATGGTCCGCGAGGTGCTGGACGACGCCGCCCGGGACCGCCTGGTCGACAACGTCGTCGGCCATCTCCTCAACGGCGTCAGCGAGACGGTCCTGGAGCGCGCCTTCACGTACTGGTCGAACATCGACAAGAGCATCGGCGACCGCATCGAGGAGGGCGTCCGCGCGAAGGCCGCCGAGAAGGACCCCAAGGCCGCCGAACAGGGGAACCCGGCGCGGAGCTCCCTGCAGGACAAGGCGTAGGGCGTACGGCCGTCAGGCGCGCGCCCGTTCGGCGGTCAGCGCGACGGCGGTCACCAGCGCGAGCGGGAGGAGCGGAGCCCACAGCGGCGTGAACCGCAGCAGCAGCGCTCCTCCCGCCGCCGCGCCCAGAAACGTCAGCAGCCGGGTCGCGGCCTCCCGGTCGAAGCGGCGCGGCGTGCCGCCGAGGCCCCCGAAGAGTCCGGTGAGCGTGCCCGTCAGGTAGGTGGTGGACACGCCCGGCGCGCCGCAACTGCCGGTCACCGCCGACTGCACGCCCATGGCGGCCCCGGCGCAGCCGAGCATCGGTACCGCCAGGGCATGGCCGGGTCGCCCGTCCGCCGCCAGCCAGCCGGCGGTCACCGCGGCCACCAGCGCCGCTTCGGCGGCCACCAGCAGGCTGGTCCGCCGGTGCCACCCCGCGTCCAGGCCCCGCAGGACCGTTGCGGCGACCAGCACACCCAGCGCGTAGCAGCCCACGGCCACCGCCGCGGCGAGGACGAGCCTGCCGTTCACGGCCACGACGGCGCGGCCCAGCTGGACGAGGTTGCCGGTGATGACGCTGGCGAACATCCCGTCGAGCGACGTGACGCAGACGGCGTCCAGGCTGCCCGCCGTCGCGGTGAGCACCAGCAGCAGCCGTACCACCACTCGCCCCGTGAGGACGTCCGCGTCCGCTGCAAGCCCGTCGCTCCCCGAGGCGTCCGCTGCAAGCCCGTCGCTCCCGGACGCGTCCGGTGCGGGCCCGCCGCTCCCCGACGCCTCGTCATGCCGGCTCATCGTCCTGATCACCCCTGTGTTCGCAGTGCCGTTGCGGCGCCCGGTCCGCTCGACGCGCTGAACCGGCGCCTCCCTACTACGCTGGAGCGGCACGACGTGCCCACGGGGCCCCGTCCGCCGCTGATTTTCCCGTCGATTCTTGTGGCCCGACCGCTGATGGTCGCGGCACGACATTCTGGACGCGGCTTGATTTCGGACGCGGCCCGGCACTGAGCTCCCCCGCACCGACCGGGGAGCTCCGGACGACACTCTCCGGAGGGGCAGAACATGGCTTTCGCCACTGCCGAGGACGGAACGCAGATCTACTTCAAGGACTGGGGCTCGGGTCAGCCGGTGGTCTTCTCACACGGCTGGCCGCTGATCGCGGACGCGTGGGACCCACAGCTGAAGCACATGGCCGACAACGGCTTCCGGGTCGTGGCGCACGACCGGCGCGGAGGCGGACGCTCCGGCCAGCCCTGGCAGGGCAACGACTTGAGCACGTACGCGGACGACCTGGCCGCGGTCATCGAGACGCTCGATCTCCACGACGTGATCCTCGTCGGGCATTCGACCGGCGGCGGCGAGGTGACGCGCTACATCGGCGCGCACGGTTCGAGCCGGGTGGCGAAGGCGGTCCTGGTCGGCGCGATCCCCCCGCTGATGCTCAAGACACCCGCGAACCCGGAGGGGTTGCCGATCGACGTCTTCGACGAGATCAGAGAGGGCGTGCTCGCGGACCGGTCGCAGCTCTACAAGGACCTCAGCGGCCCGTTCTACGGCGCCAACCGCGAAGGGTCCACCGTCTCGCAGGGCACCCTGGACGAGTTCTGGCTGTGGGGCATGACGGTGGGCATCAAGGGCGCCTACGACTGCGTCGAGGCCTTCTCCGAGACCGACCTCACCGAGGACCTCAAGAAGATCGACGTGCCGACGCTGATCGTGCACGGCGACGACGACCAGATCGTGCCCATCGTGGCGTCCGGCGACAAGTCGTCCAAGCTGGTCCGGGACTGCGAGTACAAGGTGTATCCGGGGGCCCCGCACGGGCTGGCGATGGTCCCGAAGTACGCGGAGCGGTTCAACGCGGACCTGCTGGAGTTCGCCCGCGCCTGAACGCCTTCCGCTGGATCCGCTGGAGCGACCGCCGTGGAACCTGGCCGGGGTTGCGGCAACTGCCGTAGCCCCGGCCAGGGTTGCCGCTCCGGCGTGGTGCGCGCAGAGGGGACGAACCAGGGACGACCCAGGTGACGGCCGAGGGGACGGCCGAGGGGACGGCCGGGCATTGATTCACCGTACACCTAAATGCATAATGCCCCTATGTATCCGGGCGGGCCCGGTGACCTCCCTGCCCGGCATCCGTCCTCAGAGGCTGGAGCCCCGCGCACATGACCGCACCCGCACCGGCACCTTCACCTTCACCCGAGCCCGCGCCCGCGTCCGCGCCCGAGCCCGCGTCCGCGTCCGCACCGCATGGGAACGCCGCCAGTCCCTTCCGGCAGCCCAAGGCCGTCTGGGCCGTCGCGTTCGCCTGCGTGATCTCCTTCATGGGCATCGGGCTGGTCGACCCGATCCTGCCCGCACTGGCCGAGAGCCTGCATGCCACGCCCAGTCAGGTCTCCCTGCTGTTCAGCAGCTATCTCATTGTCACGGCGGTCGCCATGCTCGTCGTCGGCTGGATCTCCAGCCGCATCGGCGCCAAGCGCACCCTGGTCGCCGGCCTGAGCGTCATCGTCGTCTTCGCCGCGCTGGCCGGCTCGTCCGGCTCCATCAACGGCATCGTCGGTTTCCGCGCCGGATGGGGACTGGGCAACGCCCTGTTCATCGCCACCTCGTTGGCGGTCATCGTGGCCTCCGCCAGCGGCGGTTTCGGCGGCGCCATCATCCTGTACGAGACGGCCCTCGGCCTCGGCATCGCCGTAGGCCCGTTGCTGGGCGGCGAGTTGGGCGCCATCAGCTGGCGCGGGCCGTTCTTCGGGGTCGCCGTCCTGATGGCCGTGGCCCTCGTCGCCACGCTCGCGTTCGTGCCCAACCTGCCCAAGCCGGAACGCCGTATGTCCCCGGTCGAACCGCTCCGCGCCCTGCGCCACCGTGGCCTGCTCACCATGGGCATCATGGCGCTGCTGTACAACTGGGGCTTCTTCACCATGCTCGGCTACGCCCCCTACCCGATGGAGCTGAGCGCGCACCAACTCGGCCTGGTCTTCACCGGATGGGGCCTGCTCGTCGCCGCCTTCAGCGTGTTCTTCGCCCCGCGCCTGCAGGCCCGCTACGGCACCGCGCCCGTGCTCTACGCCAATCTGCTCGGCCTGGGCGTCGTGATGGCCGTCATCGCCGCGGGCGTCGACACCCCCTCCGTGGTGATCGTGGCGGTGATCCTCAGCGGCGCGTTCATCGGGATCAACAACACCCTGACCACCCAGGCCGTCATGCTGGTCTCGCCCGTCGAGCGCCCGGTCGCCTCCTCCGCGTACGGCTTCCTGCGCTTCATCGGCGGCGGCCTGGCGCCCTACGTCGCGGGCAAGCTCGCCGACGCGACCGACCTGAGCGTGCCGTTCTACCTGGGCGCGGCCACGTTCCTGCTCGCCATCCCGGTCCTGGCCGGCGGCCACCGCCTGCTGCGCGAGGCCGAGTCGGGCGGTGCGGGGGCGGAGCCGGTGGCCCCGTCGTTCACGCCGGTCGGCGCACCGCACGGTGCGTCGACCGACGCGTCGGACACAGGCGGCGCGGCGCCGGTCGGCGCACCGGACGGTTCCCCGGGCGCGGGTGGCGCGGCGCCGGTCGTGGTCGCGGTCGGTGCGCACGGCGGGGCCGCCGCGATCGTCGACGCCGCCGCCCGGCTCGCCCGCGACACCGGCAGCCCGCTGGAGGTCGTCCATGTGCGGCAGACGGCGGTCGTCGAGGAGCAGGCCGCCGACACCGAGACCCATGAACAGGCCCTCGCGGCCGTCACCGCCCACCTCGACCGGCTCGCGGCGGGGGGTGTCGCCGCCACCGGGCAGATCCTCGTCAGCGTCGGCGAGCACGCGGCGGCGGGGCGCGCCCTGGCCCACCACGCCGCCGACGTACACGCCCGCACCGTGGCCATCGGCCGCTCGCCGCGCGGCGCGTCGGCACAGTTCGCCGACGGCAGCTTCACCACCGCGCTCACCCACAGCGCCAGTTGTACGGTCGTCCTCGTCGAACCCGAGACCGCGCCGCGCCACTTGACGAGGGCTGCCCTGGCCGAACTCCGCACCGGCGCCGCGTGAACGCCGCCGCTGAGCGACGGCGCCCGGAGCCGTCAATGAAATGTTTCACACGAGGTATCGCGATCCCGTATGGCAGCCATTCCATTGTGACGTGCGCCACCTGACCGTGACCTGGCGCGCCATTGGTCAGGTCGGCCACCATCTGCGGTAATTCAGCGCTGGAGGAGACGGGGGATGCGTGAGCCGTTGATTGAAACGATTCAATCTCTTCCGGCTCAAGCTCTGCCGATACGACCCCCCGTCTTCCGGTGGCACGAACAAGGAGCAGCCGCATGTCCTCGAACCCCTCGGAAGCGTCCCGCAGATCCGTGCTGGCGGCCGGAACGGCCGTCGCCGCGGCGGCGGTCGCCGGTCCCGTCGCGGCAGCGCGGCCCGCCGCGGCGGCACCGCGCGCGGCGGACGACGCCGCCCCGGCCGACGGCACCCTCGCCCTCCCGGACACGGGCCGGCGTCCCGCCTTCCGGTACTGGTGGCCGGGCGGGGGCGTGACCCCGCAGCAGATCGCCAAGGAGGTCGACGCGATGGCGGACGCGGGCTTCGGCGGCTTCGAGATAGCCGACGTCCGCAACAGCGAGATGGTCCCCATGCCGGTCCGCAGCTACGGATGGGGAACCCCCGCCTGGAAGGAGGGGGTCATCGCCGCCCTGCGCACCGCCGAGCGGCGCGGGCTGCACGTGGACCTGACCCTGGGCCCGTACTGGCCCGCCGTGGTCCCCGGGGTGCGGCCCGACGACGACGCGGCCATGAAGGAACTGACGTACGGTCAGGTCGCCGTCACCGGAGGGGAGATGTTCGACGCGGCCGTGCCCGCGCCGCACTCGGCGCCGAGCGGGGTCAAGGACGGACTCCCCGCCGTCGCCGTGACATTGGTCCTCCAGGCCGTGCACGCCGCCCGCGTCTCGGGGTCCGCCACCGCGACCCCGCTCGTGCTCGAACAGGCGTCGCTGACCGACCTCACGGACCGGGTGCGCGACGGCCGTCTCCGCTGGACCGCGCCCCCGGGCGGCCGGTGGGTCATCGTGGCGAGCTGGTCCCGCGGCACCGCCATGATCGAGCGACAGGCCTACTACCAGGGCTACTTCTACTCGTTCACCGACCCGCAGGCGTATGTCGTCGACCACTTCGGCGCGGGAGGAGCCGAGGCGATCACCGACTGGTGGGACAAGGACCTGCTCACGCCCGAGATGCGCTCCCTGCTGCGGTCGGTGGGCCGGGACTTCTTCGAGGACTCCCTGGAGTTCCTCACCGAACTGCACTGGACACCGCTGATGCAGCAGGAGTTCGCGGCCCGCCGCGGGTACCGGCTGCGGTCCTTGCTCCCGCTCGTCCACGGGCAGTCCACCGCGGTCTACGTCTTCGAGGACGCGACGGTCGGACAGCGGGTGCGCCGGGACTACTTCCAGACCCTCGCCGACCTCTACCTCGACCACCACCTCGCCCCGCTGGACGACTGGGCCGCGGGCCACGGCATGAGCCTGCGCGTCCAGCCGTACGGCGCCCCGCTCGACTCGGGACTGGCCGCCGCGCGGGCGGGTGTGCCCGAGGGCGAGTCCCTGGCGTTCGGCTCGGAGCCCGACTCCTTCCGCCTGCTCGCGGCGGGCCGAGACCTCGGCCGCCGCGGCCGGGTGCTCTCCAGCGAGATGGGCGCGGTCATCAACGGCGCCTACCGGCTCAGCCTCGCCGACCTCGTCACCACCGCCAACCCCGGCTACGCGCTCGGCGTCAACCAGGTGCGCGTGCACGGCTTTCCGTACGCCTCCTCGCCCGCGGGCCAGTGGCCCGGCTTCTACCCGTGGGCGCCGCTGGGCGAGAACACCATCAACTTCGCCGAGGCGTGGGGGCCGCGGCAGCCGCAGTGGCGGCACGCGGCCGGCACCTCCGGCTATCTGGCCCGGGTCCACGCGCTGTTGCAGTCCGGCACCGGGAAGGTCGATGTCGCCGTCTACCACGAGGAGTTCGACGCGGCGAGCACCCAGTTCGACGGCGCCTCGCTGACCGCGTCCGGCTACTCGTACCAGCGGCTGAGCTGGGGGCTGCTCGGGCTGCCCACGGCCACGGTGAGCGGCGGGCGGCTCGACGCCAAGGGCGGCGCGTACAAGGCGCTGGTGGTTCCGCAGTCGTCGACCATGCTGCTCGACAGCGCACGGCGCATCCTCGCCCTCGCGCGCGCCGGACTGCCCGTCGTCCTGGTCGGCGACCTGCCCACCACGGCCTCCGGTTACGGCGACGTGGCGCGGCGGGATGCCGAACTGGAGTCGGTGCTGGCCCGGTTGACCGCCGACGCGCACGTCAGCCGGGTGGCCGACCCGGCCGGCGTCCCGGCCGCCCTCGGCCGGCGCGGGCTGACCGGCTCCGCCGTACCCGACGGCATCGGCGGCCTGCTCCACGTCCGCCGCGCCGAGGGCGACACCACCCACTACTTCCTGCTCAACACCACCGGCGCCGCCGTGCGCGGGACGGTCACCCTGGAGGGCGGCGGCAGCCCGTACCTCGTCGACCCCTGGACCGGGAACGTCGTACCCGTCGCGGTCCACCACGCCCCGCAGCCCGGTCGCGTCGCCCTGGAGATCGCGGCGCAGGCCGGCGAGGCCGTGCTCGTCACGCTCTCCCCGCGCCCCTTCCACGGCGCGCGCGGCGGCGCGACGCACGCCGTCTCGGCCGGCACCACCGTCCGGTACGCCGGGCGCGGGCTGGTCGCGCGGGCGGCGAAGGCGGGGACGTACAGCGCGCGCCTGAGCGACGGGAGGACGGCGACCGCCACGATCGGCAGGGTTCCCGAGGCGCTGACCCTGTCGTCCTGGAAGCTCACCGTCGAGGACTGGCGCCCGGCGCACCCCGGCGAGACCGAGGCCGCGGCCACCGGCACCGTCCGGACCGTGCACCACGCCTCGCTGAGCGAACTGGTCTCCTGGCAGCACATCGACGGGCTCGCGGACGTGTCCGGCGTGGGCACGTACACCGCGACCTTCCCGCTCTCGACGGCGCAGGTCCCGTCGGCGGGCGCCGTGCTCGACCTCGGAGGGATCGGCGCGGGCAGCGTCGCGGTCCGGGTCAACGGCCACGACCTGCCGCCGCTCAACCAGCTGCATCCGGTGGCCGACCTCGGCACACGGCTGCGGGCGGGCACCAACACCGTCGAGGTCGTCGTCGCCACCACCCTGCTCAACCGCCTCAAGGTCACCCGGCCCACGGTCTACAGCCAGCCGAAGCAGGAGTACGGCCTGCTGGGACCGGTCACGGTGACGCCGTACGGGGAGGGTGCCCTGCGGTGACCCGGGCCGCCGACGGTGACGGAACGGGCGGCGGCGACCGGGTGAGCCGGTAGCCGCCGTCGCCCGTCCCCGGGGCGCCCGGAGGTCGCATGCCGGGCGCCCCGACCGGTCGGCTTTGGTAATCAAACCGCACAGCGCGATACTGGCCGGGTGACGACGACACGAATCGATCCCGCCGGACTGACGGGACGCCCCTGCGCGCTCACCGCCTCCCTCCAGCTCATCGGCGATCGATGGGCCCTGCTGGCGATCCGCGAGGTCATGCTGGGCAACCACCGTTTCCGGCAGATCGCCCGCAACACCGGCGCCCCCACCGACCGCCTGTCCGCCCGCCTGAAGGACCTGGTCGCCGCCGGCGTCCTGGAGCGGCGCCCGCTGCCCGACGAGTCCCGGCACGAGGGCTACCACCTCACCGAGGCGGGCCGCGACCTGACCGGGGTGGTGCGCGAGCTGCTGCGCTGGGGCGACCGGTGGGCCGTGACCTCGCAGCCGATGCGGATCATGCACCACGAGCACGAGTTCGAGCCGCGTACGGCGTGCGCGGCGTGCGGCGAGACGGTCGACCAGAGCGAGCTGCGCACGGAAGTGATCGCGCCGGGCTGGGACGCGGCAGGGCCGGTGGCCTGAGCCGGGTCCAGTGGGCTGGTCCGCTCCCGTGTGAGGGTGTGTGATCCGCTCCCGCGAGGGTGCGACCCTGATGGTTTGAATTTCAAATCGTCCTGTGCTTGGGTGGCCCCATGCCCAAGGTGATTGGACTTTCAAAGCGCACCGTCGCCACGACGGTGATCCTCCTCGCGGTCTTCATGACCAACCTCGACCTGTGGATCGTCAACGTGGCGCTGCCCGCCATGGGGACCTCCTTCGCGTCGCACCCCGGCGGCGCCGCGAGCCTCGGTTCCCTGTCCTGGGTCCTCAACGCCTACGCCATCGCCCTGGCCGCCCTCCTGGTGGTGGCGGGCCGGGCCGGGGACCGGCTGGGCCAGCGGCCCGTCTTCCTCGCCGGGGTCTCCGTCTTCACGCTCGCCTCGCTCGCCTGCGCCCTCGCGCCCGACCTGGGAAGCCTGGTGGCGGCAGGGCGGTGCAGGCGGTCGGCGCGGCCGCCCAGCTGCCGACCTCGCTGGCGCTGCTGCTGGCCGCCGTACCGGCCGAGGACCGCACCCGCGCCACCCGCAACTGGGCGGCGATCGGCGGGCTCGCCGCGGCGGCCGGACCGGTCGCGGGCGGCCTGCTGGTCCAGGTCGACTGGCGCTGGGTGTTCGTGATCAACGTGCCCATCGGCATCGCGGCGGTGCTCGCGGGCCGCGCGGTACTGCCGCGGACCACCGCGCGGGAGAAGGGCCCGCTCCCCGACGTCCTGGGCGCCGTCCTCGTCACGATCGCGGTCGCGGCCCTCTCCGGGGCGCTCGTGCAGGCCCCGGACTGGGGCTGGCTGGACGGGCGCATCCTGCTGCTGTTCGCCGTGGCGGCGGCCGGCGCCGCGGTGTTCGTGCTGCGCTCCCTGCGGCACAGCCACCCGCTGTTCGAGCTGCACCTGCTGCGTCTGCCGCGCTTCGGCACCGCGAACGTGGGCACCTTCCTCTTCGGCATCGCCTTCGCGATCATGCTGCTGTCGAACGTCCTCTGGTGCCAGGAGGTGTGGCACTGGAGCGCCCTGCGGACCGGCGTGGCGATGGTGCCGGGGCCCGCGCTGGTGCCCGTGGTCACACTGCTCACCGCCCGCGCGGCGCAGCGCCTGGGACACGGCCCGCTGGTCGCCACGGGCGGTCTCCTCTTCGCCGCCGCCATGGTCTGGCGCGCCTGCTTCGCGTCCCTCACCCCGGAGTACTGGCTCGACCTGTTCCCCAGTCAGGTCCTCGGCGGCGTCGGAGTCGGCCTGACCCTGGGCACGCTGGTGGCCGCGGGCGTCAGTGCGCTGCCGGGACACCGCTCCGCGACCGGCTCCGCGCTCGTCAACTCCACCCGTCAGATCGCCGCCACGGTCGGGGTCGCGCTGCTCGTGGCCATCGTCGGCGCGCAGGTGGGGCCGGAGCGGCGCCAGGACTTCCGGGCCGCCTGGGTGGTCGCGGCGGCGCTGGCCCTGCTCTGCACGGCGGTGGGCGTACGCCTGACGCGCGACGCGACGCGGGAGCGCGCGGCGGCGGAGCGCGGGACGGACCTCGCGGCGGACGGCGCCGGGCCGGGGGCCACGGACGCGGCCCCGGCTCCGGCCCTGGCTCCGGCTCCGGCTCCGGCTCCGGCGGACACCCCCTGACCTGCCGAAACCGCCCGCACGCGCCGCCCGCTGAGGGATTGTCAGTGGCGGATGGCAGGGTTGTCCCCATGACCGACCGCAGCCTCACCTGGGCCGAGACCGTCGCCGTGTTCGAGCGCCGGGGCCTGCCGGAGTCGTCGTACGGCAATCTCTACGACGAGAGCTACGACGTGCGCCCCGGCCCGCTCGCGATACCGGGCCCGCTCGATCTCGACGCGAAGGGGTGGACGTCCGCCACCGGGGTCGTCGTCGACGGCGACCTGACCGTCGACGGCGCTCTGCTCAACGTGGACGACGGCTGCCCGGCGCTGATCGTGCTCGGTGACCTGAAGGCCGCCGACGTCTACCTGGAGGGGGACGTGAAGCTGCTGGTGCTCGGCGATGTCACGGTGACCGGCGCGTTCATCGGCAACATGACCGAGAAGCTGGTGATGGTCCACGGCGACCTCAGCGCCGCGGTGACCGTGCTGTCCGACGAGTTCGCCCCCGACCTGATAGGGGGGACACTGCACGGCCCGGTCCTCGCACCCGCGTATCTCGGCTACGACCAGGACACCGACCCGGCAGCCGTCCTCGTCCCCGAGGTGCTGCGCGCCGACGGCGCGGACGGTGACGGACAGGACGGCGACGACGAGGACGGCGACGACGGCGGCCTGCGCTGCTTCGACGCTCCGCGAGTGCACGGCGGCAGGCTGCTGCGGCGCGTCGTGGAGGGGCTGCCGGTCGCGCTGCGCTGAGGCCCCGCGCGGGCCGGTCCGGACGTGGCGGGCTGGGCTATCGTCGGCACATGCGGATCTCCGTCTCCTCCGACATGGACGAACCCGTGGCCCGCTCCCTAGTCGCGCAACTGCGGGAGCGGGGGCACGAGGTGCGGACACACGGGGCGCTGCGCCCGGGGGCCGACCCGCAGTGGGCCGTGTGCTCCGAGACGGCGGCCCGGGACGTCGCCGAGGGGCGGGCCGACCAGGCCGTCGTGTGCTGCTGGACCGGGACCGGCGCGTCGATCGCCGCGAACAAGGTGCCGGGCGTCCGCGCGGCCCTGTGCGCGGACGCCTACACCGCCGACGGCGCTCGCCGCTGGAACGACGCCAACGTCCTCGCCCTCAGCCTGCGGCTGACGTCGCAGCCGCTGCTGGCGGAGATCCTCGACGCCTGGTTCGGCGCCGCGGCCAGTGAGGACGCGGAGGACCGGGGCAACGTGGCACACGTCGAAGGGCTGGACGGCGCGCGGCGCGCCTGAGGCGGCCTGGTCCGTCGAGCCGTCGGACTGCGGACTCCGGCTTGCGGACCGCGGACTCCGGACCGCGGCCTGCGGCCTCCGGCCCGCGGACTGCGGTTGCGCGGGCAGACCGCGGCCCGCGGCCCGCTCCTCCGTCCGCGGGCACTGCGGCCCGCGGACGGCCTGGTGCGGATGACCTGGCTTGCGGTAGAGGTCAGCCCGCCGTGGCGTGCCGGGCGCCGAAACCGATCGCGGCGGCGACGGCGGCCAGCAGCGCCACACTGGTGAGCGCGATCGGCAGGGAGAGCCCCTCGGCCAGGAACCCGATCGCGGGCGGTCCGAGGAGCAGGCCGCCGTAGCCGAGGGTGGACGCGGTCGCCACGCCGCTCGGACCGGCGAGCGCCCCCGCGCGCTCGATGGCGATCGGGAAGATGTTGGCCAGCCCGAGCCCGGTGACGGCGAAGCCCAGCAGCACCGCCCAGGTGGCCGGGGCGAGCGAGCCGAGCAGCATCCCCGCTGCGGCCGTGGAGCCGCCGACGACCAGGGTGCGGGAGCGGCCCAGGCGTTCGAGGAGAGTCGTGCCGCAGAGCCGGCCGACCGTCATGGCGAGCGCGAAACAGGAGTAGCCCGCGGCGGCCAGGCCGGGGGAGGTGTGGAGGTCCTGGGTGAGATGCAGGGCGCCCCAGTCGGCGAGGGCGCCCTCGCCGTAGGCGGTGCACAGCGCGATCAGCCCGAGGACCAGCACGATCGTGCGGGTACCGGAGTCGAGCCCGCGCCGGTCGGCGGCGCGGGCGGGTGTGTCGGGTGCGTGGGACGTGTCGGGCGCGTCGCCGTCCTGCGGGCGCTTCGCGGGCGGCGGTGGCTCGCAGCGCAGCAGCACGCGCCCGGCCACGGCCGTCACGACCAGGCCGACGACGGCCAGCCCGAGGAGATGGCGGGTCGGCGACAGTGAGCCCGCGACCAGCCCGCCCAGGGCGGCCCCGGTCATGCCGCCCAGGCTGAAGGCCCCGTGGAAACTGGGCATGACCGGTCGCCGCAGCGCGGCCACGATGTCCACGGCGGCGCTGTTGATGGCGACGTTCAGACCGCCGTAGGCCGCGCCGAACAGCAGCAGCACGGAGCCGAGGGCGAGTACCGAGTGGGTGAGCGGGGGCAGCGCCACGCCGAGACAGAGCAGCAGCGCGCAGACGACGGTCATCGGGTGGCTGCCGTAGCGGCGGCAGAGGCGGCCGGTCAGGGTCATGGTGACGACGGCGCCGGCGGACACCCCGAGGAGGGCGAGCCCGAGGGCACCGGCGGAGGCACCGGTCTGGTGCTTGATGGCGGGGATACGGACGACCCAGCCCGCGAAGACGAAGCCGTCGAGAGCGAAGAAGACGGTCACGACGGCGCGCAGCCGGGCGAGGTCGGTCCCGCGCACGACGCTGTGCGTACGGGTTTTGTTTATTAGCGGCACAAAGTCAGGCTAGGTGGCGGCCGGAGCGGGGGCAAGGTCGGGGTGCGTTTGTGGGGGCGATGGGCGATGGGCGAGGCACAGGACGCCGACCTTGCCCTGCCCTGGGGTGGCCCCCGAATATCCGGTCGCCCCGCGCCCGGCCCCCGCCTACCGTGGTGCCCCGTGCTGAGCGACGAGCAACTCGACGAGTTCGCCGAGCGGGGTTTCGTGCTGGTCCCGCACGCGGTGCCGGACGACGTCCTGGGGCGGGCGGGGCGCCGCCTGGACGAGGTCGTGGCGGCCGATCCGCCCACGGCCGGGACCCACGGCAACCACTTCTACTTCCTGCCCACCGAGGACGAGCCCGCGCTGCTCGCGCCCCTCGTCGAGGGTCCCGCGTTCCGGCTCGCCGAGGAGCTGGCCGGGGCGGGCACGCTGGAGCCGCCCGTCCAGGTCCAGGTCGCGCTGAACATCCCGCCGTTCCCGCACCGGCCCGGCATCCCCCATATCGACGCGCCCCACGCGGAGCCGAGCGGCGAGCCGGTGCGGAACACGTTCACCCTCCTCGCCGGGGTCCTGATGACCGACCAGCTCGCCGAGAACTCGGGCAACCTCTGGGTCTGGCCGGGCACCCATCTCACCCACGCCGCCCACTTCCGGGAACACGGCCCGGGGAGCTTCTGCGCGTACCCGCCGATCGAGCTGCCCGAGCCCGAGCAGATCACCGGGCGCGCCGGTGACCTGCTGCTCGCGCACTACCTGCTCGGCCACAACATCGGCGGCAACTACGCCTCGGAGCGGACCCGCCGGGCGCTGTACTACCGGATCAGCGCGGCCGGCCACGCGGACCACCGGGAAGCGTTCCTCCAGGACCCCTGGCTGGACTACCCGGCCCTGCGTTCCCGGACGGCGTCCCGGACGGCGTCCCGGACCGGGCGGCCGGAGGCCCGCCGGGCGCCCGAGGCGACCTGATGGCCACCGGCTGGGAGTGGGACGAGACGCTGTTCGCGGGTACGGCCACCCACTACCGGCGCGGGCGGCTGCCGTACGCCCCCGGGCTCACCGCCCTGCTCGCCGAGGCCCTGCGTCCCGACGGCCGTGGCCGACTGCTCGACGTCGGCTGCGGGCCGGGCGTCCTCGCCCTGGACCTGGCCGGACACTTCCGTGAGACGGTCGGCGTGGACCCGGACACCGGGATGATCGCCGAGGCCCGGCGGGCGGCGGCCGAGCGCGGTCTGTCCGGCCGGACGCGCTGGGTGCGGGCCCGGGCCGAGGAACTGCCCGCGGGACTCGGCATCTTCACCGTGGCGACGTTCGGCCAGTCCTTCCACTGGATGGACCGCGCGCTCGTGGCGGCGACGGTCCGCGGGATGCTCGCGCCGGGCGGGGCCCTGGTGCACGTCTCCGACCTGAAGACGCAGAGCCCGCCGGCCGGCGGCCCACCGGGTGGAGTACCTCCGAGGCCGGCCGATCCGGGGCCTGGCGATCCGTGTGCGGCCGATCCGGGGCTGGGCGATACCGGGGCCGCCGATCGGTGTGCGGCCGATCCGGGACCCGGCGTTCCAGAGCCGGGCGATCCCCGCGCGACCGATCCCGCTCCCGCCGATCCGTCCCCGGAGGCGCTCCACGTGGAGGCACCCCACCCGGAGGCGCTCCACGTGGAGGCACCCCACTCGGAGGCGCTCCACGTGGAGGCACCCCACTCGGAGGCGCTCCACGTGGAGGCACCCCACTCGGAGGCGCTCCACGTGGAGGCACCCCACTCGGAGGCGCTCCACCCGCAGGCGCCCCACCCGAAGGCGCTCCACAAGGAGGCCCTCCACCCGGACGCGCTCCACCTGGAGATGCCCGACCCGAAGGCGCCCCACCCGCACCCGCCCCACCCGGCCGTCCCTCACCCGGCCGTCGCGGAGCTGATCGCGCACTACCTGGGACCCGTGCGCCGGGCCGGACGCGGGGTACTGACCGCGGGGACCCCCGGCGGGGAGGCGGGGATTCTGGCCGGTGCCGGGTTCGGCGGGCCGCGCCGTCTCGTCGTTCCGGGCGGCCAGGTGATCGAGCGGACCAGCGACGACGTCGTGGACTGGGTCTTCTCGATGTCGTACGCGGCACCCCCGCTCTTCGGCCCGCGGCGCGGCGCGTTCGAGACGGAGCTGCGCCGGCTGCTCCGGGAGACTTCACCGACGCACCTGTTCTCCGAACGGCAGCCGGACACCGAGGTGTTCATCTGGACCCGCGACGCCACCGCGTACACCTGAGAGGGGCGTGGGGCCGTGGTCCGCGGGACGTGGAGCCACCCGGCGTACGGCAACCAGACGCAGGACTGCGCCATGCGAGCGAACGCGCGGCCGAGGCTGCCCACCGGGTCGGCGGGCGCCCCGTCACCGTGGACGGGCGCCTCACGCGGGCGCACCGGATCCACGCTCCCCTGGAAGGCCCCCATGCCCCGATTGCCCCGCCTGGCCGGTCTGGCCACGGCCACCCTCGCGCTCGGCCTCGTCGCCGCCGCCCCGCCCGCCGCGGGCCGCCCCGCGGTCCCCGACGCGCGCTCCGCGGCCCACCCCACCGTCGCGGGCTCGCGCATCGTCGCCCACTTCGATCTGGCCAAGGGCCAGACCCCGGAGAACATCGCGCTCGAACCCGACGGCTCGGCCGACCTCACGTTCGCCTACGCCCACCAGGTCGCCCACGTCACCCTGGACGGGCACACCCACCGGCGCGCCACGCTGCCCACCGTGACGAACCCGGCCACGCCCGTCATCGGCAGCGCCATCGCCACCGGCATCGCCCGCGCCCACGACGGCACCCTCTACGTCGGCTACGCCACCGGCACCCGCGCCACCGGCATCTGGCGCATCGCGCCCGGCGGCGGACGGCCCCGGCAGATCGCCGAACTGCCGCCGAACGGCCTGCCCAACGGGCTGGTCCTCGACGAGCGCCGGCACGTGCTCTACGCCGCCGACTCCGCGCTCGGCATGGTCTGGCGCATCCCGCAGCGGGGCGGCACGCCCACCGCGTGGGCCAGGGCCACGGCCCTCGACCCGCTGCCCGCGCCGCCCGCGAGCGGCTTCGGCGCCAACGGCATCAAACTGCACGGCGACGCCGTATGGGTCTCCAACACCGACCGCGGGACGCTGCTGCGCATCCCCGTCCGCGACGACGGCTCCGCCGGCCGGATCGAGACCCGCGCGACGGGGCTCGACGGCATCGACGACTTCGCCTTCCCCGGACACGGCGAGAACGTGCTCGCCGCGCTCAACCCGAGCAGCCGGCTGGCCCTGGTGCGTCCCGACGGCAGTCACACGATCGTGCTGACCGGCGACGACGGCCTGTCCAACCCGACCTCCGTCGCCGTGCGCAACTGGACGGTCTACGTGCCCAGCGCGGCGTACTTCACCCAGCACGACCCGAACCTGCTCCTCGCGAGCCTCCACCACTGGACCCGCGACTAGGGCCTGTCCGGCGCCACCCCTCGCCCGCGCCCGGTGCGCGCGTCCGGGCAGGCCGACGCTCCTGAAGCGGCCGCCCGCGACACCCGTACCGGGCACCGGCTCCGCCCGGGGGCGCCGTGCGCTCAGTTGCGCCGCAGCACCCGCCCCGCACCCGCCGCCACCGTCGTCGCGAGCAGCCAGCCCGTGCCGATGAGCGTGATCGCGCACCACTGCATGACGCCCGACGGGGCGTACGCCCGTTCCTGTCCCAGGTCGACCAGGGGCAGCAGCAGATCGAGGGTGTAGACGAGCGGCTGGAAGTGCGGGTAGGGGCCGCCGCCCACCGGTGTCGGGGGACGCAGCGCGAAGAGTGCCGAGCCCGCCGCGAGCAGGCACAGCAGGACCCACAGGGCGCGCAGCGGGCGGTACCCGTAGCCGACGGTGGCGTCCTGCAGGAGGCTCCACAGGCGGGCGGGCGGCGCGAGGGTCGGGCGCAGGCCGCGCTGCTTGGCGACCAGCACGGTCCGCGCCTCGGCGTCACGGCCGTGCCGCTGGTGGACGGCCGCCAGCTGCTCGTACGGCTGCGGCGTGAACCCGGCCGGGTCCCGGCCGAGCCACGGCAGGCGCGCCTTCGCGGTCAGGGCCGGGCGGAGGGTGTCGTAGACGGTGCCGTCCAGGACGAGCGAGGCGGGCCAGCGGGTCGGTTCGTCGTGGAGCAGGCCCACGGACATCCGGCCGAGATCGACCGTGCCGAGCGGGGCCCGACGGGGTCTCAGGAGGAGTACCGCGGCCGTCGTGCCCCAGCAGACGAGGGCCTTCTCGTCGGCCGTCGTGTCCAGGTGCGCCCCCAGGAAGCACAGCGTGCTGCGGATGGTGGCGCTGCTCAGCCGGATCGTGCCGTGCGCGGTGAAGCCGTCGCAGAGGTTCACCACGCCGCCGACGTCGATGCCGTTGGCCCGCAGCACGTGCCCGCCGCCGTCGGGCGCGGTGAGTTCCGCCGCCTCGAACCGGACGGACCCGCCGATCCGGGCGTCGCACAGGTCGATGGTGCCGTGCGCGGTCGTTCCGTCCCGGCAGTCGAGGTCGCCCCCGATGTGCGTGCGGCCCGCGGTGAGCGCCGTGCCGGAAGGGACGGACAGGCGGGCGCCGCGCAGGACGACGCTGCCGCGTACGGACGTGTCGTCGAGTGTGACGGGGCCGTTGACGACGAGCCCCCGTTCGGCCTGGATGTCGCCGCCGATCCGCGCGCAGCCGAGATGGAGGGCGTGCCGTCCGGCGTCGAGGCCCGGTCCGTCGAGGGTGGCGTCGAGCAGTTCCACCGTGGCCCCGATCGAAGCGCCGCAGAGGTTGACCGTCCCCGCGCAGCGGAAGCCGCGTCCGAGGTACAGGCCGCCGCCGACGTTGATCTCGGACATCTGGAGGTTGCCGCGGGGGCCGGTGATCGCCGCTCCGCGCAGCACGAGCGCGTCCTGCACACGGGCGTTGCCGAGGTCGAGGGTGCCCGAGCAGTCCAGGCCCGTCGCCCGCAGGGACTCGTCCACGGCGACGGACCGCGCCATGACGGCGGCATCTCCGGGCGCCGGGCGCACCGTTGTGCCGTCGAGGCAGAGGTGGGCGCCGACGCCGACGGACTCGAGGTTCACGGTGCCGTCCACGGTGCAGCGGGTCAGCCTCATCTCCCGCGCGAAGCGGGCGCCGTGTGCGAACAGCCCCGGCAGCCGGCACTCGTCGAGCTCCAGCGCCTCGAACCGGCCGCCCTCCAGGCGCGGTTCGGCGTCGAAGCGGCAACCGCGCAGCCGTACGGGGGAGTCGACCGTGACCTCGGCCAGGTCGAGGACGCCCCGGACGCGCACGTCGCGCAGACGCAGCCGGGCCAGGTGGCCCGGGTGCGCGGGCGGCGCGGTCAGCAGCAGGACGCGGATCGCCTCCCCGCGCACCTCCGGCACCTGCTCGCACCAGTCCCCGCGGCGGTAGGCCTCCCACATGCGGCGCTCACCCGCGCTCCAACCCTCCGGCGGACGACCCTCGTTGTGCGCCACTCGTGTCCCCTTCCGTCGCGCCCGATCCGTCGGGGCACCCCTTCGCTGCCCACCCCGGGCCGCGCGTATCCGCCGGGCGGCCGCTCGTCCCCGACCGCCGGTGCGCCGCTCTCGCGAGGACCGCCACCAGCGCGGCGAGGTCGGCGGCTCCGGCCGGATCGTCGGCGTGGCGCGCGACGGCGAGCGGGCCGACCTCGTCCAGGCGCACCCCCGCGGACTCCAGGACGTACCCCAGGACCAGCAGGGCCAGTCGGGCGTTGCCGTCGGGAAAGGGGTGGAAGAAGGCCACGTCGAGGTAGGCGCGGGCGGCGCGGGTCGGCGGCGGGAGCGCGAGGTCGCCGCTCTGGCGCAGGCAGCGCGTGAAGTCGCGCCAGGTGGACGGCGTCAGGCCGTAGCGCTCGCGCCCGCCCTTGGCGAAGGCGTCGGTCCGCCGCAGCCGGGCCACGGGCACCCCGAGTACCTGGCGCTGCCAGCCCGCCAGCAGCGGCACGGTGAGCGGCGCGCCCCGGGCCGCGTCGGCGCGGCTCAGGGCCAGCGCGCCGAGCAGCCGGTCGGCCCGCACCGGGTCGCGACGCCGGACCGGACCGTCGCACCAGGCGGCGAGCCCGTCCGCGGGCCGTGGCGAGGGGGCGTGCGCGGCCGCGAGCCCGTCCCGGTCCGGTTGGTGCGGCGGGGGTTCGTGCCGAGCCGCCGGCCCGGCGGGACGGCGCCGCGGCGGTGCGGGCGCCGCCGCCGTCGTCCAGTCCACCTGCTCCCTGACGCGGCACCAGGCCGCCAGCGCGTCGGCCGTCATGGCGCCTCAGAAATCGCGGTAGGGGCGGGTACCGGTCAGGCCGACGGCCAGGTCCTCGCCCACGGAGTCGATCAGCGTGGCCGGCGGGGCCACCCAGCTCTTGAACCGGCCGTCGATCGCCGATTCCGCCGCGGTCCGGGCCTCGTCGGGCGTCAGGCCGGCCGAGGTGAGGAACCAGATGAGCACCAGGCGGCACGTCCTGTACCAGCCGGCCTCGGCGCCGGTGCGGTCGACGACGACCGTCACCAGCCGGGTGGCGGCCCGCTCCAGATGCCAACTGCGGTCCTCGGGGCTCGCGTCGGACGGCGGGGCCAGGGCCGCGAACCGGTCGGCCAGTTCCTCGATCCAGTCCCGCCACTCCCGCAGCGACGCCACGACCCGGGCCGCCGTGTCCGCGGGTTCACCCACCGAATGGCTGTCGCAGCACCAGCTCGCGACCACCCCGCCGCCGCCTCCCTCGCCGATGCCCCAGTCCCAGCCGCAGGCCCACCGGCCGTAGCGGGCCGCGAGGACGACGGTGACCTCGTCCACGAAGCGCAGCGTGTCCGTGCGCGTGGCGCCCCGATCGGGCGTCATGTCCGCGATCAGAGCGGTGAGTCGGGCCTCCTCCTCCGCGTCCAGGGCAAAGGCGTTGACCTGCGGGTCCGCCGTCTGCCACGGCAGGCTGCCGGGGGAGAGTTCGGGGTCGTACGGCGACGTGATGCACCTCCGGGTGCGGGGCGGACGGGGGCCTCGGGCCCGATGGTGCCCGAGGAGCGAGACGACGGCACGCGTATTTCGAGTCGCGCAAGAGGACAAGGCCGAACATTTCGGTACGCACTGACTGAGGCCTGGCGGTTAATAGTTGCTCACGTCCTGGTTGCCGGGCGGTGAGCGGTCCATGATGGGGCCATGACGTTGGCCCTGCGCGCTTTCACGCGCTTGTCGACCTGGCCGGACCTGAGGCAGGTCGCACCCAGCTGCGGTCTGGGTCAGGCGCTCGGCTCGCCGCAGGGGGAGATCGCGCACTTCCACTCGGAGCGGGACGTCGATCTGCACCTCACGGAGCAGGCCATCCGGCGGCTCTCCCGCGACCTGCGCGCCGCGGGCGCGGTGCGGATCGTGCCCGGTTCGCAGTGGGTGACCATACGTCTCGACGCCGTCTCGGACGTCGATCTGCTGATCACCCTCGTGAGCGTCGCGCTCCAGGCCCACCAGGCGCGGCCCGTGCCTCCCGAGGGGACCGCCGGCCCCGGCTGCAACGACCAGCGCGGCGCGGGGTTCGTCAAGGTCGACTTCGGCAGCGTCTGAGGCCGGTCGGCCCCGGCGGCTTCTGCATCCGGTCGGCCCCGGCGGCTTCCGACCCTGCGTCCGGGTGGAGCCTCGGGCCGCGCCCGGGGGAGTCTGGGACCGCGCCAGGGGGGAGCCTCAGACCGCGATCACTTCGACCCCCGCCTCCTCGAACCGCCGTACCGCCTCCGGTGCCGCCGCCGTGTCCGTCACCAGGGTGTCCACCGCGTCGGCCGCGCAGATCCGGGCGAACGCCCGCCGGTCCAGCTTGCTGGAGTCCGCCGCCACGACCACGCGCTCCGCCCGATCGCACAGCAGCCGGTTGATCGCGGCCTCCGCCTCGTCGTGTGCCGCCGCGCCGTGCGTGGCGTCGAAGGCGACCACGCCCAGCACCGCCACGTCGACCGTGATCTGCCCCAGCACCCCGTCCGCGAGCGGCCCGACGAGTTCGTACGACTGCGGGCGGGCCACCCCGCCGGTCACCACGATCTTGAACTGGGGCCGTACAGCCAGCTCGTTGGCGATGTTCAGCGCATTGGTGACCACGGTCAACGCCGGTGTGCCGGAGGCGAGGTCGGCGCGCACGGCCAGCGCGCGCGCCACCTCGGTGGTGGTCGTGCCGCCGGTCAGGCCCACCGCGTCGCCCGGCGCGACGAGTCCGGCGACCGCCCGCGCGATGCGCTGCTTCTCCGAGGCGCGGCGGGCGGTCTTGTAGCGCAGCGGCAGTTCGTAGGAGACGCCGTGCACCACGGCGCCGCCGCGGGTGCGCACCAGCATCTGCTGGTCGGCCAGTTGGTCGAAGTCGCGGCGGATCGTCGCCGCGGAGACGTCCAGTTCGGCCGCCGCCGCCTCGACGTCCAGCCGGCCGCGCTCCACGAGCAGCTCCAGCAGCGCCTTCCAGCGGGCGTCCCGCGACATGCGGCCTCTCCGTTCCTCTCCGCTTCTCTCTGTTTCCCGATCTCCGAGTGACCCTAGCGCACCCCATTGCGGCGCCCTATGCTTGTTTCTGCTTGAAAGCTCGCTGATTCTTGCAAGAAACGTCATGAGAGTCGCGTCCTCGGGCGCGTCCTCGACGTTCGACCGGGAGGGGCCGGGCATGACCCATGTCGAGGACGAACTGCGCAGCCAGCCCGCGTGCTGGACGCGGGCGGCACAGGAGGCGGCCGGTCACGGCGGCGCACTGCCCGCACCGGGGGAGCGGGTCGCGATCGTCGGCTGCGGCACCTCCTGGTTCATGGCCCAGTCGGCCGCCGCGCTGCGCGAGGGCGCGGGCCAGGGGGAGACCGACGCCTTCGCCGCCTCCGAGTTCCCCCACCACCGCGCCTACGACCGGGTCCTCGCCCTGACCCGCTCCGGCACCACCACCGAAGTGCTCACTCTGCTACGGCGGTTGCGCGGCCGCGTCCGCACCACGGCGATCACGGCCGACCCCGGGACGCCCGTCATGGCGGCCGCCGACGAGGTGGTGGTGCTCGGCTTCGCGGACGAACGCTCCGTCGTGCAGACCCGGTTCGCCACCACCGCCCTCACCCTGCTCCGCTCCCACCTCGGGCTGCACGACGAGGCCGCCGTGGCCGACGCCCGGACCGCCCTCGACGCGCCGCTGCCCGAAGGACTGGTGGAGTGCGGGCAGTTCACCTTCCTCGGCCGGGGCTGGACGGTCGGCCTCGCCAACGAGGCGGCGCTGAAGATGCGCGAGGCGTCGCTGTCGTGGACGGAGTCCTATCCGGCCATGGAGTACCGGCACGGCCCCATCAGCGTCACCACGAAGTCCACGGCCACCTGGATGTTCGGCGAGGCGCCCGACGGACTCGCCGAACAGGTGCGCGCCACGGGCGGGTTGTGGGTGAGCGGAACCCTGGACCCGCTCGCCGAACTCGTCCGCGCCCAGCGTCTGGCGGTCGCCGTCGCCGCCGCGCGCGGACTGGACCCCGACCGCCCGCGCCACCTCACCCGCTCGGTGATCCTCGGGCCGTGAGCTCCGGCGATCCGCCCGCCTGGATTCCCGGTGACTCCCCCGCCTTGAGCCCCGCCGGTCCTCGCGCCTCGGCCCCGCCCGTCCTCGTCGGTCCGCGCGCCCGGACGCCCGCTGATTCCCGCGCCCCGAGCCCGAGCGGCTCGGGGCTCCCACACCCTGAGCCGCCCCGCGGAGGAGACCGCACGTGCCCCTCGTACCGACCGGTGAGCTGATCACCCGGGCCGCCGCCGCGCGCACGGCGGTGGCCGCCTTCAACATCATCACCCTCGAACACGCCGAGGCCGTCGTCGCCGGCGCCGAGGCGGCCGGCGCCCCCGTCGTGCTCCAAGTCAGCGAGAACGCCGTCAGGTTCCGCCTCGGCCGGCTCCGGCCGCTCGCCCGCGCCGCCGCCGAGGCGGCCCGGAGCGCCGCCGTACCCGTCGCGTTGCACCTCGACCACGTGCAGAGCGACGAGCTGCTGCGGCAGGCCGCCGACGCCGGGTTCGGCTCCGTGATGTACGACGCCTCCCGCCTGCCGTACGCCGAGAACCTCGCCGCCACCCGCGCCGCCGCCGACTACGCGCACGCCCAAGGGCTCTGGATCGAGGCCGAGTTGGGGGAGATCGGCGGCAAGGCGGGCCGGCCCGCGCTGGACGCCCACGCACCCGGCGCGCGGACCGACCCCGCCGAGGCGCACGCCTTCGTCCGCGATGCCCGGGTGGACGCCCTGGCCGTAGCGATCGGCAGCGCGCACGCCATGACCACCCGCACCGCCACCCTCGACCACGACCTGCTCAAACGCCTCGCGACGGCGCTCGGCGTGCCGCTCGTCCTGCACGGCTCCTCGGGGGTCGCCGACGGCGAACTGGGCAGGGCGGTCGTCGGCGGCATCGCCAAGGTCAACGTCGGCACCGCCCTCAACCTCGCCATGACGGCCGCGATCCGCGACCATCTCGCCGTCCACCCGGACGCCGTCGACCCGCGCCGCTATCTCGCCGCCGCCCGCGAGGCGATGACGGGGGAGGTGGCCCGGATCATCGCGGTGCTGGGCACGGCCTGAGCGTCCGGGGACGTCCGGGGACTTCCGGAGGCTTCCGGGGACGGCGAGGTGTCAGAGGGGGCGCCCGTTACCGCTTCACCGCGCGCAGCAGCACGAACTTCGGGTCGCTGGCCACCAGTTCGCAGGTGCCGAACAGCCGCTTCAGCTTGACGTGGTAGCCGAGGTGCCGGTTGCCGACCACCCACAGCTCGCCGCCGGGCCGCAGCACCCGCTGCGCCCCGGTGAACATCCGCCACGCCGTCGCGTCCGTCGTCGCCTGGTGCGAGTGGAACGGCGGGTTGTTCAGCACGAGGTCGACGCTGCCCGCCGACACGCCCGCGAGGCCGTCCCCGACGCGGAACTCCGCGTGTCCGGGCACCCCGTTGGCCTTGAAGGTGGCCTCGGCCGACGCCACCGCCTGGAACGACTCGTCCACGAACAGCACTTCGGCCTCCGGGTCGGCCATCGCCACCGCCGTGCCGACCACTCCGTTGCCGCAGCCGAGGTCCACCACCCGGCGGGCGTCCCGCGTGGGCGGCAGATGCCGGAGCAGGAACCGGGTGCCGATGTCGAGCCGGTCGGCGCAGAACACACCCGCGTGGTTGACGACCATGCCGCCCGAGACCGCGCCGATGTCCCCGGGGAGCGTGTACTCGTACGGCCACGGGTTCGCGGGCCGGTCGAGCGAGGGGTCCGGGGCGGTGTGGATCAGCCGGGCCTTGCGGACCGCGAGCGAGGTCCGGGTGGGGCCGAGGATCTGCTCGAACAGGCGGAGCGTGGAGGTGTGGATCTCCTTCACCATGCCGGTGCCGACCACGACCGTGCCCGCGTGCACGGCGGGCGCGAGCCGCAGCAGCTGGTCCTCCAGCAGCGCGAGGCTCTTGGGCACCCGTACCAGCAGCACGTCGATCCGCTCGGGCGGCGGGTCCTGCGTGGTCAGCAGGGACACGGCACCGGGCTCGGCGCCGGCCCGCGCGAGGTTCGCCCGGGTCGCCTCGCGGGTCAGGAAGGAGTCGGTGATCTGCACCAGGTGCGCGCCGCCGTCCCGCGCCGCCTCGTCGTGCGCCGGCTCGTCCCGCGCCGCCTCGGGCTGCGCCGCTTCCCGTGCCTGTTCCCGCGCCGCGCGCCGGGCCGCGAGTGCCGTGGCCAGCGCGCCCCAGCGGTCCCCGAGGACCACGACCGTGCCGTCGAGCGGCACCCGCTCCTCGACGAGATGCGTCAGCAGATAGGCGTCGGAGGCGTCCCAGGCGCGCAGCCGGTCGCGCGGATCCTCCGGGAACCTGTCCAGGTCGAGCTCGCCCCACGGCGTCGTCATACGGTCGTTCATCGTGCGTCCAGGCTATCCGAGGCGCGGGGGCGCACCGCGTCCGGCGGAGCCCGCCCCTGCCGGGGCGTCGGCGCCGAGCACCCTGCGGGCAGGATGGAGGGCATGGACGCCGAGCTGTTTCCCCGTGAGCGCGTCGAGGTCGCCCCCGGCGCGGTGCATGTGCCGGACTGGCTGTCCGCCGACCGGCAGCGCGCCCTCCTCGACGCCTGCCGGGAGTGGGCGCGGCCGCCCGCCGGACTGCGCACCGTCCGCACCCCCGGCGGCGGCACGATGACCGCCCGGCAGGTCTGCCTGGGATGGCACTGGTACCCGTACGCCTATGCCCGCACGGTCGTCGACGGCGACGGGGCGCCCGTCAAGCCGTTCCCGGAGTGGCTCGGCGACCTCGGCCGCCGCGCGGTGACCGACGCCCTCGGCCCGCCGGGGACCTCGCACGACACCGAGGGCGCGGGGACCTCGCGCGACACCGAGGGCGCGTCGACGGCGCCGTACGACATCGCGCTGATCAATTTCTACGACGGCGACGCGCGGATGGGGATGCACCGCGACGCCGACGAGCGCTCGCCCGACCCCGTGGTCTCGCTGAGCCTCGGCGACACGTGTGTCTTCCGCTTCGGCAACACCGAGAACCGGGCGAAGCCCTACACCGACGTGGAGCTGCGCAGCGGCGACCTGTTCGTCTTCGGCGGGCCCGCCCGGCTCGCCTTCCACGGTGTGCCGCGGGTCTGCCCGGGCACCGCGCCGCCCGGCCTCGGACTCACCGGGCGGCTCAACGTCACCCTGCGGGTCGGCGGGCTGCCGGGGGCGTGAGTCCGGCCCGTGGGCCCGCCGCAGACGCGGTGCTGGTCACCCCGTGTGCGGATCATGGGAGACTCGCCCTCATGAGCGGTACGGCGGACCCCCGGCACGCGGGGGATGGGACCACCTCGAGAACGCGGCTGGACCGAGGGCGCGGCGCGCTCGGGCCCGCGTTGGAGCTCGTCCACACCGGGCGGGCGCCGACCCGGGCCGTGCTCACCGCCGAACTGGGCGTGACCCGGGCGACGGCCGGCGCGGTCGCCGCCGAGCTGGAGGCGCTCGGCCTGATCCGGGTGGACGCCCGGCCCGGCGCGGCGGCCGGTTCCCAGGGCCGCCCCTCGCACCGGCTCGCGGTCGCCGAGGACGGCCCCGTCGTGCTGGCCGTGCAGATCCACGCCGACGGCTTCCGCGCGGCGCTCGTCGGCCTGGGCGGCCGTATCGTCGCCACCGCCCCCGGCTGCGAGACCGTCGACTCCGATCCGTCGAAGGTGCTCGCCGCCGTCGTGGAGGTCGGCGCGGACCTGCTGCGCACGACCGGCCGCCGATGCGTCGGCGCGGGCCTCGCCGTGCCGTCCGCCGTCGCCGAACCGGACGGGCGCGCCCTCAACCCGCTGCATCTCGCCTGGCCGGTGGGCGCGCCCGTGCGGCGGCTGTTCACGGAGTGCGTGCGCGCGGCGGGTCTCACCGGTCCCGCCTTCGCGGGCAACGACGTCAACCTCGCCGCGCTCGCCGAGCACCGGCACGGCGCCGGGCGCGGCGCACGGGACCTGCTGTGCGTGGCCACCGGGCACCGGGGCGTCGGTGGCGCGCTGGTCCTGGACGGGCGCCTGCACACCGGGAGTTCGGGCCTGGCACTGGAGGTCGGCCATCTCACGGTCAACCCGGAGGGGCGCCCCTGTCACTGCGGCAGCCGGGGCTGCCTGGACGTCGAGGCCGACCCGCTGGCGCTGCTCACCGCGGCCGGCCGGGTCCCGGGCCCCGAGGTGTCGCTGCTGCGGCAGGCCGACGACCTCGTCCGCCACCACTACGACGACCCCGCCGTCCGCACCGCGACCGAGGCGCTCATCGACCGTCTGGGCCTCGGCCTCGCCGGCCTGGTGAACATCCTCAACCCGGACCGGATCATCCTCGGCGGGCTGCACCGCACGCTGCTGGACGTCGACCCGGAGCGGCTGCGCGCGGTCGTCGCGGACCGCAGCCTGTGGGGGCAGAGCGGTGGAGTGCCCATCCTGGCCTGCACGTTGGAGCACAACAGCCTGGTCGGCGCGGCCGAGCTGGCCTGGCAGCCGGTCCTCGACGACCCGCTGGCGGCACTGAGTTGATCAGGACCGGGTGACGCGGGCGGGGCGGCGGCCCGGGTGAGCCCAGCGGGCCGGCGTCACCGGGGTCCGTGCCGGTGCCGTGGCCACCGAGGAGGTCAGCCCTCCGCGGCCCACTCCACCGCGAACGCCTCCGCCGGATTGGCCGTGAGGATCCGTTCCACCGCCTCCGTGCCGAACTCCGCGGCCAGCCGGGGCCGCAGCCGCCGCAGCAGATAGGGCATCCCGGGCCCGCCGTCCACCGAGCGTGCGCCCGCGACGACCGTGTCGCCGCCCAGCAGCAGCCGGTCGCCGTACCCGGCGTCCACCAGGGCCGCCATCGCCTCCGGCATCCGCCAGTCCGTGGCGTGATGGGCCCGGGAGGGGCCGTCGAAGGCCAGATAACAGCCGACGGCCGCGGCCTGGCGATGCACCACGGGGTCGGGGGAGCGGTTGAGATGCCCGAGGATCACCCGGTGCGGCGGCACGCCCCCGGCGCCGCACAGCAGGTCCAGCACGTCGAGCGCGGCGGTGCCGTGTTCCAGGTGGACGGCGACGGGCGCACCCGTCGCCCGGTGCGCCTCGGCCGCGGCCGTCATGGTCCAGCGGGCGTGCGCGTCCAGACCGTGGAAGCCGCCCGCGACCTTGATGAGCCCGGCCCGCACCCCCGACGTGCCGATCCCGTCGGTCAGTTCGGAGACGAACAGGTCGGGAAGCCGGCCGCGCAGCGCGTCGAGCGTGTCCGGGGTGTAGTGCGCGGCCTGGTGCAGCCCGGTCGCGCACACCACGTGCACCCCCGCCGCACGGGACAGTGCCGGCAGGTCCGCGGCCCGCCGCCCCATGCCGTACGGCGTCCACTGCACGACGGCCGCCCCGCCCGCCGCGCCGAACGCGGCCAGTTCGGCCCGCGCCGCGGCCGCGTCGTTCAGCTCCCGTCCCGCCAACTGCGGGCTGCCGAGGAAGAGATGGTCGTGCGCGTCGCACACGCCGAGGCGGTCGGCGGGCAGGTCCCCGAGGACCGTGCGCACGGCGCTCACCACTGGCGCCCCCGCCGCAGACCGGCCGCCCCGGGGGCCGACAGGTGCAGCACCTCGAACACGTCGCCCTCGGCCTTCGGGGCGTCCCCCTCCGCGAAGGTCTCCCAGAGCGAGAAGTGCACGAGTTCCCAGGCGCGCGTGTCCACGGCGGCGGCCGCGAGGACGGCCCCGTCCAGCCCGGCCAGCCGCCGGGTCTCGGCCACCGCGTCCGCCGCCCACTCCGCCAACTCCCTCTGAGGGACGGGCTGTCGATGCCGTACGGCGAAGGCTGTCGCCGAACGCGGCGCGCTTCCCTCCTCGTACGCGAGCCCCGTCCACTGGCGTACGTCCGGGCGCCCGAAGTCGTTCGCGAGCCCCTGGAAGGCCCCGCCGAAGAGGAAGGCGTTCATGCCCTCGACGGTGTCCCAGAGATAGAACGGCGCGTACTGGTTGACCCGTGAGCCGTGCCGGCCGCGCTCCCGCAGCAGGTAGGCCTTGGTGCCGAGGCCGTCCCACGTGTCGAGCAGATGGCCGACGCGGGCGACGCGGGCGCGGATGATCCCCATGTCGTGGTCGGCGGGCAGGGTCAGTTCGTACTGCATGGCGTGCATGTCTCGTCCTCCGACGGGTCGGTGGGGCGGCGGGTGCGTGGGTCGTCACGTGTCCATGGGGCGGCGGGTGCGTGGGTCGTCACGTGTCCGTGGGCGGCGGGTCGGCGAGCGCGGCCGGGGCGGGTGACGCGGCCGGTCAGCAGGGGTACTCGGGCACGTGCGCGTGCTCGTGCCACTCGATGGTCGTGCCGTCCTCGGCGGCCTCCACGACCGCGAGATGGGTCATGAACGTGCGGGGCGCGGCGCCGTGCCAGTGCCATTCGTCCGGCTCGATCGACACGGTGTCGCCCGCCCGGATCTCCTCCACCTCCCCGCCCCTGCGCTGCACCAGCCCCTCGCCCTCCAGGACATGCAGCACCTGGCCGTGCGGATGCCGGTGCCAGGCGGTGTGCGCGCCGGGCGCGAAGTGCACGTTGAACATCCGCAGCCGGGACGGGGGTTCGGGGGCGGCGACCACGTCCATCCACACCGTGCCGTTGAAGTTCTCTGCGGGGCCCTGCTGTGTGTCGGGGCGCTGTCTCGTGATGTGCACGGGTACGGACTCCTGTCGGGGTGTGCTTCAGGGGTGTGGGGTGCCGCGGGGTTCGAGGAGCGACAGCAGTCCGCGCACCCCCGCGTCGAACGCGGCGGGGGAGCCGGAGGCGCGGGCGAGGACATAGCCGCCCTGCACGGTCGCCAGTACGGTCGCCGCGATCTCCGCGCCGTCCAGCGAGGGCGCGAACTGGCCCTGCTCCTTGCCCTCTTCGACGATCGCCGCGATCAACTCACGGATGCGGTCGAGGGTTTCGTCGACCGGTGCGCGCAACTCGTCGTTCGCGACGATGTCCGGGTCCATCGTCAGCCGGCCGACCGGGCAGCCGCGCAGCACGTCGCGCTCGCGGGTGAGATACGCCGTGATCCTGTCGTACGGCGTGCCCGGCCCGGTGAGCACGGCCTCGGCGGTGGCGCCGAGTTCCTCGGCCGTCCGCCGGATCGCGGCCAGCGCCAGATCGGGCTTGCCCTTGAAGTGGTGGTACATGCTGCCCTGCCCGGCGCCCGACCGCTCCAGGATCGCCTTGGGGCTGGTGCCCACGTAGCCGCGCTCCCAGAGCAGCTCCCGGGTCGACTCGATCAGCCGCTCCGAAGTGCTCATGCGCTCACTGTACATACTAGTAGTTACAGAAACCACTCCGATCGGAGCAGCCGCGGCGGCCCCCCGTACTCCCGGGGAGGTACCCGCACTGCCGCTGGCCGTACGACGACCGGGACCCCCCTTCCGCGACAGTCTCGAGGCATCCCTGGAGGACCGTGAACGAGGAGATGACCCGAGATGGAGACCCTGGCGAACTGGGGCGGTGGCGGACCCGGCCCGTGGATCCTGTTCTTCCCGCTGATCTGGGCGGTCGTGGTGTTCGGCGGCATCCGGCTGCTGCGCCGCACCGCCTGGCGCGGCCGGGGCGGCGGCCCCTGGCGGCCGACCGCGGGCGACAACTCGCCGCTCGCCGTGCTCGGCCGCCGGTTCGCGGCGGGCGAGATCGACGAGGAGGAGTACTGGCGCCGGATGTCCGTCCTGGAGGAGCACTTCGGCCGGATCGGCAAGGGGGGACCGGCATGACGGGCACGGCTCCCGACGTTCGTACGACATCGGCCACGGCCACGGCGGGGCGGGTGAGTCCGGCGGACCGGGCGAGCGCGGACCCCGGCGACCCCGGCGAATCCGGCGCGTCCCCCGTGGCCGCCCGGGTCACCGACGCCGTGAAGGTCTACGGCCGCGGCGACACCACCGTGCGGGCCCTGGACGGGGTGAGCGTCGGCTTCCCGGCCGGACGCTTCACCGCGATCATGGGCCCCTCCGGCTCCGGCAAGTCCACCTTGATGCACTGCGCGGCCGGCCTCGACACGCTCACCTCGGGCACCGCCCGCATCGGCGACACCGATCTGGGCGACCTCGACGACCGCCGCCTGACCCTGCTGCGCCGCGACCGCGTCGGATTCGTCTTCCAGGCGTTCAACCTGGTGCCCACGCTCACGGTCGCCGAGAACATCACCCTGCCGCTGGACCTCGCGGGCCGCGGCGGCGACCCGGAGTGGATCGACGCCCTCGTCGACGTCGTGGGCCTGCGCGACCGGCTGCGCCACCGGCCCGCCGAACTCTCCGGCGGGCAGCAGCAACGCGTCGCCGTGGCACGGGCGTTCGCCGGACGGCCGGAAGTCGTCTTCGCCGACGAACCCACCGGCAACCTGGACTCCCGCTCCGGGCAGGAGGTGCTCGGCCTGCTCGGCCGCGCCGTACGCGACATGCGGCGCACGGTCGTCATGGTCACGCACGACCCGGTGGCTGCCGCCCACGCGGACGAGGTCGTCTTCCTGGCCGACGGCCGACTGGTCGACCGGATGGCGTCGCCGACCGCGGACAAGGTCCTGGACCGGCTGAAGGCGTTCGAGGTGAGGTCGCCGTGAGAACCCTGCTGCGCCTGAGCCGGTCCTCCCTGCGCGCCGACAAGCGCCGCTTCGCCGGCACCTTCCTCGCCGTGTTCCTCGGCGTCGCCTTCCTGGCCGGCACCCTCGTCATGGGCGACACGCTGCGCTCCGCGTTCGGCACGATGTTCGGTGACGCGACGGCGGGGACCGACGCGGTGGTGCGCGGCGCCGACGTCATCACCACCCCCGGCGACAGCCGCGGTCAGCGCAGCCCCGTCGACACCTCGCTCGTGCGGACCGTCGAGCGGGTCCCCGGCGTCGCGGCCGCCGCGCCGCAGATCCAGGGCGCGGGGCAACTGATCGGCTCCGACGGCAAGCCCGTCGGCGGCCAGGGGCCGCCCACCCTCGCCGGGAACTGGATCACCGACACCCGGCTCAACCCCTACCGGCTCGCCGAGGGCCGCGCGCCCGCCCGGTCCGGCGAGGTCGTGGTCAACCGCGGCACCGCCGAGAAAGGCCGTCTCAAGATCGGCGACACCACGGTCCTGCGCACCCCCGACCCGGTGCGGGTGACCGTCGTCGGCCTCGCCACCTTCGGCGGCGAGAACGGCATGGGGCAGGTGACGTACACCGGCATGACCCAGACCGACGCGGAGAAGTACCTGACCGCGCGACCGGGCCGGGCGTCGAGCATCCAGGTGCGGGCCGGTCCCGGCGTGAGCCAGGAGGAGCTGGTGCGCCGCCTGGACCGCGTGCTGCCCGAGGGCGTCGAGGCGATCACCGGCCAGGAGTCGGCGCGGGAGAACACCGACCTGGTCTCCGGCCAGTTCCTGACGATCTTCACCACCTTCCTCCTGGTGTTCGCCGGGGTCGCCCTGCTGGTCGCGACCTTCTCCATCCACAACACCTTCGCGATCGTCGTCGCCCAGCGCGCCCGGGAGAACGCCCTGCTGCGGGCGCTCGGCGCGGTCCGCGGGCAGGTCGCCGCGGCGACCCTGACGGAGGCGAGCGCCGTCGCGGTCACCGCGTCCCTCGCCGGACTCGCCGGCGGGATCGGCGTGGCGGCCGGACTCCAGGCGCTGTTCCCCGCGATCGGCTTCCCGTTCCCCGGCGGCGACCTGGTGCTGAGGCCGCTGTCGCTGATCCTGCCGCCGGTCGTGGGGGTCGCCGTCTGCCTCGGCTCCGCGCTGATGCCCGCCCTGCGTGCGGGCCGTACCGCGCCGCTGGCCGCGCTCCGCGAGACGGCCGTCGACACCTCGGGAGCCTCGCGCCCGCGCGCCGTCGCGGGGGGAGCGCTGCTGGCGGTCGCCGTCGCCACGACGCTCACCGGTGTCCTGGTGTCCCCGTCGGTGTGGCTGGCCGGAGGCGGCGCCGTGCTCGCGCTCGTCGCGTTCGTGGTGCTCGGGCCGGTCGCCGCGGGGACGGCCGTACGACTGCTCGGCGGCCCGCTCGACCGGCTGCGCGGCGTCACCGGCGGGCTCGCCCGGCGCAACGCCCTGCGCAGCCCCGGGCGAACCGCCGCCACGGCGAGCGCGCTGATGATCGGGGTCGCGGTCGTCTCGCTGTTCACGGTGTTCGGCGCCTCGCTGAAGGCCACCATGGACCGGACCGTGTCGCGGTCGTTCGCGGGCGATGTGGCCGTCAGCACGCCGTCGTTCGGGGCGGGCGGCAGCGGGCTCAGCCCGCGGCTCGCACCCGCGATCGCCCGGCTGCCCCAGGTCGCGACGGCCGTGGGGCTGGGCCGGGGCGTCGCGGAAGTCGACGGGAAGGGGCGGGCGTTGACCGTCACCGACCCGGTCGCTCTCCAGCGGACCTTCGACCTCGGCCGGGTCTCGGGCGATCTGCGCGGCCTCGGTGCGGACGGCCTCGCCGTCACCCGCGACGAGGCCGCACGCCGGCACCTCGCCGTCGGGGCCACGGCCCGGCTCGCGTTCACCGACGGCACGGTGCGGACCTTCACGGTGCGTGCCGTCTACGGCCGGTCCGAGCTCGTCGGCGACTACGTCGTCACCCGCGCCGCCTGGGCACCGCACCGTACCCAGGACTCCGACACGGTGATCGCCGTCGGCTTCAAGCACGGCGTGGGCACGGCGGCGGGCGAGGCCGCGGTGCGCAAGGTGGCCGCCCACTACGGGGATCCACAGGTGCAGACCCGTGCCGAGTACGCGCGGTCCTCGGCGGGCGGGATCGACATGATGCTCACGCTCGTCTACGCGCTGCTCGCCCTCGCGGTGCTCATCGCGCTGCTCGGCATCGCCAACACGCTGACCCTGGCGATCCACGAGCGCACCCGCGAACTCGGGCTGCTGCGAGCCGTCGGGCAGACCCGCGCCCAACTGCGGGCGATGGTCCGCTGGGAGTCGGTCCTGGTCGCCGCGTTCGGCACGGCCGGCGGACTCGGCCTCGGCGCGTTCCTCGGCTGGGTGCTGGTCGAGGCGTCGGACGGGGCGAGCGACAGCTCCTTCACGTTCGCCCTGCCGCCGGTGCGGTTCGCGGTGGTGGCCCTCGTCGGCGTCACGGCGGGCGCCCTCGCGGCCCTGCGCCCGGCCCGCCGGGCGGCCGGCCTGGACGTCCTGCGAGCCATAGCGGAGTGACCTGCGGTCGGCTCGGCGGGGCGGGGGAGGAGCCCTCACCGGGCCCGCGGGCGGGAAGTGTCGTCCAACCTGCGGCCGGTGGGGGCTGAGCGCGCAGTTCCCCGCGCCCCTGGGGGGTTGGGGCGCGGGGAACTGCGCGGAAGGGCCCCGCCGGGCCCGCGGGTGACATGCGACGACTGATCTGCGGGCCGGTGGGGGCTGGGCGCGCGGTTCCTCGCGCCCCTGGGGGGTTGGGGGCGCGGGGAACTGCGCGAAGGGGCCCCGCCGGGCCCGCGGGTGGGATGCTGCGGTCGATCCGCGGCGCGGTGGGGGCTGGGCGCGCGGTTCCTCGCGCCCCCTGAGGGCGTGGGCGGTGGTGCTGCCTTTTAGGGGCGCGGGGAACTGCGCGAAGGGGGCCCACCGGGCCGCGGACGGTACTCGACGGGCGGGTCGGGCCGCGGGAAGCGGGACGTCAGCCCGCCACGGCCGACCCCGCCGGCGCATGGGCCGGCGCCCGCCCCACCTCGCCCGCGGGCTCGAGCTCGACGAACACCGGCGCCGCCTTCTCCGGCACCGAGTGCACGACCGGCCGCACAGGCGGAGCCGGCCGCGCGGTCGCCGCCGTCGTCGGCAGCGTGAACCAGACGACCTTGCCCGCGTCCCCGTCCGGCCGCACGCCCCAGCTCTCGCTCATCGCCGCGACCATGGAGAGCCCGCGGCCGGTGGTGGCCTCCGGCGTGGCCTCGGCCACGACCGGAATCCGCGGATCGTGGTCACGCACCGAGACGGTGAGCCGGTCCAGCAGCAGCTCGATCTCGACGGTGCACGTCTTGTCCGTCCGGGCATGCAGATGGACGTTGGTGAGGAGCTCGGTGACACCGAGCGCCGCTTTGTCTATCAGGGGATCCAGATGCCAGTAGCGCAACTGCGCCGATACGATTCTGCGGACCTGGCCGATCCGCGACGGCAGGGCTTGGAGCTCCACCGTGCAGTGCCTGCTTGGATGACTGATCACGGCTGCGACTCCCCGACGTGAGGTCCGGAAGAACACGGAGTTCGGATCGATCCAGCGAGGCGCTGGCGGGACGCCGCCGCCCGCTGTCGTGGCCGGCGGGCTGGTTCGCAGCGTTATCGCCGGTAAACCCAGAGTGACGTGAGACAAGCGTGGCCCAAGGGGTCCCGTCCCGCAACTCGCGGTCCGGTCAGCCTCGACGACGGCCCGACGCCTGGCGCACGGCCTCGATGAACCGGCGTGCCGCGGGCGGCCCCGGCTCACCCGGCGCGGGGTCGTGCGCGCCGAGCGTGAGCAGATACCGCTGGCCGTTCAGATCGGCCAACGCCCGGTCCGGTGCGGCGAACCACGGCCGCGACGCGCGCACGGCCTGCACCGGTGCCGAGTCGATCTCGCTGCCGTAGCTGGTGAGCAGTTCGAGCCTGCCGTCGTTGATGCGGACCTGCCCGGCCCGGGTGAGTGAACGCAGCCTTTTCCCGATCCGCACGCCCGTTGCCGTGAACTCCGGCTCCGCCATGCTGACCCGCCCCCTCGCGCGTGTCGTGTCCCGCCCGGCCGTACCCGCGCGGGGCGCGATCCGGCCGGTGGGTGATCCAGTGTGCGCCCCCGTTCGGGACGTTCGTCCCGTCCCGGTGCAGTCTGCCCCCCACCGGCGCCACGCACCAGTACACATGGCTCGCCGGTGTCCGATACCCGGAGCATTTCCCGGAGTGCGCCCCCCGGTTGCCTCGCGCGCCGCTCCCCAGGGCTGCCTTTGGGCTTGTCAAAGAGGCGTTTATGCAGGTGGGAAGCGTTTCGAATGGTGCTTATGATCGAAGTGTCGGCCGCGCCGCGCGCCGCCGGCGCGACGTGTAAGGAGCCCCGCCGTGAGCACCACCCCACAGATCCGCACCGGCGACACCCTCGATGTCGACCGCAGCGACACCGCCTACCGCAGCTGGCTGAAGGAGGCGGTCCGCAAGGTCCAGGCCGACGCGAACCGCTCGGCCGACTCGCATCTGCTCCAGTTCCCGTTGCCCGAGCGCTGGGGGATCGACCTCTACCTCAAGGACGAGTCGACCCACCCCACCGGAAGCCTCAAACACCGGCTCGCCCGCTCGCTCTTCCTCTACGGCCTGTGCAATGGCTGGATCCGTCCGGGCCGCCCGGTGATCGAGGCGTCCAGCGGCTCGACGGCCGTCTCCGAGGCGTACTTCGCGAAGCTGATCGGCGTGCCGTTCATCGCCGTCATGCCCCGTACGACCAGCGCGGAGAAGTGCCGGCTCATCGAATTCCACGGCGGGCGCTGCCACTTCGTCGACGACTCGCGCCGGATGTACGAGGAGTCGGCCCGCCTCGCGGTGGAGACCGGCGGCCACTACATGGACCAGTTCACCTACGCGGAGCGGGCCACGGACTGGCGCGGCAACAACAACATCGCCGAGTCCATCTTCCGCCAGCTGCGCCTGGAGCGGTTCCCGGAGCCCGCGTGGATCGTCGCCACGGCCGGCACCGGCGGCACCTCGGCGACCCTCGCCCGCTATGTGCACTACATGCAGTACGACACCCGCATCTGCGTGGCCGACCCGGAGAACTCCTGCTTCTTCGAGGGCTGGACTACCGGCGATCCGGACGTCACCTGCGACTGCGGCTCCCGTATCGAGGGCATCGGCCGGCCCCGCATGGAGCCCAGCTTCGTGCCCGGCGCCATCGACCGGATGATGAAGGTGCCCGACGCGGCCGCGATCGCCACGGTCCGCGCGCTGGAGGGCGCCATCGGCCGCAAGGCGGGCGGCTCGACCGGCACCGGGCTGTGGAGCGCCCTGCGGATCGTCGCGGAGATGGTGGCCGAGGGGCGGCAGGGCAGTGTCGTGACCCTGCTCTGCGACCCGGGCGACCGGTATCTCGACAAGTACTACTCGGACGCGTGGCTGGCCGAACAGGGCCTGGACATCGCGCCGTACGCGGCGACGATCGCGACCCTGCTGGAGACGGGCGTGTGGCCGCACTGACCGTCTCGTGGCGCCACGGCCGCACGGCTCCGGGCGCCCCGGGGGGCCCGGCCCTTACCGGGGCGGGCTCATGCCGCCGCGAGCCGCCGGTCCAGCGCGGTGACCGCACCCCGGAAGGAACGGCCGAGACCGGGCCGGGCCAGGCGCAGAACGGCCCGGAAGGGAGCGGCGCCGTCGGCGGCGAACGTCCACTGCACCCGTGTGCCGCCGCTGCCCGCCGGAGCGAGCCGCCACTCCTCGACCAGCGCGCGCATCCCCGGAGCGTTGGTGGTGTCGACCCGGTAGGCGTACAGCTCGTCGGGCTTGGCCGCGAGGATCGTCTCCGTGAAGCGCGTGCCGCCCTTCAGCCGGATCTCGCGCCCCGCGCCGTCACCGGCCGGCCGTGCGGAGGCGACCGCCGTGAACCACTCGGGCCACCCGGCCACGTCCTCGGCGAGCGCGTGGAAGACCCGCTCGGGCGATGCCGCGATCTGCCGGGCGAAGACCAGCCGCACCGGCGCCGTCCCCGCGAAGTCGAGCCCCTCCGGGCGCAGTCGGTGAACCATGACCGGGACCTCCTCGCCGAAGCCGCCGGGCGACGGGCGGTCGACCGGGGCACCACACCTTAGTTGACGTGCCGTCAGATGTCTGTGGCCTCGTGCGTCTCGCCCGCCACGATCAGCTGCGGCAGATGCTCCGCGATCTCCTCGCGCGCGTCGGCCGGCAGCCCGGCGTCCGTCACCAGCGCGTCGACCTGCTCCAGCGCGGCGAAGGAACTCAGGCCCACCACACCCCACTTGGTGTGGTCCGCGACCACCACGACCTGCCGCGCCGACTGCACCAGGCGCCGATTGGTCTCGGCCTCCGCCAGGTTGGGTGTGGACAGACCGGCCTCGACCGATATCCCGTGCACGCCGAGGAAGAGCAGATCGAAGTGGAGCGCCGCGATCGCCTGGTCCGCGACCGGTCCCACCAGCGAGTCCGACGGCGTGCGCACCCCTCCGGTCAGCACCACCGTCGCCCCGCCCTGGCGCGGTCCCGAGCTGCGCTGCGCCGCGTGGAAGACATCCGCGACCCGCACCGAGTTGGTGACCACGGTCAGGTCGGCCACGTCGAGGAGTTGGTGCGCCAGCGCGAACGTCGTCGTACCGCCGGACAGCGCGATCGCGGAACCCGGCTTCACCAGCCCGGCGGCCGCCCGCGCGATGTCCTCCTTGGCGGTCAACTCCAGGCCCGACTTGGCCTCGAAGCCGGGCTCGTGGGTACTCGCCTCCACGACCGGCACCGCGCCGCCGTGCACCTTCTCCAGCACGCCCTGGCGGGCCAGCGCGTCCAGATCGCGCCGCACCGTCATGTCCGACACGCCGAGTTTGCGGGTCAGTTCGTTGACCCGCACCCCGCCGCGGCGCCGGACCTCGTCCACGATCAGAGCGCGCCGCTGCTCCGCGAGGAGGTTCTGATTCTCACTCACGTACGCTCCGGTCCTTTCGCCTCAAGCCGTCCGTCCCGCGCCCCGCACCCGCTCCGACCGTGCCGTGCGGCCCGTACCGGTGCGCGGACGTCTCATACTCGCACGGGTCGCCCCCGGGTGCGCACACCTGTCCGGGCACAGATCCGCAGGCCGGGCACCTTGTGGAACGGCCGCTTGTCACACGGATCGGGGAGTTTCCGTGACGAGTGGTGCGCGAAGCGACGCCCCCGGACATCCTGGTGGCCGCACGGACACACCGGCGGCGGCCCGAGGCGGAGGTGCGAGGAGAAGTGGAACGCGCGCAGGAGGGTGCCCACCCCCACGCCACCGTGATCGCTCTGGAGCTGCTGGTGCACGGGGTCGGCGGCACGACACCGCAGAAGATGCTCGGCGACCCCCGCACCGTGCGGATCACCGGCGACGACACGGCGGCCGTGTTCCGGCGCGCGGAGGACGCCGACGCGGAGGACTCCCAAGGGGCGGACGCCGCCGCGGAAGAAGCGGCCGAGGACCGGGCCGACGCGGCGGAAGCGGCCGCGGAGCAACCCCCCGCGGACCGAGCCGCCGCCGAAGAAGCGGAATCGGAAGCGGACGCCGATGCCTCGCCCCGCCCCCGCGGCAACCGCACGGGCCCGGTCCGCGAGGCGTACGTCTGGTGCAACCTGACCTCAGGCAACGGCGCCCGCGCCCTGTGGCTCCTGCTGCTGCCGTTCATGGTCGTCAACCTCGCCCACTGGATGCGCCCCGCCGCCCGCGGCAGACGCCGCACCGTGCGCTGCTACGGCCTGCTGGTCCGGCTGGCCGGGCTGACCCTGACCGTGCTGCTGGTGGCCGCCGCCTGCGAGGTGGCGCTGGACCTGGTCGCCTGGCAGTGCGCGGGCACCCCCGCCTGCGCCCGCCGCCACTCCTGGCTCGGCCCCGTCTCGCCCGTCGGCTCCGGCGCCGGCTGGTGGAGCGCGCCCGGCCGCAGACTCGCCCTGGCCGCCCTCGCGCCCGCCACGCTCGTCGCCCTGCTCTGGTACCTCTCCCACCGCACCTGGGCCGCCTACGAGTCCCAGCGGCCGCCGACCCCCGCCGCGGCCGACGACGGCGACCGCACCGCGCTCGGCAGACCGGGCTTCTGGTACGGCCGTCGGCTGGTGGCCCGGCTGCGCGCCGCGCACACGGCCGCGGGCCTGCTCACCGTCGCCGCCGCGGTCACCGTGCCGGTGACCCGCCTCGACGACGGCCCCGGCGGCGGCCCGAGCGGCCGGTTCGGCGGCCTGCTGGAGGCCGCGCTGGCCGCGGCGGCGGCCGTCGTGGTCGCCGTGGTCTGCCGCCGCGGCCGCAGCGAGCACCGCCTCGACCGGCGCATCGACGCCCACCTCGTACGCGGGCTGCCCCTCGGCGCCCTGGCCCTGCTGCTGCTCGCCCTGGCCCACGCGGTGCTGTCCGCCCCGGGCCGAGCCTCCGCCGGACGGCTGCCCGGCGAACCCGCCTTCGCCGCCCTCGCCCTCACCCAGGGCGTCCTGGTCCTCGCCCTCGCGGCCTGCGCGCACCTGCTGCACCGCACCCACCCCGCGCCCCGCGCCGCGCTGCACGGCCTCGTCGGTCCCGCGGTCGCCCTGCTCGGCTGCGCCCTCGGCGGTGTGATCTCCGCGGGTCTCGCGCAGCGCGTGGCGGACTGGCTGGATGGCACCGCGGCCTCGATCCCCGGCCCGCCGGTGCTGCTGACCTGGCAGTCCTCCACCATCCCGGCGCTGCTCGCGATCCTGCTGCCGCTCGGCGCCCTGCTCGCCCGGCGCACCCGTCTGCTCGCCCGTACGGAACGCGCCGCCGTACGGCCCGACCGGCCCGACGAGCCGCGGGATCCCGCCCGCACCCGCCGTATCGCCCGCACCCGCGCCCTGGCGCGGCTCACCGACCGCGGACCCCTGGTCGCCGGGGTCACCGCGGCCGGCACCTTCCTGCTGGGCGCGGCGGCCCTGGCGGGCGCGCAGGCCACCGGCGAGCCGCCGGCCGCGGCCGCGCGGGACCTGCCCGCCCTGCTCCGCGGCGCCGCCGAGGCCGCGCAGACCCTCGGCTCCTGGCTCGTCGGGCTCGGCTTCCTGCTGTTCGTCACCTGGGGCAGACGCGCCTACAAGGACGCCGCCGCGCGCCGCACCATCGGCATCCTCTGGGACGTCGGCACCTTCTGGCCGCGCGCCGCCCACCCCTTCGCGCCGCCCTGCTACGCCGAGCGCGCCGTACCGGACCTGACCTGGCGGATCACCACCTGGACCCGCGCCACGGGCGGCCGGCTCGTGCTCTCCGGTCATTCCCAGGGCAGCGTCCTCGCCGCCGCCGCGGCCTGGCAGCTCACCCCGGCCGTCCGCCGCCGCGTCGCCCTGCTCACCTACGGCTCCCCGCTGGAACGCCTCTACGGGCGCTGGTTCCCCGCCCACTTCGGCCCGGCCGCGCTGACCGCGCTCCACCACGAGGTGGCGTGCTGGCGCAATCTGTACCGGCTCACGGATCCCATCGGCGGCCCGATCCTGCTGCCCGGGGCCTGCGGACCCGAGGTGGACCGCGCCCCGCTCCGGGATCCGCTCGCCTACGGCCGCACCGCGCGGTATCCGCTGCCCGCCCCGATCCTCGGCCACTTCGACTACCCGGCGGACCCGGTGTTCGCCGAGGAGCGGGCCCGGCTGCTGGCCCGGCTGCCCGCGGCCCTGCCCGGCCAGCGCCCCGGTGCCGGGAGCGGGCGGCGCCCCGGTGCCGGGACCGGTCAGGACGGCTCGGGCAGGTCCTCGGCGTAGAGCAGGGTGAGATCGTCGGTGCTGGGCTCGTCCAGCTGGGCCACCCGGCTCGCGTGCCGCTCCACCATCGCCTCGAAGGTCTGCCGCGCGGTGCGCCCGTTGCCGAAGGCCGCGCCCTTCGGGATCGCCGTGAAGTACCGCACCAGCGCCTGCGCCGCGCCCGGCGTCAGCCGGTACTCGTGCTCGTCGGTCTGCTGCTCCACGATCCGCAGCAACTCGTCGGGGCCGTAGTCGCTGAAGGTGATGGTGCGCGAGAAGCGGGAGGCGACACCCGGGTTCACCGAGAGGAACCGCTCCATCTCGGCCGTGTACCCGGCGACGATCACCACCACGGCGTCGCGGTGGTCCTCCATCAGCTTCACCAGGGTGTCGATGGCCTCCTTGCCGAAGTCGCGCCCGGCGTCCTCCGGCGAGAGCGCGTACGCCTCGTCGATGAACAGCACGCCGCCGCGGGCCCGGTCGAAGGCCTCCTGGGTGCGGATCGCGGTCGAGCCGATGTGCTCGCCGACCAGGTCGACCCGGGACACCTCCACCAAATGCCCCTTCTCCAGGACGCCGAGGGAGGCGAGGATCTCGCCGTAGAGCCGGGCGACCGTGGTCTTGCCGGTGCCGGGGGAGCCGGTGAACACGAGGTGCCGCTTGACCGAGGCGGCCTTCAGGCCCGCCTCGCGGCGGCGCCGGCCCACCTCGATCATGTCGGTGAGCGCGCGCACCTCCCGCTTGACGCTCTCCAGGCCCACCAGCGCGTCCAGTTCGCCCAGCACGGCCTTCGACGTGCGTGACGACGGCTCCGGTCCGTCCGCGGCGACGGGCTCCGGGGCGGGGGTGACCCGCGGGGCGGGGACGGTGCCGAGCAGCCCGGGGGTCTGGGTGGCCGTCAGCACGGCGGGCTCCGAGGGCGTGCCCGGGGTGCGGACGCCGCCGCTCTCGTCGCTGGTGCAGTCCTCCACGACCGGTCCGCTGCCGGGTGCCGCGTCGGGGGCCTCCGCGAACTCGTAACCCCCGCGCGCGCAGCGCTCGGTGCGGCACTTCCGCAGCGTCGTACGGCAGCCGTCTATGACATGGAAGCCGTAGCCGGCGCTGCCCGTCACCCGGCAGCCGAGGAAGCTGCCTCTGCCGCCCGCCGACACGTACACGCCCGCCTCGGCGGGAGAGGTGACCGTGCAGCGCTCGATGGTGGGGTCGGCGCCCTTGGTGACGATCACGCCCGTCTGGACGGCCTCCACCGTGCAGTTGGCGAGCGTGCCGCCGCTGCCGTGGTCGCGGAACCAGGCTCCGGTGGCCGCCTCCCGGATACGGCAGTCGTCGAGCTGGGCGGTCGCGCCGTCGCTCACCGACACGGCGGTGTTGCGCACCTGGGTCAGGTCGCTGTCGACGACGTCCGCGCGTGAACCGCGGTCCAGCACGAACAGCGCGTCCGGCACGTCGTGCACCCGGCACGCGTCGAGCACGGCGGTCGCGCCGTCGCTCACCCACACCGCCGGATAGTCGCCGGTGCTGTCGAAGATCTCGCACTGGTTGGCGTCCACCCGCGTGCCCGGGTCCCACACCGACAGGCCGTTGCGCCCGAACCGGTGGACGGTCGTGCGGGTCAGCGTCAGCACCGAACGCGAGCGCAGGTCCACCGCGTTCTCGGGGATGTCGTGGATCCGGCAGTCCGCGAGCGTCAGGACGGCGTCGGTGTCCAGGGTGACGCCGTCCGCGTCGGTGCGGTGCACCTCGCAGTCGGTGAGATGCGCCGTGGCACCCGAGGTGACCTGCACCCCGCTGTTGCGGACCTCGTACACCTCGCAACCGACGGCCTCCACCGCCGAGTTCTCCCCGGTCACGGTCAGACCGGCGCCGGTGGCATGGTGCATCCGGCAGCGCTCGAGGCGCGGGTGCGCGCCCCCGCGCACGGCCACCGCGGACTGCCCGGCGGCGACGACCTCGCACTCCTCGAACACCCCGCCCGCGCCGTCGTACACGGCGATGCCGATGCCGGCCGGGTTGTCCACGGTGCAGCGGCGCACCGTCGGGCGGGCGCCGCCGCGGACCTCGATCCCGGCCGCGGAGCGGGTCACGATCCGTACGTCCAGCAGCTCCGGGGTGCCCTCCTCCACCAGCAGCGCGGGGGCGGCCGCGTCCTGGCCCTCGACATGCAGGTCCTGGACGATCGCGGAGGCCCGCACGGTCAGCGGCACGCCGTCGGCGGGCGCGATGCGCACCGCGCCGGGCGCGCCCTCGGGGCCGCGCAGCGTCACGGCCCGCTGGACGACGAGATTCTCCCGGTAGGTGCCGGGCGCGACGGTGAGGACATCGCCGTCCGCCGCGGCCTCCAGGGCGTCGGCGAGCGAAGCGTACTCACCTGTGCGGCGCCGCCACCGCGACGTGCCGGTGTGCGTCACCTGGACCGTGCCCTGTGCCATGGTGTTGCCGTGCCCCCACCTCGTCGTACCGGACTGCTCGTTCGCCTTCGGGGCGCCACGGGGCCGCCCTGCGGCTCGCTCGCGCGCGGGTCGATGCCGAAGAGTCTCGGCGGTCCACCGTAGCGTGCGCGCAGGCCGCGGGTTGACCAGAGGCCCAGTGCCTTTCGCCGAAAGGCACTGGCGCGGTCAGCTGCCGGTTCCGGTCCTGCCCCAGTCCGGACCGGCCTTGTCCCATGCCTGGTCCCATCGCGCGTACCGACGGCGGACCAGGCGCCAGACGATCAGTCTCCGCGCGCCCTCCACCACGGCCGCCGCGAGCATCGCGGCCCCGAACCCGGCCAGCACGGCATGGGTCGTGGCCGTCGCGGCGTCCAGCGGGCGGGTGACGAGACGGCCCTGACGGTCCGTCCATATCGCGAAGTGGTCCCCCTTGTGCGGGGAGCCGAGCGCGGTGGTCAGCGCGCCGCGGTGCGCGGAGCCGTCCGGCGCGGTCCAGTCCGCCTCCACGCGGCTGCGGGTGTCGTGGGCGGAGGTGGTGTCGGGGTCGGACTCGACCGGGTTCCCCTTCAACGGCCGTACCACCGTGGCGGTCACCAGCCGGTGGGAGCGCTGCTGGTCGTGCACCGAACGCTGGAGGGCCCGTTGGGCCACGTCGCCGACGACCGCGCCGATCACCGGTGCGGCCACCAGGATCAGCAGCGTGGCCACCAGCGCCACCCACGCCTCGACCAGATCGGTCGTGCGGCGCAGCGGATTGCGCCGCCAGCGCCAGAGTCCGCCGAGAGCTCGCACCGATCCGCACCCCCCTTCCCCGCTACCAGACAACCCCTGGCGGAGCCGTCCATGCCGGGCCCGGTCAGGGCGACGTCGTCGCCCGCGACCGACCTCTCATGGACTTCTCACGAAATCCCCAACGTCCGGGGCCCGCCTCCGGTTCCCCGCACCGCCCGCCACTTCCGGGTGAACCGGTGCACGGCCTGGCATGCACGGCCTGGCCGGGCGAAGCCGCGCGCGGCCGCGCGCGGTGAAGGATCGTGAAGGCCGATCTCGGTCCGGGATCGTCACCGCCGCGCTCAGTCCAGGATCGTGACCGGGTCGCCGACGTGGACCGTGCCGGTGCGCTCCGGCACCAGGTTCTGGCCGAACATCAGCTTGCCGTCCAGCCGCCGGTGCCGGGCCAGGGTGCGCAGGGGTTCCTTGCCGCGGTGGGCGGTGTGCTGGTCGGTCGTGGTCACCACGCAGCGGCCGCACAGCTTCGTGACACGGAAGGCGACTTCGCCGATCGCGATGCGCCGCCAGCCGTCCTCCGCCCACGCGGCGGTGCCGCTCACCACCACGTTGGGCCGGAACCGGTTCATGGGCAGCGGACCCTCCTCGGCGTGGTCGCCCTGTGCGATCAGCGCGTTGAGGGCGTCGAGCGAGGCGAGCGTCGTGACGAGGAGGGGATAGCCGTCCGCGAAGCTGACCGTCTCTCCGGGCAGCGCGTAGTCGGGGTCGATCGGACGGCTGCGGGCCGGATCGTCCATGTGCACCAGCCGGACCGGTGCCCCGAGGTAGGCGCTGCACCAGGCGTGCGCGGCGGCGTCGGCGGCCGCGCCCTCCACCGTCGTACCGAAGATCTCCGCCTTGACCCGGTCCCCGCCGTGCGGCGGGTGCACCGTCAGCGGATCGCGGCCGGGCCCGGACAGCACGACGCCGCCGTCGGGCAGGAGCCCGGCGGCGGCGAGTGCGAGACGTGGCTGTTCGCGCTGCGTGACGACCTTTCCCCCGTCGTCGATCAGGACCCAGCGCCGGTCCCCGGCAAGCCCCCAGGGCTCCACGACGGCCTGCTCGGGTGAGAACCCCCGCAGTGCCTTCGCCGGATGGACGTGGATCGAGTGCAGCCGTGCATTCCCCATGACGCCATCGTGCCAGGTGGAACGGACCTCCGGAGGAGCAGGTCAGTAGCCTCGGTACTGAGTCTGCTGATTGTTGTACGGATCCTGGTACGGAGCGGGCGCGGGGCGCGGCGCTGCCGGGCGCATCGCCTCGTAGCCGGTGCCGGCCGCCATCGGGCGGGGCGGCAGCGGCTGCTGCGGGGCCGGGTAGCCCCGCGGCGCCGACGCCTGCTGCGGGATGTACGCCGCGGGCGCCTGCTGGAGCGGAGCCGGCTGCTGCGCCTGCGGATACCCGTACATGGGCATCTGCTGGGACGGGCCGGCCGGGAGGGCGGGGAGCGCCGACGGGAGCGCGGGCAGGTGGCTGCTCGACTCGTACGCGGCGGGGACCCGGATCGGGGCGATCTGCGGGGTGCCCCGCTCGGCCACGAGCGAGTCGTAGATCGGGGTGTCCGGGAAGGAGGCGGAGTAGTAGCCGCCGCCATAAGTGGAGCGGGGGGAGGTCATGGCACATAAGTTAAGCCCACGATGTGCTCATTGGGGAGACCGATAAGAGGGTTGTTTTCCGTGTCGACGCCGCCCCTGGATCCCCAATGCGAGCGAACTTGGCAAAAAAGGGCAGCGAACGGCGTCTGGATCCTGTAAAGGCCGAGTTCCGAGCGGGTTACCCGGGGTTGCCCGGCAGGGTCCGGGGCCGGCGGACAGCCCCAGCTCACGGCCGGGTCGAGGGGTTTCCGCGACAGTGATGGGCACCCGCCGCCCGGCGGGATTAGGTTGTCCGGGAGACCGGTCCTGGGGCAGGTCGGTGGACAAGGTGAGAACGGCCGGGAACGGCCCGGCGCGGTGATCCGTAATGGGGGCGGACATGTCAATGCCGAAAGGGTCGAACACGCCGGTGCCGACGGCGGCCCTGCGCGTCGAACTGGGGTGGCGAACCGGACCCGGGGTGCCCGACGCGGACGCCTCGGCGCTGCTGCTCGTGGCCGGAAAGGTGCGCTCCGACGGAGACTTCGTCTTCTACAACCAGCCGGCCCACGCCTCGGGCGCGGTCCGCCACGAGGGCAAGCGCACCACCGGCGGGCAGGTCACCGACACCCTTCTCGTCGACCTTGCGCGCGTGGAGCCCGCGATCCAGACCGTGATCCTCGCGGCCTCGGCGGACGGCGGCTCCTTCGGCCAGGTGCCCGGACTGTACATCCAGGTCACGGACAGCGCGCAGGGCGCGGTGGTCGCCCGGTTCGACAGCACCGGAGCCACCGTCGAAACCGCCTTCGTCCTCGGCGAGTTCTACCGCCGCCAGGGCGCGTGGAAGTTCCGCGCCGTCGGACAGGGCTACGGCAGCGGCCTCGAAGGGCTCGCCAGGGACTACGGCATCACCGTGGACGAGCCGCAGCACCCCGGGCAGCCCGCCGCCGGCCCCGCCCCGGCCGCGGGCCCTCTCACGCCGCAGCCGTCCGCACCCGTCTGGCCCGCGGCCGGGACCGGGACCGGACGGCAGGTCGCCACGCCGCCCACCGCGCCGACCCCGACCCTCGCGGCCACGCCCGTACCGCCGGCGGCGCCCACCCCGCCCCCGGTCACCCCGCCCTACACGGCGGCACCGCCGCCGTTCACCGCGGCGCCGCCGCCCACCGGCCGGCCGGCCGTCGGGATGCCCCCGCCCCCGGCCACCCCGCCGACCCGGCCCGTCAGCCTCGGCAAGGTCACGCTCACCAAGGCCGCGCCCGCCGTGTCGCTCGCCAAGCAGGGCGGCACCTCCGGCACCCTGCGCGTGAACCTCAACTGGCAGGTCCGCAAGCAGTTCTCCGGCTGGGGCAGCAAGCGCGGCCGCGCCGTCGCCCTCCATGCCGACCTCGACCTCGACCTGTGCGCGCTGTACGAACTCGCCGACGGCCGCAAGGGAGTCGTCCAGGCGCTCGGCAACGCCTTCGGCTCGCTGCACCAGCCGCCGTACATCCACCTCGACGGCGACGACCGCACCGGGGCCGTCGAGAGCGGCGAGAACCTCACCGTCAACCTCGACCACAAGCAGGACTTCCGCCGCATCCTGGTCTTCGTGACCATCTACGAGGGCGCCCGGTCCTTCGCCGACCTGCACGCCACGGTCACCCTCCAGCCGCAGCACGGCGCGCCCATCGACTTCTCCCTCGACGAGTGCACGGTCCCCTCCACGGTGTGCGCGCTCGCCCTGATCACCAACACCGGCGGCGACCTGCTCGTACAGCGTGAGGCCCGCTACCTCGTACCGGAGCGCGGGGTCAGCCCGCAGCGGACCATCGACCGCGTCTACGGCTGGGGCATGAACTGGACCCCGGGCCGCAAATAGCCACCCCCCCCGGGGACCCGTCAGCCGTCCTCCGAGACGGTTTCCGGGCGGGCGTAGGTGCGGCCCTTCCAGGCCGCGCCGCGCCCCCGGTAGTGCTGCACGGCCGAGTCGACCGTCATCAGGAGATAGAGGAACGCCGTCCCCGGCAGCAGCGGAGCGAGCCACAGCGGCAGGCGGTAGTAACGGAGCATCGGCACGTACGTCGCGGTCATCGTCAGCCACGCCAGGCCCCCGGCCGCCGCGGCCGGCCCGCTGCCCGCCGCCAGGCCCACGACCAGCGCGACCGGCGGCACCAGATACACCAGCGCGAGCCCCAGAACCGTCCCCGCGAGGAGCACGGGACTGTGCCGCAGCTGCGCGTAGGCGCTGCGCGCGACCATCCGCCACAGGTCGTGCAGCCGCGGGTAGGGGCGCACGCTGTCCACCCGGTCGGCGAGCCCCAGCCAGATGTGCCCGCCGCCGCCCTTCACGGACCGCGCGAGCGCCACGTCGTCGATCACCGCGTGCCGGATCGCGTCCGGGATCCGCGCCCGCTCGGCGGCCTCGGTCCGGATCAGCACACAGCCCCCGGCGGCGGCCGCGGTACGGGACCCCCGCCGGCCGATGCGGCGGAAGGGATACAGCTGCGCGAAGAAGTAGACGAACGCGGGCACCACGAGCCGCTCCCACAGGCTCTCCACCCGCAGCCGCGCCATCTGCGACACCACGTCGAATCCGCCGGTACGGGCCGCCGCCACCAGCTCCCGCAGACTGTCCGGGGCGTGCGCGATGTCCGCGTCCGTCAGCAGCAGATACTCCGGTCCCCGCGCGCGTGCCCGCGCGACGCCGTGCCGCACGGCCCACAGCTTGCCCGTCCAGCCCGCGGGCGGCTCACCGGGGGAGTCCACCGTCAGTGGCAGCCCGCCGTGACGCCGGGCCAGCTCGTGCGCCAGGTCCCCGGTGCCGTCCGTGCTGCCGTCGTCGACCAGGAACACCTCGGCCCGCCCCGGATACTCCTGCGCGAGCAGCGACGGCAGACTCGCGGGCAGTACGGCCGCCTCGTCGCGCGCGGGCACGACGACACAGACGTACGGCCACTCCCCGGGGTCCCGGCGCGGCGGCAGACGCACGTCCGTGCGCCAGAAGAAGCCCTGGCACAGCAGCAGCCACAGCCAGGCGGCCAGGGACACGACGGCGATCCACACGAGGGCGCTCACTCCCGCAGTCTGCCCCACGCCACCGGCCCGCGGACGGCCATCGTCTATCGTTGCCGCGTGAAGATCGCGCTCATGGACTCCGGAATCGGCCTGCTGGCGGCCACCGCCGCGGTACGGCGCCTGCGGCCCGACGCGGATCTCGTGCTCTCCCTCGACCCCGACGGAATGCCGTGGGGTCCGCGCACCCCCGAGGACCTCACCCGGCGCGCCGTCGCCGTCGCCGAGGCCGCCGCCGCGCACGCGCCCGAGGCCCTCATCGTCGGCTGCAACACCGCGACCGTGCACGCCCTGCCCGCCCTGCGCGCCCGCCTCGAACCCGGGCTGCCGGTCATCGGCACCGTCCCCGCGATCAAGCCGGCCGCGGCGGGCGGCGGACCCGTCGCGATCTGGGCCACCCCCGCCACCACCGGAAGCCCCTACCAGCGCGGCCTCATCGAGGACTTCGCGGACGGCGTACGGGTCACCGAGGTGCCCTGCTGGGGCCTGGCCGAGGCCGTGGAGCACGCGGACGAGGCCGCCGTGGCCGCCGCCGTCTCCGCGGCCGCCGAACTGACCCCCGACGACGTCACCACCGTCGTCCTGGGCTGCACCCACTACGAACTCGTCGCCGAGCACATCCGGGCCGCCGTGCAGCGCCCCGGAGCCGCCCCGCCGGCCCTGCACGGCTCCGCCGAGGCGGTGGCCGCCCAGGCGCTGCGCCGGATCGGCGTCGAGGCCGCCCCCGGCGCACCGGCCCGCGGCACCGTGACGGTGCTGCTCAGCGGCCGCGAGGGCGAGCTGCCCGTCGCCGCGCTCGCCTACGCCGAAGGCCGCCTGCTGCGGCCGGCGGCCAGCCCGGCCCACTGACCGGACGCGACCTTCGAGGTCTCCCGGTCCCCTGACCGGACGCAACCTGCGAGATCTCCCGGTCCCTGACCGGACGCGACCTGAGCGGGCCTCCCGGTCCCCTGACCCGACGCGACCTGAGCGGGCCTTCCGATCCCCTGACCCCACGCGACCTGGGCGGGCCTTCCGGTCCGCCGGCCGCGTCACCGACGGGCCGTCGTCGCCCGCTCACCCCGTGCGACTCGCGGAGCCGTTCCGGCCGCGCGGGCACGGCCGGTCGCCGTCACCCTGCGCGACGTCCTCCGCGCGCAGGGAAACCTGAGTAGTCTCATCACCATGAGGGACCATCCCCCGGACGAGGAGAGTCCGCACCCCGAGGTGTGGACCGGACGCGCCACCAACCGCTTCCAGTGGCTCACCGCGCTGGCCGGAGCGGCCTGCCTGGCCCTCGGCATCGAGCTCGCCGTGGACTCCGCCTGGACCTCGGGCACCGCCGCCCTGCTGATGTCCGTCATCGGCTGCATCGCGGCCGGACTGCTCGTCCTCTACGGCACGCTCGCGTTCGTGAACGTCGCCCTGAAGGTCGACCGGGAGTTCCTCGAGGTGCGCTGCGGCCACATGGGACTGCCGCGCCGCCGCATCCCGCTGAAGAACGTGGCGGGCGCCGAGTTCGAGCCGCACGTCACCCCGCGCCAGTGGGGCGGCTGGGGCTACCGCTGGCGGCCCGAGAAGGGCACCGCGGTCATCGTGCGCCGGGGCGAGGGCATCGTGCTGAGCCTGTGGGACGGGCACACCTTCACCATCACGGTGGACAACGCGGAGACGGGCGTACGCGTCATCCGGGACCGGCTGCGCCCGCCGACGGCGTCCGGCCGGCTGAACTGAGCGCCGCCGCCTCCTGCGTCTCGTCGGCGATCGGGCGGGCCGTGGCCAGCCCCGCCAGCACGCCGATCCCCACCGTCACGGTGGTGAAGCTCAGCGCGTCGCCCACGGCGGCGATCGCGGCCAGCGCCGTCAGCGCGGCGCCCGCGGTGAGCGCGACCGGGGTGGAGCGCGGACCGCGCCACAGCGCGTAGAGCAGCCAGCAGAACGCCCCAGCCAGCAGCAGCACCCCGACGAGCCCCTGCTCGGCCGCCAGCTGCAACGGCGCCGAGTGCGGCTTCCCGTCGGGCAGCAGCGACTGCGCCGCCGTCCGGCTCAGTTCGCCGAAGCGGCCGGGGCCCACGCCCGAGCCCGGATGGCCGTGCGCCAGGTGCAGGGCGTCGCGCCACAGGCGCACCCGGCGCTCGGACAGCTGGCCCTCCAGCGACGCGGACAGGCCGTCCGGCAGGACACCGCCCGCGACGGCCCACGCCGTCCCGGTCACCACCCCGGTCGCCAGCAGCAGACCCGCGATGCCCACGCCGCGGCGGCGCATCCGCCCCGCCGCCAGCGAGCACAGCAGCACCCCGCCGCCCGTCACGGCCCCGGCCGGCGAGCCGACGGCGACCGCGCCGGCCACGATCCCGCCCGCCAGCAGCCGTAGCGCCAGCCGCAGGGCGGGCACCGGCGTCGCCCAGGCGGCGCAGCAGGCCGCGCCGGTGGCGAGGACCAGCAGTCCGGCCGTGGCCCCGGCACCTCCGAGCGGTGTGGCGAACTGCGGTCCCGGCGCGAGATGCGGCAGCGCCACCGCGAGGCCGAGCCCGGTGAGCGCGGCGGCGCACGGCGCGGCGACCGGCAGCAGCGCGCCGACGATCCGCCCCGCGGCGAAGCCGGCGCCCACGGCGAGCACCGCGAGCAGCACGCCCTCCGGGCGGCCGTCGTGCGCCGCCGCGGTGATCATCGACCACACCGCGCCCGCCCCCAGCAGCGCGACGCCCACCGCGTCCGCGACGTTCCGTCTGTCACCGTCCACGGCCGGCTCGGCCATGGACGTCATGTGCGTGGTCCCCACCCGTCGCTCCCAGAACCCCGGTCGTCCCCCGGTCGTCCCCCGGCCGAGGCCCCCCAGGCCGCGACCGGCCCGACTGGCCGAGGCTTCGCACACCGTAACGGCTGATGGCCGGTTTGTGGACGTGTTGGGCAGGAACGGCATGCTCACGGGGGAGGCCGCCGCCCGTACGGCGGGAGCCCGGGAGAGCCGGGATCCCGCCCCGCCGAACGCCCGGATCCCGGCCGGCGGAAAGGCCGAAGCCCGCCCCTGTGACCAGGGCCATGCTTGTCGGCGCCCCAGGCGGCCGTCTTACACTCCCGGAGTGACCGTCACCGCAACATCCGTGGACCAGAGCGACCAGCTGGATCCGCAGCCCGCACCCGCCCGCCGCCGTCTCCGGCTCGCCGGCCTGGTCCGGCCCGCCGTCGCGGCACTCTCCGGAGTGCTCCTCTACGTCAGCTTCCCGCCACGCACCCTGTGGTGGCTGGCCCTGCCCGCCCTGGCCGTCTTCGGCTGGGTGCTGCGCGGCCGGAGCTGGAAGGCCGCCCTCGGCCTCGGCTACCTCTTCGGCCTGGGCTTCCTGCTGCCGCTGCTGGTGTGGACCGGCGTCGAGGTGGGCTCCGTGCCCTGGCTCGCCCTGGTCGCCGTCGAGGCGGTGTTCCTCGCGCTCGTCGGTGTCGGCATCGCCGCCGTGTCCCGGCTGCCCGTGTGGCCCCTGTGGGCGGCCGCCGTGTGGATAGCGGGCGAGGCGGTACGCGCGCGCGTACCGTTCGGCGGCTTCCCCTGGGGCAAGATCGCCTTCGGGCAGGCCGACGGCGTGTTCCTGCCGCTCGCCGCGGTCGGCGGCACCCCGGTGCTCGGCTTCGCGGTCGCCCTGTGCGGCTTCGGTCTCTGCGAGGTCGTCCGGGTCGCGGTCGAAGGCCGCCGTACCAAGGCCGTACGGCGGGGCGCCGCGGCGGCCGCGCTGCTCAGCGTCGCCGTGCCCGTCGTGGGTGCCGTGTCCGCGCGCTCCCTGGTCAGCGACAAGGCGGAGGACGGCACCGCGACCGTCGCCGTGATCCAGGGCAACGTGCCGCGCTCGGGCCTCGAGTTCAACGCCCAGCGCCGTGCCGTGCTCGACTACCACGTGAAGGAGACGGCCAAGCTCGCGGCCGACGTCAAGGCCGGCAAGGTCGCCAGGCCCGACCTCGTGCTGTGGCCGGAGAACTCCTCCGACATCGACCCCTTCGCCAACCCCGACGCGTACGCCGTCATCGACGACGCCGCCCGCGAGATCGGCGTGCCCATCTCGGTCGGCGCCGTCGTCGAGCGCGGCGGCAAGCTCTACAACGAGCAGATTCTGTGGGACCCGAAGAAGGGCCCGACCTCGACGTACGACAAGCGCCAGGTCCAGCCGTTCGGCGAGTACCTTCCGCTGCGCTCGCTCCTCGGGGACATCAACAAGAACTGGACCACGATGGTCCGCCAGGACTTCAGCCGCGGCACCAAGCCCGGTGTCTTCGACATGAACGGCGCCAAGGTCGGCCTCGCCACCTGCTACGAGGCGGCGTTCGACTGGGCGGTGCGCGACACCGTCACCCACGGCGCGGAGATGATCTCCGTGCCGAGCAACAACGCGACCTTCGACCGCAGCGAGATGACCTACCAGCAGCTCGCGATGTCCCGCATCCGGGCCGTCGAGCACAGCCGCACCGTCACCGTGCCGGTGACCAGCGGGGTCAGCGCGGTCATCATGCCCGACGGGAAGATCACGCAGAAGACGGGCATGTTCGTCGCGGACTACCTGGTGCAGAAGGTGCCGCTGCGCACCTCCGAGACGCCCGCCACCCGGATGGGCATCCTGCCGGAGATGGCCCTGGTGCTCGTCGCGGTGGGCGGGCTCGGCTGGGCCATCGGCTCGGGGCTGCGGGCACGGCGCTCGACGGAGGCCTGAACCTCCCGGGGCGCGACGGCGCTCCACCGCCTGAACGGCCGGGGGCCGCGGACGATGTTCCGCGGCCCCCGGCCGTTCGCGGTTCCGCAGCCCGCGCCCGTTAGGGTCGGCACATGCCGACTCCTGACTTCATCCGAGAGATCCGGGCCACGGCCGGGCACCAACTGCTCTGGCTGCCCGGTGTCAGCACCGTCGTGTTCGACGACCGGGGGCGGGTGCTCCTCGGCCAGCGCGCCGACAACCACGAGTGGGCGCTGATCTCGGGGATCCCCGAGCCGGGCGAGCAGCCCGCGGACTGCGCCGTGCGTGAGGTGTACGAGGAGACGGGCGTGCACTGCGTGCCCGAGCGGGTGGTCGTGGTGCGGGCGGGCAAGGAGGTCGCCTACCCCAACGGCGACCGCTGCCAGTTCATGGACATCACCTTCCGCTGCGGCGCGGTCGGCGGCGAGGCCCGCGTCAACGACGACGAGTCCCTGGACGTCGGCTGGTTCGAGCTGGACGCGCTGCCCAAAATGCGCGACGGGATCCACTTCCGGATCAAGCAGGCCCTGGCCGAGGAACCCACATGGTTCGAGACCACGACCTGAGTATGAAGTATGGGTGGTGACCACATGGGGCGAGGTGAGGGCGCTGCCTAGTCTGGCGGCATGACCTCACCCACCCCCCTCGCCGGTCCTACGGCCCCCGGGCTCGAACTCGACGGCCGTACTGCCCTCGTCACCGGCGCCGCCAGCGGCATCGGCCGCGCCTGCGCGCTGCGGCTGGCGGGCGCCGGGGCCAAGGTGCGGGCGGTCGACCGGGACGCCCGCGGGCTGGACGCCGTCGCCGAGGACGCCCGGGACCTGCGCGGCACCCTGGAGCCGCAGGTCCTCGACCTCACCGACCTGGACGCCGCCGAGTCCGCCGCCGCGGGCACCGACGTGCTGGTCAACAACGCCGGACTGCAATTGGTACGGCCCATCGAGGACTTCCCGCCGGACGTCTTCCACACCGTGCTGACGGTCATGCTGGAGGCCCCTTTCCGGCTGATCCGCGGCGCCCTGCCGCACATGTACGGCCAGGGCTGGGGCCGGATCGTCAACATCTCCTCCGTGCACGGGCTGCGCGCCTCGCCGTACAAGGCCGCCTACGTCTGTGCCAAGCACGGCCTGGAGGGCCTGTCCAAGACGGCCGCCCTCGAAGGCGCGCCGCACGGCGTCACCTCCAACTGCGTCAACCCCGGCTACGTCCGCACCCCGCTGGTCGAGCGGCAGGTCGCGGACCAGGCCCGCGCCCACGAGGTCCCGGAGGAGCGGGTGCTGCACGAGGTGTTGCTCCAGGACAGCGCCGTCAAGCGGCTGCTCGAACCGGAGGAGGTCGCCGAGGCGGTCGCCTACCTCTGCTCCCCGCAGGCGTCCTTCATGACCGGCACCTCGCTGGTGCTCGACGGCGGGTGGACGGCGCACTGAACGGCCGCGCTCCCGCCGGGACCGGAGTTTTCCACAGGGCGGCCACGGCGGGCGGGCGATGGTGAATCCTGTGAGCATGTCTCGTGATCACGTGCAGGGGGATCGGCCTACGGGCGGCGGCGACGGCGCTTCGGTGGCCGTCTCCGGCGCCGACGGCGCTTCGGTGGCCGTCCCGGACGCCGAGGACGCTGCGGTGGCCGTCTCGGATGCCGACGACGCGCAGGCGCCGTTCCTCGAACTGCTCGCCCGTGGCGCCTCCGCCGAGGCCTACGACCAGCCGGTGCTGCTGGCGCGCGCCGAGGGCCGGTCCGCCGCGCGGATCGCCGCGCTCGCCCGCGCCCGGCACCTCGCGCTGCGCGTGCGCTCCGAACTGGAGGGGCGACGGCGCCGCGAGGCCGAGCTCTCCGCCCTGTTCGAGACCGCCCACGACCTCGCCGGCCTGCGCGACCTGGACGCGGTGCTCCAGGCGATCGTCCAGCGTGCCCGCTCGCTGCTCGCCACGGACATCGCCTACCTCACGCTGAACGACCCCGACCACGGCGACACCTACATGCGCGTCACCGAGGGCTCGGTCGCCGCCCGCTTCCAGCAGTTGCGCCTCGGCATGGGCGAGGGGCTCGGCGGACTGGTCGCGCAGACGGCCCGGCCGTACGTCACCGACGACTACTTCAAGGACGCCCGCTTCGAGCACACCCTCACCATCGACACCGGCGTGCGCGACGAGGGCCTGGTCGCCATCCTCGGTGTGCCGCTGATGCGCGGGCCGCACGTCATCGGGGTGCTGTTCGCGGCGGACCGGCGGGCCCGCGTCTTCGAGCGGGAGGAGATCGCGCTGCTCGGCTCCTTCGCCGCGCTTGCCGCGGCCGCCATCGACAGCGCCCACCTGCTCACCGAGACCCGCTCGGCCCTCGCCGGCCTGGAGCGCGCCAACGAGATCATCCGGGACCGCAGCAGCGCCGTCGAACGCGCCGCGGACGTCCACGACCGGCTCGCCGAACTCGTGCTGCGCGGCGGCGGCGTCCACGACGTGGCGGCCGCGGTCGCGCAGGTCCTCGAGGGAGCCGTCGAGTTCACCGAGGCGGCGAGCGCGCCCGCCGGCCCCCTGGAGACCTCCCGCGCCGAAGGCCACGCGGTGCGCCACCGGGACGACTGGATCGCCGCGGTCACCGCGAGCGGCGAGCTGCTCGGCGCGCTCGTGCTGCGCGGCCACCCCGGCCTCGACCCGGTGGACCAGCGCACCCTGGAGCGCGCGGCGATGGTCACCTCGCTGCTCCTGCTCGCCCGCAGGTCCGCCGCCGACGCCGAGCGGAGGGTCCGCGGCGAACTGCTCGACGACCTCCTGGACGCCCGCGACCGCGACCCGCGCCTGCTGCGGGACCGGGCCGCCCGGCTGGACGCCGACCTCGACGCCACCCATGTCGTGCTCGCCGCCCGTCTCGACTCCACGGCCGCCGACGCCGACCAGGAGGCCGACGCCCGCCGCCGCCTGTGGTCGGCCGCCTCCCACCTCGCCGCGACCCGGCGCGGCCTCGCCGCCGCGCGCGACGGCGGCACGGTCCTGCTGCTGCCGCTGGCCTCCGGTGACGGCGCGGGCGACCTGGCCCGCCGCACGGCCCGGCACCTGGGCACCGCCGTCCACGGGGCCGTCACCGTGGGCGCGTCGGCCCCCGTGCCCGGCCTGGTCGCCGACCCCGACGCGGCCGGGACGGCGTACGCGGAGGGCCGCCGCTGCCTGGACGCGCTACGGCTGCTCGGCCGCACCGGCGACGGCGCCGCCGCCGAGGACTTCGGCTTCCTCGGGCTGCTGCTGGCGGGAGACCGCGACATATCCGGCTTCGTGGCGCGCACGATCGGCCCGGTCGTGGACTACGACGAGCGGCGCGGCACCGACCTCACGCAGACCCTCGACGCCTACTTCGCCTGCGGCATGAGCCCGGCGCGCACCAAGGACGAACTGCACGTCCACGTCAACACGGTGGCCCAGCGCCTCGACCGGGTGGCCCGCCTGATGGGCGCCGACTGGCAGTGCCCGTCCCGCGCCCTGGAGATCCAACTGGCCCTGCGTCTGAACCGGTTGTCCGCGCCGAGCGGCCAATGACCGGACCCCCGCGCGAGATGCGCGAGGGCCCGGCAGCAGGCGGTCATCGGCCATCGGTCTCAGACGGTACGGGGGCCATCGGTCTCAGACGGTACGGGCGTCGGAGTCGGCGTCAGCTTTGGCGGCCGCCGCCCCGCCCCGGCCCGTCCCTGCTCCTGCTCCTGCCCCCGCTCCCGTCCCTGCCGCCCGCTCGGCGACCGACGCGAGGTCCCGGTGCCGGGTCTCGGCGGCCACGCCCACGGCGACCAGGGTCAGTACGGCCGCGGCGATGACGTAGAGCGCGATCGGTGTCGAGTCGCCGTAGTCGGACAGCAGCGCCGTGGCGATCAGCGGGGCGGGCGCGCCCGCGGCGACCGAGGCGAACTGCGCGCCGATGGAGGCCCCCGAGTAGCGCATCCGGGTCGCGAACATCTCGGAGAAGAAGGCGGCTTGGGGCGCGTACATCGCACCGTGCAGCACCAGTCCGACGGTCACCGCGAGCACGAGCCCGCCGAAGTCCCCGGTGTCGACGAGCGCGAAGAACGGGAACATCCACAGCCCGATCCCGGCCGCGCCGAGCAGATAGACGGGCCGGCGGCCCACCCGGTCGGAGAGCGCGCCCCAGGCCGGGATGACGGCGAAGTGGACGGCGGAGCCGATGAGCACGGCGTTGAGCGCGGTCTGCTTGGTCACCCCGGCGGACGTGGTGGCGTAGACGAGGATGAAGGCGGTGATGACGTAGTAGCTGATGTTCTCGGCCATGCGGGCGCCCATCGCGACGAGCACGTCCCGCCAGTGGTGCCGCAACACCGAGACCAGGGGCGGCTGTTCGGCCGGATCCCGCCGGGCCTCGGCCTGTGCGAGGGCCTGCCGGAAGACTGGGGACTCGTCGACGGAGAGCCGTACCCACAGACCGACCGCCACCAGCACCCCCGACAGCAGGAACGGGATGCGCCACCCCCAGCTGCCGAAGGCGTGGGCCGAGAGCACGGCGGTCAGCAGGGACAGCACGCCGGACGCGAGCAACTGCCCCGCGGGCGCGCCGGTCTGCGGCCACGAGGCCCAGAAGCCGCGCCGCCGCGCGTCGCCGTGCTCGGAGACGAGCAGCACGGCCCCGCCCCACTCGCCGCCCAGCGCGAAGCCCTGCACCAGCCGGAGCGCGGTGAGCAGGACGGGCGCGGCGGCACCGACCGTGGCATGGGTCGGCAGCAGCCCGATCGCGAACGTGGCCCCGCCCATCATCAGCAGGCTGAGCACGAGCAGCCGCTTGCGCCCGAGCCGGTCACCGAAGTGCCCGAACACCAGCGCCCCGAGCGGCCGCGCGGCGAACCCGACGGCATACGTCAGGAACGACAGCAGCGTGCCGACCAGCGGGTCGGAGTCGGGAAAGAACACCTTGCCGAAGACGAGCGCGGCCGCGGAGCCGTAGAGGAAGAAGTCGTACCACTCGATGGTGGTGCCGATGAGACTGGCGGCCACGATGCGGGAGAGGCGGGCGGGGGGTGGGGGAGCGGTGGTTCCGGAGGCCATGTGCGCCACTTCCTCGTGTGCGGTGGGGACGGGTACGTGTCGGCACACCGTAGGAAGACGCAGATCAGGGGCACATGTGGTGGGGCACCATAGTTCGGGCGGCGGGTATACGGGCGGGCACCATGCCGGTCAGGGTGGCCGGCACTCCTCGGACGGGTGCGGCGGACGCGGACGCCCCCCGAGGTCTTCGGCGTCCCGCCACCCCGTCACCGGCCACCACCGAGTGCGAGCGCGCTACGTGCCGTTCGTCGTGCCGAAGGTGATGCGGTAGTAGCAGGCGCCCTTGCAGGACATGGTGGCCGCGTCGTCGAAAGCGTAGGAGTAGGCGTAGGGCGCGGCGCGCTTGAAGACCTGGGTGTAGTCGACGGGCCACTTGGCGGGCAGGCAGTTGGTGCGGCCGGCCCAGGCGCCGCGGCAGCAGTAGGTGTCGCCGCCGAAGGCCGCGCAGGGCGGCTTGCAGCCGATCTCCCGGCCGCCGTCGAGGGCCCGCATCGCCTCGGGGCAGTCGATCGCGGTGGTGCAGGTGCCCCGGTAGCAGCCGGAGGAGCTGACCGGGTCGGTGGTCGTGGTGTGGGAGACGTTGATCCACATGGGCAGGTTGGCGCCGTCGACCATACTGACGTCGTAGAAATCCATCCCGGCATAGGCGTCGAAGGTGAACTCGCCCAGTGTGGTGGGTGGGTTGGGTCCGTCGCACACGCTGGTGCAGTCACCGGAGGCGCAGTGGCCCGCGGCCGTCGTGGCGCATCCGGTGCGGCCCCAGACGCGGCCGCCCCAGTCGTTCGCCACGGTGACGGACATGCTCCGGCCGGGGGCGAGGGCGCGGCCCGCCGGATAGACGGGGGTGTCCGTGACGACCGCCCAGACGGTCTGCCGGGTCCTGTTGACGACGGTGATCAGCCGCTTGCCCGCAGGCACCGCGGCGGACGGGCTCTCCTCCGGCCCGCCCTTCGCGGCGTTCCGTGGCGACGACGTGCGCACGGGCGAGGCCTTGGGGCCGGCGGAGCGGGAGGGCGAGAGCGAGTCCGAGGGCCCGGTCGAGGGCGACGCGTCCCCGCCCGCGGAAGGGGACGAGCCGGACGGCGTCCCGGACGCGACGGCCACGCCCGCGCGGCTGCCGCCCGCACCGATCACGCCCGCACCCGACGACGGCGACCAGATGCCGTAGCTGGCCAGAGCGACGGCCGCCGTCGCGAAGGCGGCCGCCCCGGCACAGCGCCAGCGGGGTCTCGGTGGCCTCGCGTCGTGTCGCCTGCGTCCTCGTGCCATTCTTGTGCCTTCCTCGGGCTGCGCCAGTCCTGTCGCCTGCCTCTCGGTGACCGGGGCGGTGGGGGCCGTACAACAGAAATTCCGGAGCGGAACAGGTTTTCGGCGTCGAGTCCCCGATTTTTTGTTGTTCCCGGGTCGGTCGGGGGGTCTCCGTACCGACAGCCCGAGCCTGTGCGGAGGGACAGACCCATATGTTCAGCAAGCAGCGGAGTGGACCGGACCCCGGCGTGGTCACGGCCGCCCGCGCGGGAGACAGACCTGCCCTGGAACACCTGGTGGCCCAGTGCCTGCCGCTGGTCTACAACATCGTCGGCCGGGCCCTGAACGGTCACGCCGATGTCGACGACGTCGTACAGGAGACGCTGTTGCGCATGGTGCGGGGACTGCCGACGCTGCGCGATCCGTCGGCGTTCCGGTCATGGCTGGTCGCGATCACGGTGCGGCAGGTACGGAACCGGGAGGAGTCACGGGTCACGGACCGCGACCGCAGGGCCCTGTTGGAGGGCGCGGAGGCGATCGGCGACCCCGCCCTGGACTTCGCCGAGCTGACCATCCTGCGGCTGGGTCTGACCGAACAGCGCCGTGAGGTGGCCGAGGCGACGCGCTGGCTCGACACCGACGACCGGGAACTGCTGTCGCTGTGGTGGCTGGAGGAGACGGGGGAGTTGGAGCGCGCCGAACTCGCCGGCGCTCTCGGGCTGTCCGACCGGCACGCGGCGGTGCGGGTGCAGCGGATGAAGAAGCAGATGGAGGTCTCGCGGTGCGTGGTGCGGGGACTCGGCGCGGACCCGCGCTGCGCGGAGCTCGCCGAGATCGCCATGCCGTGGGACGGCACGCCGAGTCCCCTGTGGCGTAAGCGATTCGGCCGCCACATACGCGGGTGCGGCGTGTGCGAGGGGCTGGAGCGGGGGCTGCTGCCGATGGACCGGCTGCTGAGCGGGCTTCCGCTGGTGGCCGTGCCCGCCACGCTCGACCCGGCGCGGGTGCTGGCGCTGGCCACCGGGGGGTCCGGGGCGGGGGGTTCCGGTACGGCTTCCGGTGGTTCCGGTACGACGGCTTCCGGGGGCGGCGGAGCGGAGCCTGGGCCTTCCCGGACGGGCCGCGGTCGTCGACGGCGGCACGGGCGTACCGGCCGGCCGACGGGGAGCAGGCGGGCGGTCGTGGGCGGTCTGGCGGCGGTCGCCGTTCTGGCGGCGGCCGGGCTGATCGCCATGCGGCTGCCTACGGGTTCGCCCGCCCCGGTCGCGGGGGCGGCCCCGGCGACGCGCGCGGCCGCCGGGCCCGCCGGCCCGAGTCCCGCGGTGAGCCGGACGCGCGCGCCGTCCCCCTCCGCGTCCCCCTCCACCTCCCCTTCGGCGTCACCGAAGCGGACGGCGAAGCCGAGTGCCTCGAAGCACGTCACGACGCCGGTGCAGGTCGCCTCCGGAGCCAAGAAGGGTGTCGGGGTCTGGTCGTTCGGCGGGGTCAGCCAGGCGCTCGCCGCGAGCGGGGCGAGTTGGTACTACACCTGGAACTCCCAGCACCAGGGCGTGACGACCCCGGGGTCGGCCTCCTTCGTGCCGATGATCTGGGGGGCCTCGTCCGTGACGGACGCGTCGCTGGCGCAGGCGCGCGCACAGGGGCCGTACCTGCTCGGCTTCAACGAGCCCGACATGGCGCAGCAGTCGAACATGACGGTGGATCAGGCACTGTCCCTGTGGCCGAAGTTGATGGCCGCGGGCAAGGTGCTGGGCAGTCCGGCGGTGGCGTACGGCGGGGACACGGCCGGCGGCTGGCTGGACCGGTTCATGTCCGGGGCCGAGGCGAAGGGGTACCGGGTCGACTTCATCACGCTGCACTGGTACGGCGGCGACTTCCGCACCCCGCAGGCCGTGCAGCAGCTGACGTCGTATCTGTCCGCGGTGTACCAGCGGTACCACAAGCCGATCTGGCTCACCGAGTTCGCGCTGATCGACTTCTCGCAGGGGACGCGCTTCCCGACCGCGCAGGAGCAGGCGGACTTCGTCACCGCCTCCACCAAGGCGCTCGACGCGCTGCCGTACGTCCAGCGTTATGCGTGGTTCGGGCTGGGGGCGGACCCGTCGAAGCCGAGCAGCGGGCTCTTCACGGACGGTACGACGACCACGGCCGCGGGCCGGGCCTTCCAGGCCGCGCGCTGAGCGGAGGGGCAGGCCGGGGCCGCGCTGGGCGGAGGGGGGGGC